>DASUXC010000135.1:0-54766 GCA_036378095.1 Gemmatimonadaceae bacterium | reverse complement strand
CCACCCCCCGCCCCGGGCCCCTGGCCCCCGACCCCTCAGTCCCCCGCCGCCCTGCGCCGGCGGGCGCGCTTCTTCGTCGCCACCTCGATCGGCACGATGTCCGGCGTGGACGCGTCGTCGGCGGTGCCGCACGGGGCCGCGCTCGGGACGCGCGGCTGCTTGTAGACGAAGCGCTTCCCCTCGTAGTTCCGGAAGACGACCTCGTCGTCGTTGATCTCCTCCACGTACTCCGGGAGGAGCGGGACCTTGCCGCCGCCGCCGGGGGAGTCGATCACGAAGTGCGGCACGGCGAGCCCCGACGTCCAGCCGCGGAGCGCCTTGATGATCTCCAGCCCCTTCTGGACGGTCGTGCGGAAGTGCTCCCCGCCCGCCACCTGGTCGGCCATGTAGATGTAGTACGGCCGGACGCGCGCGGCGAGCAGCTTCCGCATCAGCTCCATCATCACCGCCGGGTCGTCGTTCACGCCGCGCAGGAGCACCGTCTGGCAGCCGAGGGGGACCCCGGCGTCCGCCAGCCGGCCGAGCGCCGCCACCGATTCGGGGGTGAGCTCGCGCGGGTGGTTGAAGTGCGTGTTCATGTACACCGGATGGTACTGCTTGATCATCTCGCAGAGCTCCGGCGTGATCCGCTGCGGCAGGTGCGAGGTGATGCGGCTCCCCAGGCGGATGATCTCCACGTGGGGGATCTCGCGGAGCTTCTGCAGGATGTACTCGAGGCGACGGTCGGAGAGCATCAGCGGATCGCCACCGGACATGATCACATCCCGGATCTCGGGATGGCTCCGGATGTACTCGAACGCGGAGTCGTACTGGTTGAGCGGGATCTTCTCCGGGTCGCCCACCTTGCGCCGCCGCGTGCAGAAGCGGCAGTAGGAGGCGCACACCGGGCTCACCAGGAAGAGCACGCGGTCGGGATACCGGTGCGTGATGTTCGGCACCGGCGAGTCGGCGTCCTCATCGAGCGAGTCGATGATCCCGTCCTGGATGTCGAGCTCCTGGACGGTGGGGACGTACTGGTTCCACATCGGGTCGCCGACTTCCTGGATCTGCTCCAGCGCGGCCGGCGTGATCCGCATCTGGAAGTTGTCGAACGCCGGCTGCAACGCCTCGACGTCGATGACGTCGCGGCCGAACCGCTCGGCGAGTTTCTCGAGAGTGGCGATGCTGTCTTCCTTCAGAATTCGCTGCCATTCAGTCATGGCGATGCGCTCCCCGCCCCTCGGGGCGAGTCTTGGAACCGTTTCGTGAGGATGATCCGGTCGTCGCCGGGCGCGTAGAAGTCGCGCACGCGTGCGTGCTCCGTGTAGCCTCGCCGCCCATAGAAGCTGCGCGTCTGGGCGTAATCGGATCGGGACGATGTTTCCACCACCAGCAAGCGGGCGTGATGTCCCTGAAGCCTTCGTTCGACCTCGGAGAGGAGAAGGGTTCCGATGCCTGTCCCGTGCGCGGCGGGATCCACGGCGATCCAGTACAGATCGAACGTGCGGTCCGTCGACGGCGTCGGACCGTAGCAGGCGTAGCCGACCAACACGTCTTCCGGGGTGAAGGCGCCGAGGAAGCGGTAGTCGGAAAGTGGCGAGGCGTCGGCGGCCGGGTGCCGGAGATCCCGGGCGGGAGCGTCATCGCCCCCGGCCACGGCGGCCGGATCCGGCCGCCGCGCGCCGTGCTCGCACATCTCGTCGTACATGCCGACCGCCACCCCCACCTCGTCCTCCGTGAACGCGCCGGTGGCGCGGAGGAGCGCGGCGAGCCGGGCGTGGAGCCCGGGGGGGAGGTCGGCGGTGCGTATGGGAATGTCCACGGTCAGCGCTGGCCGACGGCGAACAGGTCCAGCGCCGCGGGGTCCGCGGCGGTCGCCACACCGGAGAGTCGTTGGGCGAGGGCCCAGCGTTCGGCGTTCTGCATGTCGCGGCGGACGAGCGCCTGCTCGCAGACCGCGCGCACGAGCGCGCCGTAGTCCATCCCCGCCGCGCGCGCCATGCGCGCGAGCCCGGCATCGGGCGCGATGTCGGGGTTGGCGTTCACCTCGAGAATCCAGGGGCGTCCCGCGCGGTCGATGCGCAGGTCGACGCGCCCGTAGCCGCTGCCGCCCACGACCTGCCAGGCGGCGAGCGCGATGCGCCGCAGCTCGTCGGCGAGCCCCGGCTCGAGATCGGCGGGGCACTGCGGCACCGTGCCGCCATCCTCATCGCTCCCGGGCTCCCACTTGGAGCGGTACGACACGATGCGCCACATCCCCTTGGGCATGTCGTCGAACCGGATCTCGGAGATCGGGAGGACGGTGTCGCCGAGGATGCCGACGTTCACCTCGCGCCCATCGATGTAGCGCTGGACGAGCAGCTCGTCCCACCGCTCGTGCATCGCCTCCACGCGCGCCGCGAGCGCGCGCACCGTGCGCACCACGGAGCGCTGCTCCACGCCGATGGAGGCGTCCTCGGCGGCGGGCTTGCAGATGGCCGGGAAGCCGACGGTGGGGATCGCGCCGCCCGGGCGCACGACGCCGAACCGGGGGACGGGGAGCCCCGCGCGCTCGAGGATGGCGTTGACGACGTGCTTGCGAAGGCAGAGCGACGTGGTCCACGAGCTGCCGCCGGTGAACGGGACGCCGATCACCTCGAGCACGGAGATCACCGAGGGCTCGAGCGCGGCGACGCCGTCGATCCCCTCGCAGAGGTTGACGACGAGATCGAGCTTGCCGCGGCGCACGCGTTCGACCCAGCGGCCGTCGGGCATCACGGGGACGCGGGTCACCTGGTTCCCCTCGGCGACGAGGACGCCCTCGATCGCCTCGATCGTGTCGAGGATCAGGACGTCGGGCGTCTTGCCGAGCGCGGATGCGCCGTCGAACAGCAGAGCGATCTTCATGTACCCCTCCCACTCGTTGGTGGGGCCGGGACGCGGACGGGGAGGGCGACACCGGCACGTCGCATCGCTCGGATGCCACGCGCGGTGGTGCCGTGCCACGTGCGTGCTCAGCCCATCGCCGCCGCGCGTCGGCGCTCGAGCGAGGCTCGATACGCGGCCCTTCCGGACAGGGGAACTCCCTGCCGCTCCGCCGCGGCACGCACGCACGCCTGAACGAGCTCGTCGTAGCTCATTCCGGCGGCGCGGGCCGCTTTGGGAAAGCACGAGTTGTCCGCGGGGTTCGGGAGGATCCCCGGGAGGGGATTCACCTCCACCACGTTGGGCACGCCCGCCGCGTCCAGCCGCACATCGATGCGCGACCAGTCCCGGCACGCGAGCACGCGGTAGGCGGCGAGCGCGACGTCCTCGATCGCGCGCCGTGTCGCCTCGTCGATCCGCGCGGGGCACTCAAAGATCTCGAGCGGGTGGTCCGGCCGATCCCAGAGCCACTTCGCCTCGTAGCCGTACACCGGGAGCGCGCCGTCGGGGAGGGCGTCGAAGCGCATCCCGACGAGCGGGAGCACGCGCGCCGCCGCGCCGTTGCCGAGCACCGCACAGGTGAACTCGGCGCCGGGCAGGAACTCCTCCACCAGCACGGGCTGCTCGTACCGCGCGAGCAGGAAGGCGAGCTGCGCCTCCAGCTCGTCCAACGAGCCGCACAGGTTCCGCTCCGTGATCCCCTTCGACGAGCCTTCGTGGACGGGCTTGACGAAGAGCGGGAAGCGGGACGCGGCGAGCGGGAACCGGGCATCGATCGCGTCCAGCGGCTCGAGCTCGCGCACGACCGTGAACGGCGCGGTCGGGACCCCGTGGTACGCCAGCAGCTCCTTCGTCTTCGCCTTGTCGAGACAGAGCGAGAGGGTGAACGGATCGGAGCCCGAGTAGGGAATGCCGAAGAACTCGCAGATGGCCGGGACGTGCGCCTCGCGGTTCACGCCGCGCAGCCCCTCGGCCATGTTGAACACGATGTCGGGGCGAGCGGCGCGCAGCCGCTCGGGAAAGTCCGCGTTGGCCTCGAGCCGCACCACCTCGCCCAGACCGGCGAGCGCTCGCTCCACCGCGTCGATCGTCTCCGCGCTGTCCCACTCGGCGAACTCATCGTCCGTGGGCGGCTCGCTCGGGCCGGTGACGGCCGTCGACGCGATCGCCGCCTCCGGCGCGGGAGGCGCGGCATGCCGGGACGTGATGTCCCGGCGGCTACTGGGAGGCTCGTCGTCGGCTCGCGGCGTCTCGTTCTCGAGGCGGAGCGGGACCTGGTCAGGCTTCTGGTTGAAGGCGAATCCGATTCGCGTCATCCGCGCCACTCGTCGATGGCAGCCGTTCGCTCTCACTCACCACCGCAGCCCCACTGCTCGCCCGGTTGGTACGCTCACGAGGTGTCGGCGAGAATCGCTCGAGCCGTCGTGCAAGCACGATGCCAGGTTCAATGACGGCGCAAAATAAGAGTGGTCGAAACGGCGCGCAATGACGTGTTGCGAGGCCCGTCACGCCGCGTCGCCCGCGCGGCGCCGTCACACCTTGTGGTGCCCCACCCGCGCCGCCTCTCGCCGGTCGATGGCGGTGTAGATCTCGAAGTCGGAGAAGAAGGCCGGCGCCTCCGCCTGCAGGACGCGGATGATCAGGACCGCCAGCCGCCGGATCTCCAGCTCCGCGCCCTCGCTCGACCGCAGCTCGAGCATCGTCCGCCACGCGCGCGCGTTGCCGGTGACGACGATCTTGGTCTCGGTGGAGTTCGGGAGCACCCCGCGCGCGGCCTCGCGCGCCATCTTCCGACGATGGACTTTGTCGGCCACCCAGCCGTAACGCCCCATGAGCTGCTCCACGAGCGCCACGTAGCTCCGCTGGGCTCCCTCGATCTGCTCGCGCCAGGCACCCTCGAGCGCCTCGTCCCCGGCGATCGCCGGCGGCACGACGAAGCTGGCCTCCGATTCGTCCACGTAGCGCTGGGAGAGCTGCGAGTAGGCGAAGCCGGCGCGGTGGCGCACGAGCTCGTGGGTGAGCGAGCGGCTCACCCCCTCGATGAGGAGGGAGTAGTTGGCGTGCTCGAGGACGCTCCCGTGCCCCTGCCGCTTGATGTTCTCGAGGTAGTCGCGCGTGGCGCGCCCCGCGGGATTGCGCTGGCTCATGTAGCAGAGCCGCCCGGCGAACTCCGCGAGCCGTTCGCCATCGGTGCTCTCACCGAGCCATTGGACGCCGAGGTGTGGCGGCTCCTGGAACGCGGGCCGGGCGAGGACGCTGACGGTGGGCTCGTAGATGTACACGGCAGGGGGTGGGGGTCGGAGGTTGGGGGCTCGGAGGGACCGAACGGGATCGGGGGCGGCGTGGCGATCGGGAGCCGGCGCGGCCGGGCGAGCGCAATCTACTCGGGGCGGTCGCGCGGCGCCGCTCCATCGCGATCCGTCCGTCACCGCCGCTCGAGGAGCGAGAGACGGAGCATCGCGTAGGCGCGGTCGCGCTCCACCGCATCCAGCGCGCCGCGCGCCGCGGCCGGGAGCGGGGGAAGCGAGGGGTCGTACTTGATCTCGTCGATCGGGCGCTGCTCGGGGAGCGGGACCTTCACGCCGGGATTCAGGATCCCGCGCGGATCGAACGCGCCCTTCACCAGGCGAAAGAGGCGGAGGGCGGACTCGGGCCAGACGCGGTCGAGCAGGGGAGTGCGGAGGCGCCCGTCGCCGTGCTCCCCCGCGAGCGTTCCGCCGAGCCTCGCCACCAGCGCGGTCACGTCGTCGAGCACGCCGCGCACGCGCTCGCGCCAGTCCGGGAGGCGGACGTCCACGAGCGGATTCACGTGGACGTGGGCGTCGCCGGCGTGACCGAAGATCACCCCGCGAATGCCGCGCGCCTCGAGCGCGCGCCGCACGCCGCGCACGTAGTCGGGGAGCCGGTCGGGGGGGACGGCGCCGTCCTCGATGAACTGCATCGACTTGAGCGCCGGATCGAGGCGGGCGAGGATCGGGCTGGCCGCGTGCCGCAGCTCCCAGAGCTCGCGCTCCGCGTCCGGATCGAGCGCGAGGCGCACGCGCGTCGCGCCCGCGCGGTCGAAGGTGGCCGCGAGCGCGCGCGCCACCTCGGCCGCGGCGACCGCGTCGGCGCCCTCCACCTCCACGAGCAGCGCCGCCTCGGCGCCCGGATCGACGGCCGGCCCCGCGCTCCCCTGCGCGGCGACGTCGAGGAAGGTGCGATCGAGCAGCTCGCAGGCGGAGGCGCCGGCCACGCGGGCGCGGGTGGCCGCATCCACCGCGCGCTCGAGCGAGGAGAACTCGGCGAGCAGGCTGCTCGTCGCGCCGGGAACCGGATCGAGCGCCACCTCCACGCCGACGAAGAGCGCCAGCGTCCCCTCGCTGCCCACCAGCAGATCGACGAGCTCCCCCGAGCGCGCGTACTCGGCGAGCGCGTAGCCGGAGGAATCCTTCCGCACGCCGGCGTGGACGGCGCGGGATCCATCGGCGAGCACGGCGGCGTGCGCGCGGTCGAGGAAGCGGCGGACGGCGGGGACCTCCGAGGGCACGGGTCCGCCGCGGCGCACGACGGCGCGCGTCCCGTCGTCGAAGACGCAGTCGAGCGCGGTCACCCACGCGCGCATCGCCCCGTAGCGGAGCGTGTGCGCGCCGGCGGCGTTGGTGGCCGCCATCCCGCCGACGGTACAGAACGAGCCGCTCGACGGATCCACCGGGAGGCGGAGGGCGTGCGAGCGCGCCCGCTCGTCCACGGCGGCGCGCACGGCGCCCGCGCCCGCCCACACGCGCCGCCGCGGCACGTCCACGTCGCCGATCGCATCGAGGCGGCTCAGGTCGAGGATCGTGCCGTGCCCCACCGCGCCCCCGGCCATCCCGCTCCCCGATCCGCGCGCGATCACCGGCTGGCCGCGCCCCGCCGCCCACCGCACGATCGCCTCCACGTCGCTCGCGTCGCGGGCCACCATCACCGCCTCCGGGAGCGCGCGCGCGATCCCCGCGCCCTCGGCATAGACGGCGCGGGAGAGGAGGTCGGTGTGGATGGGGGGGAGCGAAGGGAGCGGCATCTCTCGAGAACGGCCGGGGGAGCGGGCGACGGCGCCGGGAGCGCCGTCAGAGTCCCAGGTCGGTCACGCGCGGCGGGTCGACGGAGTAGTCGTAGAACCCCTTCCCCGATTTCCGGCCGTACATTCCCGCGAGCACCATGCGCTTGAGGAGCGGCGGGGGCGCGTAACGCTTCTCGCGGTACTCGTCGAACATGATCTCGGCGATCTTGTACGTCGTGTCGAGTCCGACGAAGTCGAGCAGCGTGAACGGTCCCATCGGGTACCCCGTGCCCAGCATCATCCCCTTGTCGATGTCCTCGACGGTCGCCACGCCGTGCTCGAGCGCGTTGATCGCGTCCACGAGGTAGGGGACGAGCAGCAGGTTCACGACGAACCCGGAGTTGTCCTTCGCCGCGATCGGCTCCTTGCCGAGCCGCCGCGCGAACGCGAACGCCTGGTCGAACGTCTGCTGGCTCGTGGTCACCGTGCGCACGACCTCCACGAGCTTCATCACCGGCACCGGATTGAAGAAGTGCAGCCCCACCATCCGGTCGGCGCGCGCGGTGGCCGCGGCCATGGCGGCGATCGTCAGGCTGGAGGTGTTCGACGCGAAGATCGTGTGCTCGGGGCAGAGCGCGTCGAGCTCCTTCCAGATCGCGTTCTTGAGCTCGAGATCCTCGACCACCGCCTCGATGACGATGTCGCAGTCCGCCAGGTCGGCGACGTTGGTGGTGAAGGAGAGCTTCGCCATCGCCGCGTCGCGGTCGGCGTCGGTGACCTTCCCCTTGCTCTTCTCGATCGCGCGGTTGAACGACTTCTCGATGTTCGACTTTCCGCGCTGGCAGAGCGCGTCGGAGATCTCCCGCACCTTCGTGTCGAAGCCGCTCTGCGCGCATACCTGCGCGATCCCGGACCCCATGAGCCCCGCGCCGAGTACGCCTACTTTCCGGATGTCGGGCATCGTCCTCCCCACGAGAGGCGGCGGCGGAGCCGCACGGTGAGACGGTGAGTCAACGAGTCAGTCGGAAACTACACGGGAATCGGGAATCGGGAATCGGGAAACGGGAATCGGGAATCGAAACGGCGAGGAGCGCGTCGGCGATTCCCGATTCCCGATTCCCGATTCCCGGGCCGTTCACGTCCGCACCCCGAGCGTGGCGAGCAGCGAGGGCCGGGGGAGCTCGCCGCGCTCCAGGCGGTCGAGCAACTGCTCGAGCGCCAGCTGCGCGCGGGCGACGATGGGAGCGTGGCTGCGCGCCACGAAGAAGCCGCCCACCGCCGCGACCCCCGCGACGGCGATCGCCACCGGGGGGAAGAAGCCGAGCGTGATGAGCGTCGCCGCGCCGAGCGCGCCGCTCCCGGTGACCACGCCGCCGGCGGCCACGCGCTCCACCCGCACGTTCCCGAGATCGGCCTCCAGCCGCACGAGCACGCGTCCATCGTCCACCGGCACCACCGTCGCCGAGACCTCGCGCGCCCGCGACAGGTGGTATCCGCTCCCCCCCACGTTGAGCGTGCGCCGGAACTCGGTCACCAGCCCTTGCCGCGGCTCCCACAGCGTGCGGTCGGGGAAGCGGCGCTTGATCCGCAGGCACTCGTCGCGCTGCAGCCACGCATCCAGCGCCGCCAGCACGCGCTCGGCGCTCGCGCGCACGGTCCGGCTCGCGTGCACCCTCGCCGTGCCGAACAGCCGCGCCATCCCGCCGTGCTCCTCCGGCACCAGCGTGCGCGTCCGCTCCTCGGCGAGCGCCTGGCGCAGGTGCTCCGGCGCGAGCCCCACCTCGCGCCCCACATCCAGGAGCTGCGCCTCGGTGAGCATGGCCTCCGACGGGTCGGCCTCGGAGCCCTGCAGCTCGGCGGCGCGCGCGAGCACGCGCTCGAGCGCCGCGCGGTCGAGCCGGACCGGAGCCGCCGGGGGGGTGGGTGGCGGCGGGGGCGGGGGCGGGGGCGGGGGCGCCGGAAGATCGCCGTCGGCCATGATCGCTCAGATCCCGCTGAGCACCACGCCGATCTGACGGTTCATGGCGTCGAGCATCTGCTGCGGGAGGGGGAAGGCGCGGGCGAGCGCGGCGGCGGGGTCGCCCGTCACCGTCACGTTCGCCGACCGGAGGTAATAGCGCTCGTAGCCGTCGAGCAGCTCCGGGGCGACGCGCTGCACGAGAAGTGCTCCGCCGCGCACCGCGGCCGCGCTGGTGTACCGGTCGGCCGTCCCGGCGCGCTTCTCCGCCGGCGTGGTGTTGTCGCTCACCGCCTGGTTGGCCAGCGTCCCCACCGCCTCGTGCGCGAAGACGTACACCGCGTCGAGCGCGTTCCGCTCCCCATCGGGGAAGGTGACGGCGATCTCGTTCGACCGGCCGCCGGCGGAGATCGTCCGCCCCTCGCCGTCGAGCGGGAGCGAGACGAACAGCTCGCCCGACTGCTGGCGGGTGTTGTTGAGGAAGCCCTGGAACTTGGGGAGGTACACCTTCGACCAGAGCGAGTCGAGGGCGGCGAGCGTGCCGCTCCGCTCGCGCTGCTGCTGGTTCCAGTAGCTCTGGTAGAACTTCCGGCTCTCGTCGGTGAGCCCCTGCTCGAACAGCCGCAGCCAGTCGCGATCCGCGCCGGAGGGGAAGGAGGCGGCGAAGGTGGCGATGAGGCGCTGCGTCTCGGGGTCGTTCGAGCGCCGGGGGTCGCCTTCCGCGCGGAGGAAGATGTCGATCCCCTTCTGCATGTCCTCCCACGACGCGAAGTACAGCGGGAGGAACTGTCCGCCGACGAGCCCCGGGTTGGCGGCGAGCCGGCGGCGGAGCTGCTCGCGGTTGGCGTCGAGCACGGAGAAGACGTTCGCGCGGTTCTTGAGCACCGTGAGCTGGTCGCGGTAGCCGCGCTTGAAGTACGGGACGAGCGTGGTGTCGCTCTGGAGCATGGCGTAGCCGTGCAGCCAGAGGTCGATGTGGTAGCGCGTCTTGATGGGCCACGTCACCTCCGGCCCCGCCGCGGTCTCGGCGGCGGGCCCGGACGCGGGGGGCGCGCTCCCGCCCGTCGTGGCGCAGGCGCCGAGCTGGGTGGCGAGCAGGGTGGCGAGCAGGGCGATCGGTCGGCGCGTGTACATGCTGGTTCGCCTCGATGTCACGGATGGCGCACGGTGCGCGAACCGTGCCGGAGCGGGCGCGCCGCGACTGCCGGTCGCGCCCGCCACGTCAGGCCAGCGCCTCCACGATGACGGCGATCCCCTGGCCGCCGCCGATGCACGCGGAGCCGAGCCCGTAGCGTCCTCCGCCCGAGCGGAGCGCGTGGATCAGGTGCGCGGTGATGCGCGCGCCGGAGGCGGCGAGGGGGTGGCTCAGGGCGATCGCCCCGCCGTGCACGTTGAACTTCTCGCGCGGGATGCGGAGCTCGCGCTCCACGGCGCAGACCTGCGGCGCGAACGCCTCGTTCACCTCGATCAGGTCCATGTCGTCGAGCGACAGCTTCGCCTTGCGGAGCGCGATCTTCGACGCCGGGACGGGGCCGATCCCCATGATCGTCGGATCGACGCCGGCGACGCCCCACGACACGAGGCGCGCGAGCGGGCGCGCGCCCTTCTTGCTGGCCCACTCGTCGCTCGCGATCACGAGCGCGCCGGCGCCGTCGCCGATCCCCGACGCGTTCCCCGCCGTCACCACGCCGTCCGCCTTGAACACGGGCTTGAGCTTCGCGAGCCCCTCCATGGTGCTGTCGGGACGCATGTGCTCATCGCGCCGGAACTCCTCCGTCTGCCGCGTCCGCGGGTTGCGCACGGGGATCCCGATCACCTCATCCTCGAAGACGCCCCGCTCCCACGCCTGCCTGGCCGTCTGCTGCGAGCGGAGGGCGTACTCGTCGACGCATCCGCGGTCGAGGCCGTACTGGGTGGCGAGCTTCTCCGCGGTCTCCGCCATCGCGAGCCCGGCGACGGGATCCCGGAGCCCCTCCCAGAGGGAGTCCTCCAGCGGGGGCATCTTCCCGAGCGGGAGTCCCCAGCGCAGCCCGCGCACCATGTGCGGCGCCTGCGACATCGACTCGCCGCCGCCCACGAGGCACACCTCGGCCTCGCCGAGCAGGATCTCCTCGGCGCCGGAGACGACCGCCTGGAACCCCGAGCCGCACAGCCGGTTCACGGTGAGCGCCGGCGTCTCGATCGGGCACCCCGACTTGAGCGCCACGTGCCGCGCGAAGTAGATCGCGTCGGACGTGGTCTGCATGACGTTGCCGAAGACGGCGTGCTGGATCTCCGCCGGCTCGACTCCCCCGCGCTCCATGGCCGCGCGCGCCGCGAACACGGTGAGGTCGATGGCGCTGAAGTCCCTGAGCGTTCCCCCGAACGTCCCGAACGGCGTGCGGACGGCGGACAGAAACACGATGTCGCGCGACTGGCCCTGTGTCTTCATCGGAGTGGCCGGGAACGGGGAAGAGATGGTGTCTCGAAGAAAGATGTCGGGGGGAATTGACAGTGGCCAGAGGAGCAGGAGCGAAGCGAGTCGGGGGTGAAGCGCGAGACGGAGCGACGACCACCTGGAGCGAAGCGAGTCGGGGGTGAGGCGCGAGTGGGTGCGAAGACCGCCCGGAGCGAGGCGAGTCGGACGGGCGCCGCACCCCCGGCGTCCTTCGCACCGGGTGGTCCTCGCTCCGACTCGCGCCTCATCACCCCTCGCTCCGACTCGCGCCTCACCCCTTACGTCCGACGCCCTTCCTCCGCCACCCGCTCCACGATCCAACGTCCCACTTCCGTCGTCCCCATCGCCCCACCGATGTCCCGCGTCCCCACCCCTTCCGCGATCGCCGATCGCACCGCGTCCTCCACGGCGTCGGCGGCGGCGGGGGAGTCGAGGTCGCGCAGCATCATCGCCAGGGTGAGGATCGCGGCCATGGGGTTCGCGACGTTCTTCCCGGCGAGCGGGGGGGCGCTGCCGTGCACGGGCTCGTACATCGTCACGCCACCCGGATTGCGGTTCGCGCTCGGCGCCAGCCCGAGGCCGCCGACGAGGATCGAGGCGAGGTCCGAGAGGATGTCGCCGAACAGGTTCCCCGTCACGATGACCTGAAACGCCTCCGGGTTGCGCACGAGGTCCATCGCCATCGCGTCGATGTACCGGGTGTCGCGCTCCACGTCGGCGTACTCCCGCCCGACCTCATCGAACACGCGGCGCCAGAGATGGTGCGCGGGAATCGCGTTCGCCTTGTCCGCCATCGTCACGCGCGTCCGCCCGTTCTCGCGCGCCCACTCGAAGGCGTAGCGGATGATCCGCTCCACGCCCTTGCGCGTGTTGAGCTCCTCGGCGATCGCGATCTCGTCCGGCGTCCCGCTCTTGAACGTCCCGCCGACCGACACGTACAGCCCTTCCGTGTTCTCGCGGAAGACGACGAGATCGATGTCCCGCGGCTGCTTGTCGCGGAGCGGCGTGAGGCGCGCGTCCATCAATCGCGCGGGACGCTCGTTCACGTAGAGGTCGAGCTGGAAGCGCATGCCGAGCAGGATGTCCCGCGCGTGCTCGTTCCCCGGGACGCGCGGATCGCCGAGTGCGCCCACGAGGATCGCGTCGAAGTCGCGCCCGAGCCGGTTCATCTCCTCGGGCGGGATGGTCTCGCCGGTGCGCAGGTAGTGGTCGGCGCCGTACGGGAGCATCTCCACCTGGATGCCGGGGTGGAAGCGCGACTCCACCGCCTCGAGCACGCCGAGCGCCTCGCGCACCACCTCGGGGCCGATCCCGTCGCCGGGGATCACCGCGAGCGTCGGGCTCACGTTCCGTCGGGGGGGCGCGTGGTGTCGCCGGCGATCGGAGCGGCCGATGGGCGCGCCGTGGAATCGCCCGGCGAGTGCGCCGACGTCGACGCCCCGGCCCCCGCCCCCGCCCCCGCCCCCGCGGCCGCCGGCGTGCGCGCGGTGTCGGCGGCCGTGGAGCCGGGGTGAGAGAGCGTGTACACGTACGCGGCGGTGCGGGCGATCTCGTCGGGGGTCAGCATCCCCGCGTACGCGGGCATCGCCACCGGCGACACGCGCGGGCTCGCGACGCCGCGCGCGATGGCGTCGCGAATGGCATCGAGCGATCCGCCGCCGTCCACCCACGTGGTGTCGGTGAGATCCGGCCCGAGATTCGCCGCCCCCTCCCCGCGCTCGCCGTGGCAGGTGAAGCAGCGCGCGCGCCCGTGATAGAGCGCGTCGCCCGCCGCGCTGTCGGCGGCGAGCACCAGCGTCTCGCCGCCGGCGCCCCCGCCGGCCGTGGTCACGTTCCCCCCCGTGCCTCCGGCCGGCCCCAGGCTGTCGACCGCGGTGCTGTCCGGACGAGCGGTCGTGTCGGTGACGACGCGGAGCGCGGTGTCGGCGGGCACGCCGGTGCGCCGCTCGTCGCCATGACACGCCACGGCGAGGAGCACGACGGTCGCCACGAACAGGGCCGGGACGACCCCCCTCACGACGCGCCGACGCCGCGCCCGCACGTGATGCAGTACTTCCAGTTCAGCTCCAGCTCGGTGCCGCACGCGGGGCAGCGCTGGATCGTGAGGTTCTGCCCGCAGTGCGGGCAGAACGCCGAGCGGCGTCCGATCGGGAGCGTCCCGCCGCAGTAGCGGCAGTTCCCTCCCTGCGCGGCGCCGGCGGTGGATCCGCTCGTGCCGCTCGCGCTCTCCGTCGCGGCGGGAGCGGGCGCCGCTCCGCTCGCCCGCGGCGCCGGCGGGGGAGGAGCGCTCCACTCGGCGGCGGGGGCCGCATCGACCGGGGCGCTCATCGAGGCGCGCGCCCCCACGGGACGCACCGTCGGCGCCGCGGGAGCGGGAGGGGGTGGAGGAGGTGGAGGTGCGGCGGGTGGGCTCGACGTCGGCGCGCTCGCCAGGTCGCCGCCCAGCTCCTGCCACCGTCGTTGCGCTTCCGGCGCGAGCGCCACGCGAGTGGCGGCGAACTCGCGAAAGATCGCCGTGTTCGGGTTGGGCGAGGTCAGCTCGCGGCGCATCGCCTCGGCGAGCGCGCCATCCACGATGAGGTACCCGCGCTCCCCCGACAGCAGGCGGCAGAGCGCCGCCTCGTAGTCCTGGTTGGTCTCGATCTCGAGCTCGCGCCTGTTGTGCCGGTAGGGGATCAGGTTCTGGTACAGCTCGGAGACCTCGATCGGGCGCGAGAGGTACTCCGGGTATCCACTCCGAATGTTCTGCACCAGACGTCGAAACATCCGATCGAGGTCGTCCATGGGCTGGTCCACGAGAGTTGGGTCGCTCGAACGCGTCGCCTCTCAATGTGCGTCGCGGAGCGCGGGTTATCTACCTCCGGTAGACCGTGCTGGGGACGACGCGGCTGTCGGCTCTCGGCCATCGGCTCTCGGCAAGACACGGCTGTCAGCTCTCGGCTCTCGGCTTACGGCACACGCCGAGAGCCCTCAGGGGTGTGCCGTGGCCGAGAGCCGAGAGCCGAGAGCCGAGAGCCGACAGCCGCGTCCTCCCGATGGCCGCTCTTCTCAGCCCGTCGCTCCCGCCGGCGTGTCGGAGACGGGGCGGGCGTCCGCGGCGAGGCGGGGCTGCGCGGCGGAGGAGAAGTGGGCGCGCATGATGTGGAAGAAGGCCGCGATCCCGTCGCGCCAGGTGATCTTCTTCCCCTCGGCGTAGGTGCGGCCGTGATAGCTGATCGGCACCTCGTACACCCGCGCCCCCATCTGGGAGAGCCGCGCCACGATCTCCGGCTCGATGCCGAAGCGCGGGTTCGTCAGGCGCATGATCCGGAAGACGTCCATCGTGAACGCCTTGTACCCCACCTCCATGTCCGTCAGGTTCAGGTTCGTGAACATGTTGGAGAGGAGGGTGAGCCCGAGGTTGCCGAGGCGGTGCCAGAAGTAGAGCACGCGGTGCGCGCCCGCGCCGCCGAAGCGCGTCCCCACCACCGCGTCCGCGACTCCCGTCAGGATCGGCGCGATCATCGCCGGGATGTCCGTGGGGAGATACTCGAGGTCGGCGTCCTGGATGATCACCAGGTCGCCCGTGGCGTACTCGCGCGCCGTCTGGATCGCCGCGCCCTTGCCGCGATTCTCCGGGTGCCGGGCGACGACGATCGCGCCATCGCCGTCGCGCGCGCGGATGGTGAGCCGGTCGAACGTGCCGTCGCGCGATGCGTCGTCGACGGTCACGATCTGCAGCGCGAGCCCGAGCGACTCGAGCGTGGCGCGCTGCGCGAGCACCGCGTCGATCGTGCGGTCGATCGTTGCTTCCTCGTCATAGCACGGGATCAGGACGCTCAGCGTCGAGAAACGGTGGTCGCTCACGGCTCGCTTCGGGGGACGGGAAGATCAGTGCGACTCGACGCTGTCCATGAGGCGATCGGCGTTCGACCTCAGGTGGTTGCGTGTCTTGCCGCCGGTGTGATTGATGAGTCGGGTGACGATGTCCTGGGTGTTCGACTGCGCGTCCTTGAATCCCAACCAGTACCCCGCCACCACGCCAATGGTCAATAGAACCAGGATCTTCTTCATCGCGGCGCCCTCGGAAGGAGTGTCGTCAGGAGAGACTCCTCGTCGGGATGTCCGGTAACGCTCGCGCGCCGCGAAGCGCGCTCGGGTCGGGGAGCGGATCGGGGGAGATCGACATGCGTCCCCGCGCGCGCTCGGCGGCCAGCCACGCCTCGAACCCGGACGGGACGAGGCCGGGGGAGCTGGTCTGCGCGGCGGCCGCGCGCGTGGCGAGCACGTTCGCCCACTCGTTCTGCGGGTGACCCGCATGGCCGCGTACCCAGCGCCAGGACACGCGGTGCGGGCGCGCGGCGGCGACCAGCTCCTGCCACAGCTCGAGGTTCTCGATCGGACCGCTCTTCCGCTTCCAGCCGCGCCGCATCCAATCGTACACCCACGCCGTCATGCCGTCCACGAGATAGCGCGAATCGCTCGTGAACTGCACGAGGAACCGCTGCCTCTTGGCGGAGATGAGCTCGAGCCCGGTGATCGCCGAGCGGAGCGCCATGCGGTTGTTCGTGGTGCCCGGCTCGGAGAGCCAGTAGTCACGCCGCGCGATCTCGCCCGTGCGCGGGTGGCGAATCTCGATCAGTCCTCCCGCGCCCCCCGGATTGTCTCCCTCGCGCCCGTTGCCGAGACAGGATTCATCGGCGTAGATGGCGACGAGCTGCTCGGGGGCCGGGCGCGAGGGGGAGGGGGAGGGGGAGGGCATTCGGCGCGGGTCAGGGTGGATGGGCATCGTAAGGTAGTGGCACCGCCAGGCGCCCCCAACCATCGGCGAGCGGCGGTCGCTAGCGGATCACCTCGATGGAGTCCACCTCGTCGAGTCGAAAGGTGATCGATTCCCCCGTGGTGGGGTGGGTGGAGTCGATCAGCTCGCGCCCGCCCGAGACGCGCAGGCGCTCGGGGACGACGAGGTACTCCGTCCCCCGGCGGTAGATGGCGATCCGTCGCCGGTCGACGATCGCTCGCTCGAGCTGGTCGTACTCGGCGTGGGTCAACTGAGCCATGCGGTGCCTCCCTGCGATGTCCACTCCCGTGCGAGTCGTTCCAGCGCGTCCGCCGCGCGCCGGATCTCGCCGGCCTCGACCCACTCCTCGGCCGCGTGCGCGAGCCCGATGTCCCCCGGCCCGAAGCAGATGGCCGGGATGCCCGCCTCGTTGAGCAGGGCCGCGTCGGTCCAGGCGCTCATCCCCTCAATGCGGACGGCCTCGCCCACTCCCTCGAGGGCACGGGCGAGCGCCCGGACGATCGGCGCATCCGTCGACACGTCGCTCGGCCCCTGGGCGACGTCGAGCGTGACGTCGGCGCGGAACGAGGCTCGCCGGGCGCGCACCCGGTCGCACGCGGCGCGCAGCTCGTCCAGGGCGTCGCTCGCGCGCTCGCCGGGGATCGTGCGCCGCTCCACGCGCAGCACGCACCGGTCGGGGTAGGTGGACATGCCGATCCCCCCCTCGATCGTCGAGGCGTGCAGCGAGGGAGGGCCGAGCAGCGGATGGGCGCGCCCGGCGAGCGCGCGCTCCTGCAGCGCGTCCAGCTCGGCGAGCAGGAGCCCGGCGTGGCGGATGGCGTCCACGCCGATGTCGTAGCGGCTGCCGTGCGCGGCGCGTCCGTGTACCGTGACCGTGAGCCACGCGAAGCCGCGGTGCGCCGGCATGATCGTCAGGCGCGTGGGCTCGGTGACGATGGCGGCATCGGCGCGGACGCCGCGCTCCAGGAGGGCGCGGGTGCCCGCGCTCTCCCACTCCTCGTCCGCGACGGCGGCGATCACGATCTCGCCATCGAGCCCCGCGTCCGCCGCCCTCGCCGCCGCGGCGCACATGGCGGCGACGCCGGACTTCATGTCGCTCGCGCCCCGGCCGTACAGCCGGCCCTCGCGCTCGGCGGCATCGAAGGGCGGGTGTCGCATGCCATCGGTGCCCACCACGTCGAGGTGGCCGTTGAGCATGAGCGTGCGGCCGCCCGCGCGCCCGGCCCGGGCGATGACGTTCGGCCGTCCCGGCGCCGCGTCGTGCACCTCGACCCGGAACCCCCACGCGCGCAGCACCTCGGCCAGCGCGCGCGCCGCCTCGCGCTCCCCCGGCGCCCCGGGCACGAGCGACGGATTGCGCGAGTCGATGCGCACGAGCTCGCGCGTGAGGGCCACCGCATCACCCCGGGGTACCGCGCTCACGGCCGTGTCTCCATCACGCACGCGCCCTCCGCGTCCACGCTCCACGCCAGGGGCTCGGCCACCGCGTGCACCGCGCGGCGCACCTCGTCCTCGCACCCGGCCCTGGCGATCACGAGCACGCTGCCGCCACCCGAGGCGCCGAGCGCCTTCCCGCCGATCGCCCCCGCGGCGGCCGCCGCGGCGAGCACGCGCTCGATCGCCGGGGTGGTGATGCCCGGGTGGAGCGCGCGCTGGTGCGTCCAGTGCTCGGCGACGAGCGCGCCCAGCTCGTCCACCGCGCCGCGCTCGAGCGCGGCGATCATCGCTTCGGCGAGCGCGCGCATGCGGGCGAGCGCGCCGGTGACGCGCCGGTCGCGCGCGCGGTACGCATCGAGGACCGCGGTGATCGTCTCGCCGGAGATGCGCGACTGCCCGGTGAACACCACCACGCACCGCCGCTCGAGCTCGCGCACGAGCGGCTCGCTCAGCGGGATGCGCCGCGCGTGCACGTGCTGGTCGAAGCGCAGCGCGAGCGCGCCGCCGAGCGCCGCCGCGTAGTGGTCCTGGCTTCCGCCGGCGACGTGCAGCTCCTCCACCTCCACCGCCCGGCTCCGCTCGGCGAGCACCTCGCGCGCCGGGCGCTCCCCGCACCAGGCGGCGAGCGCCGCCTGTAGCGCCACGCCGGCGGCCGAGGAGCCGCCCAGCCCCGCGCCGCGCGGGAAGTCGCTGCGCATCGTGAGCGACACCGGGCCCACGCCGGCGCGACGGAGCGCCGCGCACGCGAGCTCCGCCGCGCCCCCCGCGCCCCCCGGCGCCAGCGCGGCGGCGGTGGCGGCGTGGCGCGTCGCGCCATCATCGTCCACCACCCACGCCGACTCGCGCGCCACCAGGCGCGCCGTGGCGTAGCGCGTGATCGCCAGGTTGCACACGCACCCGCCCTGCTCGGTCGTGTACGGCGGGACGTCCGTCCACCCACCGCCGAAGTCGATGCGCGCGGGTGCGCGCGCGAGCAGCTCGCGCATCGCGCTCAGCTGGAGTGGTCGTGCACGATGCGCCAGCGGCCGTTCACGCGCAGCATGACGAGCGACGTGGGGCCCCGGGCCACGACCGAATCGCCGCGCGAGAGCACGTAGTACGCGAGCACGTGGGCGACGCCGGGGGCGAGCGGGTCCACCTCGAGCTGCTCGAACGAGAGCGAGTCGCGCACGCCGCCGGGCCCGAAGCGCGGCGCGTACACCTGGCGGATCGCGGCGCGTCCCCGGATGATCCCCCGGCGTCCCACGAACGTGGTGCGGTCGGAGTCGAGGTAGTCGTCGACGAAGGCGTCGAGGTCGCCGCGGTTCCACGCGCCGGCGGAGCGCTCCATCATGGCGGCGATCTCCGCTCGGGGCGCGCCGTCCGGCGCGGCCGACGCGGTGCCCGCGTGGGCCGGCGCGCACGCCGCCACGAGCGAGAGGAGTGCAAGGCGCAGCGCGCCGTGTATCTTGGGGAGACGCATGCGGAGTGTCCGAGAGAGAGCGGAAAAACTAGCGCGCGGCGCACCGATCGCCAGCCCGCACCCGAGCGCCGTGCGCGGCGTGGTGCGGGCCAGCCCGGCACGCGTTGTGCGCGTGATGAGGTGATCTATGCCCGATCTGTCGCGGTACCTCGAAGATCGCACGCTCATCATGCTCTCGAACCGCGAGCCCTACGAGCATCGGCTCGTGGAGGGAGCGAGTGGCGAGCCGACCATCGAGGTGCGCCAGCCGCCGGGCGGGCTCGTCTCCGCGCTCGATCCCACCATGCAGGCCACGCACGGCGTGTGGGTGGCGTGGGGATCCGGCGCCGCGGACGCCGCCACCGCCGATGCCGAGGGGCGGCTGTTCGTCCCCCCCCACGCGCCCGCGTACACCCTCCGCCGCGTCTTCCTCGACGACGCGGAGGTGGATGGCTACTACCTGGGCTTCGCGAACAGCTCGCTCTGGCCGCTCTGCCACCTGCTCGTCCAACACTTCCATTATCGCGCCGAGTACTGGGAGCGCTACCGGGCGGTGAACGAGAAGTTCGCCCGCGCGGTGGCGGACGAGGTGCGGCGCGTGGACAAGAAGCCGGTGGTCTGGATCCAGGATTACCACTTCGGGCTCGCCGCCGAGATGATCCGCGAGGAAGTCGAGCCGCTGCTCATCCACCAGTTCTGGCACATCCCGTTTCCCCCGGCGGACATCCTCCGCCTCCTCCCCGTCGGGGTGGATGAGGCGCTCCTGCGCGGGATGCTGGGTAACGATCTCATCGAGTTCCACACGGAGCGCTACGCGCTCAACTTCCTCGGCTGCGTGGCCGAGTTCATTCCCGAGGCGGAGATCGATGCCGAGACGCTCAGCGTCCGGTATCAGGGGCGGCGGGTGGAGGTGGCGAGCTTCCCCATCAGCATCGACGTGGACCGGTACGAGCAGCTCGCGCAGACGCCGGAGGCGAGCACGCTGACCGAGCGGCTGCGCACGCGCTACGCGCGCGATGCGTGCCGGCTGGGGCTGGGGGTGGACCGGGTGGACTACACGAAAGGGATCCCCGAGCGACTGCGGGCGCTCCGCGAGCTCTGGGAGCGCCATCCGGAGATGCGCGAGCGCTTCACCTTCCTGCTCGTCGCCACCCCCTCGCGCTCGGAGATCCCGGCGTACCGCACGCTCGAGGAGGAGATGGTCACGGCGGTCATGAACATCAACGCCCGCTATCGCACCGAGCACTGGACGCCGATCGTGCTCGTGCACGAGAACGTGAGCGCGGAGATGCTGGCGGGCGTCTACCGGGCGGCGGACCTGTGTCTCGTGTCCTCGCTCCAGGATGGGATGAACCTCGTGGCCAAGGAGTTCGTCGCCTGTCAGCTCGAGGAGCGCGGCGTGCTCGTGCTCAGCCGGTTCACCGGCGCGGCGGAGGAGATCGACGGCGCGGTCCTGATCAATCCGTTCAACCTCGACGGCTTCGTGGAGGGGATCCGTCGCGCGATCAACATGAGCGACGGGGAGCGGCGCGTGCGGATGCACCGCATGCGCACGCAGCTCCGCGAGCGCACGATCTTCGATTGGCTCGCGGCGATCCTCGAGCGCACGGAGACGATCATCGCCGACCGCCGGCAGGAAAGCGGCGCCGCGTGACGTCCCCCGCCCCCCTGCTCCCCGTCTCGGACGAGGTCGAGTCGCGACTCGCCGGTGCGCCGCTGGTGATGATGCTCGACGTGGACGGCACGCTGGCGCCGATCACGTCGCGTCCGGAGGAGACGGAGGTGCCGACCGAGACGCGACGGGTGCTGGCCGCGCTGGCCGCGCTCGACGACGTGCGCGTGGCGCTGGTGTCCGGGCGCGCGGCCGCCGACGCGCGCCGGATGGTGTCGGTGTCGCACGTGTGGGTGATCGGGAACCACGGCTTCGAGGTGCTCACGCCGGATGGGGAGGAGCTGGTGGATGCCGAGCTCGCGCCGTGGCGGCAGGCGGTGGGGCAGGCGGCGCGGCGCCTCTCCACGCTCGTGGCGCCGGTGCCGGGGGTGATCCTCGAGAACAAGGTGTGGACGCTCAGTATCCATTACCGGCTCGCGGATCCGGCCGTGACGCCGCGGCTCCGCGAGGCCGTGGAGCAGACGGCGACCGCGCACGGGTTGCGCACGACGGTGGGGAAGATGGTGCTCGAGGTCCGTCCGCCGGCGCGCGTGGACAAGGGGACCGCGGTGCTCCACCTGGGCGCCCGTCTGGGCGGGCTGAGCGAGCACGGGTCGCTGGTGTTCGTCGGCGACGACCGCACCGATGAAGACGCGTTCCGCGCGCTCAGGCTGCGCTCCCGCGAGGCGGTGACGGTGCGCGTGACGCACGGGGAAGATGCGAGCACCTCCGCCGAGTTCGCGGTTGGCGACCCGACGGAGGTGCGGAAGTTCCTGGAGTGGGTGCTCGACCAGCGCCGCTGAGGCGCCGCGTCGCTACTTTCTCTTCTTCCCCGCGGCGGTCTTGGAGGCGCTCTTGGCGCGCGCGGAGCCGGAGGGGGAAGGGGCCTTCTTCTTGGCCGGTGCCTTGGCCGCCGGCTTGGCGGTCTTGGCGGCCGGGCGCGCGGGCTTGGCGGAGGCGCCCTTCTTCGGCGTGGCGGGCGCGGCCGCCGGCGCACTGGGCTCCGGCGCGGGGCGCTCGGGCGGCGCCGCGGCAGCGCGCGCGACCGCCGGCTGGGCGGAAGGCTTGCGGTGCGCCTGCGCCTCCTCCGCTTCGCGGATGATCCGGTCGGCCTCCTCCTGCGACATCTGACCCCGGCGGACCATGTACTGCACGACGTCGCGGGCGCTCTCGACGGCGAATCCGGCGAGCCCGGCCGCGGCGTTGATGACGTCTTTCATGGCCCGCGCGATCTTGCTCCCCGCCTCCTGGCTTATCTCCTGAGCCCGTAGCGCCATCTCGGCGACCGTGTCGCGAGCGTCGGTGCTGCGGTGGCCGGGGGCGCGCCTGGGCGTCTCGGCCGGGGTTGCGGTCTCGGTGGTCTCTTTGCTATCTGCAGCAGCGGCCTGTGGCTTATCCACCATGTGTGGGCGCGCTCCCTGTTGCGCAGTGAAAGTGCGAAGCGGGGGTGGCGTACATCAATTGATGGGCCGTGGGGCGATCAGGCGTCCCGCAGCCCGTCTGAGTCTGGCTTCGGCGACGGTAAGTATATGATTTTGCGTCGTCTACGCAAGTGAGAGCGGAGCTGCGCAACAGCCGTTCACCGGGCCGATCGTGCGAGTTGCTGCCCTTGTTTCACGCTCTTGTGCCATCAGCAATATAACAGAATGAAGCCAGTGGACGCACAGTTGCCACTCGCCGGGATCCGGGTTCTCGATCTCACGCGCGTGCTGGCCGGTCCGCTCTGTACCATGATGCTCGGGGACCTCGGGGCCGACGTGATCAAGGTCGAACGACCGGGGAGCGGGGACGATACCCGGGGGTGGGGGCCTCCGTTCGATGAGCGCGGCGTCAGCGCGTACTTCCTCAGCGTCAACCGGAACAAGAAGAGCATCGCCGCCGACCTGGCCGATCCGGCCGGCCGGGAGCTGATCGCGCGCCTCGTCGCCGGCGCCGACGTCGTGGTCGACAACTTCAAGCGGGGGACGCTCGAGCGGTACGGGCTCGGTCCGGCACGGTTGCTCGAGCGCCACCCGGCGCTCGTCTGGTGCACGATCACCGGGTTCGGCGGGGAGAGCGATCGTCCCGGGTACGACTACGTGGTGCAGGCGGAGCGCGGGTGGATGTCGATCACCGGGGAGCGCGACGGGGCGCCGATGAAGGTGGGGGTGGCGCTGGCCGACGTGGTCGCCGGGAAGGACGCGGCGATCGCGACGCTCGCCGCGCTGGCCGGCCGGGCGCGGACCGGGCGCGGCCGCCACGTGACCGTCTCGCTCGCCCAGAGCGCGACGGCGGCGCTGGTGAACGTGGCGCAGAACGCCCTCGTGACGGGGCGGGAGGCGGCCCGGTTCGGGAACGCGCACCCGAACCTGGTCCCCTACGAGCTGTTCGATGCGAGCGATCGTCCCATCGTGATCGCCGTCGGGAACGATGCCCAGTGGCAGGCGTGCGCGCGTGCCCTCGCGCTGGAGGAGCTGGCCGCCGATGCGCGCCTCGCGACCAACGCGGGGCGCGTGCGCCATCGCGAGCTGGTGGTGAGCGCGGTGGCCGCGCGGGTGCGCGAGCGGCCGGCCGCGCACTGGACCGCCGCCCTCGATCGCGCCGGCGTCCCGTGCGGCGTGGTGCGCGGCGTGCTCGAGGCCGTCCGCGAGGCGGGGGGCTCCCCGCTCACGGGAGTTGCGCCGAGCGTCCCCGGCCGCGTACGCTTCCCCCCGCCCGGGCTGGATGAACATGGGAGGGAGGTGAGGGAAAAGGGGTGGGAAGTGTTCGAGACGGGCGTGGAGCGAAGGGGGTGAGGCGCGAGTCGGAGCGAGGACCATCCGGCGCGAAGGACGCCGGGGGAGCCGCGCCGGTCCGACTCGCCTCGCGCCGGGCGGTCGTCGCTCCGACTCGCGCATCACCCCCGACTCGCTTCGCGCCGGGTGGTCGTCGCTCCGACTCGCGTTCCACCCCCACTCGCTTCGCTCCTGCTTTCCTTGCTCGCGCCTCACCCTCCACTCGCGCCGCACCACTCGTCAGGCAGGCTCGCCGTCGCCCCCACCGCATGCGATACATCGGGAACAAGACCAAGCTTCTCCCGTTCATCCTCGACACCCTGACCCGCCTCCGGATCCCCGCGGGCACCGCGCACGATGCCTTCTCGGGCACCGCGGCCGTGGGGCGGGCGCTCAAGGCGCGGGGGTGGCGCGTGGCGTCCAGCGACATCATGACGTACGCGTACGTCTTCCAGCGCGCGTACGTCGTCGCGCAGCGCGTGCCCAGCTTCGCGGAGCTGCGCGCGGGCGATCCCGATGTGGCGGCGGCCATGCGGTCGCCTCGCTTCCGGCGCGCCGTCGCCGCGCGGGGCGGGGGAGCGCTGGCGGCCGTCGCGGAGTACCTCTCGCGGTGGACGGAGCCGGAGCGAGGCTTCATCGCCACCCACTACGCCCCCGCGGGCGGGCGCATGTACTTCACCGAGGAGAACGCCGAGCGGATCGATGCCGCGCGCCACCGGCTGCACGAGTGGCACGCGCGCGGGCTGATCGGCGCCGACGCGTACTACCTGCTCCTCGCCGCGCTCATCGAGGGCGCGGACCGCGTGGCCAACACCGCCGGGGTGTACGCCGCGTACATCAAGCGCTGGCAGCCCAACGCCATGCGCCCGGTCACGCTCGCGCCCCTCCCGCCGGTGCGCGGTCCGCGCGGCTCCTCGGCGCACCAGGACGACGCCGCCGCGGTGGCCGCGGCGCTCGGCCCGATCGACCTGCTCTACGTGGACCCGCCGTACAACACGCGCCAGTACGCCGGGTACTATCACGTGCCGGAGATCATCGCCCGCGGCTGGTTCGCCGAGCCGCTCACGATCGCCGGGAAGACCGGGCTTCTCGCCGCCGGCGGCACGGGGAAGGCGCAGCGGAGCGCGTGGTGCTCCGCGCGCCGCGTCGAGGGGGCGCTCGCCGATCTGCTCCGCGCCACCGGCGCGGCGCACGTGCTCGTGAGCTACAACTCGGAGGGGATCCTGAACGAGGCGATGCTGCACGATGCGCTCGCGTCGGTGGCGGTCGGCGGCCGCGTGCGACGCTTCGCGCGCGACTACCGGCGCTACCGCGCCGATCGGGACCACGCCAGGCGCCGCTACCGCGACGACCGCCTCCACGAGCTCCTCCTCTACGCCCGCCTCCGGTGACGGCCGCGCGGCGGCCGCCCCGGTGTTACCGCCCGCGGGGTCCATCGTCCTTGAGGCATGGCCACCCTCGCTCGACCGATCCCGGGCGCATCAGGACTGTCCGGGGGGCGCACAAAGCGTTACACTAGCGGCGTGAAGACCACGGTGACGATGCCGCGCCCGGTCGATCCGCAGGAAGCGGATCACGACGTGATCGCGCGTGTACTCAGCGGTGACCGCGATGCGTTCGGAGTGCTCCTCCGACGCTACAGCGATCCACTCTACCGGCACGCGCTGGGCATGACGGGAAGCCCGGACGTCGCGGAGGACATCCTCCAGGCGTCATTCATCAAGGCGTATCAGCACCTCGGCGAGGTGCATGGCCGGTTCGATGCCTGGATCTTTCGCATCGTGGCCAACGGGTGCAAGGACTGGCTGAAGAACATTCGCCGGACGCACCTGAGTTACGAGGAGGACGACCAACCCTCCGCGTTCGCGACGCCGGACGAGGAGCTGGATCGCACGGAGCTGCGCTCCGATCTCGATCGCGCGCTCGCCGCCCTCGCGCCATCGCTCAGGGAAGCCTTCGTCATGAAGCACGTCGAGGGACGGTCGTACGAGGAGATGGCAGACTTGTTGGGTACCACCGTCGGGGCACTGAAAATGCGCGTCCATCGGGCGCGCGAGGCGCTCCAGGCCCTTCTTGAGGAAAAGTACGCATAATGCTCGACAACCTTGACCCCCGAGAGCGCCGGATCGACCAGCCCACGCCCGCATCGCGTGAGGCGCCCGCCGCTCGCCCGATGGCCGACCGCGAGGTTCCCCTCAACGGTCGCGCCACGTCCGAGACGATTCACGCCTGGCTCGATGGCGAGCTGCCGGAGACCGCCGTGCGGCACGGCGAAGCCGTGCGCGACGTGGACTTCTGGCTGCGCATCGAGCGCGAGGTGCAGGTCCGTCGCGAGATGAAGACGCCGGTGCACGTGATGGAGCGGATCATGGAGTCGCTGCCGTCCGCGCGCCCCGAGGCCGCGCCGTGGTGGCGCCGCCAGATCACGATGAGCCCGATGCTCGCCGTGGCGGCCGCCGTCGGCGCCGCGGCGATCGGCGCCGCGCTCAGCGTCGCCGTGATGCGCGCTCGCTGACCCGCCCTCCGCGCGATCGACGGCGCGCCGGCCTCGTGCACGAGGCCGGCGCGCCGTTTCGCGTGTGACCCAGTCCATCGGTTTCCGCCGGAACGGTCTGGAGATTGCGCCTGGACACCCCGCGAGCCGAGTTCATCTCCGCTCGAGGGAATTGTTCATTGGCAGTCTTAGGAGGACGGCATGAAGAACAAGTTCATCGCGATCGCCGCGATCGCGTTCGCACCCGCACTCGCATGGGCTCAGGGAGGGGGAGGGGGCGGGGGTGGTGGCGGAGGAACCGGCACCTCCTCCGGGCAGGGGACTGGCACTGGGGCGAACGGACAGAGCTCATCCGGCGCGGCGGCGCAGAACCCCCCCACAACGCAGCAGCAGCGGTCGCGGGACTCCGCCATCGTGCAGCAGCGCGCACGGGACTCGCTCCCCGTGCAGCAGTCCGGCGGGAACGTGGTCAGCACCGACTCGTCGGGCCTCGCGCACGATACCGGCGCCGCCGCCCGGGACACGACGAAGCGTGACTCGACGTCCGCCGGCGCCACGAGTGGTGCCGCGAGCAGCTCGAGCAGCACGAGCAGCGACACGGGCACGGTTCAGAGCTCGGCCGGCGGCGAGGTGTCGCTCGATCGCAAGGCGAGCCAGGGCAACATGGGGCTCACCAGCGACCAGGTGATGCAGCTGCAGATGGCGATCAACGACGCGGGCTGCAAAGCCGGCAAGCCGGACGGGAAGATCGGACCGCAGACGCGCCGGGGGATCCAGTGCGTCAAGCGGGAGAAAGGCGTCACCAGCGACGACCTGAACGATGTGCTGAGCGCGCTCGGTCTGAGCTTCACGACCGGCACCACCACGACGACGTCCGGTGGCGAGGTCTCGGGCGGCGCGGCGAATCCCAGCGCGCGCGCCGCGCAGCGCGGGCAGGGGATGCACGACAGCACCACCGCGCGCACCGGCGCGGCCTACGACTCGTCGAGCATGAAGGGGGGCGACACCACGAACTCGTCCGTGTCGACCGACACCAGCACGTCGACGGGCGCCGTCTCGAGCGACACCGGCGTGACGAAGCGCGACACCTCGGACACGAGCACCTCGCGCGACACCACCAGCACCGGCGTCTCCACGGACACCTCGAGCACGGGGATCTCCCGTGACACCACCGGCGCGGGCATGTCGCACGACACGACGGGGATGTCGCACGACTCCTCGCACACGGGCATGTCGAACGATTCCACCCCCGCCCGGTGGCCTCGCGACACCAGCAGCATGTCGCGGGACACCTCGCGGACGGGGCACTGATCGCGCGATAGAACGGAACGGAGGGACGATCGGGGAGAGCGGGCTGCCGGCTCTCCCCGATCCGCATCCGGCCGGCGGGCGCTCACCGGCGCCCGCGACCGGTGCCCGGCGTCAGCGTTCGGCAGCCAGATCCTGTCGCAGGAACGTCAGCGCCACCCCGTCGGCCACGAGATCGGCCACGCGCGACTCCTCGCGAAACCCGCATCGCGCGAGAAACGCCCGGTAGGCGCCGAGCGCCGGCGCATCGTCCGCCACCTCGGCGAGCACGAACCGCGCGCCGCGCGCGCGGAGCTCGCGCGCCGCGTGCCCGACGAGGGCGTGCCCGATCCCGCCCGCACGCCACGGCGCGGCGACCGTGACCACGTGCAGTCGCCCGGCGCCGATCGCGCCGGCGAACTCGCCGTGCACCAACACGCCGGCGAGCGATCCGTCCCGGAACGCGCCGGTCGCGCGCGCCTCCACGCCAGGCGTCAGCACGGCCGCGGTGAGCGCTTCCACCGCGCCCTGCTCGTAACGCGTCCCGCCCGCGGCCTCCCGCACGAGCGCCACCGCCGCGTCGAGATCGGATGAGCCGAGCGAGCGGAGCGCGACGCGGGTGGGGGGCACGGGTGAGGAGGACGAGGGTGTCCGGACTCGGCTGTCAGCTCTCGGCTCTCGGCGCCGGCACAGCATTGAGGGCTCTCGGCGTGTGCCGCAAGCCGATGGCCGAGCGCCGAGAGCCGCCGTTCAGATGTGCATCGCCCGGCCGAGCACCCCCAGCGCGGCTTCCTTGGTCGCCTCGCTCAGCGTGGGGTGCGCGTGCACGGTGATCCCGATGTCCTCGCTCGAGCCCTGGAACTCCATGCCGAGCACCACCTCGCTCACCAGCTCCGATGCGGAGGGGCCGATGAGGTGCGCGCCGAGCACCTCGTCCGTGCGCGCGTCGGCGATGATCTTCACGAAGCCCGACGTCTCCCCCGCCGTCCGCGCGCGGCCGTTCGCGGAGTACGGGAACCTGCCCACGCGGTACTCCCGGCCGCTCTCCTTCACCTGCTGCTCGGTGAGCCCCACGGTGGCGATCTCGGGCCACGTGTACACCACGCCAGGGATGGAGCGGTAGTGCATCCGCGCCGGCTTGCCGGCGATCACCTCCGCCGCCACGACGCCCTCCTCCTCCGCCTTGTGGGCGAGCATCGGGCCCGGGACGCAGTCGCCGATCGCGTACACGCCGGGGAGGTTGGTGCGCATCGCCTCGTCCACGAGAATCTCCCCCCGCTTCCCGAGCGCGAGCCCGAGCGCGGCGGCGTCGATCCCGGTGAGCGACGGCTTCCGGCCCACGCACACGAGCACGTAGTCGGCGTCGAGCGTCTCCGCCTTGCCGTTCTGCTCCACGTCCACGAGCACGCGATCCTGCTCGCGCCGCGCGCCGGTGACGCGCGTGCCGGTGCGGATCGCCAGCCCCTGCTTGCGGAAGGTGCGCTCGGCCTCCTTCACGATGTCGGCGTCGTTCCCCGCGAGGATGGTGGGGAGGAGCTCGACGACGGTGACCGCGGCGCCGAGCCGGCGCCACACGGAGCCGAGCTCCAGCCCGATCACCCCGCCGCCGATCACCACGAGGTGGCGCGGCACCGCCGGGATGCGCAGCGCGCCCACGTTCGACAGCACGCGCTCCTCGTCGAAGGGGAGGAAGGGGAGCTGCACGGGGATGGAGCCGGTGGCGATGATCACGCTGCCCGCGCGGTAGGTGGTCGTCGCGCCGTCGGCGCCGGCCACCTCCACGACGTTGCCGCTCCGGAGCGTGCCGCGCCCCTTGGCCCACGTGATCTTGTTCTTGCGGAAGAGGAACTCGATGCCGCGGGTGTTCTGCGCCACCACCTCGTCCTTCCGCGCGAGCATGGTGGAGAGGTCGAGCGCGACGTCGCCCACCTTGACGCCGTGCTCGGCGAGATGGGTGCGCGCGAACTCGAAGTGCTCGCTCGACGTGAGGAGCGCCTTGGACGGGATGCAGCCGACGTTGACGCACGTGCCGCCGAGCGTCCGGTCCATCTCGACGCACACCGTGGAGAGCCCGAGCTGCGCGGCGCGAATCGCCGCGACGTAGCCGCCGGGCCCGCCGCCGATCACGACGACATCGGCGTTCTGAGATTCTGGCATGATCGTGGTTGGGGAAGAACGGACTCGCCCGACGCGCGGCGCGCGTCAGGCGATGAGCATCGCCGCCGGGTCCTCCATCAGCTCCTTCACGCGCACGAGGAAGAGCACGGCCTGCTGACCATCGACGAGGCGGTGATCGTACGAGAGGGCGATGTACATCATGGGCCGGATCTCCACCTTCCCCTGCACGGCCACGGGGCGGTCCTGGATCTTGTGCAGTCCCAGGATTCCCACCTGCGGGTAGTTCAGGATGGGCGTGGAGACGAGGGAGCCGAAGACGCCGCCGTTGGTGATGGTGAACGTGCCGCCGGTGAGGTCATCCATGGTGAGCTTCCCGTCGCGCGCGCGGCGGGCCACGGCGGTGAGCTGGCGGCTGAACTCGAGCACGCCCATCCCGTCCGCATCCTTGATGACCGGCACGACGAGTCCCTGGTCGGAGGCGACGGCGATGCCGAGGTTGACGTAGTGCTTGTAGACGACCTCGTCCCCCTCGATCTGCGCGTTCACGGCGGGATACGCCTGGAGCGCCATGATCGCCGCCCGCGCGAAGAACGGCATGAACGTGAGCTTCACGCCGTGCTCCTTCTCGACCCGCTCCTTCATGCGCTCGCGCAGCGCGATCACGGCCGACATGTCCACCTCGTTGAACGTCGTGAGGTGCGCGGTGGCGTGCTGCGACTCGAGCAGGTGCTCGGCGATGCGGCGCCGGCGGGTGGTCATCTTCTCGCGCGTCTCGCGGCCATCGCGGGGCGCGGGGCGTGGAGCGCGGGGCGCGGCCGGCGCGGCCGGCGCGGCCGCGAGCGGCGGTGCCGAGGGCGCCGCGCTGGGGGCGGCCGACGGCTCGCGTGGCGCGCGTGCCGCGTCGCGCGCGGCGAGCATGTCACCCTTCGTCACGCGGCCGCCGGGGCCGGAGCCGGCGACGGTCGCCGGATCGATCCCCTCTTCGGCGGCGATGCGTCGGACGGCGGGGGAGGTCCTCCCCGGCGCCGTGCCGGCGCTCTCGCGCGCCGCGGCGGCCACCGGCGCGCCGCCCATCGGCGCGCGCTGCTCCGCCGGCGCCGCGGCCGCCGCGGCGGCGACGGGCTCGCCCGCGCCGCCAGCCGACTCGCGCAGCTCGCCGAGCTCCTCGTCCACCTTCACCACGTCCCCCTCGTGCTTGAGCTGCTTCGCGAGCACGCCGGCCTTGAACGCCGGGACCTCCACCGTGATCTTGTCCGTCTCCAGCTCCACGAGCGTGTCGCCCTGCGCGACTGCCTCGCCTTCCTGCTTCAGCCACCGCGCGACCGTCGCCTCGACGATCGACTCCCCGAGCGGCGGCACCTTGATCGAGATCATCGTTGTTCGGTCCTGAGTCCCTGGCGTTGCGTGCGACGTGGCGCGAGCGAGCGGCGCGCGCGTTGCTCCGCGCGCGAGCGCCCCTTAGGATTCAGCGTCGAAATATAACCCGGCGTTCCCCACGTGCGAGCACTCACCATCTCCGCGCACGGCGGCTTCGAACAACTGCAGGTCCGTACCGATCTCCCCGTTCCCGAGCTCCGGGCCGGGGACGACGTGCGCGTCCGCGTGCGCGCGGCGGCGCTCAATCACCTCGACCTGTTCGTGCTGCGCGGGCTTCCGGGCGCGAGCATCACGCCGCCGTGGATCATGGGCGCCGATGCCGCCGGCGAGATCGATGCCGTCGGGCCCGCCGTGCAGGGGCTCGCGCCCGGTGACCGCGTGGTGATCAATCCGGGGATCAGCGACCGCACCTGCGAGTACTGCCGCGACGGCGAGCAGTCGCTGTGCGTCCGCTACAAGCTGCTCGGCGAGCACCTGCCGGGGACGATCGCCGACTACGTGGTCGTTCCCGCCGCCAACGTGCGGCCGATCCCCGCCTCCACCCCCTGGGACGTCGCCGCCGCGCTCCCGCTCGCGACGCTCACCGCGTGGCGCATGGTGGTCACGCGCGCGCAGGTGCGCGTGGGGGACACCGTGCTGATCTGGGGGATCGGCGGCGGCGTCGCCGCGGCGGCGCTCCAGGTCGCCAAGCTCCAGGGCGCCACCGTGTGGGTGACCTCGGGGAGCGAGGCGAAGCTCGAGCGGGCCCGCGCGCTCGGCGCCGATGCGACGTTCAACCACCTCTCGCAGGACGTGGCCGGCGAGGTGCGCGCGCGGACGGGGAAGCGGGGCGTCGACGTGGTGATCGACGATGTCGGGCAGGCCACGTGGACGCAGTCGCTCAAGGCGCTCGGCAAGCGCGGGCGGCTCGTGACGTGCGGTGCCACGTCGGGCCCCATGGTGGAGACGGACCTGCGGCGCCTGTTCTGGAACCAGTGGACGATCATGGGCTCCACGATGGGCAACGACCGCGAGTTCGACGCCGTGCTCCGGGCGTTCGCCGCCGGCGCGCTCGCGCCGCCGCTGGACTCGGTGTTCGACATCACCTCGGCCCGTGCCGCCTTCGAGCGCCTCGCCTCGGGCGAGCAGTTCGGCAAGATCGTCATCCGCGTGAGCGATTGACATGCGCTTCGCGCTCGACACCCGGTACGCGGACTACGACACGAAAGGGCACGTCAACAACGCGGTGTACCTCACGTACTTCGAGATGGCGCGCCACCGGGCGTGGGTGGACGGGATGGGTGGGAGCGCCGACTTCCCGTTCATCCTCGCCGAGGCGACCGTGCGCTACGTGAGCCAGGCGATGATCGGCGAGGCGCTCGACATCGAGATCAGCACCACCGAGGTGCGTACGCGGGCGTGGGTGTGGTCGTACGTGCTGCGTGCGTCGCGCGATGACCGCGTGGTGGCGGAGGGGCGGACGGTGCAGGTGATGTTCGACTACGACCGGCACGTCACGGTGCCGATCCCCGACGCCGTGCGCGAGCGACTGGCGGCGGTGTGAGCGGCCCCCGGACGCCCCGCGGCGCCGCGCGCCGCGCGGGCGCACGCGTGGCGAAGGAGAGGAGATGGTCCGCATCGAGGAGATGATCGCCGTTCGCGCGGCCGCGCCCCAGGCCATGAACGCGCTGCTCACCGTGGAGCGCTTCCACGACTGGCAGGCCCCCGATGTCACGATGTCCCCGGGCACGAGCGCGCCCATGCTCGGCGTGGGCGACCGCTTCCGCCTGGAGGTGCTCGGCGGGCTCCACTTCGACTATCTCGTGGAGGGCACGACGGCGCGCGAGGTGGTGTTCGCGTTCGAGGGTCCGTGGCGCGGGCACGAGCGGTGGAGCTTCGTGCCCGATGGCGCCGAGACGCTGGTGCGGCGCGTGTACGAGGTGGAGGAGGGGTCGCCGCTGACGGCCGCCGCGTGGCGCACGGTGGGATGGGCGCTCGTCGTCGCCCACTACAAGGTCGAGCTGCCGCGCTTCCGTGCCGTGGTGGAGCGCGTGGGCGGAGCGCGCGCGGAGATCGAGCCGCCCGCCGCCGCGCCTCCGACCGCGCCTCCGACCGCGCCTCCGACCGCTCGAGCGCCGGGTGACGCCGGGGCGGCCTCGGAGCCGGACACGCCGCGCGCCGAGCCGCCCGCGGCGCCCCCCGACGAGCGCCCGGCGAGCGACGCGCCGCCGTTCCCGGTGGACGATGCCTGAGGCGGCGCAGTACGACGCGGACGAGCAGCGCGCGATTCGCGCGGCGCTCGAGCGGGGGGAGACGCCGCACTGCCCGCGGTGCGCGGTGGCGATGACCGCGCGCGGGATCGGGGGCGGCTCCTTCGGGCTCGGCTACGCGCGCCGCCGCGAGTGGCTCATCTGCCCCACGTGCCGCCGCAGCGCGATCTTCGACATCAAGCGGGGCACGCGAAACTGAGATGCGTCCGCCGCCGCCACCCACGCCTCACCGAGACCTCCCGTGGAATTCCTCGAACGCGTTCAGAACTCCTTCCTGCAGCTCGCCGACTACGTGCCCGCGCTCATCGGGGCACTGGTCATCCTCTTCGCGGGCTACCTGCTGGCGAAGCTGATCGAGCGCGGCACCGACCGGCTGCTCGCGCGCCTCGGGCTCAACGAGTGGCTCGAGCGCGGGGGGGTGCTGGACGCGGTGGAGCGCACCGGGTGGCGCCGGAGCCCGTCGCGGCTCATCGCGACGATCGTGTTCTGGTTCGTGATGTTCTCGGTGATCCTGCTCGCGGCGAACGCGCTCGGACTCTCCTCGCTGGCGAACGTGTTCCAGGAGCTGGTGAGCTACATCCCGAGCGTGATCGCGGCGGTGGTGATCGTGCTGGTGGGGATCGTGCTCGGCGAGTTCGTGGACGGGCTGATCATGGCCTCGGCGGGCGGGATCCACGGCGGGCCGACGCTGGCGCGGGTGGGGCGCGGTGGGGTGATCGTGCTGGCGATCTTCATGGCGCTGCAGGAGCTGGGGGTGGCCACGGAGATCGTGACGACGGCGTTCGCGATCGTGTTCGGCGCGCTGGCGCTGGCGTTCGCGCTCTCGTTCGGGCTGGGGAACCGCGAGCTGGCGGGGGAGGTGACGCGGCAGTGGTACGAGCGGCTGCGGGCCGAGCGCGAGGCGCTGGCGCGCGACGCGGCGGCGCGCGAGCGGCGCGAGGCGGAGGCGGATCGCGAGGAGTGGAGCGAGCCGGGCGAGGCGCGCGGCGAGGGAGACGCGCCGGCCTGAGCGGCGGCGGCGGAGGGGTGGCGGCGGGCATGTCCGCGCCCCCCGCACGGGCTCCGGGTGGCTGTCTGTAACCTCAAAATTGACAACAGCTTAAGGAGCGCGAGCGGGGTTGAAGGATGGCCTCGCTCGCGTTATATTGATAAGGCTGTTCACGGCCGATTTCCCTCCCTACTCAGCAGGATCATGACCGCTCCAAACAATCGGGAACGCATCCTTCCCCGTCTCATCGACGAGGAGATCAAGGAGTCGTTCATCAACTACTCGATGAGCGTCATCGTGTCGCGGGCCCTCCCCGACGTACGCGATGGGCTCAAGCCCGTGCACCGCCGGGTGCTGTACGCGATGAACGAGCTCGGACTCGTACCGGGGCGGCCGTACAAGAAGTCGGCGACGGTGGTGGGCGACGTGCTCGGCAAGTACCACCCGCACGGCGACGCGAGCGTGTACGACGCGCTCGTGCGCATGGTGCAGGACTTCTCGCTGCGCAGCCCGCTGGTGGACGGGCAGGGGAACTTCGGGTCGGTGGACGGCGACCCGGCCGCCGCGTACCGGTACACCGAGGCGCGGCTGACGCAGGTCGCCATGGAGATGCTGTCGGACATCGACAAGAACACCGTCGATTTCCAGCCCAACTTCGACGACCGGCTGCAGGAGCCGCGGGTGCTTCCCTCCGGCATCCCGAACCTGGTGGTGAACGGCTCGGCGGGGATCGCGGTGGGGATGGCGACGAACATCCCGCCGCACAACCTGCGCGAGGTGGTGAACGCGACCATCCACCTGATCGACCACCCCGACGCGACGCCGGGGGAGCTCCGGAAGTACGTGAAGGGGCCGGATTTCCCCACCGGCGGCTACATCTACGGGCGCGAGGGGATCAAGAACTACCAGGAGACGGGGCGCGGGCGCGTGATCATGCGCGCGCGCGCGGTGATCGAGGAGAAGGAGTCCTCGAACAAGTCGCAGATCGTCGTCACCGAGATCCCGTACCAGGTCAACAAGAAGAACCTGATCGAGGCGATCGCGACCCTCGTCAACGACAAGAAGCTCGAGGGGATCAGCGACCTGCGCGACGAGTCCGACCGCGATGGGATGCGGATCGTGATCGAGCTGAAGCGCGACGCGATCCCGCGCGTGGTGCTCAACCAGCTGTACAAGCACACGCAGATGCAGGCGACGTTCGGCGTCATCATGCTCGCGCTGGTGCCCGATCCCGCCACGAAGCAGCTCGTGCCGAAGGTGATGCCGCTCAAGGAGCTGCTCGAGCACTACGTGGCGCACCGGCACGACGTGATCGTCCGCCGCACGCAGTTCGACCTCGACAAGGCGCTCGAGCGCGAGCACATCCTCGAGGGGCTCAAGATCGCCGTCGACAACATCGACGAGGTGATCAAGATCATCCGCAAGGCGGAGGACACGCCCCAGGCCAGCGCCCAGCTCCAGCGCCGCTTCAAGCTGAGCGAGCGGCAGGCCGAGGCGATCCTCAACATGCGCCTCGCCAAGCTCACCGGCCTCGAGATCGAGAAGCTGGAGGAGGAGCTGCGGGAGGTGCGGGGCCTCATCAAGGAGTACCGCGCGATCCTCGGCTCCCGCGACCGCCGCATGCAGATCATGAAGGAGGAGCTGCAGCAGGTGGCCGCCAAGTACGGCGATGCGCGGCGGACGGAGATCACGAGCGACGAGGGCGAGTTCACGATCGAGGACCTCATCGCCGAGGAGGACATGGTCGTGACCGTGTCCCACTCCGGCTACATCAAGCGCACGTCGGTCTCCACGTACAAGAAGCAGCGGCGCGGCGGGCGTGGCCAGAACGGCCAGGGGCTCAAGGACGAGGACTTCATCGAGCACCTGTTCATCGCGTCGACGCACGAGTACATCCTGTTCTTCACCGACGACGGGCGCTGCTTCTGGCTCAAGGTGCACGAGATCCCGCAGGCCGGGCGCGCCGCCAAGGGGAAGCCGGTGGTCAACCTGATCAACGTGTCCGCGGACACGAAGATCTCGGCGATGGTCCCGGTGCGGGAGTTCAGCGACACGCAGTACCTGCTCTTCGCCACCAAGCAGGGCACGGTGAAGAAGACGGCGCTCTCGCAGTACGCGAACCCGCGCTCCACCGGCATCAAGGCGATCAAGATCGAGAACGGCGACGAGCTGATCGACGTCCAGATCACCACCGGCACGAACGACATCGTGCTCGCCACCCAGCACGGGATGTCCATCCGCTTCCACGAGGCGGACGTCCGCGAGATGGGGCGCGACACGACGGGGGTGAAGGGGATCGAGCTCGGCTCGGGCGACGAGGTGAAGGGGATGGTGGTGATCAAGCGCGACGCCACGCTCCTCGTGGTCACCACGAAGGGGATGGGGAAGTGCTCCCCGATCGACGAGTACCGCGTGCAGAAGCGCGGCGGCAAGGGAATCATCACCCTCAATCGCACCGACAAGACGGGCGACGTGGTGGCGCTCAAGGAAGTGCTCCCCGACGACGAGCTGATGCTGATCACCAAGCACGGGATCGTGATCCGCATGCCGGTGAAGGGCATCCGCGTGAGCGGGCGCAACACGCAGGGCGTGAAGCTCGTGAACCTGGACGACGGGGACCGCGTGTGCGACGTGGCGCGCGTGGTGCTCGAGGACGACGAGCAGGTCGTCACGGACGGCGCCGACGAGGCGGACGACGGCTCGGTGGAGGAGGACGAGGCGTAACGCAGCGGTCCGACCACGCTGCACGTACGAGGACCGAGGGCCGGGCGCGTCGGGTGGCGCGTCCGGCCGCGTCGTTCCCCACTGGCGAGAACCACGGTACGGTTGCAGAGTCCAACATGTCCAGCACGCTGCACGGCGCCGCCGCGCCACTCGTCACGCTCGCCGACCTGCGATCCGCCGCCGCGACGCTCGCGGGGGTGGCCGTCCACACCCCGCTCCTGCCCGCCGATGACCTGGCGGCCGAGCTCGGGCTCCCCGGCCTCTGGCTCAAGCCGGAGATGCTGCAGCGCGGGGGCGCCTTCAAGTTCCGCGGCGCGTACACCTTTCTCTCCCGGCTGAGCCCCGAGGAGCGCGCGCACGGCGTCGTCGCGCCGTCCTCGGGCAATCACGCGCAGGCGGTGGCGCTCGCCGCGCGGCTCTTCCACGCTCCGGTGACGGTGGTCATGCCGACCACCGTCACCGCCGCGAAGCGCGCCGGCGCGGAGCGCCTCGGCGCCCGCGTGGTGCTCGCCGGCACCACCACCGCCGACCGCATGGCGCGCGCGCTCGAGCTGGTGGAGCAGGAGGAGCTCACCCTGGTGCCCCCGTACGACAACCGGACCATCATCATCGGCCAGGGGACCGCGGGGCTCGAGATCGTGGACGACCTCCCCGATGTCGAGACGGTGCTCGTCCCCGTCGGCGGGGGCGGGCTCAGCGCGGGCGTCGCCACCGCCGTCAAGCTGCTCGCCCCGCGCGCGCGCGTGATCGGCGTGGAGCCGGCGGGCGCGCCCAAGCTCACCCGCGCGCGGATGCACGGCGCGCCGGTGCGCCTCGACCGCACCTCGGGGATCGCCGACGGACTGCTCGCGGTCGAGGTGGGGGCGATCCCGTTCGCCCACCACCAGGCCTACGTCGACGACGTGGTGCTGGTGGAGGACGCGGCGCTCGTCGGCGCGATGCGCTGGCTGCTCGACCGGCTCAAGGTGGTGGCAGAGCCCAGCGGCGCCATCACCGTCGCGGCGCTCCGCGAGCGGCTGGTGCGGCCGGACGGGAAGACCGTCGCCGTGCTGAGTGGCGGGAACATCGAGTGGACCGGCCTGCGCGAGCTGTTGGATCATGGATAGAGCCCGCATCCTCATCGCCGATGAGGACGAGCACCTGACGCGCACCGTCGCCTGGCTGCTCGAGGAGCAGGGGTACGACGTGGTCGTGACGAGCGGCGGCGAGGGAGTACTCGACCAGCTCGCCGAGCGCACGCCGGACCTCCTCATGTTCGACGTCCAGATGCACGCGACGGACGGCTACGACCTGCTCCGCCGCATCAACGCCGACGAGCGGTGGCGCGACATGCCGGTGCTCGTCACCTCGCCGCTCCGCGCCGAGGAGGCGGCGTCGCACCTCATGAGCCTCGGCGCCACGGACTTCATCAGCAAGCCGTTCCACGTGCGCGAGCTCCTGGCGCGCATCCGCGTGCAGCTCCGCATCCGCCAGGAGCTGGTGCACGCGCGCTCGGCGCTCCGCTCCACCGAGGCGCAGCTCGCGCACGCCCGCGCCGAGGCGGAGAGCCGCCGGAAGATGGTGGACATCCTGCACGAGGTGACGGGCGACTTCTCCCCGGCGGAGCTGTACCACATCCTCGTGCGCCGCGTGGCGCGCGCGCTGGACATCTCGCACTGCTCCCTCATCCTCGCCCGCCCGGGCGACGAGGTGGGCGTGGTCTCCGCCGCCTACGAGGCGCCGGGGCTCACCCACCTGGAGATCCGGCTCGAGCGATACCCCGAGATCCGCGCCGCGCTGGAGACGGGGGAGCCGGTGCTCATCGAGGACGTGGACGCCAGCCCGTTGTACAACGACGTGCGCCTGGACTGGGCGGCATCGGGGACGCTGGTCCCCTTCCGCTCGGTGATCGCCCTCCCGTTCCGGCTCGATGGCGAGCAGGCGGGCGTGATCTTCCTGCGCACGCTCCTCGACGAGCCGCCGCTCTCCCGCTCCGACGTGGAGTTCGCCGACACGGTGGCGCGCGCGGCGGTCGCGGCCATCCGCCGCGCGCAGGTGATCGAGTCCACGCGCGCCGACAAGGCGCGCCTCGAGGTGCTCGCGCTCACCGACCCGCTCACCCAGACGCACAATCGCCGCGCGCTCATGGACCGTCTCACGGCCGAGCTGGAGCGCGCGCGCCGCTACGCCCTGCACGTGTCGCTCCTCATGGTCGATCTCGACCACTTCAAGACCATCAACGACACCTACGGGCACGTGATGGGGGACGAGGTGCTGCGCGGCGTGGCGCGCATGCTCCAGCGCGAGGCGCGCGCGGTGGACATCGTCGCGCGCTACGGCGGCGAGGAGTTCGTGGTCGTGCTCCCCGAGACGCCGCAGGAGGGCGCGGTCTCGCTGGCCGAGCGCATCCGCTCGCGGGTGGCGGACACGCCGCCGCTCGCCGGCAGCGACTACGGCTGGCTGCGCGTGACGGTGAGCATCGGCGTCGCCACCGTCCCGTCCCCGCGCGTCAATTCGCCGGAGGAGCTGATCGCCCTCGCCGACGAGGCGCTGTACCGCGCGAAGGCCCAGGGGCGCAACCGGGTGTGCACGTGAGCACGCGCTGCCCCGCCTGCGGCACGGAGTATCCGGCCGACGCGCGCTTCTGCCCGCGCGATGGCGCCAGGCTCGAGCCGGTCCCCGACCCGGCGCCGGCCGGCGCCCCGAGCGCGTCCGCCCCGCCGGCGTCGCACGCGCGGATCTTCGAGTCGATCTCCCCCGCCGAGGCGCGCGCCACCGCGCCGCGCGCCCCGGGCACGGCGCCCCCGCTCGCGCCCGGCGCCCCGGCGCCGCTCGACGTCTCCCGGCTGCCCGGGCAGGTGCTCGACGGGCGCTATCGCGTGTCGAGGAAGATCGGCGAGGGGGGGATGTCGCACGTCTTTCTCGCCATCGACGTCCCCACCGGCGAGCAGGTGGCGATCAAGATTCTCTCGCCGTCGCTCATCCGCGACCCGAACGCGATGGCGCGCCTGCGCCGCGAGGCGGAGCTCGCGGGGAAGCTCTCGCACCCCAACGTGTGCCACATCGCGCGCCTCGGCGAGACGGCCGCGGGGCTCGTGTACGTGGTCATGCCGTTCATCGAGGGGGAGCTCCTGTGCGACCGCACCGTGCGCCTCGGGCAGCTCCCGCTCGACGTCACCGCCGCGTTCGTGTCCGACATCGCGGCGGGGCTCGACGCGGCGCACGCGCTGGGGATCATCCATCGCGACCTCAAGCCCGAGAACATCATGATCTGCGCGCTCCCCGGCGGCGCGGAGCGCGCGGTGGTGATGGACTTCGGGCTGGCCAAGGAGCGGCACGTGGGCCCCGAGGTGCGGAAGCTCACGGCCACCGGGATCGTGCTCGGTACGCCGGAGTTCATGAGCCCGGAGCAGCTCCGCGGAAAGACGCTCGACCCCCGCAGCGACATCTACGCGCTCGGGCTCATGGCGTACGAGATGCTCACCGGGCAGCTCCCCTTCACGGGGCACACGCAGCAGGACGTGATGGTCGCGCGGCTCAAGGGCGAGCCGACGCCGATCCGCTCCATGCGGCCGGACCTCGCCTTCTCGCCGGCGGTGGAGCGCGTCCTCCAGAAGAGCATGCAGCGCGATCCCGAGCAGCGGTATCGCACGGCGCCGGAGTTCGCCGCGGCCTTCGCCTCGGCGGCGCGCGGGGAGGGTGATGGCGCCGGGGAAGGGGGCGCCGCCTTCCTGGACCGGCTGCTCCGCCGCTAGCCGGAGGCATCGTGGACCTGCGCCCGCGCGGCAGCGCCGAGCTCGTGGACGTGAGCGTCCGGCTGCTGCGCCGGCACCACGCGCGGTTCGCGATGATGGCGGCGATGGGCGCCGTACCGCTGGTGCTCGCCCTCGGACTCGTGGGGCGCACCGGCGCGAGCGGGATCGCGGGGTGGCCCGCCATCGGCGCGGCGGCGCTGGCCGTGGCGGCGTTCGCGTGGTGCGTCGTGGTGGACACGGCCCTGAGCCTCGTCGCCGCGGATGCGTACCATGGACGGACGCCCAGCGTGGCCGGCGCGCTCGGCGCGGTGTTCGCTCGCCTGGGCGCCGTGGTGGTCGCGCGCTCGCTGCGCGGGGTCCTCAGCCTGATCGCCACGGTGCTGACGATCACGGCGTACGGGTTCGGGGTCGGCGCCCTCGGCGCGGCGCTCCCCTACCCGCCGTTCCTCGATACGATCGGCATTCTCGGCGCCGTGGCCGCCGTGGCCGCCCTCGCGCTCGTGCTCTCCCAGTTCGTGCCCGTCCCCATGGCGCTGCTCGTGGAGCGCACGGGGCCGTTCGAGAGCTTCGAGCGGGCGCACGCGCTCACGCGGGGGATGACGCGGCGCGTGGCGTGCACGCTGGCGCTGGTGTGGGCGCCCACCGCCGCGATCGCCGTCGGAACGCTCGTGGCGCTCGCCGCACTGGATGCGAACGGATGGGTGGTGACGGTGGTGTTCGCGCTCTTCTTCGGCGCCGCGCAGCCGCTCACGCGCGTGGTGGCGGTGCTCGCGTACTACGATCTGCGCATCCGGAAGGAGGGATACGACATCGAGATGCTGGCGGCGGCCACCCCGCTCCGCGCGCCCGCCCCGGTGGGCGGATCGCCGGTGGCGCCAGCCGGACCCGGCGGTTCGCCGGCGCCGCGCCCCCCGGCGGCCCGGGCCGACGAGGCACACCCCGGATTGCCGGGAGACCAACCGGCGGCGACATTGCCCCCATGAGGCGCTACGAGGCCTTCGAGCCGCCCGAGTACGTCGCGTGGACGCGCGACGACGAGGCGGTTGGAGAGTACCGGCGCACGCTCGAACGCGATCCGGAGCGCGCGGAGGTGGTCGCGCGCCTGACCGACGCCGAGCTGATGGATCTCTACCGCGGCCTCGTGCGCAACCGGCTCACGGACATCGCCCTCAAGCGCCTGGTGCGGCAGGGGGTGATCTCGAAGGCCTGGCTCGGCACGGGTGAGGAGGCGACGACGATCGGGCCGGTGCACGCGCTGCGACGGGAGGAGCCCCGTGACGTGGTCGCGCCCATGATCCGCAACGCCGGAGCGTGCCACGAGATGGGGATGCCGGTCGCCGACATCCTGCGCGCGTACATGGGGACGGCGGATGGCCCCTCGCGCGGGCGGGATGGCCACTACGGCGACCTGTCGCGCGGGATCCTCCCGCCCATCAGCAACATCGGCGACGTGGTGCCCGTGGTGACGGGGATCGCCATGTCGTTCCGGCTCCGCGGGCGCGACGGCGTGGTGATGACGTGGATCGGCGATGGGAGCACGAAGGCGGGAGTGACGCACGAGGGGCTCAATCTCGCCGCCGTGCGACGCGCGCCGGCGATCTTCATCATCCAGAACAATCAGGTGGCGCTCGGCACCCGGCTCGACCAGCACCACCTCGCGGCCGATGGGCGCCGCTTCGCCGACTGGCCCGCGGCGTACGGGGTGTGGGGCGGGGTGTTCGATGGCAACAACGTGCTCGATGCGTTCGCGCTCGCGGCGCTCGCCGTCGCCCGCTGCCGCGCCGGGGAGGGACCGTGCGTGCTGGTCGCGGAGACGTTCCGCATGGGCGGACACGCCACGCACGACGAGGCGGAAGCGCGCCGCACGTTCGACGCGGCGCTGTTCGAGCGTTGGGGGCGGCGCGATCCGATCGGGCTGTACGAGGAGTACCTCGTGGAGCGGGGGATCGCGCGGGAGACGCTCGCCGAGGAGGAGGGGCGCGTGATGGAGGAAGTGGAGCGTGCCGAGGTGGAGGCGCTGGAGAGCCGTCTGCACCGCATGCCGTCGGGGGCGAGCGCCACGAGCGGCGTGTACGCGTCCGACGGGGCGAACGGCGCCGGGTCGCACCCCGGCGGAGACCGGGGCGAATGACCTCCACCGTCATCACGGCGAGCGCGATGGCGCTCTGCATCGCGGCGGGTCCCATGGGGTGCGACGGGAGCTCCTCGTCGCGAGGGGCGCCGCCGGAGCCTCCTCCCCCTCACGGCGACTCGCTCGGCTCCAGGCTCACGGTGCCCGATGGCTTCCGCGTCGCCTACTTCGCCCACGGGCTCGATGGCGTTCGCTTCATGGCGCTCGCCCCCGACGGTGCGGTGTACGCGAGCGAGCCGGGGAGCAACCGCGTGGTTCGCGTGTGGGACGTGGATGGCGACGGTGTCGCCGACAGCGCGGTGGCCGCGGTCGAGTCGCTGGACCGCCCGCACGGACTCGCCTTCCACAAGGGGTACCTGTACATCGCGAACACGGGAGGCGTCTACCGCGTGCGGCTCGGCGCCTCCGGGCGCGCGCTCGGCGCTCCGGAGCGCGTGAACTCGTACGCCGGCGGCGGCGGACACTGGACGCGCAGCATCGCGTTCGACGCGGACAGCGCCATGTACGTGACCATCGGATCCTCGTGCAACCTGTGCGCGGAGTCGAACCCGCAGCGCGCGGCGGTGATGCGCTTCGACGAGGATGGATCCAACGGCCGGCTGTACGCGACGGGGCTCAGGAACGCGGTCGGGATCGCGCCGAACCCGGCCACCGGTGAGATGTGGGTGTCGCAGAACGAGCGCGACGACCTGCCGCCGGACCACCAGGATCTCCCGCCCGAGGAGATCGACGTTCTCCGCGACGGCGGGGACTACGGGTGGCCCTACTGCTACTCGCTGCACGGGAGCGTCGTCCCATCGCCCGACATGGATGGGGCGAGCGCGGCGCGGTGCGCGTCCACCATACCGGCGGCGCTCGAGATGCAGGCGCACTCCGCGCCGCTCGGGATGACCTTTCTCGACCGGGCGACGCAGCTCCCCGCCGAGTGGCGGGGCGATCTCCTGGTGGCCTTCCACGGGTCGTGGAATCGCGACACGCCCACCGGAGCGAAGGTCGTGCGCGTCCACGTGGTGGACGGGAAGCCGGTGTCGTACGAGGACTTCGCCAGCGGCTGGCAGCGTCCGGACGGGAGCCGGTGGGGGCGGCCGGTGGACGTCATCGTGTACGGCGATGGCTCGGTGCTCATCTCCGACGACGCGGGGGGGGCGATCTTTCGGGTGTATCGGTGAGAAGTAGGGCCATTGGCGGAAGACACGGCTGGAAGACACGGCTCTCGGCCATCGGCTCTCGGCTCTCGGCTCGCTGCACACCCCGAGAGCTCTCTACGCTGTGCCGGTAGCCGAGAGCCGAGAGCCGATGGCCGAGAGCTGACAGCCGCGCCTCCCCGAGAGCCGAGAGCCGATGGCCGTGTCCAATGCCCGACAACCGCTGGTGTCGTCCCCGTTACCACCCCCCTCGCCGCCGCGTCACCCTGGGAGCCGGACGGGGTCCGCGATTTGCCCCGGTCGGCCGCGACGCGCCACCCCGCCTCATTGCACTCGACCCGGACGCCCGTGCTCTCTCGATTTCCGCGGTTACGCTCCGCCCGCTCGGGCGCGCTCGGCATCCCTCGCCTGACGGCCGCGCTCGTCCCGCTCTCGGCGCTCGGCGTGCTGGTCGCGCGCCCGGCGGCGGCGCAGTCGCTGGTGGCACGCGCCGACACGCTGCTCATCGCCGGGCGCGTGTTCGCCGCGGAGTCGCTCTACTACGACGCCGTGCGAATGGACCCGCGCAATCCGGCGACGCGGCTGGCGCTCGGCAGGTACCTCGCCGAGCGCGGCGCGCTCCGGGTGGGCGCGGTGCTGATGGAGGAGGCGCGCTACTTCGGCGGCGATCCGGCCGAGGTGGCGCGGCAGCTCGCCCCGGTGTACGAGCGCATGCGCGCGTACGGCGCGCTCGCCGCGCTTCCCGCGTCACCCCTCCCGTACCCCGAGCGCGTGCGCGCCGAGTGGCTGCGCGACCACCCTCCCACCGTCACGGGGCCCGACTCGGGAGCGGCGCCGTACGAGGTGAGCGACAGTCATCCGCTCGGCCAGGTGGAGCTGCGCATCGGGGGCGACACCGTGCGCGCGACGATCGATGCGCGCGTGCGCGGACTCGTCGTGGACACCTCGTGGGTACGGCGGAGCGACGTGCGTCACTGGGCGTCGCGCGGGGAGCGCGATCCGCGGCGCATGGCGGGGGTGGTGCCGTCGGTGGGGATCGGCGGCTTCGTGCTCGGCAACGTCGTGGCGCGCTTCGCGCCGCTCCGGTCGCCGACCACGCCGGTGATCGGACTCGATGTGCTGGCGCGCCTGGCGCCCACCTTCGATCCGAAGTCGGGGCGCGTGCTGCTCCGCGCCGACGGGCGCGTCCCGCGAGACCTGCGCGGCTGGCGGATCTCCACGCTGGACTCGGAGGATGGCCTGTTCGTGGTCAAGTCGCGGACCCTCTTCCCCGTCGCGCACCCGGACGTGCAGCGGTACCTGCACGCGGCGCGGTGGACGCTGGACGAGCGGAGAGGGGAGATCGTGGTGGAGCTGTAGCCTACCCGCGCGCCCGCCGCATCTCGATCATCAGACACCGATCCTGCACCACGTCGATGCCGGCGCGGGCGATGCGCTCGGCGGCTTCGTCGTTCCGGATGCCGAGCTGGAACCAGACCGCGGCGGGGCGCTTGGCGAGGATGTCCGGCACGTGTGGGGGGATGTCCTTGGGGCGGCGGAAGACGTTCACGAGGTCGATCTCGCCCGGTACGTCGACCAGCCGCCGATACACGCGCTCGCCGAGGATCTCGGTGACATCGGGGAAGTAGACCGGCACCGGCACCACCTCCAGTCCGGCGCGCTGCACCCATTCCGGCACGTAGAACGCCGGCTGTCCGGTGGCCGCCGTCTTGATCCCGAGCACCGCCACGCGGCGCGTGCGCTCGAGCAGCGCCCGGATCTCGGCCGGCGTCTCCAGCAGGTGGTGGCGCCAGTCGCCGGCGTCGTGCGGTTGCGTGGACATGCCTTCTCCGGATGCCAGGATCGTGCGCGCGCGCGGGCGCCTCGCGCCCCACGAGACGGCTCAGACTGACCACGGGCCCTCCGACGGGTTAACTTTCGAGCTCTTCCGAAAGTGCCTGGTACCAAAGGAGAACTCGTTCATGCGCATGCTCGTTCTGGGGGCGGGGCTGCAGGGATCGGCCTGTGCCTACGATCTGCTGCAGAATCCCGACGTGACGGAGGTCCGGCTGGCGGACCTCGACATCACGCATCTCGCCGACTTCCTCGCGCCGTACTCCGGGAAGCGCCTCCTCCCCACGCGCCTCGACGTGCGCGACCGGCAGGCGGTGCTCGCGGTCATGCGCGAGAGCGACGCGGTGATGAGCGCCATCCCCTACTACTTCAACCTCGACATGGCGCGCTGCGCCGTGGAGGCGGGAACCAACTTCTGCGACCTCGGCGGGAACACGGAGATCGTGTTCCAGCAACGCGAGCTCGGCGGCGCGGCGGCGGCGAAGAACATCACCGTCATCCCCGACTGCGGGCTGGCGCCGGGGATGGTGAACATCCTCGCCCAGTACGGCATCGAGCAGCTCGACAAGGTGCGCTCGGTGAAGATCTACGTCGGCGGGCTGCCGCAGCACCCCGAGCCGCCGCTCAACTACCAGATCGTGTACTCGCTGGAAGGGGTGCTCGACTACTACACGACGCTGTCGTGGGTGGTGCGGGACGGGAAGCGCACGCAGGTGAAGGCGCTCTCCGAGATCGAGAAGGTCGACTTCCAGCAGCCGGTGGGGGCGCTCGAGGCGTTCCACACGGCGGGCGGGCTGTCGACGATGGCGTTCCGGTACGAGGGGAAGATCCCCACGATGGAGTACAAGACGCTCCGCTACCCCGGGCACGCGCACATCATGGAGGCGATCCGCGAGCTGGGGCTGCTCGATCTGACGCCGGTGGAGGTGAAGGGGACGAAGGTGGTGCCGCGCGATCTGTTCGTGGCCACGGTGGGTCCGCGTCTGACGAAGCCGAAGGGGCGCGACCTGGTGGCGCTGCGCGTGATCGTGGAGGGGACGAAGGCGGGGAAGGCGAAGAAGCTGGGGTGGGAGCTGCTCGACTACTACGACGACGCCCGCGGCATCAGCGCGATGATGCGGACGACCGGCTACTCGCTCTCGATCACCGGGCAGATGCAGGCGCGGGGCGAGGTGAAGCCCGCCGGCGTCCACACCCCGGACGAGTGCATCCCCGCCGAGCCGTACATCGCCGAGCTGGAGAAGCGGGGGATCCGGATCCGCGCGATGTGACGCGGGGTGCGGGGCGCGGGGCGCGTGCAGTATGGAATGCGACACGGGGACCGGCGAGTGCCGGTCCCCGTGTCGCTCAATCTCTACTCAGGCGCGCCCCGCATCCCGCGCCCCGCGCCCCGCGTCACCGACTGAAGGACGCCAACGTCGCCCCCATCTGGTCGATCGTCGACTTCGCGTTCCAGCGGTCGGTGCCGTTGTAAATGAAGGCGAAGGCGAGGAGCTCGCCGTCCCTGGCGGTGACGTAGCCGCCGAGCGAGATCACCCGATTGGTCGTGCCGGTCTTGGCGTGCAGGTTCCCCTGCGCGGGCGTGTACTTCATGCGCTGCCGCAGCAGCTCGGACTCCCCCGCCACGGGGAGCGACGCGTGGAAGGCATCGCCCCACGGAGCGCGATGCGCGTAGGCGAGCAGCTTCACGAGGGAGCGCGGGGTGATGCTGTCGAGCACCGAGAGCCCGCTCCCGTCGGACGCGATCACCACGCCGGGGGCCGCGCCCACCTTCCCCGTCATGAAGCGCTGCAGCAGCCGGTTGCCGTTCTCCACGGAGCCGATGCCATCCGGCGACGCCTGGCGCGCGGCATCGCGGAAGAGCAGCTCGGCGTAGTGGTTGATGCTCTCCCGGTTCATGACCGAGATGAGCCTGGCGAGCGGCGGCGACGCGAGCGACGTCACCTTCACGGCGTTCGGCGGAGTGGTGGAGAACTGCGTGGGGCCGTCCACGGCGATCCCGCGCGCCTCGAGCGCGCGCCGGAAGGCGCCGGCGGTGAAGGCGGTGGGGTCCTCCACCACCAGCTCGTAGCGGCGCTCTCCCGCACGGGAGCCGATCCACCCGCTCACCTCGATGGTGCCGGTGGAGGAGGTGTACGCCCTGATTCGCGCGCCCCTCCCCCGCACGGTCTTCACGCTCGCCGAGAATGGCAGGTCGGTGGCGGGATCGAGGGTGACGGTGGCCCGCCCGCCCGCGCCCGGCGTGACCACGATCCACACCAGGTTCTCGTTGAGCGACAGCGCCGACACGCGCGCCGCGTACCCCGACTGTAGGTAGCGCGTCTGCCACCCGTCGGGAATCCGCTTCGCATCGAACGCGCTGGCGTCGGCGATGAGCCGGCCGGACACGCGCTTGATCCCGGCGCCAGCGACGAGCTGGGCGAGGAGATTCATGCACGTCGAGGGGCCGCCATCGTAGAAGCGTCCGGAGAGCGCCGGATCGCCGCCGCCGCGGATGATGAGATCCCCGTGCAGCGTGCCGTTGGCGTCGACGGTGCCGGCGCGCAGCACGTCGGTGCTGAACTGGTGGTTCTCGCCGAACTGGTCGAGCGCGAGCGCGGTGGTGAACAGCTTCATGTTCGACGCCGGCTGCAGCTCGGCGCCCGGATCGTAGGCGAAGAGCGTGTCGCCGCGCGTGAGCGACACGATCATCACCCCCCACCGTCCGCTGCGCACCCGGCTGCGGAGCATGCTCCCCAGATCGTCGCCGAGCGCGTCCGCTCCCCGGGGCGAAGTCCACCGTGCCGCGGCCGGCTTGACGGCGCGCGCGCGGCGCGTGGACCGCCGGCGGGTGGAGTGGCGCCGCGTCCGCGCGGCCGGGGCGTGCGAGGCTCCCTCGGCGACCGGCGTGACCGTGCCGGGGTCCGGTGCGGCGTCCCCCTGCGCGGTGGCCACTCCGGGAGCGGCGAGCGCGATGGCGGCGGCGAGGGCGAGCACCGAGAGGCGCTCGCGCGAGCGGGCGAGGAAGAGGGACACGATCACGGGCATGACGAAGGCCGGTGGGGCAACTCGTGTTCCACGCCGGACAGGACCGAAGACGGCACGAGCTCTACAGGGAAGGACGCGCGACCTCGTGCGCGCGTGCCTGGACAGTTGCTTCACGAGCGTGACGAGGGATCGTCACAAGATAACAGCGCGGCCGCACGAGGAGGATGCGCGTGGGACGGGGGCCAGGGACCTGGGGCCGGGGGCCGGGGAAGGAGCGCGAGGGGGCGGCGCTACTGCGCCGCCCCCTCGCACAACGGTGGGGCGAGCGCCGTCGGCGCTCGCCCTGTCACGGCTTCCCGGTCACAGCTTGATGATGATCTCCCGGCGGTAGAGCCACCACATGGCCGCGAAGAAGAGCAGGACGTAGCAGATGGCGAACAGGAGCGAGGCGTCGCGGGGGGCGAGCCAGGGCGCGAACGCGGTCTCGTAGAGCGCGGCCTGGACGGGTACCATCGTCCCGCCGTGCGGCACTCGCACGAGCGTGTAGATGAGCCGGGAGAAGAGCCCCTCTCCCACGAACGCGGCGAGGGGATTGAGCCCGAACACGACGAACGGCTTCGTCCACCACCGCACGTGCTCGATGTCGATGAGCCACATACAGGTGGCGAGCACGACGCACGCCAGCCCCGCGGTGAAGAGCACGTACGAGCTGGTCCAGAGACTCTTGTTGATCGGGAAGGACCAGTTCCACACGAGCCCACCCATCATCGCGATCGCGCCCACGCCGTGCATCGCGGCGACGCGCTCGAGGAGCGGGCGATCAGTGCCGATCCACCGCCCGGCGAGGACGCCGAGCATGCAGGTGGCGATCGCCGGGAAGGTGGAGAGGATCCCCTCCGGGTCCCACGTCCGGGAGCCGGCCCACAGGTGGTTGGTGCCGAACACCGCGCGGTCCAGCCAGGCGCCGAGCGTGGCGCCGTGGTCCGGCCCGCTCAGCACGAGGGCGCCGATCCCGTGTCCGGGGACCGGGATGAGCGTCACGGCGAACCAGTACCCGTAGAGGATGGCGACCAGAATGAGCACCTGCTGCTTGACCGACGTGCGCAGCGTGAGGAGCGCGGCGCACAGATAGGCCACGCCGATGCGTTGGAGCACGCCGGTGAAGCGCCAGTGGTCGAGGCCGAGGTGCGGGGTCAGCGAATCGAAGCGTGCCCCGAACGGGAGGGCGACGACCATCTCGTGATAGGGGAGCCCGGAGAGCAGGAGCCCCACCAGCACGATCAACCCGCCTCGCTTGAGGATCTGGGCGATGATCGCGCGATCGCTCGCCCCGCGCTGGCGGCGCGAGGTGAGCGAGAGGTGCGTGGTGATCCCGACGATGAAGAGGAAGAACGGGAAGATGAGATCGGTCGGGGTCCACCCGTTCCATTCCGCGTGCTCGAGCGGCGGGTAGATGCTCTTCCAGCTTCCGGGATTGTTGACGAGAAGCATCCCGGCGATGGTGAGGCCACGAAAGACGTCGAGGGAGAGCAACCGCTCCCGCAGCCGCGAGCGCGGCGCGGGGGGCGCCGCGACGTCACGTGGCGGGGGAGCCAGCACCCCCACCTGTTCGGGTGGCAGGGTCGCGGTCAAGATGACCGCTCCTCCTCGGTTCTCGACACCGCCCACCGGCCGTCGTTGCACTGGAGCCAGACGGCGCGGGAGGGGGCGCTCTGTCCATCCTCCTTCCCCCCCACGAAGCGGCCGGCGAAGCGGATGGCCGCGCGCCCCCGATCGACACGCTGGGTGCCGCCGTAGAGCACGAGCAGGGTGGGCCAGGAGCCCTTGTCCTTGAGCATGGCGCGAACCTTCTCGCGCATCGCCGGATCGGGGGGAAAGAGGAAAGTCGGGCCCTTGTCCTGCAGCGCCTGGCGGCCGGCTCCTGGGAGCGCCGAGTCGCCGGAGGTGGCGACGAGGAAGCGCATGGGATGGGGGGAGATGTCCTTCAGGTAGGCGTCCGTGGCGAGAATGAACTCGGAATCGTTGGGCGCCTGGCAGGCGATGACCACGGCTCTCGGGGTCGACTCGGATGAGCCGCCACAAGCGGCGAGGGTGACGATCGAGGCGAGCAGAGCCGTGCACCGCGAAGCGTTGCGGAACATGCTTGATAGTTGCACGCCCGGCTCGATTTGTCGAGCCCGGCGGTGGGGTGTTCGGGGGCTCTGCGGGCTAGGCAAGGGGGAGGGGAGGGCGCACATTGGGACGGACCGTCGCGCGCCACGGGCCCGGCAACCGGCTTAGCCACCGGCGCGCACGGCCTCCCACGTGGATACCAGGCGACCCGGGTCGCCCGATCGCAGTGCAGTTCGTCCGTCGTACTCGATCAAACCCGTGCAGGAGGGCCAACGCATGCCGCAGGGGCACAGCATCGCCCGCGAGGGATTCATCGCGGGGATCATCGGCGCCACGAGCGTCGCCATCTGGTTTCTGATCGTGGACACCATCGCGGGGCATCCACTCTTCACGCCGGCGCTGCTCGGCGCGGCCGCGTTCAGCGTGTTCGGCGACACGACGCGGGACAGCTCCTTCGTGCACGTGATCGTCTACACGATCCTGCACTACGCCGCGTTCGTGGGGGCGGGGATTCTCGTGTCCTACGTGGTGCACCGCGCGGAGACGGAGCCCTCGGTGCTGGTCGTGTTCACCCTGCTGTTCATCATCTTCGAGCTGGGCTTCTACGGCCTCACCGTGCTCCTGGCGGAGACGCAGCTGCACACGCTCGCGTGGTACCAGATCGCGGCCGGCAACCTGCTCGCGGCGCTCATGATGGGGATCTACATGTGGCGAACGCACCCGGCGTTGGGAAGCGAGTTCGCACACGCAATGGGAGGAGACGAATAGCGCGACGGACCGGAGGAGCGAGGCGAGTGGGGGGTGAGACGCGAGTCGGAGCGAGGAGAACCCGGCGCGAAGCGAGTCGCGGGTAGAGCGCGAGTCGGAACGAAGACCGCCCGGAGCGAGGCGAGTCGGACCGGCGCGGCACCCCCGGCGTCCCTCGCGCCGGATGGTCCTCGCTCCGACTCGCGCCTCACCGCCCTTCGCTCCGACTCGCGCCCTCGCGGCGCCCTCGCGGCTACGTCAACGCCCCGCCACCGCCGCGGACTCGCTCCGGTCCTGCGCCTCGAGCGCCGCGACCCACCGGAAGAAGACCACGGAGAGCACGACGCCGAAGATCAGGCCACCGGGGATCCACATGATCAGGCCGCCGAGCCGCTGATCCTGCAGTGGCCCGAGGGAGGTGACGCGCGGCGCGGCGCCGTAGAGCGGGTAGAGCAGCGAGTCCGAGTACGTGATCACGATCGCCACCAGCGACATCGGCAGCGTCATCAGGAAGAGATACAGCATCTGCTTCGGGTAGGAGAGCCGCGGCAGCTCCGGCATCGTGCTCATGATCGGCCACCACATGATGGTGGACGCCACGAGGAAGCAGAGGTGCTGGATGATGTGCACCGGGTGGTGCGCCAGCGCGTAGTTGTACAGCGGCGGCAGGTGCCAGGCGACGATCGTGAGATTGAAGATCAGGAACGCCGCCGGTCCCGTCGTGATGCGCCGCGCGACGGCGGCGACCGCCCGGCTCCGGAGCGCCGGGCGCAGCATCCACCCCGGGGTTCCCGCGATCAGGAGCGGCGTCACCAGCATGGTCAGCACCAGGTGCTGCACCATGTGGGCGCTGAACAGATAGCTGTCGCTCAGGTCGTGCAGCGGCCCGTTGAGCGTGAGGAAGAGGGTGATGAGCCCGAGGGTGAACGCCAGCTTCTGACCGGCGGTGGGGCGCTCATGCGGCACGGCGGACGCGCGTGCCGTCCGCGCGTCCGCCGTCGCCGCCCCCGTCTCGGCGACGCGGGCCCGCCAGGCGTACAGCCCGGCGAGCGCCGCGATGCCGATCACCGTGCTCCAGTGGACGCTGAAGCTCGTCCAGTCGAGCCCCGTCGTGGGGTGCAGTACCATCACATCGTACATCGCACACCGGCCCGAAGGCCACTCAGGAGATGCGGATCGCCAGATGCCCGAACAGGAACAGGAGCGAGATCCCGCAGATCAGGGCGATCGTGAGCGGGCCGACGAACAGCCCGCGGAACAGCTTCGCGTCGTACTTGAGGTGCATGTAGAACATCACCACGATGGCGAACTTCGCCACCGAGAGGATGAGCAGCGTGGGCACGAACAGCCGCGTCTCCTTGATCGGCGTGTAGTAGATCCACACCTCCAGCACCGTGATCACGGTGAGGATCAGCGCCACCCACTTGTACGTGCCCCAGTCGGGGTGGGTGTGCTCCACGGCGTGGGCGTCGCCGTGCGCGTCGATCGTGGTCTGCCCGTGCGAATGATCGGCCGTCATCGCGTCCTCGTTACTGGATCAGGTAGACGAGCGTGAAGATCGCGATCCAGACCACGTCGACGAAGTGCCAGTACAGCGCGCAGATGTCGACGTTGATCGCGTCTCGCGGCCCGAGCCCGCGCTTGATGTCGATGAACAGGAGCGTCATGAGCCAGAGCACGCCGGCCGTCACGTGCGCTCCGTGGAACCCCGTGAGAATGAAGAACGACGATCCGAACAGGTTGGTCTTGATCGTCAGCCCCTCGTGCACGAACGACGTGAACTCGTACGCCTGGAAGCCCAGGAACGTCGCGCCGAGGAGCGCGGTCATCGCCAGCCAGATCTTCGAGTACTTGCGATCGCCGCGCACGACCGCCGAGTGCGCGAGCACCATGGCGAGCGACGACATGAGCAGCACGAACGTCGACGCCGAGGTGACCGGGATGTTCAGGATGGCCCGGAAATGCTCCCCCGTCGCGGGGTTGGTCCAGGCCTCGTGCGGAAACGGCCCCACGACCGACCGCCCCTTGTAGATCAGGTAGGTCGAGATGAGCGAGGCGAAGAAGAAGCACTCCGAGCCGATGAACGCCCAGATCGCGACCTTGTTGTGATTCAGGCCGGTGCTGGTGTAGTGGTGCTCGGCGTGCGCGTCGGCCACTGCTGCGGTTGCCAATGTTGGTCTCCGAGATCTCGTTGGGTATGGCGGTGCGTCGGTGGCCGGTGCGCCGGGAACGGCTCCCGGCGCACCGGCCGACGGACTCACTCAGTGCTCCGGCTCCAGCGGCGTGAGCAGCCAGGCGTACAGCGTGCCGACGAAGAGCGCGGCGCCAAGCAGGATCACCAGCAGGTTCTTGTGCCACATGAGCCCGATGAACGGGATCGTGAGCGCGAGGCCAGCGATGAGCGGCTTGATCGTCGCCGACGGCATGTGGATGCCGAGCGACTCGGCCGACGGGTGCACGTCCTCGGCGTTCATCTCCGTGTCCGACGGGGTGGTGATGGAGCCCGTCTCCTTGCCGCCGACGGCCACCGTCATCTTCTTCTCCGCTTCCTTGCCGTGCGGCACGGCGCTGGTGAGGTGGGGCGCCTTGGCGTCCCACATCGGGTAGCGCGAGGTCACCGTCGGGATCTTGGCGTAGTTGTACGGCGGCGGCGGCGACGGGATCGACCACTCGATCGTCGGCGCGCCCCACGGATCGCTCCCCGCCCGGACACCCGCCTTGCGGCTCCGGATCAGGTTCACGACGAAGATCGCCGTGGCCACCAGCAGAATGTACGCGCCGATCGTGGAGAGGTGGTTGTCGAGGTTCCACCCCTGGTTGTTGTCGTACGACCAGATGCGGCGCGGCATCCCGTTCAATCCGGCGAAGTGCATCGGGAAGAACGTCAGGTTCATCCCGATGAACGTGAGCCAGAAGTGCCACTTGCCGAGCGTCTCGTTCATCAGGCGCCCGGTGATCTTCGGGAAGTAGTAGTACACGCCGGCGAACAGCCCCATCATCGAGCCGCCGAACAGCACGTAGTGGAAGTGCGCGACGATGAAGTACGTGTCGGTCTGCTGGAGGTCGGCCGGCGGGGAGGAGTGCATCACGCCCGAGATCCCGCCGATCGTGAACAGCGCGACGAGGCCGATGGCGAAGAGGCAGGCCGTCGTGAAGCGGAGGTTGCCCCCCCACATCGTGAAGATCCAGTTGAAGATCTTCACGCCCGTCGGGATCGCGATGAGCATCGTCGTCAGGCCGAACACCGTGTCCGCCACCGGGCCCATGCCGACGGCGAACATGTGGTGCGCCCAGACGCCGAAGCCGAGGAAGCCGATCAGGATCCCCGAGTACACCATCACGGGGTAGCCGAAGAGCGGCTTGCGCGAGAAGGTCGGGAGGATCTCGCTCACCAGCCCGAAGGCGGGGAGGATGAGGATGTAGACCTCGGGGTGGCCGAAGATCCAGAACAGGTGCTGCCAGAGGAGCGGGTCGCCCCCCGCCGCGATCGTGTAGAAGTT
>DASUXC010000134.1:0-51163 GCA_036378095.1 Gemmatimonadaceae bacterium | reverse complement strand
GCCCGCGCACCGAGCACCCTGAATCGGGTATTCACGTTAGATCGCATCGATGGTTGACGTGAAGCTGAAATCACGTGCCTTCAAGGGCGGCACGATCGCCGGGGTGAGCGGTTCGCCGTTCTCGTACGGATTCTTCACCGGGCGGAAGACCGGCACCGGCACGCCCAACTGCTCGATGGCGTTGAGCGCGAAGATCGGCGACTCGGTGAAGCGGAAGTTCTTCACCGCCTTGGTGATCTTCCCGTGCTCGACGAGCCAGAGCCCATCGCGCGTCAGTCCCGTCGCGAGCACGCTCTTTTGATCCAGCACACGAATGTTGGAGAAGCGTGTGACCAGCAGCCCGCGCTGCGTCGTGGCGATCATCTCCTCGATCGATGTCGTGCCCCCGCTCATCCGGTAGCCCGTCATCCCGCGCAGCGGCGCGTTCACGTTGAGCATCCTGAGGGCGTAGTCTCGATCGTAGGGGAGATTCGTGAGCACTCCCTTGTCGAACCAGGTGACCGGCTGCATCCAGGGCGTGGGGAGAATCCCTAGCTGGGGATCGGCCGGGTCGTGGCTGATCGTGATCCGCTCATCGAGCACCTTGAGCCCGAGCTTCGTGCGCCAGAGGTCGAGCGCATCATCGGGCGCCAGCGCCCAAGGGCCTTGCCCCGCCTCGGCGGGGTAACGCCGCATCGAGTCGACGATGACCTCCATGAGGTCGGCCACGGCCTGCGGCTCGAGGATCACCGTGTAGCGCCCCGGCTCGAGCGTCGCCGGGTGCTGCGAGGCCTCGCACTTCTCGAGCGCCCGCGCGGCGAGCGCCGGCGCGTCGATCTTCCCCCAGTCGTAGCTCGAGAGCCCCGCCCACCCCGAGCCGGTCCCCTGCTGGTCGCGCACCGTCATCGAGCACTGCGCCTGCGTCCACTGCACGTACGGGATGTCCCACGGCCCGTAGGGGTCGGCCAGGCGCTCGGAGCTGACGTTGATGAGCGAGCCGGCGCGCATCTCGAGGTAGCCGGCGGAGAGCATCCCCTTCGCCTCCGCCGGCGCGATGAGCCCGCGCGCCACCTCGCCGCGCGTCTCGGGCGTCGCGGCGTACGTCGCATCGCTCCAGACGGTCGTCGCCGGACGTTCCACGTGGGGGAGCGGTGGGATCCCCGGAGGTGGGCGCAGGACCTGCGGCGAGAGCACGGCGGCACGCTCGGCGGCGCGCACCGCGGCCTCGAGCGACTCGTCATCGAGCTGATTGGTGCTCACGTTCCCGCGCCCCACGCCCACCTCGCGCACTATGATCGCGCGGATGTCGCGGCGATCGCTCGCGAGGCTCACCCGGTTCCGTGCCCACCGGAGCTCCCCGTTCCACCAGCTCAGGAGCTGCACGCGCGTCTCCCCCCCGCCCTTGGCGAAGCCCAAGACGCGTCGCACGATCGCGTCGCACTCCGCCTTCGACAGGATCCGCTGGCTGGCCTCCGTCCCCATCAGCCGCGCCGGTCCACCGTTGCGCTCTCTCATGCCTTCCTCAGCGGGTCGATGAGCGTGAGATCCTTCACCACGGCAGGCGCGGCCGTCACGCTGTGATAGCAGTACTCGGCCGGCTCCCCCTTCGCCGTCCGCATCCCGTAGCGGCGGAGGCTCGCGTCGCCCCCCATCGCCTGGAGCGCCTTCCACAGCTCCGTCGAGCGGAAGAGGAAGCCCGCCGAGGCGATCCGTGCCACGCGCTTCCCGTTCTTCACCTCGAACACCCAGCCCGTGCCGAGCCCGCTCGAGTGCTGAAAGTCCATCTCGATCCCCGCTTCCTTGATCGCGATCCCTTTGGTCAGACCGCTCACGAGCGCGTCGAAGTCGTGCGCCTCGCGTCCGGGGGCGAGCGTGAGGTTCGGCGCCTGCTGGAGCGGCGCCTCGATCGCCGATGATGCCCCGGCGCACCCGTGCGAGCGGAGCGGCCGCCCCAGCTTCGCGTAGGTGTCCTTCATCCACCCCGCGCTCTCGCGCGTGGTCTGGAAGTCGGCGAGCACCCCATCCTTCACGAGGTGGAAGGTGTCGGGCTCCACGCCCTCATCGTCCCACTTCACCGTCGCCACCGCTCCGGGCTCCGCGCGCTCCGCCGTGAGCGTGAGACTCGGCGCCCCCGCCTGGTAGCTGCCGAGCATGCCGAGGGGATCGTTCAGGTAGCTCGTTCCGCCGGCGTTCGCCTCGTAGCCCATGGCGCGATCGAGCTCCGTGGCGCGGCCGAGCGTCCCGTCCACGAGACTCGCCATCGAGAGCGCGTCGAACACTGCGTCGTAGCGCCCCACATCCACTGGCTTCACGGGGAGGAGCATGTTCTCCTTCAGCTCCTCGAGGCCGCGCCGGATCTCCTCGTACAGCGAGTGGTCGCGCACGCGCGGGATGCGGTCGGCGGCGTACAGCTCCCACCCCAGCCCCGCCGGAGTGAGGCAGTCCGGCGCGAACGACTCCCGCCTCTGCGGCTTCTCCAATTCGAGGCCGATGGCGAGGTCGCCTTCCGTGAGGAAGCAGCGCTGCGTGCAGTAGCTCCCCACGGTGGAGGCGAACGCCTTCTCCTGCACCCTGGCCAACGCGTCGTTCTGCTGTACGCTGGCGCGCGGAGTCCGGCTGACGTAGACGGTCAGGCTCCCGAGGAAGTCCTGCACCTCGAACGGGGAGATCGCGAACGGGTCGATGGCCACCGGCATCTCCCAGTGCCCGCTCGTCACCACCGGCACGGGTGCGAGCTCCACCGCGCGCGGCTTCCCCAGCGCGTTCACCTTCGCCTGGTGCACCGCCTCGCGCCCCAGTCGCGCCATCTCGTCAGGCGTCCACACCGGCCCCGAGGCGAACCCCCAGTAGCCGTCCACCAGCGCGCGCACGCCCACCTCCATGCTCTCGTCATCGTAGGTGAACGACGGAAAGAATCGGCGCTCGCGCGTGTGGGTGAGGCGCACGTCGGCGTACACCGCTCCGGCTGCGCGCGCGGTCTCGAGCGCGCGGCTGGCGAGCGCCTGGAGGCGCGGGTCCTCGATCGGCGGCAAGGGCTCCGGGTGCCGGCCGAGCTGCGCCAGGAGCGGGCGCGGCAGGGCCGTGGCCGCCGCCGCGAGGGCGCCGGCCTCGAGAAATCTCCGTCTCGTGATTGGCATGCGATCAGGGTGTGGGCGTGCTCTCGTCGGCCACGACGATGGTGCCGGAGGTGCCGAAGATCGTGCTGTGGAAGGGGTACGTGCCGGGTACCGGGAAGCGGCGCACGCGCAGCGCCGTGATGCCCATCTGATCGTCCGGTTCCTGGGCGAACGCTTCGACGCTGCCGCCGTCGCAGAGGTGCGGATTGAGGCTGGCGTAGGCCTGACAGTAGGTGGAATCCGGCACGATGTTCGTGGGATCATCGAACGTCAGATCGGTCGCGACGCCCGTCAGGTTGATGATGAGCACCGTGGCCCCCGGGCCGATCAGCAATTGGTTCGGCGTGAAGCCGTTGACGGTCTGGCCGCTCGCGTTCTTCTGCGCGGTGACGTTGATGTACGCCATCACGACGTGGCCGATCGTGTACGCCAGCGTGTCCGCCTTCGTCACGCCGTACGCGGTGGCCTGCGCGATCACGGTCACCGGTCCCGGACGCACCGGAGTGAGCTGCCCCACCGTGCGGTCGATCAAGGCCGTCGTGGGGTCGGAGACCGTGTAGTAGACGGCGAGCCCGGTGATCGGCGTGCCGTCGGCGGTCGTGGCCCGCGGCGCGATCATCTTCGTGGTATAGAGAGCGGTCTTCGCGCTGTCGGTCGGATCGGGGTGAATGGAGAACGTGTCGAGCACCGGCGGCGTGGTCACATCGGTCACGTTGATGAACGCCGTGTCGGCGTGTCGGAGATTCCCGACCGCGAGCGTGGCCACCACGGGGATCTGGTCCCCGGTCTGGAGCACGTGCACCAGCCCATCGGCGCTCACCTGCGCGCGGTCCAGGTCGAGCGAGGTGAACGTCGGCGCCGGCAGGCTGTCGATCGGCGTCCCGTCCACCATGCGCGGCGTCGCCGTCAGGCGAATGGTGTCGTACGGCGCCGCGGTCGACATCGTGATCGCGTGATGGTCGAGCGTGAGCGCCCAGTACACGTGCGGATCGTTGACCAGCGGCGGCGGCGCCACCGCGGCATCCGTGGCGCAGCCGGCCGCCGCGAGCACCAGCGCGGCCGCGACGCACCCCGCGGATGGACGACGCGTCACGAGCGGGCGGCGCGCGATCGACGTGGATCGGAGAGACATGGGCTCACGCTCCTCGGCTGCGGCAGCCGGTGAACAGCGGATTGCTCACGCGCTCGGTGCCGGGGATCGGCGCGGTCACGTCGGTGCCGTATGTCTTGTAGGCCGCCGGGTAGGGACCGGCGGGATAGACGGTCGGCGCCTGACGCCCGTACTGTCGGATGAGGCGGCGCAGGTCCCCCTGGCGGTGCCCGGTGAGAAAGAGCCAGTACGCGCGCTCCTGGAAGAGGAGTGACACCTGTCCATCCGGCGTGCCCGGATCGGCGAGCGGACGGAGCCCCGCGACCCCGCCGGTGCCCGCGTGCCAGAGCGTGTCCGTCTTCGTCGCGTCGTTCGGATCTTGCTGCGTGTCGTAGGTGCCGTCGGTGCGGAGCGCGTTGAGCGTGGCCAGCCATCCGGCGGCATCCCCCGCCTGCAACTGCGCCTCCGCCTGGATGAGCCGCGCCTCCACCCCACTCGCCAGCACGATCGAGCCGCTCCCATCCAGCGGATACTCCACCGGCCGCTTGATGGCGAGGCCGTGATACGTGCCGGCCGAATCGTCCCACGCCACGCGCGGATCGCCGCTCGAGAGGAACGGCAACCCGTTCCCCCCTTCCGCATCCACCATGGTCACCATCATCCCCCCCCCGAAGCCCGGGTAGAGGTCTCGGTTCGCGAAGGTCCGGTTCGACCGGTCGAGGCTCGTGGGCTCGCCCGGCACATCCGTGGCGCTGTACTGGAACGCGTATTGGAAGTCGTCAGGCACGTCGGCCACCGCCTGGGCGGCCTCGGCGTACTGCCCGAGCGCGAGCAGCGCCCGCCCCTTCCCCACGCGCGCGAGATTCATCACGCGCTCACTGTCCGGGGAGACGGCGAGCGCCGAGTCGAAGAGCGCCACCGCGTGCTGATAGACCTCTTCCGTGGAGGAGCCGGGCTGGTAGGTGAAGTCGCCGTCGAAGTCGAGCGTGCTGAGCGGCACGCCCGAGCAGAAGAGATCGGCGAGAAAGACATCGGCGTACCCCTCGATCGCATCGAGATGGCCGATGAGCGCCGTGGAGCTGTCCGGCGCGTAGGCCGACAGCGCCCCGCGAGCCTGACGCGCCTGGCCGCGCGCCTTCTGCAACAGCCCGTAGAGCGTGTAGATGGGAAATGCCGTGGTGGAGTCGTCCCCGATACCGGGATCCTCCGGGAGGAAGCGGCTGTCGAGGAGCATGGGATCGACCACGTAGTTGGGCTGTCCCAGATCGCCCGAGCCCAGCTCGTCGGTGAGTAGTCCCGTGACGGGGATGAACGAGTTGTCATGCCCGCCGAAGGCGAACCGGAGCCGCACGAGTGCGCCGTGGTAGGCGGCGATGGCGCCAGCCGGCGTGTTCGTCTGCGCGGGATCGGGCACGTCGGGAGGGAGCTGGTCGTTCCCCGCCAGCTTCTCCGGCGAGCACCCCGCGAGACTCGCGGCGGCGAGGAGCATGGCGATTCCGAAGCGCGCGCCGCGTGCGCCGGCACGTGAACGACGGCGTGGCGGGAGCGCGATGGGTGTCCGAGAGATCATCGGCATGGGAGCGCTCCGCTCAGTAGGTGGCGTGGACGGAGAGGAGCCACGACCGCGGGATCGGCAGCACCCCGGTGTCCACCACCGAGTTGCCCGTGGAGAACGCGTTCACGTTCGGATCCTTCCCTTTGTAGTTGGTCCAGAGCCCCACGTTCGTCCCCTGGATCGCGATCGAGAGCGCCTTCGTCCCGAAGCGTCGCGCGAGGGTGGGCGGGGCGTTGAACGCCACGGAGATGCTGTTGAGCCTGAGCGTGTTCACCGTCTGGAGGAGGCCGTACGAGGTCTCGTTCATCACGGCCACCGCCGCCTGCTCGCCGAACGAGGACGACGGGTCGCTCATCCCCGGCGAGAAGATCGGCTGCCCCGGCCCGCCGATGGCGTTGTTCACTTGCGTGAGGCCATCCTGGTAGGCGAAGCCGGCGGTCGCGGTGAGCGCACCGCGAAGGAAGGAGAACGTGGTGAACAGATTCGCCTCGTATTTCGGCTCGCTCGAGCCCATGTACACCAGCGTGTCCCCGAGCAGCACCTCGTTTCGCGTGATCACCCGGTTGCTGTCCGCGTCCGCGTAGCCGAGAATCGGCCGCGCCCACCGGCCGAAGAGCGGATAGCCGGCGACCACGCGCGCGTCGTTGGGTCCGAACGGCGTCACGCCCGCTCCGAGCTCGGTGACCATGTTGTGGTTCCGGCTCAGGTTGAAGGTGGTGTTCCAGGTGACCGGGTCGGTGCGCAGGAGCTGCATCGTCACGCTCAGCTCGAGTCCCGTGTTCCGGATCACGCCGATGTTCCGGAGCATCTGCACCCCGTTCCCGTACACCGACGGCGCGACGGGGACGGACATGATCGCGTCGTAGCGCATCTTCCGGTAACCGCTGAACTCGATCGAGAGCCGGTCGCCGAGCATGTCGGCATCGAAGCCGCCCTCCATCTCGGAGGAGCGCTCCGGCTTGAGCTGGCTGTTGCCGATCTTCGAGACGTCGAGCGCATCCTCGAAGCCGCCGTCCCACCAGGGTCGCGTGGTCGTGTAGAGCCGGAGCTGGTCGGCCGGCCCGGGCCACACGCCGGCGCGCCCGTACGCCGCGCGCACGCGGAACACATCGAAGAGATTCTTCAACGGGAAAAACGGCTCCTCCGAGATGAGCCACGACACACCCAGCTTCGGGAACGCGGGGAGCTTGACGTGCGTGCCGAAGGTGGAGCTCCCGTCGAGCCTGAGCCCCGTGGAGATGGTGAAGCGTCGGTGGGTGAACGAGGGCTCGATGTACCAGCCGAAGCTCGCCACGTCGGTCGCGCTCTGCGCCGCGAAGTCGATCTTGCCTGCGCCGTTGAAGGAGCTCGTGCCTGGCGCCAGGTCGCTCACGCCGGTGGCGAACGCCGAGACGGAGCTCTTGGTGTAGTTCGCTCCAGTGGCGAGCTGCAGCCGGAAGCCCAGCGGGAGCGGCGCGGCGGCGGTGGCACGCAGGTTCACCGTGCTCACCACCGTGCCCCCGTGTCCGGCGTTCAGGATCCCCGAGCTGTCCGTCGGATCGGAGATCAACATGCCGCGCGGGAGGAGCACCTCGTCCGCGCGGCTGATCACGTTGATCCCCCCGTCGGCGCTGGTCGTGAGCCAGCTCAGCGGACGCCAGGTGACGTTCGCCGCGTTCGTGAAGTTCGTCGCGTCGTCCGTGGCCCGCCGGTAGAAGTCCGGGATCAGCTCATCGACTTTCGAGAGGAGATTGCCGTTCGTCCGCCAGTACGTCCCGGTGGCGGCGTCGATGTACGTGCCCATGAGCGTGGAGATCTGCTGCTCGAGCGTGGAGCGCTGCTGCTTCTCGCGGGTGAGCGTGGTGGAGAGCGAGGCGTCGGCCTTGTCGCCGAGCTTCGCCGTGAGCCGGCTCGTCCCGCTCCAGCGCGTGAGCTGCTGCGGGCGTCCCATCCAGTGGGGGGGAGCGGCGCCTCCGTGCAGCGTGGCGAAGCGCTCGGCCTCCACGCCCGGCAGCTCGAGGATCCCCGTCTCGTCGTCGTAGCTCCCGGTGAGCGCGTACGTGAGGGCGGCGGTGCCGCCCGAGACGCCGAGCGAGACGCTCGTGTTCTGCCCGTGCCCGAGCACGGTGTACTTGTCCTCGTTGAGCGCCTGGAAGCGCACCACGCTGTCCGCCGTGCAGTCGAACTGCGTGAGCGGGCAGAGCTCCGGGGTCCCGAAGCCGTCGTGCCCGAAGCGGTAGATCCCCATGGGGTACTGCCCCGGCATGTACGACGTCCCGCGCGAGGCGCTCGCCGTCCACGTCGTGGGGCCCTCCCGTCCCTTCTTCGTGGTGATCACGATCACGCCGTTCGCCGCATCCGGCCCGTACAGCGTCGCCGCCGAGGGTCCCTTCATCACCTCGATCGTCGCGATCGAGTTCGGGTCGAGCTGGTCGAGCGGCGAGGGCGCGGCGACGACGGCACCGTTCCAGCCGCCGTGCAGATTGGAGGCGAGATTGGCGCTCGTGGAGTCGGACTGCGCGGCGTAGACGCGAATGCCATCGACGATCACGATCGGGTCGTTCCCCCGCAGCACGCTGCTCGTCCCGCGCAGCCGGAGCCGGCTCGGGTCCCCAGGCGCCCCCGAGGTGTGCTGCACCTCGAGCCCCGGCACCCGTCCCTCCAGCAGCTGCGTGACGCTCGAGACGGGCTGGGTGGCGACGATCGAATCGACATCCAGGATGGTGATGTCGTTCCCCAGCTCGTAGCGCCGCCGCTGCCCCGTGGCGGTGGTCACCACGTCCTGCAGCCTGGTCATCCCCATGTGGAGCGCGAAGTCGACGCGCGTGTACGCGCTGTCCGGCACCACGATCTGCCGCTCCGCCGGCGCGTAGCCCAGGAAGCGTACGGTCACCACCCGCAGTCCCGAGGGAACGCTGCGCAGGAGCGCGTACCCTTGCTCGTTGGTGGTCGTCACCAGGCGCATCCCCTGCACGCCGATCACCGCCCCCGGGATCGGCCTCGCCGTGGTCGTGTCGGTCACCCGCACCACGACGGCGGCGTGGCCGGTGGTGTCGGCGTCCGCTGCCCCGTGCGCGCCCTCATCCTTCACCAGCATCACCTCCCCGGTCGCCGTCCCCTCCACCGTCACTCCCGTCCCTCTGAGCACGGCCTCGAGCGCCTCCTGCACCGTCGCGCCCTTCACGTGGATGCTCACCCGCCGGTTCACCGGCACCGCGCGCGGCGTGTACTGCAGCCCCACGTGCGCCTGACGATCGATGGCGTCGAGCACGACCTCCAACCGCACGTGGTCGAAGTCGAGCGATACCCGGCGGTCGAGTGGCGCGGTCGCGCGCGTGCTGGCGCCGCCGGCCGCCGATGCGGGCGTGGCCGGCGACTGCTCGCCCGCCGGCGCGGCGGTGGTCGCCTGCGCGCGCCCCGTGCCGGCGGCGGTGAGGAGCGCCACCAGCACCAGGCACCAGCGCGCCACCGGCGCCGCGGCTGTGTTGCGATGTGACATGGATCGGGCGGGAAGTTGGAGGGGAGGGTGACCGGGGGCGTGTGCGCCACGCGGCGGGGGCGGTGCCGGCGCGCGCGCGCTCACGGCTCGGGCTCGGCCATGAGCCGCGCCACGGAGCCGGTCCGCTCGTAGCGCACGTCGAGCAGCCGCGCCAGCGAGCGGAGCGCATCGTCCACCGCCTTGTTGTCGAACGACGCCGACACCGGCACGCGCGCGAGACTCGAGTCGGAGAGCTCGATCCGCACGTCGTACCACCGCTCGAGCGCGCGCCGCACATCGTCGAGCGGCGCCTTGCGGAAGGTGAGCGAGCCGGTGGTCCAGCCGAGGTAGGGCGCGAGGTCCGCGCCGGTGTCCACCGAGATGAGGCCCGACGCGGCGGCGCTCCCCACCTGGCCGCGCGTGAGCGCCACACCGCGCGCGGACCCGTCGCTCCGCGCGCGGAGCGCCACCTTCCCCTCGGCCACGGCCACCTCGGCCACGCTGTCGCCGGGATACGCGCGCACCACGAACGTCGTGCCGAGATCCTCGGCGACCGCGCTCCGCGTGCGCACCATGAACGGGCGACGCGCATCGTGCGCCACCTCGAAGTACCCCTCGCCCTCGAGGTCCACCACGCGCCGCGCCGCCCCGAAATCGGCGGGCACCCGCAGGCGGCTCTCTGGGCCCAGCATCACGCGTGTTCCATCGATCAGATCCACGCTTGCGCGCTGCGCGCGTCTCGTGGCGAACTCCCGGACGGGAGTGCTGGATGCCGTCCCCGGCGCCGCGTCGTGGCCACCCCGCTCGGCGATGGCGACGGCGATCGCGAGCAGGAACGACGCGGCGAGCCACACGCCGGCGCGGAGCCAGGGCGCGCGGCGCCGGGGCGTGTCGAGCGACGGCACGCGGGGCCGCTCCCCCCGTGCCGCCGGGTGGACCGCCAATGCCGCCGACGTCGGCGCCGCGTGCGGCTCGCTCTCGCGCGGAGCGGCGGCCTCACGTACGAGCGCTGGCGTCTGGCTCGCCGCGTCGCTGCCGCTCACGCCCTCCAGGCCGGCCCGCGCCGCGAACCGCGGATACGCCCCCGCCGCGCGGCTCGTCACGGGAAGCGTCGCCGCGCCGTTCCATGCCGCGCGCAGCAGCTCGAGCTCGGCGCGGCGCGCCGGTTCCTCCGCCACCCAGCGCGCGACGGTCTCGTCCTCCTCGCGCGTCGCCGCCTTCGCCAGGTGCCTGGCCACGATGCGCCAATCGATGCTGTCGTCGTCGTCGCGGATCATCTCGTCATCCTCTTCGCGGTCCCATCCCGTCGATCGCGGCCCTGAGACACCGGCGAACCGAGTGTTCCCCTACGGCGGCGCGCGGCGCTCGCGTCGCTCGCCGCGCGTCCCAGCCGTCGTGCGGTGTCGCCGGTCATTCCCGCACCAGGTGCGCGAGCCCCTTGCGAAGGTGCCGCAGCGCGCGCGCGATGAGGTTCTCCACCGTGCGCGGCGAGATCTCGAGCGCCGCGCCGATCTCGATGTAGGTGAGCGCGTGCTGGCGGTGGAGCAGGAACACCTGCCGGCAGCGCGGCGGGAGATTGTCGATCGCGGCGGTGACCTCGCGCATCAGCTCCGCGTGCTGCAGCGCTTCGTCGGCGCCGGGAATCCCCTCGCCCATCCCGGGCGCGTGCTCGCTTCGACTGGCGTCGTCGAGCCACCGCCGCTCGGCGCGACCGCGCCGGACGCGGTTGAGCGCGTGATTGCGCACGGCGGCGTACAGGTAGGCCTTCACGCTGTCGCGGATCTCGAGCTGCTCGCGCGTCTCCCACACACGGTGGAACACGTCCTCCACCACCTCTTCCGCCTCCGCATCCGACGCGACGTACGTCGCGGCGAACGTGCACAGCGCGTCGTAGTATCGCTCGAAGAGGAGCGTGATCGCGTTCCCTTCCCCCGCGCGCATCTGCGCGAGCAGGGTGCGGTCGTCGACGATCACCTTGGCGGTCGGATCGGCCGCGCGGCCCGGCACGCGAACGGCCGGCCCCGACGCGAGCCGGAGCGAGGGGAGGAGCGGTTGGTGCTCGGCGGGAGCATCGCTCCAATCGGCACCATCGCCGGGACGCCGCGCGGCATCGCGTTCGGCCTGGTCGGCGAGTCCATCTGACATCGAACGGACCTCCGAGTGGGACGGATCTCGGGGCGGGGAAGCGGAGCTGCGGACGCCCTACCAGCCGCAGTGGCCCCTGAGACACATCTCGGTGGGACGTTCCCCTACGGTCGGCTGCGCTGCGACGTTGGCAGGTTTCGCGAGCGGATGCTGATCGGCCAGGAGCGGGTGGCGATCCGCCGGCGCTGGTGGGCTACGACGCTTGGCGCGGAAGGAACGGATGGAGACGGAACAGATGGAGGCGGGAAGAAGGCGCCAGAGGGCGGGACGCGAACCTCGAGGCGAGGTGACGGCGTGTGGCCCGCTCAGTTGGCGCCGCGCCGACGCTCTCGCACGATCGAGAGAATCCAATCGGGGTGCGCTTCCGCCACCTGTAGCAGCCGGAGCGCGGCGCCGTCGGGCGTCCGCTTCTGTTGCTCCCACGCGCGCACCGTTTCGGGGCTCACGTTGAGCGCCTGCGCGAACACCGGCTGCGAGAGCCCGAGCCGCGCGCGCAGCTTGGCGACGCGCCGGGCGCCGTACTCCGGCGCCGGCGCGGCCTCGGCCACGCGCGCGGTGAGCGGACGGCGCACGGTGCGCGCGCCGGTGCGCTCGCCACGCTCGATGGCGACGGCCTCCTCCAGCCCCTCGATGAGCTGCGCGCCGATGCTCTTCTTCATGACTCTCCCTCCAGAGATCGCATGAGCTGCTGCATGATCTGTCGCTCCGCCGGCGTGAGATCGCTTTTCGCGTTCTTGGAATAGGCGAGCAGCACGTACACGCGCCGCTTCGCCCGCCGGTGAAAGTAGATCACCCGCGCACCACCACTTTTTCCTCGCCCCATCAGCGCGACCCGCACTTTGCGCAGCCCGCCGGCATCAGGGATCACGACGCCCACATCCGGATTTTCGACCGGTGCGCTCTCGAGCGCATCCTCCAGCGCCTCGCGCTGCCCGGGACCCGAGAACGCCCTGGTACTCCGCTCGTAGCTCCGCAGGTACACGAATTCGAGGAACTCCGGGTCGGCGTCGGCAGTCATTAGTATAGTACCTCGTCCCATAGTTCACAAGGGTCAGTCTCACGTGCCACCCAAGTCGTGGCACGCGAGGTACGAGGTACCGATCCCCAGCTTCTTCGACGTCATCGATCGGTTGCACGGCGCATCGAGGCGAATCGCGGCTCCCCGGGCCCCCACAACGACGGAGCGCCTCCGCAAATGCGGAGGCGCTCCGTGTGGTGCGATCGAGAGGCTCGGCTGTTCTTACTTCCCCTCCCCCTCCGGCACCAACTCCACCTGCACGTAGTGCGACTCGTCCAGGTACCGCCGCGCCGCCGCCCTCACATCATCCGCCGTCACCCCCTCCGCGTACCCATCGGCCGCGAGCAGGTCGCCGAGCGGCCACCCGCGCTGGTCGTACAGCGCGATCGACTGGAGCCAGAAGCCGTTCGTGCGGCTCGCCGTCTCGCGCGAGCGGCGGTACTCCTCGCGGAACTTTCCGAGCTCCACGTCGGTGGGTCCATCGCGCCGGAGACGCTCGATCTCGTCGAACACCGCGCGCGTCAGCTCGTCGAGCCGGCCGGGATCGGCGCCGAAGCTCACGCTCACCCGGTACTGCGGCACCGGCACGACCTCCTGGTCGGCGTTCACCGACACGCCGTACACGCCGCCGAGCTGCTGGCGCAGCCGCTCCCAGAGCCGCTGCTGCAGCACGTTGGAGAGCGCGAGCAGCACGGTGCGCTCGTGGTGCGACGCGTCGGCGTCGCCCAGGAAGACGATGCTCGCCGCCCCCTTGGGCTCCTTCCCCTTGCGCACGATGCGCTTCACCACGCCGGTCGGCGCGCGCACCCCGGTGTCGCGCCATCTGCTGCGCGAGCCGTCCGATGGCAGTCCGCCCAGGTAGCGCTCCACGAGCGGACGGATCGAATCGGGGGCGAACGCGCCGACGATGACGAAGGTGAAGCCGTTCGCGTCGGCGAAGCGGCTCTTGAAGAACGCGAGCGACTTCGCCGGATCCATGGCACGGAGATACGACTCGTCGAGCACGCGCGCGCGCGGCGAGTGGTTCGCGAGCAGGAGGGCGAGCGTGTCCGAGAACGCCGCCTCCGGGCTCCCGGCACGATGCGCGAGCGCCTCGCGGAGCTGCGCCTGGTATTGCGCGAACGCCACCGAATCCAGCCGCGGCGCGGTGAACTCGAGGTAGAGGAGCTGGAAGAGCGTCGACACATCCTTCGGCGACCCGCTCCCCCAGATCCCTTCCCCGTACGCGTTGATCGCTCCGCCCACCGAGGCCACGGTTCCGGCGAGGCGCTTGCGCAGCGAGATGGCGTCGTACCCGCCCAACCCGCTCTGGCTCACGAGCTGGAGCGCCGTCGCCGCCGGCACGAGATCGCTGTCCGGCGCCACCGAGGTGCCGCCGTCGCGGTAGCTCGTCACGAGAATCTGTCCGGGGTCGAGCGTGGTGGGCTTGAGGAGCACTCGCACGCCGTTCGACAGCGTCCAGACGTCGATCCCGAGTGAGCCGAGGTGCGTGGCGGAGACGATCGTTCCAGGCGGCGGCTCGCGCGAGAGGAGCGGCGCGGTGGACGTGCTGTCCACGTACGCGGCGAGCGCGCGCGGCGCGGCGGCCAGGTCTGAGAGGAGCTGCGCCGGCGCGGGGAGCACCGGCTTCGCCGCGGCGGGAGCGGAGACGAGGAGCACGAGCCCGGAGTCGCGGGTGGGATCGAGCGCTCGCGCCATCCGGTGCAGGTCGTCGAGCGTGATCGTGGGAACGAGCGAGCGCGCGAGCGCGATCTCCTGCTCCGCCGATGGCGTGGGGCCGCCCGTGAGGTACTCCCCCGCGAGCTGTTCGGCGAGCTGCGCCGACGGGATCTCCTCGATCCGCGCCTCGAGCTGGTCGTACTGCCGGAGCACCGCCTCCTGCTGGCGCGCCAGCTCCGCCCCCGTGAACCCGTCCCGCGCCGCGCGCGCCGCTTCGGCGCGCATCGCGTCGAGCGCGCGACGGACGCCGCCGTCCTTCACCCGCGCCTCGAGCTGATGCACGTCGAGCGGGCGCACCACGCTCCCGCCCCCCACGCTCGCCGCGAGATAGGGAGCGTCGGCGCGGTGGGCCGCCTCGGCCAGCCGCGCGTCGAGCAGCGCGTCGTACATCCCCTCCACCAGCGACCGGCGATAGTCGCCGACGGTGATGGTCTCGTGATGCGGCCGCGTGCCGAGGAGCGTGACGCCGGTGCTCGTGGCCTCCGTGTCGGTGGCCACCGACACGCGCGGCGCACTGGCGATCGGCACGGTGAGCACGGGGCGCGCCCGCGGCGTCGCCCCCTGCGTCGCCACCGGCGGGATGGCGCCGAACAGCTCTCGCACGCGCGCCGCCATGGAGTCCGCATCGACATCCCCCACCACGACCACCGCCATGAGGTCCGGGCGGTACCAGTCGTGGTAGAACCGGCGCACCGCCGCGATCGGCGCCGTGCGCAGCGTGGACACCAGCCCGATCGGCTGCCGGTCGGCGTAGCGCGAGCCAGCGAGGAGCACCGGGAGCTGCTGGTCGCCGATCCGCGCGTCCGCGCCGCGCCGCAGCCGCCACTCCTCGATCACGACCTTCCGCTCCCGCTCCAGCTCCGTGGAGTCGAGAGTGAGCCCGTGTGCCCAATCGTGGAGGATGCGCAGTCCATTCTCCACGATGTCGGCGCTGTCGGTGGGAATCGTCAGGCGGTAGATCGTCTGATCGAACGACGTGGCGGCGTTGATGTCTGCCCCGCCGCGCATCCCGACGCGCTCGAGGTAGTCCCAGATCGCGTGCTTGGGAAAGTGCGTCGAGCCGTCGAACGCCATGTGCTCGAGCAAGTGCGCGAGGCCGCGCTGGTCATCGTCCTCGAGCACCGAGCCGGCGTTCACCACCAGTCGCAGCTCGGCGCGGTGGGCGGGGTAGCCGTTGTGCAGCACGTAGTAGGTGAGCCCGTTCGGCAGCCGCCCCGAGCGGATGGCGGGATCTTCCGGGAGGCGCCGGGCGAGCGAGCTGTCGCGCTGCGCCAGCGCCGGGCGGGGTGCGACGAAGGAGAGGGCACCCAGCGAGGCGAGGAGGCCGAAGCGGCGGAGGAGCGGGAGTGAAAGACGGCGACGAAGACGCGAATGCATCACGACGGGAGAGAGTCGAAGAGAATCGTCGCGGCGCACGCGGAAGGACCCGGTGCGCCGGCGAGAGTAATCCGAGCGGGAGAACGAATGTTCCTTCAGGACGCCACCTTCCGTGGCCGGATCGCGATCCGGAGCACGTGCGCGGTGTCGAGGAATCGCGAGGCCGCGTCCTCGAGGCGCTCCGGCACGAGGACGCCGAGCAGCGCGTCGCCATCGGCGAGCCCCGTGCCGAGATCCCAACCATTCCAACCGTTGCTCACGAGCATCGACAGGACGTACTCGTTGTCGCGCCGGCCGAGCTGCAGGCGGCGCTCCTCGAGTGACTTCACGTCGGCCACCTCCTGCGCGGTCGGCCCGCTCGCGCGCAGGGTGTCGAGCACCGCGATCGCCTCGCGGGCGAGCGAGTCCGCCTGCTCCGGCGCGGCGTCGAAGCTCACGTCGATCTCGTAGTGCGGGTACGGCCACCGCGCGGCCGACGCTCCCACCTGCACGCCGTAGGTGGCGTGCAGCTCCGTGCGCAGCCGGTCGAGCAGCCGGCGCTGCGCGATCTCCGTGATCGCGTTCAGCAGCATGTTGCTCTCGGGATCGTAGGTCATCCCGCCCGCGATGGCGAGCTGCATCGTCGTCCTCGCGTCGGGGCGTACGGGCGCATCGATGTTCCCCGGTCCGGTGGCCGGGCGCACGCCCAGGTCGCGCCACGTCTCGTGCGCGTGGGTGGAGGGGAGGCTCGCGATCCAGCGCTCCACGACCGGACGCAGCGAGTCCGGGTGGAACGCGCCCACGATGTAGAAGGTGAACGCGCTCGCGTCGGCGAACCGCGCGCGCTCGAAGGCGAGGGCACGGGCCGGATCGAGCGAGTCGAGCATCGCCGGCGTGATCATCCGGGCGCGCGGGTTCCCCCGCGTCACGATCGCGTGGATGCTCCGCTCGACCTCCGCCTGCGCGCTGGCGAGCTGCTCCCGCAGCGTCCCGCGCCACCGCGCGATCGGCGTCGAGTCGGCGCGCGGCGCGGTGAACGCGAGATGGATCATCTGGAAGAGTGTCTCCGCGTCTCCCGGCGTGGAGCTGGCCGAGAGTCCCTGATTCAGCTCGCCGATGAACGGCGTGAGCGACACCGACGGCGCGGTGCCGCGGAGCCGCTTCTGGAGGAGCGGCAAGGTGAACGTGCCGAGGCCGCTCGTCGCCAGCGCCTGCGTCGCGAGCTGCGCGTCCACGTACTCCGAGTCGGCGGCGAGCGAGGTGCCGCCGGGCGCGATCGCCTCCACCAGGAGCTGGTCGGGATTGAAGTCGGTGGAGTCGAGGATCACGCGCGCGCCGTTGGAGAGCACCCACTCGCGCGCGCCGAGCACCCCGAGCGTCCGGACGCTGTCCACGCGACCGGGCTCGGGCGGCGCCGCGACCAGCGGCATCGACTGCAGCTCCGAGGCGTACGTGGGGGTAGTGGCCGTGGCCACGGAATCGGCGACCCGGGCCACCGCGCTCTCGGTGAGGACGCCCGCCTTCGAACGGGGCGACGCGGCCACGAGAATCGTCCGGGCGGATGGCGCGAACGCCGCGCGCGCGGCGGCGTTCAGGTCGTCGAGGCTGATCGCGTCGGCACCGGAGAGATCCTCGCGCGCCATGTCGAGCGCGGCGGCCACCGGCTGCATCACCGATCCGGTGAGATAGCACCGCGCGTACCCATCGGCGAGCACGCTGGATTGGAGCGCGTCGCGGCGCGCGAACTCGTTCTCGTACGTGGAGAGCAGGTATCCGCGCACACGCCCGAGCTCATCGGGACCGAACCCGTGCTCCACCACCTGCCGCACCATCCCGAGCAGCCGCGCGAGCGCGCTCCGGGCGTCGCCATCGCGCGCGGTGGCGCGCAGCGTGTACGTGCGCACGTCGCGCACCGGCTCCTCGATCCCGATCGTGCCGCGGTCCATGTCCGTGAGGCGCTCGCTCACGATGTAGGCGACCATGCGGTCGATGAGCGCCTGACGAAAGCCGGCGCGCGTGCCGTGCTCGAGCGGGGGGAGGCGGTAGGCGATGGTCACCGAGCCGTCACCCACGAGCGAGTCGGCCACCACGGCGTATGCAGCCGCGGTGCGCTTCGGCACGACGAGCGATGGACGCGCGCGCCCCGGATTCGCGCGCGGAATCGCGCCCAGCTCGCGGTGGATGAGCGCCTCGACCCCCTTCGCGTCCACATCCCCCACCACGACCACCGCCATCCGCTCCGGCCGGTACCAGTCGTGATAGAAGCGCGCGATCTCGGCACGGGGCGCGGTCTCGATGATCCGTGGGAGTCCGATCGGCATCCGGTCGGCGAAGCGCGAGCCGGCGAGCAGCTCGCCGAAGTACCGCTCGGAGATCCGGCTCCCGAGTCCCCCCGCGTCGGTGCGCGAGCGCCACTCGCCCATGATGATCCCGCGCTCCGCCTCCACCGCCGCCGAGTCGAACCCGATCCCGTGCGCCCAGTCGGCGAGGATGCGGATCCCCGTGGCGAGGGCATCCGGCTGGTCGGTGGGGATGGTGAACCGGTACGTGGTGGCATCGAACGTGGTCTCGGCGTTCAGGTCGGCGCCGAACCGCATCCCGATCGACTCGATGTAGCGGACGATGTCGAGCTTCCTGAAGTGCGTGGTGCCGTTGAACGCCATGTGCTCGACGAAGTGGGCGAGCCCGCGCTGCGTCGAGTCCTCGAGTGCGGATCCGGCATCGACGACGAGGCGGAGCTCCGCCCGGTGCGCGGGGGTGGCGTTACGGCGGATGTAGTAGCGGAGCCCATTCGGGAGCGTACCGATGGTCGCGGCGGAGTCCATCACGAGGCGCTGGATCGCGTCGCGCGCACCACGCGGGGCGTGGGACGCGGGGCGCGGGGCGCGCGAGCCTCCTCGCGACTGGGCGGCGGCGCCGGGAGCGGCGAGGACAGCGGCGCAGGCGACGGGGGCGAGCGCCCGAGCCAGGAACCGGCGGCGAACGCGGCGGCCCGACACGGTCGGGGGAGCCGCGGCGGCGCGGGAACCGGCTCTGGTACTTCCTATACTATGGATTGCCGTCACGGGGGCGGGGGGGTCGGTGTCTGGCGGGAAACGGACGGATCCCGCGGCTACCGATGAGACACCCGGCCGCGAGGAGACCCCTACCGGGCGCGGGGCGGCCCCGTTGTCAGGCGCGCGTTACCGAGTGGTCGGCGCCCGCGCTCGTTCGGCAACTGTGATCCGGATGAAGGGTGCGGGCGCCCCTCACGCTCGCGCGTCGCACACCACCAGGCGCGCCCGGGCGGCGGCGAGCTCCAGCAGCGAGACGACCGCCGGCGTCCGTAGCGGAGCCGACATGCCGATTGTACCGCGCGTCCGTGGAATGTGATTCCGCACGCTCACTTCGCCGCCGCCCTGCCGGACGCCTCGCGATACATCGCGTCGATCTCGGCGTCGATCAGCCGCTCCTGGCTGGGCCACACGCTCCCTTGGAACTGGATGACTCCGCCCGGGCTCACGAGAAAGAAATCGAGCGAGAGCCCCGACATCTGCGCCTCCGTGTGGTCGCCGGTCCGCATGACCTGCAGGTAGTTCGTCTGGTTCGGCGCCACGCCATTGATGCGGCGCCCATCCGGCTCGGGCACGGTGGTGAACGGCGTCACGTCCACGGCCAGCGCGCCCGGAAGTCGGAACGCGCCGAGAAAGTACGCGCTGTCCAGCGCCGCCTCCTCGGCCGGCGGGGGAGGGGGATGCAAGCCGAAGAATCCGTGCGTGTAGGCGACGAGCGTGATGTCGAGCTCGGGGTAGCGCCGGGCGATGCGCCGGAGCGTGGCGTAGTGCGAGAAGCACTGCACCCCGCACGTGGGATCGACCGACACGATCATCGACACGCGACCCGCGCGCGGGCGGGGGGCGCCGTCCGCTCGCGCGAACCAGTGGCGCGCGACGATCGCGGGCGCGCGGCGCCCGAGCATCGTCCCCTCCGTCCACCCCCGCTGCGACATCTCCGCGAGCGCGACGGTCGGCCCATCGCGGAGCGCCGACGCCTCCGCGGCACCCACGTGGATGACGAGCTCCTGCGTCTGCCAGTACTGGGGGTCCGCGGCCCGGATCTTCGGCGGCACGTGCTCCACGATGTCCCCGATCGCCTTCATCTCCTCCAGGAACATCCCGACGTCGAGCATCCCCACCACGTACGCGTTGGAGAACTCCGCGTGGGCCGCGACCCGCTCCGTCGAGGCATCCGGCCCGAGCGCGTCGAGTCTCCGCAGATACTCCCGCACGGCATCCAGTCGCAGCGGCCGCGCGGTGACGTACGCGTGCACCGCCTGTACGAGCACCGCCGCCCGCTCGGCGAGGGGTGCGCCACGGGCGTTCGCGATCTGGCGCTCGGTCACGGCCCGCGCCACGGAGTCGTCCCCCGCCATGAGCGCCAGGTCGCGCAGCGCCGGGAGGCTCTGCCGCTCCACGTGCGCCGCGTCGAATCGCGCACCGCACCGGTGCGCCGTCTCCGCCACCGCCGCCGGAAGCGTGTCGCGCGTGTCGTACGGCATCGTGTCCGGCCGCGCACCCCATCCTACGCTGTCCACTACCCGCCGCGCCGCGGCCAGGCACTGCTCGGGGATGACGTAGCGCTCGTACCGCGCGCTCCCCCCTGGCGGCGGAAAGTGCATCTGCGCGCGGGCCGGCGCGCCGTGGAGTGCGAGCGCGGCGCCAGCGACCATGAGGCGCATGAACGGCGTATTCACGTCAGATCGCATCGACGGTGCTCGTGAAGCTGAAGTCGCGCACCTTCACCGCCGGCACGATCGCCGGCGCCTCCGGACTGTACACCCGCTCCGGAGGCCCGAGCTGCTCGATGGCGTTGAAGGCGAACATCGGCGACTCGGTGAAGCGCAGGTTCTTCACCGGCCGGGAGATCTTTCCGTTCTCGATCAGCCACAGTCCGTCGCGCGTGACACCTGTCGCGAGCACGCTGTTCCAGTCGAGCACGACCACGTTGGAGAAGCGCGTGACCAGGAGCCCGCGCCGGGTCGTGCGGATCATCTCCTCCATGGAGCTGTCGCCGCCGCTCATCCGGAAGGAGCCGCTGTTCGGGAAGCCTTCGTTCTCCATCCGCTGGTGCAGCGCGTACCCGCGATCGTAGGCGAGCTTCGTGAGCACTCCGTGATCGACCCACGTGGCGCGCCGGTACGGTTGGATCCCGCCGTTCTCGAGCGTGAACGGCACCACGCCCAGGTCCGGGTCCATGGGGTCGTGCTCGATCGTGATCCGCGCGTCGAGCACCTTGCGCCCGAGCTTCGTGGTCCGCAGTCCGGTGAAGGGATCGATGCCGGCGGCGAACGGCCCGAGCTGCTTCTCCTCCTCGGTGATCCGGTCCAACGAGCCCACCACCAGTCGCGCGAGCGCGAACGTCGCCTGTGGCTCCATGATGAGCGTGTAGCGCCCGGGCTCGATCGCCACCGGGTTCCGCGACGCGAGGCACTTCTCCAGCGCCCGCGCGGCGAGCGCCGGCGCGTCGATCCTCCCCCAGTCGTAGCTGGAGAGCCCCGCCCACCCCGAGCCCGTCCCCTTGGGGTCGCGCACGGTCATCGAGCACTCGGCGAACGTCTGCGGCGTGTACATCGCCGGCCCCGAGTTCGTCCCCACCAGCGCGCTCCCGCGCGCCATCACGCCGAGGTAGCCGGCCGAGAGCATCCCCGCCCGCTCCGCCGGCTCGACGAGCGCCCGCGCCGCCGCTGCGCGGATGTCGGCCCCTTGCGCGTAGGTCGGCTCGCTCCAGATGTGCGTGGCCGGGTACTCGTGCGGCACGGGTGGGTCGGGGAAATCCGTCGGCACCGTGCGCCCGAGCCGGAGCAGCCGTTCGGCGGCGCGCACCGCGGCGGCGAGCGTTTCGTCGTCGGTCTGGTTCGTGGAGACCTGTGCCCGCGCTCCGTCGATCGCGCGCGTGATGCGGATGACGTTCCCTCGCCGGTCCCCCGCCACCGTCGCGCGGTTCCGCGCCCAGCGTAGCTCCCCCGTCCACTCGCTCGTGATGCTGAGAAGCGTCTCTCCTCCCCCCCGCGCGAACCCGATCACGCGCTGGGCCAGCGCCTCGCAATCGTCCCTGGAGAGAAAGCGTCGCGGCTCCGCGGCGAGCGAGAACGGCCGCGCATCCCTCGTGCTCGCGCGGCTCATGCCTTCCTCATGATGTCCACGATCGTGATGTCCTTGAACACGCCTGGCACCACGCCGAGGCTGTAGGGGGTCGTCTGTGACGGCTCCCCCTTCTCGCTCTGCCCCGCCGGCAGCCAGCGCAGGCTCTTCGCGCCGGCGAGCGCCGTCAGATTGCGCCACAGATCGGTCGCCCGGAACAGCATCCCTGCCCCCTTCACCACGGCCACCCGCTTGCCGCGCTTCACCTCGTACACGCTGTTGCTCGTGTTCAGCCCAACGCCGCTCGAGTGCTGCTGGTCCATCTCCGGACGGACCTGTCGAATCGCCAGGCCGTCCGGCATGCCGGCCAGGAGCGCGTCGAAGTCCGCGTCGCCCGCGCCCGGCTGCAGCGCGAGGTTGGGCGTGTGCTGCATCGTGAGATCGAGCGCCGATGGCGCGCTCGCGCACCCGTGCGAGCGCGCCGGGCGTCCGGTCTTCTCGTACCATGGCGCCAGCCATGCCGCGCTCTCGCGCGTGGTCTGGAAGTCGGCGAGCACGCCATCCTTCACCAGCGTGAACGACTCGGGCGCCACCCCTTCGTCATCCCACCGCACCGTGGCCAGCGCGCCGGGCTCGCCCCGGTTGGCGGTGACCGTGAGCGCGGGCGCGCCAGCCCGGTAGCTCCCGAGCATGGCGAGGGGATCGTTCAGGTAGCTCGTCCCGCCGGCGTTTGCCTCGTAGCCGAGCGCGCGGTCGAGCTCCGTGGCGTAGCCGATGGTCTGCGCGAGCAGTGCGGCCATGGCGCCGACGTCGAACAGCACCGCGTAGCGCCCCACCTCCACCGGCTTCTCCGGCAGCGCAACGTCCTCGTCGATCGCTTCCTTGATGCGCCGGATTCCATCGCGAACGGGAGCCCGCTGCACGATCTCCCACCCGCCCTGCGCCGGGCCGAGGAAGTCCAGCCCCCAGCGGCGCTCCTTGTAGTCCACGCCCACGCTCGCCGAGGTGGTGTGGAACGTCTGCCCCCACGTGGAGCCCTCGCTGCTGGCGAATGTGCGCCGCTCCTTCACGAAGCCCACGGTCCAGTTGATCCCGAGGCCCCCCCCGAGCTCGCTCGCCCAGCCGCGGAGCCCGTCCATCCAGTCGGCGACCTCGCCGGGAGCGAGGGCGAAGGGATCGACCTGCATCGGCGAGGACCATTCGCCACCGCTCACGCGTGGGATGGTGCCCAGCTCCACCACGCGCTGCGTGCCGAGTGCGTTCGCCTTCGCCTGGGCCACCGCCTCGCGCCCCACGCGCGCCGCTTCGTCAGGCGTCCAGTACGGCGTGCTGGCGAACCCCCAGTAGCCGTTCACCAGGGCGCGCGCGCCCATCCCCATCTCTTCCAGCTCGCTCGGCGGCCAGCCGAAGCCGCGCCACTGGCGGAAGGTGAGGCGGACATCGGCGTACGCGGCGCCCGCGCCACGTGCGGCGTCGACCGCCGTGGCGGCGAGCGCGGCCGGGTCGGGATCGACGGCCACCGACCACCCCGCCGGCGGCGGCACGCGGACCAGCCGCGGCAGCATCGAGCGAGGGAAGATGGCGCCGAGCGCCGCGACGCGGGTCGCGTGCCGGAGAAAATCGCGGCGGTCGATGGTCATCGCGCTCCCTCCGCTCCGCCAAGCGTGCCATCACTGCACGACGATCGTTCCATGGGTGTCGAACAGGGTGCTGTGATACGTGTACGTGCCCGGCGCCATGAACGCGCGTGACACGTAGGGGAAGGTGTTGAGCGAGTCGGCGTGGAAGGGCGGAATGTTCCCCGAGCCCTCCGGGATGATCGGCGACTCCATCACGTTGGCGGAGTCGTCGAACACCACGTCGATGGACTTGTCGAACGACCCGTTCGCGAACAGCACCGTCGCGCCCGCGCTCACCACCAGCGTGGGTGGATCGAACACGAGCACGGACGTGGTGCTCCCCGGCGGCGTGCGCTCCGCCGGGAACACGAGCCCGAGCAGCGGCGGGGTGATGGTGAGCACGAGCGAGTCGCTCATGCTCACGCCGTACCCCGTCGTGCTGGCGCGAATGACGACCGTGCCCGGGCGGATGGCGAACACGAGCCCCGTGGACGGATCCACCGTCGCGATGCTGTGATCGGACGTCGTGAAGTACGCGGGCAGACCGAAGATCGGCGCGCCCTGGTCATCGGTGGCCTGCGGCGTGATGACCTTCCGGCCGAAGAACTGGAAGAAATCGGCCGCCGCCAGCTTCGCGCTGTCTCCGGCGACAGGCTGGATGGAGAAGCTCGAGAGCACCGGCGGCGACGACACGTCGGTGACGTCCACGTACGCGGTGTCCTTCCGCGTCACGTTGCCGTCCGTCACCGACGCGATCACCCGCACTCCGGTGACCGGACTCACGGCCGTGAGCACCCCGTCGGGGGAGATCGTGATGCTCCCCGTGTCGCTCAGGGTGTAGGTGGGGCTCGCGAGCCCGGCGAGTGTCTCTCCGGCCGGATTGGTCGGTGTCGCCGTGAGCTGGATGGTGTTCCACGGCGCCGTCGTGGAGAGCACGACGGCGTGGTGGTCGAGCACGAGCGCCGACAGGAGCCGGCTCGGGTCCACCGGTGCCGCCACGGTCGCGGACTCGGTGCCGCAACCCAGCACCGCTGCCGCGCAGGCGAGCGCCAGGCCCGCGCGGCGGCGCGAGACGTCGAGAAGTGCGCGCATCGGAGTTCTCACCAGGATCCGTCGCTCAGGGGTCACGGTCGATGCAGCCGGTGAACAGTGGATTCACGCGCTCCGAGGCCGGAACGGGCACGGTGAAGTCGGCACCGTAGATGCCCTGCCCGCCCGGGTAGAATCCGGTGGGGTACACCTGCTCCTGGTGCCGCCCGTACTGCCTGAGGAGCCGGCGCAGGTCTCCCTGCCGGCGCCCGGTGAGGAAGAGCCAGTACGCGCGCTCGTGGAACAGGAGGTCCACGCGCTCGTCAGGCGTCACCGGGTCGTCGAGCGGCCGGAGCCCGGCCACGCCCCCCGTGCCCGCGTGCCAGAGCGTGTCAGTCTTCGTGGAATCGGCGGGATCGGGCTGCGTGTCGTACGTGCCGTCGGTGCGGAGCCGGTTGAGCGTGGCGAGCCACCCCGCCACGTCGCCGGCCTGGAGCTGTGCCTCGCCCTGGATGAGCCGCGCCTCCACCCCGCTCGCGAGCGTGAACGGCGCCACCTCCACGTAGGCGTCCGGCTCGTAGATCGGTACGCCGTGGGTGTTCACCGCCGTCTGGTGCGACGCCGTTCGCGGATCGCCGCTGGAGATGAAGGCCAACCCGTTCACCCCTTCGGAGTCGGCCACCGTGGCACCATGGAGCGGGGGCGGCTGGCGGAAGCCATTGTCCCCGAGCCGCCCGCGCCAATCGACCTGGAATTGAAAGCGATAGTCGTCGCTCACGCCGGCCACCGCCTGCGCGGCCTCCGCGAACTGCCCGAGATCGAGGAGCGCCCGCCCCTTCCCGATCAGCGCCAGGTTCGCGATGCGCGCGCTGTCCGCGGCCAGCGTGAGCGCCGTGTCGAACAGCGCGATGGCGTGCCGATAGACGTCGCTCGTCGTGCTCCCCGCCCGGTAGGTGAAATCGCCCCCGAAGTCCAGCGTGCTGAGCGGGATGCCGGAGCAGTACATGTCGGCGAGCCCGATCTCCGCGTACCCCTGGTAGGCGTACATCTCCCCGGTCAGCGCCGTGGGCTGCCGCGGCGCGTAGGTTCTGAGCGCCCCGATCGCGTCCGCGGTGCTCCCCCGGAGCCCCTGCAGCAGCTCGTAGTCGCCCGGTGCGCCGGACTGATTGACCGACCCCTCCCCCTGCTCGGGGAGCATGCGCTCGTCGAGCTGGTTCACGGGTCCCGCGCCACCGCCAAGGGTGTTGTCGCGCAGCTCGTCGGTGAACAGGCCGGCATCGACGGCGTAGAGCACCAGCCGCTCACCCGCGTCATCCACGGCATCGTGGTAGCGCGCCAGCGCGCCGGCCTCGTCGTGGAACGAGGATGGATCCTGCGTCCCCGCCGGGAGCGGCGGGTTGAGCAGGTCGTGGCAGGCCGTGGTCGCTCCCACCAGCACGATGAGCACAGCCGCGGTCGCGCGCGCGGCGATGTGGCGCGCGGCGCGCGGCGGCTCGGAACGGGGTGCACCGGTCATCATCATCGCTCTCCGCGCGATCAGTTGCCGAGGCGGACGCTCAACGACCACGTCCGCGGCTGTGGGAGTTGCCCCGCGTCGAGCACCGTCTCGCCGCTCGCGAAGGCGTTCACGTTGGGATCGATGCCGTGATAGTTCGTGTGCAGCCCCAGGTTGCTCCCCTGGAGCGCCACCGACATGCTGCTCGCACGGAAAGCGTGCGCGACGCCGGGTGGCATCGCCACGCTCACGGAGAGCGCGTTGAAGCGCAGGGTGTTCACCGTCTGGATCAACCCGTACGACGTCTTGTCCAGCGCCGCCACCGCCGCCTGCTCGGCCAGCGAGGCGTTCGGGTCGTTGGCCGCGTGCAGGAAGGCGTCGCGCGCCCCCTGGTTGAACTGCGTCATCCCATCCTGGTAGTCGAACGTCGCGTTCACCGTCACGCGTGAGTCGAAGAGCCCCACCGTGGTGGCGAACGACGCGTGATACTTCGGAAGCGGCTGCCCCAGATAGGCCAGGGAGTCACCGAGGATCACCTCGCTGGAGTCGATGATGCCGTCGCGGTTCCCATCCGACCATCCGACCACCGGCTTCGCCCATCGCCCGAACAGCGGATAGCCAGGTACGATCCGCGTCCCGTCGCCGTACGTGATCGGCTGGAGATTGGGCGCCAGGCTCACCAGCTCGTTGGCTTCGGTGCTGAAGTTGACGTTCACCCGCCAGGAGAGAAGCGACGAACGGAGCGGCTCCACGCCGAGGGTGACCTCCGCGCCCTTGTTGCTCACGACGCCGATGTTCGCGAAGTACGACCCGCCGCCGTTCACGGATGGCGCCACGGGGATCGAGACGATCGCGTTCTCGCGCCGCTTGGAGTAGCCGGTATAGCTGATCGAGACGCGATCGTCGAGGAAGTCCGCATCGAAGCCCCCCTCGATCTCCGTGGAGCGCTCGGGCTCGAGCTGCGTGTTCCCGATCGACGTCAGGCGCACGCCGTCGATGATGACGCTCCCGCCCTGCGGGGCGAACGAGTACTGCGTGTACATGCGCAGGCGGTCCGTGAGCCCCGGCTGCACGCCGGCGTGCCCGTACGCGATGCGCACGCGCAGCGTGTTGAACAGCGACTTGAGCGGGAAGAACTTCTCGTCGGAGATGAGCCAGGAGACGCCGAGCTTCGGGAAGCCGTTGAACGTGGCGTGCGTGCCGGACGTGCTCCCGCCATCGATGCGGAATCCCGTGGAGAGGAAGAAACGCGGGCTGAGCATGATCGACGGGGCGATGTACCAGCCGAGCGTCGTGACGTCGCTGGCGTCCTCGCTCGCCCCTTCGGTGAACACGCCCACCTTCTCCACGCCCTCGGGCACCCCGTACGTCTGCGCGACCTGGTCGTTGCTCGACGTGACGGTGAGATTCATCCCGAGGCTCGTGGTGATCCGCATGCCGTGCGGCAGCGGCGTCACGACGTTCGTGCCGATGTTGGCGCTCTTGGTGAGCACGTGCCCGCTCCCCGCGCCGAAGTGTCCGGTGCTGTCCACGGAGCCGAAGCGCATGTCGCGCGGGAGGAGCGTCTGGTCGTCGCGGTTCGCGACGTTGAGCCCCAGGTTGGCCGTGACCGGGAGCCACGACAGCGGTCGCCAGTTGAGCGACGCGACGTTGGTGAACGTGAGCCCCTTGGACGTCGCCCGCTCGTAGAAGTCGCCGATGAGGGGCTGCTCCCCGAGCTGCCCGCGGTCCACCCACTCCCCCTGCAGCGCGCCGATGGCCGACTGCAGCGACGAGCGCTGCTGGTTCTCGGCGGTGAGCGTGGACACCAGGTCCACCGTGGCGGTCGGGCTCAGCCGCGCCGTGAGCCGGCTCATCCCGCTCCACCGCGTGAGGTGGTCGGGACGCCGCATCCAGCTCGGCGCTGCCTCCCCGTGAAACTTCTCGTAGCGATCCGCCTCCACATCGGGGAGCTGGAGGATTCCGAGCTGGTCGTTCACGCTCCCCGTGAACGAGTACTGCAGCGCTTCGGTGCCCCCGTTCACGGACAGGCTCGCTGCCGTCTCGTGCCCCGTGCCGAACGGCGCCATGCGCGGATCGTCGAGCGCCTGGAACGCGACCAGGCTGTCCTGCGTGCAGTTGTACTGCGCGCGCGGACAGAGGATCGCGCCACCGGACCCGTTCACGTGCCCCCACCGGTAGAGTCCCACGGGATAGGAGCCGGCGAGCCGGGAGATCCCTTGCGTGGCGGAGAGCTGCCAGTGCGTGGGACCCGGGCGCGCGCGCTTGGTGGTGATCACGATCACGCCGTTCGCCGCGTCAGGCCCGTACATCGCCGCCGCGCTCGGCCCCTTGAACACCTCGATCGTCTCGATGCTGTTCGGGTCGATCTGGTCGAGCCGCGACGGGGCGAGGTAGTGCGTGTTGCTCGTGATCACGCCGTCGGCGACGGGGGCCAGGTTCTGGCTTCCCGCCTCGGAGATGTCCATGCGGACGCCGTCGATCACCACGATGGGATCGTTGTTCCGGTTGATGCTGCTGATCCCGCGCAGGCGAAGGCGCGCCGGATCGCCCGGCGCGCCCGACGTGTGCTGCACCTCGAGCCCCGGCACTCGCGTCTCGAGCAGCTCGGTCACGCTCCGCACCGGCGCGGTGGCCATCACGGAGTCCACGTCGATCGTGGTGATGTCGTTCCCCACCTCGAGGCGCCGCTGCGGGCCGGTGGCCGTGACGATCACCTCCTGCATCTTCTCCACGTGTTCCCGCATGCGGATGTCGAATCGCGTGAGCTCCCTGTCCGACACCATCACCACGTGCTCGACGGGCTCGTAGCCGATGAGACGCGCGACGACGATCTGCGGGCCGAATGGCGCGCGCCGAAAAGCATAGAAGCCGCTGTCGTTGGTGACGGTGCGGAGCGCCAGGCCGCGCAGGATCACGACCACGCCGGCGAGCGGGCGCGCGGTCGCCGAATCGCGCACCTCGCCGTACAGCACGCCGTACCCGGTGTCGGCGGGGGCGGCGGCACCGGTGCGCGGCTCCAGCACGATCCCGCCCGCGGTCTCGTGCGGCTCGACCGCCGTGCCGTCCAGCGCCATCGCCAGCGCATCGCCCACGGTGCCGCGCGTGACGCGCACCGTCACCCGCTTCTCGAGCGGGACGAGGCGATCGCTGTACACGAGGCGGACATCGCCGGCGGCGGCGATGGCGCGCAGCGCTTCGCGCAGGGTCACGTCGCGCAGGTCGAGCGAGATGGCGCGCTCGAGTGGGGGCCGCTCCCTCGGGACGCGTGGAGCCACGGTCTGTGGCGTGGCCGGCGTCGTGGACGCGGGCGGTGAGGCGTTCACGTCCTGCGCGCGCACGGTGGCGGCGACCAGCGACAGCAACGCGATGACGCACGGACGCGCGATGGCGTGTGGAGCCCGCATCCTGCTCCCCCTCCGCGGTGACATGTGTGGGTGGTGGCTCAGCGGCGGACGTCGAAGTGCACGGTGTGTCCCTGACGGGTGACGCGGGCGCCGAGCGAGGCGCCGAGCACGCGGAGCACGGTGCTCAGCTCCGCATCGCGCTCGAACGGCGCGCTGACCTTCGCCGTGGCGAGCGAGGGATCGTCGAGGACCACCCGCACGTCGTACCACCGCTCGAGCGTCCGGGCGACCTCGGACACGGGCGTGTCGGCGAACTCGAGGCGGCCGTCGGCGAAGGCGAGCTCGCGGTCGACGTCGGCATCGTGCACCACGCGGAGCGCGCCGTCGGTGGCGAGCGTGGCCAGGTCGCCGGCGTGCAGCACGGCGCGGTGCGTGCTCGTGTCGCGCGCCGGAGCGACCGCCACCGCGCCGCTGCGCACGGCCACTCGCACGTGGGGCTCGCCGGCGTAGGCGTGCACCCCGAACTCGGTGCCGATGTCGCGGATGACGGCGTTCGCCGAGCGCACCACGAAGGGACGCGCGGGGTCGTGGGCCACGGCGAAGAGCGCCTCACCCTCCAGCTCCACATCGCGCTGCCGGCTGCCGAAGGTCTCGGGCCAGCGCAGCCGGCTGTCCACGCCGAGGATCACGCGCGAGCCGTCGTCGAGGCGGATCTCGGCGCGCTGCCCGCGCCCGGTGGCGATCTCGCGCACCGCCGCGGGCACGGCGGGCGGCGCGGAACGGTGCGCCAGGTCGTGAGCCACGATCGCCCCCCCCGCCGCGACGACGAGCAGGGTCGCGGCACGCAGCATCGTGCGCGCGAGCCCCCGGTCGCGGCGCGGCACGCCGAACGCGGCGCGAGCCGGGAACGCCCGACGAGATGGCGACGGGGCGTCGGAGACGGCGGGTCGCGCGGGCGCCGGCACGGAGCTCGGCGCGGGGACCGCGGCATCGATCCGGGCGGCGAGCGCGCTCCACGCCCGGCGGACGTCATCCGCGTCCACCGCCCCCACGGGCTCGCGCAGCGCGCCCGCGCGCTCCCAGAGCGTGCGCGCCTCGGCCAGCGCGCGCTCGTGCTCGGGCGCCTCGCGCGCCCAGCGCTCGAGCGCCGCCTGCTCCGCGAGCGGCGCGCGCCCCGACAGACAGTCGGTCAGTCGTACCCAGTCGATCTCGTCGCTCATCTCGGCGTTCCGTGTGGCTCCACGTCATCGACACGCGCCGGGCGGCGGATGCCTACGCACTCGCCTGCGGCGGCCGTCATCCGGCGCCGGCTCACTCGAGCCACGGCGCCAGCCCCGCGCGGAGGGCGCGCAGCGCCCGGGCGATCTGCTCCTGCACGGTCTTCACCGAGATGCCCATCACCTCGGCGATCTGCTCGTACGTGAGATGGTGGTGCCGGCTGAGCACGAACGTCTCGCGGCAGCGCGGCGGGAGGCGGTCGATCGCGGCGCGGATCGCGGCATCGAGCTCGGCGAGCCGGAGGCGCTCGTCGGCGCGCTCGTGTCGCGGGCGCGTGCCGTCGTCGTCGCCATCGAGCTCCACGCACTCGGCCCAGCGCTGCTCCACCGCGCCGCGGCGCAGCCAGTTGAGGGAGCGGTTGCGCGTGGTCGCGTAGAGGTACGCGCGCACGGTGTCCTGCACGTCCCATCGCTCGCGCTGCGCCCAGAGGTGGAAGAACACGTCCTGGACGAGCTCCTCGGCCACGCCGCGGGTCTTCACGTAGCCGAAGGCGAAGCGCAGCAGCGGCTCGTAGTACGTGGTGAAGAGCACCTCGAACGCCGCCGCATCGCCGTCGCGGATGCGGCGCACCAGCTCGAGCTCGTGATCCGAGCCGTGCGGGTCGGGTGAAGCGGAGAGCATGACGCGAAAGACGGGGCGCGGCGGGACCGAGTCGGCGCGCGAGAGCGCGAGCCGTGGAGTGACGTCTGGGAGGGCGTCAGCGTGGGCCACGGGAGAGTACGCCCGGCGTGGGTCCATTGTCCACGGCACCGGTGGATGGGAGACGGAAACACCCGGCGCGAGGCGCGCGCGGTGGGAACGGCGAGCACCGGAGTCGCGCGCGGTGGCGCGCGCGCATGCGGTGGAACGCGGAGAACCCGGGATTCATGGATGGGACACGCGGCGCGGAGGACATGCCTACACGCCCGGCGGAAGGGCGTGTCAGGCGAGGGGCGAGGGCGGGCGGGGGCGCGGAGCCCCGGACACGACTCGGCGCGGACGTAGGGGAATACCCCGGCTCGCGCGTCTAATTAGTGGGTGTGTGATGGGAGAAACGGCGACGTTCCTCGCCTCGGTTCCCAGGGGGATCGACGGATGCTCACCGCGCTGGTCCGAGAGCTGGACGAGGGATTCGCCCCGACGAGGGCGGAATCGCGGCATCTCCCACCGAATGCTCATCTGCGCCGCGAGCAGCGCTACCTGCACGAGACCCTCGAGGCGTGCGGCGTGCGCGCGGCCGCCGTGGGCGCGGCGAGCTCCCCGGACGACCTCCGAATCCTCGCCGGCACCCTGGTGCTCGACGAGGTGCTGTTCGCGCCGGCCTGCCGCGCCGCCAACGATCCGCTGGTCGAATGGCTGGCGCGCGGTCGCGATCTCGTCTCTCCGGTCTCCCCCGGTCTGCTCGACGGACGCAACGTGTTGGCGGTGGACCGCCGCCTCTTCCTCGGCGTCCCCGAGGGGACGCCGGCGAGCACCTTCCGCGCCGCCGCCCGCACCGTCGCCGCCTACGGCTACGAGGTGGCGCCGGTGCCACTCTCCGGCTGCGACCACCTGCGCCAGGTGTCGTCGTACGTGGGACGCGGCATCGTGCTCGCCGATCCGCGGCACGTGGAGCCGCGCGCGTTCGGCGATCTCGACGTGCTCGCCGTCGGCGGACGCGAGCCGTTCGCCGCATCCGTGCTCTTCGCCGATCCCATCGTGATCGTGTCGTCGCTCGCCGCGCGCGAGGCCGTGGCGCACCGCGGACTCCCGTGGACGAGCGTCTCGCTGCGCACCCACACGCGCGCGATGATCGCGATCTCCGAGCTCGCGATCATCATCGACGTCGTCGACGATGACGAGTCGCCGACGAGTTTCGCGCAGAGTGTAGGGGTATCACGCTCCTCGCGTGTCTTGTAGCACGAGTGGAGTGAACGGGCAGTTGCAGTCGCAGTCGCAGTCGCAGTCGCACGTGTATCTCGCAAGACGTATCGCGTTTCCTCCGAGGCGCGGTACGAGCACGGCCTCCGCCGCCCGGCGGAGGGAGTGAGTAAGCATCGTGAACGAGTACTCCGAGTCGCAGTACACGAAAGCCCTCTCGCATGGGGGGCTTTCGTGCATCCGGACTCCATCCCCGACGGCCGGCTCGTCCTCCCGGCCTCACCGCGCCAGCCGGTAGCTCGCCTTGAGCAGGACGACGTTGCGTGGTGGAGTGGCGAAGAGCGCGCGCGCATCCCGACCGGGCACGAGGTTGCCGAGCGGGGTGTCGTCCTGCCGGGTCTGCGTCCACGCGAGATACAACGTCGAGCCCGGACGGTACTCCCACCGGATCACCGCGTTGCCACGCAGCGAGCCGCGGGAGAAGTCCGGTGCCGCCAGCCGGTACGAGGTCGCCGGCCCATCTCCGTCCGGATCGATGACGAGCTCGCGAGCGGTGCCGGGAACGCTCGGTGCCGATTCGATCGTGCCGCGGTCGATGCCGTACGTGAGCCGGTCGGCACTCCGGGGTGCCTCGAACTCGCCGTAGGCACGGTAGGCGCCCGACGCGAGGAAGGGCTGCACGTAGAGGTCGACCGAGAGCTGTGGCGTGAACGTCAAGCCGAGCCTCGTCTCGGTCGCCAGCGTCCGTTCGGCGAGCCTGGCGAAGACGTAGCGCGTCCCGCCGAAGGTGTCGGCGGTGCTGTCGGGCACCGCGGCCACGTACTGATCGGCCACCGTCGCGACCTCGCCGTCCACCGTCAGCGCGAGACTCAGCCAGCCGGCCGGGTGCAGCGTGAGGGTCGGTGCCAGGTGCACATCCCGGCCGCCGCGCGCGTCCCATCCGTAGTGGGCCCACGCGTCGAGCACGGTCGCATGGCGCGGATCGGAGATCACGCGCGCCTCGATGCTGCCGCCGTTCGGGTCGCGCACCGTCGGGCCGCCGCGCGTCAGACGGTCATCGAAGTGTCCGGGCAATGCCCGCCCCGTGATCGTCCACGCCCAGAACGACGGCGTGACGTACGACACGACGGCGTGCAGCTCCCTCGAGATGACGTCGTCGTCGAAGTTCCGGCCGACCTCCATCCCCGTGGTGATCGCGAGGCTCTGATAGCCGCGCGTGGGGCGCGTGAAGTTCCGCCGGAGGTCGGCGGCGTACCACAGCATGCCGGCGTTCGTGAGGAACCCGAGGTCGTTCACCTCGAAGCCGGGGCTGATGACTTCCGCCGCACCCTCCCATGCCCACGCGCCGGCCTCCTTGGCCAGCCGTCCGGTCGCCATGTAGCCGTCGAGACTCGTCCGGGTGGGATCGTACCGGTCGTCGAACGCCCCGCCGCGCGCGTGGCGGCCGGGTCGTTGGAGGTAGTGCACGCTCGATCGCTGCGCGTCGGCGATGGCCGCGGCGCTTCCGTGGAGCTCGGAGATCGCGGCCGTCAGCGCGCCGTGGTACCGGTGCGCGCCCCACCACGCGTCGACGTCGACGCCGCCCGCCCGTGCGGTGGTGGGAAGCAGGCGCGCGAGCGTCGAATCCGCAGCCGCGCCGAGGCTGCGATCGGTCGAGGTGATCGCGCTCCCGATGGTGAGGTCGCCATCGAGGAGTCGTCGCTTGACGCGTGCGGTCGCGTAGTTGGCCGCCGGCTCGACGCGCACCGGGGCCGGATCGCCCGACGTGACGAGCACCGTGGCCCGCTCCGCCGAGGTCACCGCCTCGATCGCGCCGAACGACCACCCGCTCGCGGTCTGACTCCCCACGCGAACGGCGCCCAGCACGCGGGTCGCCTGCGGCAGGTCGAGGCTGTTCGGCGGCTGGAGCGTCGGCGCGTGCCCGATGCGCCGGGAGTAGTACAGATTCACCGGCACGTACGTGCTGCACACGAAGCAGGAGAGCGCGCCGAAGTCGAAGAGTCCCGCCTCCTGCAGGAAGAACGGACGCTTCTCCGGGAAGAAGCTCTCCGTCGCGGTGAGATTGAGGACCGCCGGATCGAGCTCCACCTGCCCGAAGTCCGGGTTCAGCGTGGCGGTCACCGCCGCGCCGGCGATCGTGGCGCGGACATCGCCGCCGAGCCGCAGCCCGGCGGTCGCGCCGCACGCGACCGACGCGCAGAGCGGCGAGAATCGCTCCGTGTTGCGCCAGTGCGCGAGCGCGTACGGGAGCAGCTCGGCGTGCACCACCCGGCGCGGCGGCTCGATCCCCACGAGATGACCGAAGAAGGCGGGGCCGCCGGCATCGCGCTTGGTCCAGAAGGACCATTGCGTGGTCTCGTTGAGTCGCTGGACGTATCGCCAGAGCTGGAGCCCCCACGATTCCACGTCGCCGGCGGGATAGCGCAGCGTGGAGAACGGGATACGGATCTCCGCCGTCCATCCCAGCGAGTCGATGCGCGTGGCCACCTCCCACACCCCATCCCACGAGAAGTCGGGGTCGCTCGCGCCGAGCCCCAGCGCGTCCCGCTGCACCCCGGACGGGTTCACCTGGAGGTAGAGTCGTCCGACGTGGTCGTGGTACGTGTCGAGGACGATGGCGAGGTGATCCTCGCCATCGTCCTGGTCGCGGCGGGCGAGCCGGGTGCGGACGCCGGCGGCGCCGAGCGCGTCGTACATCCGGGCACCGATGTAGAGGGCGTCGTGGTCGTAGACGAAGCGGACCTCCGTGCGCTGCGTCGCGGGCTCCCCTTCCCCGGGCTCGTGCTGCCGGAAGCCGGCGGCCGGCTGTGCGAGGGCCCACGCGGCGTCGTCGAGGCGGCCATCGAGCGAGATGTGCCCCCGCAGCCGGACGGCGTGGACGGCCGGGGCGGGCAGCGGGTGGACCGTCTGCCCCCCGAGCGGGGCGGCGCCGAGGAGGAGCGCCGCCGCCGGTATACGCATTATCATAATTCATCATACGTATGATGAATTTGCGCCGCAAGGGACCTCGGGACCGCTCGCGCCCGTCGGGCCCGCTGTCACGCCACCGATGGATGTCGTACTATGAACCGATGACCAAGCCCGCTCCCCGCCCGCTCGCGCGTCGCCGACTGGTCGATGCCGTGATCGAGCACCTGCAGGAAGAGATCTCGCTCGGACGGCTCGCGCCCGGCGAACGGCTCCCGACCGAAGGGGAGCTCACCGCGTCGCTCGGCGTCAGCCGCACCACGGTGCGCGAGGCGGTCGCGGCGCTGGCCCACGCCGGGCTCCTCGATGTCCGGCAGGGCGACGGAACGTACGTGCGCGCGCGCGCGGCTGCCGCCGAGTCGCTGGACCGGCGACTGCAGCGCGCCGCGATCCTCCACGTCTACGAGGTCCGCCGGCCGCTCGAGGAGGAGGCCGCGCGGCTCGCGGCGGAGCGTCGCTCCGAGTCCGACGTCGCCGGGCTGCGCCGGCTGCTCGCCGAGCGCGATGCCGCGCGCGCGCTCGGCGACACCAGCCGCGCCGTGGAGCTCGACGTCGAGTTCCACGCCGGCATCGCGCTCGCCTCGAAGAACCCCGTGCTCGCGGACGTCTATCGCGCGTTCGCCACCAACCTGCGCGACGCGCTGCGCCAGATCGCGCACGATCCGGCCGTCTCGGCGGTGGACACCACGAAGCTGCACCACGATCTCCTGCTCGCCATCGAGAAGCGCGACCCGAGGGCGGCGGGACGGATCGCGCGGCGCCTCCTCGATACCGATGCCGACGTGCTCAGGGCGACGCTCGCCCCCGCGCTGCGCCGCGCCCGCGTACGCTGACAGCGCACGCTGACAGCGCACGCTGACAGCGCACGCTAACCCGCCCGCCGAGCGTACGCCGCCGTCTCGTACACCTCCGGGTTCACCACGTTCGGCGCCCGCTCGCGCCGGAGGTGCGCCAGCGCGTTCGCCGCGGCCATCGCCGCCATCCGATCGCGCGTCTCGCGGCTCGCGCTCGCGATGTGCGGCACGAGCAGCACGTTCGGCAGCCCGGCCAGCCCCGGCGTCATGTCCGGCTCGTGCTCGTAGACGTCGAGCGCCGCGCCGGCGATCCGCCCCTCCCGCAGCGCTTCCACCAGCGCCGCCTCGTTCACCACCGGCCCGCGCGCCACGTTGATCAGGTACGCCGTCGGCTTCATCAGCGCGAGCGCCCCCTCGTCGATCAGGTGATGCGTCTCGTCGGTGAGCAGCGCGTGCAGCGTCACGAAGTCGCTGCGCGAGAGAAGGTCGGGGAGGTCGGCCCACGACGCGTGATCGCTCAGCTCGATTCTCTCGCGCGCGTACGGGTCGTACGCCAGCACTTCCATGTCGAAGCCGAGCGCGCGGCGCGCCACCGCCCGCCCGATGCGCCCGAAGCCGACGATGCCGAGCACCTTCCGGCGCCCGCTCCCGCCGGGGCTCACGTCCTCCCCGAGAAAGAGGTTGGGCCCCCACAGCTTGTACCGCCCCCGCACCATGTAGCTGTGCGCCTGCGGGATCTTCCGCGCCACCCCGAGGATGAGCGCCCACGTGAGGTCCGCGCTCGTCTCGGTGAGCACCCCCGGCGTGTTCGACACCGGGATGCCGAGCGCCGTGGCCGCCGCGACGTCCACGTTGTTGTACCCCACCGCGTAGTTGGCCACGCCGAGCAGCGCGTCGTTCGCCTCCAGCACCTCGCGATCGATCCGCTCCGTGAGCAGCGGGAGGAGCACGTCGGCCTGCCGCACCCCGGCCATCACCAGCTCGCGCGGGACCGCGCATTCCTCCTGCAACTGCCCGACGCTCACCGCGACCCCCGCCTCGCGCAGCATGTCGAAGGCGACCTGCGGCAGCCGCCGCGTCACGAACACGCGCCCCCCGGTCATCGCGCTCCCTCCCAGCGGGCCAGGTAGTCGGCGCACCCCGCCCGGTCCACGCTCGCCGCGGCGATCCGCCCGACCCCTTCCTTCAACTGCTCGAGGCTCGTGGCGATCGAGAGGCGCAGGTAGTGCTGCCCCGCCGCGCCGATGCTCCCGAACGAGTTGCGGTCCATCGTCGCCACGCCGTGCCGCTCGAGCAGGAACATCTGCAACAGGTTCGATGGCGATGTGCGCGCGCGCGCCGCGTCGGGGAGCGTCGCGTGAGCGCGCGTGATCCCCAGCGACTCGCACAGCCCGGACACGTTCGGGAACACGTAGAACGCGCCCCTGGGCCTGCGGCAGCCGACCCCGGGGATCTCGTTCAGCGCGCGCACCACCCAGTCGCGCCGCTCCTGGAACGCGGCCACCATCCGCGCCACGTCCCCCTCCGACTCCGGCCGCTCCAGCGCCGCGCGCCCCGCCTCCTGGATGAACGGCGGGACGCACGACATCACGTTGATGTTGAGCTGCTTGAACAGTCCGGCTTCGGCGCTCGTCGGGAGCACCGCCCACCCCAGGCGCCACCCGGTCATCGCGAACCCCTTCGAGTGTCCGGACGAGATGATCGTGCGCTCCGCCATCCCCGGCTCGGCGGCGATGCTGCGGTGCGTCTCGCCGTCGAAGAGGATGTGCTCGTAGATCTCGTCCGAGTACACGCGCGCCTGCGGGTGGCACCGCTCCCGGATCACGCTCGCGATCCCGGCGAGCGTCTCCGCGGAGAGCACGCCGCCGGTGGGGTTGGACGGCGAGTTCAGGATGATGAGCTTGGTCCTCGGCGTGATGAGCCGCGCCAGCGCATCGGGCGTGACGGCGAAGTCGTCCTCCTCGGAGAGGTGGAGCGGCACCGGGCGCGCGCCGACGTACGTGATCCACGACTCGTACACCGGGAAGCCGGGACTCGGGTAGATCACCTCGTCGCCGGGATCCACGTAGGCCTGCAGCGTGTACCCGATCGACGGCTTCCCGCCGGGGGTGACGATCACGCGATCGGGGTCGACCTCCACGCCGCGCGTGCGCATCACGTGACAGGCGATCGCGCGGCGCAGCTCCGGGAGCCCCGCCGGATCGCAGTAGTGCGTCTTCCCCGCGCGGATGGCGGCGATCGCCGCCTCGTTGATGTGCGGCGCGCTCTCGAAGTCGGGCTCGCCGAGGTTGAGCCGCACCACCGACATCCCCCGCGCCGTGCAGCGCGCGATGTCCGCGGTGAGCTTGAATGCGTTCTCGGTGCCGAGCGCGGAGGTGCGTTGGGCGAACAGAACCATGCCGATATGGTCGATGGGTGAGCCGCGGGCGGCCCGACGTGACAGAGCCCCCTTGGCGCGGGGGCTCCGTGCGCCGCGACGCGGCGCGTCACCCGATAGGACACGCGCCGCGGCGCCGACCCCTATCGGACGGGGAGGGGAGGCTCGCTCCCATCGGGCAGTTCCACCACGAATCCCGCGTCCTCGATCATCTGCAGGTCCGCGTGCGGCGCCTGCCCCTCGGTGGTGAGGTAGTCGCCGATGAAGACCGAGTTCGCCGCGTAGAGCCCCATCACCTGCATCGAGCGGAGGTGCACCTCGCGACCGCCGGCGATGCGCAGCTCGCGGTCGGGGAGGAGGAGACGAAACAAGCAGAGCACGCGCAGACACCGCCGCGGATCGAGCTCGCGCACGTCCGCCAGCGGCGTCCCCGGGATGGGGATCAGGAAGTTGACCGGCACACTCCGCACGCCGAGCTCGCGCAGCGCCATGGCGAGGTCGATCACGTCGTCGTCCGACTCGCCCATCCCCACGATCCCGCCCGAGCAGGTCTTGAGCCCCGCCTCGCGCACGTGGCACACGGTCGCCACGCGATCCTCGTAGCCGTGCGTCGTGCAGATCTCGCCGTAGTGGCTGGCCGAGGTGTTCAGGTTGTGGTTCACCTGCGTGACCCCCGCCTCGGCGAGGCGGCGCGCCTGCTCCGCGTTCAGCAGCCCGAGACAGGCGCAGATCCGGAGATCGTGCCGCTCGCGCACCTCGCGCACGACGTCGAGCACCTTGCCGAACACGCGCTCCCCCGGCGCCCGCCCCGAGATCACGATGCACAGCGTGCCCGCCTTGAGCGCCGCCGCCCGGTCCGCCGCCTCGAGAATCTTGTCGCGCGCCTGGAAGGGATACTTCTCGATTTCGGCCGTGGACACCGCCGACTGCGAGCAGTAGTGGCAGTCCTCCGGGCACAGCCCGCTCTGCGCGTTCACGAGGTAGTGCAGGCGCACGCGTTTGCCGAAGTGATGACGCCGCACCCGGTACGCGGCGGCGAGCTGGTCGAGCAGCTCGTCGTCCGGGGCGCGGAGCACGCCCCGCGCCTCCTCGCGCGTGAGCGCGTCTCCAGCGAGCGAGCGCTCGGCGAGCTCGTTCCAGCTCGGCGTGGTGGACGGCGTGGTCGCGAGATCGGTGATGGTCATGTCGTCTCCGTGCGCGAGCCGGCGCGGGGGCTCCGCTCCGCACCGGCATCGATGAGATGGTACAGGCCGCCGTGCTCCGCCGCCGCGGCGAGCGCCGCGTGGTCGTCGGGCGCGGGGAGGTGGGGAAATCCGGTGATGGGCACGTCCGGAAGAATCTCGCGCAGCATCGCGAGGTTCGTTTCCCGCGCGAGGTCCGCCCGGCCGGCGGCCGGTGCCGCCTCGTTCAGCACCACGCCGCGCACGCGAAGCCCGGCGCGACGCGCCTCGGCCACGGTGAGCAGCGTGTGGTTGAGCGCGCCGAGCCGGTTGGCGGCGACGATCAGCACGTCCAGCCGCCAGCGGCGAAAGAGGTCGGCGTACGTGAGGGTGGGAGCCACGTGCACGAGAATCCCTCCCGCCCCCTCGACCACGATGGCGGACGCGCGCGCGGCGAGGCGCGCGAACGCGTCGTCGAGCGGCGCGATGTCCACCGCGCGCCCGGCGCGGCGCGCGGCGAGCACCGGCGCGAGCGGCTCGGGGAGCACAACCGGGCCGACGTCGCGCGGATCGTCCACCGCGCCCGCCGCGCGCCACAGGCGCATCGCGTCGCGATCGAGGTCGCCGTCGCCGACTCCCGTTTCCACGGGCTTCATGGCGGCCGCGCGCACGCCGCGCGCGCGGAGCATGGCGAGCACCGCCGCCGACACGACGGTCTTCCCCACCCCGGTGTCGGTGCCGGTGATGCCGAGCCTCAGCAACGCGACGCCAGGAAGCGGGCGATGACGTCGTACACGCTCGCCACCTCGTCCGGCTCGATCGCGTACGGCGGCAGCACGTAGACGACGCTTCCGAGCGGGCGCAGCAGCACGCCGTCCTCGAGCGCGAAGCGGGCGAGCTCCGGACCGATCGGGCTGAGATAGCCACCGGCCACGTCGAGGTCGAACGCGGCCACGGTGCCGAGCACGCGCGGGTCCCGCACCCGCGGGTGCTCCTTCAGGCGCTCCATCCCCGCGCGATGCGCCCGCTCGATGGCGCGCCGCCGCTCGGCGGAGCGCGCATCGAGCAGGGAGAGGCTGGCCCGCGCGGCCGCGCAGGCGATGGGGTTCGCGGTGAACGAGTGGCCGTGAAAGAGCATGAGGCGCCTGTCGGGGCCTCTCGCGAACTCGGCGAACACCTCTTCCCGCGCCGCCGTGGCGCCGAGCGGGAGAAAGCCGCCGGTGAGCCCCTTGGAGAGGCAGATGAGATCGGGCGTGATCCCCGCGTGCTCGCACGCGAACAGCGGGCCCGTGCGCCCGAATCCGGTGAGCACCTCGTCGGCGATGAACAGCACCCCGAACTCGGCCGCGAGCCCGCGCAGCGCCGCGAGCGCGGACGCGTTCCAGACGTGCATCCCCCCCGCGCCCATGAGGAGCGGCTCGACGATGATCGCCGCGATCTCCGTGTGCCGCTCGGCGAGGAGGCGGGCGAACGGGAGCACCACGTCGGCGCGGCTCGGATCGGGGAGCCGCTCCACCTGGAACAGGTGCTCGGTGAACGGCTCGGTGAACACGCCGCTCGCGCTCACGCTCATCGCGCCGAACGTGTCGCCGTGATAGGCGTTCTCGAGCGCCACGATCGTCGTGCGCTTCTCCCCCCGGTTGCGCCAGTACTGCAGCGCCATCTTGAGCGCCACCTCGACCGCGGTGGATCCGTCATCGGAGAAGAAGACGCGCGAGAGTCCCGGCGGAAGGACCTTCACCAGCTCGGCGGCGAGCCGCGCGGCCGGCTCGTGCGTGAAGCCCGCGAAGATCACCTGCTCGAGCGTCGCCGCCTGCCGCGCCACCGCATCGGCTATTGTCGGGTGCGCGTGCCCGTGCAGCGTGACCCACCACGAGGAGATGGCATCGAGGATCGCCCGCCCCTCCGTGTCGTACAGGTACGCCCCCTCGGCGCGCGCGATCGGCGGCGGTGCGTCGCCGCCGAAGTGGTGCGTGTACGGGTGCCAGACGTGTCGCTGGTCGAGCGGGATCCACCACGGTGATGCGGAGCGGGACGCCGTCATGCCGCCTCGCCGCCCTGCGTGGCGTCGATCACCGCGCGGAGGGCATCGGCGAGGCGGTCGATCTGCTCCTCCGTGTGCCGCGCGCTGAGCGTGACCCGGAGCCGCGCGCTCCCCATGGGCACCGTGGGCGGACGCACGACGCCCACGAGGAATCCGCGCTCGCGCAGGGCGCGGCCGGCCTGCACGGCGCGACCGGCCGCGCCGAGCCGGATGGGGACGATGTGTCCCGGCGCGCCCGGGGCGGCGGTGATGCCCATCGGCGCGAGCCGCTCGCGCAGGCGGGCGGCGTTGGCGAGCAGCCGCTCGCGTCGCCACGGCTCGGCGTCGAGCAACCGGAGCGCGGCGAGCGCGGCGGCGGCGAGCGCCGGCGGCGAACCGGTGGTGAACACGAAGGTGCGCGCGCGATTGAGGAGGAACTCGCGCAGTGTGGCGCTGCCGGCGACGAACGCGCCGGCGCAACCGAGCGCCTTGCCGAGCGTCCCCATGGTGATGTCCACGGTGCCTTCCACGCCCGCGTGCTCCGCCGAACCGGCGCCGGTGGCGCCGAGCACGCCGGTGGCGTGGGCGTCGTCCACGTACAGCCAGGCCTCGTGCTCGCGCGCCAGCTCGACCAGGGGGCCAAGCGGACAGAGGTCGCCATCCATGGAGTACACCCCCTCCACGACGATCAGGCAGCGGCGGTACGCGCGTCGCTCGCTCGCGAGCATCTCGGCGAGCGCCCCGGCGTCGCAGTGCTCGAAGGCGCGCACCGTGGCGCGGGAGAGGCGGCAGCCATCGATGATCGAGGCGTGGTTGAGGGTGTCGGAGTAGATGACGTCGCCGCGTCCGACGAGCGCCGGGATCACGCCGGCGTTGGCCGAGAAGCCGGAGGGGAAGAGGAGCGCGGCCTCGGCGTGCTTGCGACGGGCGAGCTCGCGCTCGAGCTCCTCGTGGAGCGGGTGGTTCCCGGCGATGCTGCGCGCGGCGCCCGCGCCGACCCCAGTGGCCGGGAGCGCGTGCACGATCGCGTGCGCGAGTCGCGCGTGCGTGGCGAGGCCGAGATAGTCGTTCGAGGCGAAGTCGACCAGATCGCGGCCATCGACCGTGATGCGCGCGCCGTCGCGCCGGCCGATGGTGGGGAGCGCGCGGAGGAGTCCCGCGCGTCGCAGTACGTCGAGGTCGTGAGCGAGCGCCTCGTCGAGGGAGGTGCTGCGCGTGCCGGTGTGCGCGTTCGGAATCGGTGGGTTGCTCATTGCCGCGCACAATGTCGCGAGCGTGCGTCGCGAATGGTAGGGTCCCGGCGCGCGCGGAGCGTCATGAATCGCGGGACAGTGTGGCCGCGCGCGTCGACATGTCCCGGCCGGCGGAAACGTACGTCGTGTGTAGGGGTGTCGCGGGCGTGGTGTGTCATCAACTCGTGGGGTGGCGAGCGCGACGGTCGCGCGCCCTCACGTCGCACGGTGAATGGGAGGCAGACGGCGCCGTCGTGCTCGCAACAAGGCGGACGCCGGGATGCACCGCATGCTCTCCCGAGATAGAAGAGCGCCCGCCGGCGTGGTATCAGCCGGCGGGCGTTCGTGCGCGCGGCGATAGTCAGGCAGCGGTGGCCGATGTCTCGCTCCCCACCCTCGCGCCCAGGGCGCGACCGACGAGCGCCGCCAGCCGTCGAGCGCACACGCGATCGGAATCGAAGCGCGGGTCGTAGATCGTCAGCTCCATGCCGAGCGCCTTCGGGTGGCGCACCAGCGCGGCGAGGAACGGCGCCAGCTCGTCCAGGTCCGGCCCCCCCTCCTCCGGCGAGTCGACGGCGGGCATCACGGCCGGCGAGAGGACATCCGCGTCGAGGTGGATCCAGAATCCATCCAGCGCGCCGGCGGCGACGCGCGTGAGCACCGGCTCCGCCGCGGCGCCGTATCCCATCGTCCGCGCGGCATCGTGCGGCAGGTCGAGCACCGCCGATGCGTGAAGGGCGGCATGGCCGTACCAGGGCTCCGCCTGATCGCGCCGCCCGATGAGCGCCACATCGCCGTCGGACACGAGCGGCGCGTCGCCCGCGAGCCGGGCGAGCGGCGTCTCGCCCCGCCCGATCGCGAGCCCCAGACACATGCTCGCCACGGAGCCGGTGCGCGACTCCTCGGGGGTGGCGAAGTCCGCGTGTCCGTCGACGTACGCCAGCCCCACGCGCTGCCGCCCGGCGCGGCGGAGCCCGAGCAGGGAGCCGAGTACGATCCCGCAGTCCCCGCCCAGCACGACGGGAAATCGCCCGCGTCGAACGACCGCCGCGACCCGCTCCGCGAGCGCGCCGCAGTAGCGGACCATCTCCGCCTCGTTGCGCGGACGCCCCGCCGGCCGCACGAAGTCCCGGTAGGGCTCGGGGACGACGTCGCCATCGTCGTCGCAATCCGGAAGCGAGGCGAGCCCCGCCGACCGGAGCGCCGAGGGCGCGAGGTCCAGGCGGCGCGGCTCTCCGGTGTCGTACGGTTTGATCCCGATGTTGCACGGGGCGCCGACGAGAGTGATGAAGCGGTGCACGATGACCTCCCGGAGATGACCTGGTCCATGGGACGCGCCCGAACGGCACAACTACTAATGGACCTTATACCGGTTATACGGTACCGATGCCATCCCTCGAGATCAAGGACCGGCGGCCGGGGTCACCTCCCGCCGGAACATCCCTGCTCGCCCTCAGGGCGCCTCGTCCTCTCCCCGCGCCTCGCGCTTGAACGCGCGGATCCCCTTCCCCAGTGAGCCCGCGACCTCCGGGATGCGCTTGGCGCCGAACAGGAGCAGGAACACCGCGAGAATCATGAAGATCTCGCCCGGCCCGAACTTTCCGAAGAACATCCGACCTCCTCATTTGACGCCGCGCAGGCGGCGCGATGCCCACTCGACCAACAGCGACACGCACAGCACCGCGAACACCCATCGCGCGATGCGCTCCGGATCGCGCGCGGCCCCGCCCCACGCCGGCGCGGCGGGGCCGAGCCGGTCGATGAGCGAGGCGAGCGGCGCGACGTCGGTGGGGGGCGCGGACACGCTGCCGCGCCCCGCGTAGGCGACCGACGCCACCAGGCCGGCGATCCAGTCGCGGTGCCGGTCCGGCGCATCGTCGCCGCCGGCCATCCGCCACCGCCACGAGTTGACGTAGCCCGTCTCGATCACGCGTCCCGCCCCCACGCGGCGCGCGGCGAGGCTCGCATCCGGTCCGCGGCGCTCGAGCACCACGGCGTCGCTCGCCAGCGAGGTGATGGGGACGAGCGAGAGCGCCGCGCGCGGCGCGGTGTCGCTCGGAGCCGCGCCCTCGTCCTCGATGAGCGTCCCCGGCGCGCCGGGCGCCAGCGACGCGAGCGATCGCGCCTTCGCCGCCGGCGCCCACAGCACCAGCCCGCCCCCCTGGCGCACGTAGCGCGCGATGCGGTCGCCCCAGCGCGCGGCGGTGGTGTCGAGCGCCAGGACCGCCGAGTAGCGCGCCGTGTCGATGTCGGCGATCTCCCCCTGCCGCACGTCACTCTTCGGTGACACCGCCACGTGCGCGTCCACCTTCCACCCGCGCTCCTCGAGCGAGGCGATCGTGAACTTGGCCTCCCACCCCGCCTGGCCGAGCACGAGGAGCCGACCGAGGTGGAGCGAGTCGTGGATCGCCGCGCGGGCGGCGACCGCGCCGACCAGGGCGTCGGTGGTCGCGCGCGGCCGTGGCACGTACGCGCGCACCCCCGTGGCGCCGGCGCGCGCGCTGTCCAGCGTCCCGACCGTGTCGCGCAGCACCACCGTCGCGCTCTCCGGCGCCGCCACGCTCACGTCCGCGCCGCGCGCCGGGTCCGCTCGCGGCTCCACCATGATCGCCGTGGGGAGGAGCGACGGCCCGTTCCACGCCACGGCCGTTCCCGCCCCCGGGAGCGCGGCGAGCCAGTCGCGCTCGAGCCCCGCCGGCGGATGATCGAGCGACACGTGCACCGTGGCCGGCGACGACACCGTGCTCCACCGCGCGAGCGCCGCGTGCAGCGTGCGCGACGCCGCGTCCTCCACCCTCCCGTGCCGCCGCGCGCGCACGGTGGTGACGAGGAACCAGGCGAGGAGCGCGATGACCGCCGCGCGGAGCAGGAGCTCGAGCACGGCGGCGACGGGGCGCGGGGCGCGGTGCGCGGGGCGCGCAGTCACCGCGGGCGAGGTGCCCACGGCGTGCTCGACGCCCGCGCGCCCCGCATCGCGCGCCCCGCGCCCCGCGTCGTTCCCGCGCCCCGCGTCACCTGGTGAGCGCATAGACAATGAGGTTCACCCCGAACTTCGTCGGGTCCTGCGTCATGGTCTTCTTGGTCTCCGCGTGGAAGTTCCACTCGGAGCTGTAGTCCTTGCTGCTGTAGATCAGCCCGATCCGGTCGTGCACGAGCACCGCGTCGAGGTACTTGTGCAGGAGGTCGTCGCCGTAGCCGTTCAGCTCGTGGTGCGTGTTCGGCGGCCCGTCCTCGAACACGAAGAAGCACCGGTACAGCTCGTGGTCGTTCGGCAGCCGCGTCATCTTGCCGAACAGCCGCTCGATCTCCTCCGTGGCCGTCTTGTGGAACTGACCGGTGATGTCGTGGTTGTGATCGTCGATCATGAGCAGCCCGCCGCGCTCCACGTAGCGCTGCACGTTGCGGCGCTCCTCGTCGGTGAACCGCACCGGCAGGTGCCCGGTCATCCACACGAACGGAAAGTTGAACAGCTCGTTCGACGACAGCTTCACGTTCACTCCCACCGGCGCCACGTCGATGGTCGTGTACTTGGCCACGGCATCGATCACCGCCTCGGGCAGCGACGGCGCGCTCTCCCAGTCGCCCGACGCGTACTCCGCGGTGGCGAACACGAACTGGCTCATGGCATCACCCCCGTCCACTCGGCGGCGCCGCGCTCGACGCGCGCCGGGGGCTCGAGCGCGCGCCGCGCTCTCCCCAGCGCGCTGTCCAGCGGCGCCCCCTTGCGCAGCATGTCGATCGCCGCGCCGAGCGCCCCCGCCACCTCCGGCGCGCGCGTGAGCGCGGAGACGCGGATGAACGTCAGCGAGTCGGCCGCCGCCTGGGGCGCCGTGCGCGCCAACGCCGCCGCCACGTCCAGACGCGCCGCGAGCGCGGCCCGCGGATCGTCCAGCTCCGTGCGCGGCTTCCGCGCCACCCCGGCGGCGGTGTCCTTCCCCGTCATCCGCACCCGCTCCACGTTCACCGCCACCGGCGGGAGGAGCCCGCGCAGGTAGTAGCGGTGCGCCAGGCGGATCTCATCGAGGATCTTCAGGATCTTCTTCATGTACGGCATCGCGGAATCGGGCTCCGCCACGCCCAGGTCCTCGCGCGCCGTCCACATGAGGTCCACCGCCTCGCGGAGCTTCTTGCTCGTCTCCGTCTCGAACGATCCCCCGACGCCGTTGTCCTCGAGCAGGGCGATCACGGCGAGCGCGCGCCGGCGAATGTCCTCCTGGGAGTTGCTGTAGCCGGAGGATTTGTGCACGAAGTCGGCGCGCTCGTACTTCCGCCGGTCGCGGATGAGCGTGTCGGTGCGCATGTTCAGCAGCCGCTGGCTCACCCACATGGAGTCGATCGGAAGCGGAGGCGCGGCGTTGATCGACGTGGAGTCGACCGGCTCGGCCACGCGCAGCGTGCGCGTCTCCGAGATCCCCTTCCCCGGCCCGGTCACGTCGTTGTAGTCGAACGCCACCGTCCGGATGTGCAGCACGCTCCCCGGCGACAGCTTCATCGTGTCCAGGTCGATCGTCGCCCGGAGCGTCCCCTCGCGCGCGTTGCCGAACGGCACCTTCGGTCCCAGCACCTGCTTCGTCTCGAAGCTCTCCTCCGAGCCGATGGAGATCAGGTACTCCACGTAGCCGTAGGCGAGCCCGACGTCGTCGGTGAGCGACGCCTCGATGGCGAGCTTCCCCTTCGGCACGTGCTGGTACGTGGTGTCGTGCGCGGGGAGGCGGAGCTTCACGGCCGGTGCGGAGTCGGTCACCGGCTCGAGCACCACGAGCCGCTTGTACGCGCGATCGCGCAGCTCGAGCACCACGGGCTCCTTGGGCATGGTCACGCTCACTCCCCACCCGTCGCCATCCGCCCGCGCGTCCAGCCGCTCCGCGCGAACCATCGCCATCACGCCATCGGCCGGCCCCTCGCCGTCGAGCGTGACGCGGCTCCCGATGAGCGCGGCCACGTCGCTCGGCTGGTCGATCGTCGCGGCGGGTAGGCGGCTGTACGCCGGCGGCGTCACGCGCGCGGTGAGCGACAGCAGGCGGTTCGCCATCGGCTTGGGCGGGCTCGGCGCCGCGCGGCGGGCGAGCGCCACGCCGGCGGAGCGCAGCAGCTCGCGAGGCTGCAGGATCGCGAGCACGGCCAGGAGCGTCAGGCACCCCAGCGCGGCGCGGCCGAGCGTGCGCCGCCACGCGTGCCGGACGATCCCCTCCACGTCCACGCCGCTCGCGAACGCGTGGAGGTCGCCGTACCGCTCGGCGGGCGCGATCTCCGCATCGATGGCGGTGACGAGCGCGTACTGCAGCCGGGGCTCGCGCTCCTCGATCCACAGCGCCACCCGCTCCACCGAGCGCGCCGCCCGTCCGCGCCAGAGCACCACGCCGGCCGCGCCGAGGGCGGCGAGCACCGCCGCCGGGATGATCGCCGCCCGCGCCCCGGCGCCGAGGCCGAGCACCGCGTCCGCGCCGGCGGCGAGCACGATCACCACCATCGCCGCGGTGGCCGCCCAGAGAATGGCGGCCACCGCCACCGTGCCGGCCAGGCGCCGCCGAGCGCGGCGGACTCGCTCGCGCGGCGTCACGCGGCCGCTCCGGTGTCGCGCGCGCTCCGCGCGTCGTCGCTCGCCCCGCTCCACAGCGGCGCCGAGCCGCGGCGCACGAGCAGCTCCACGAGCACGAGCGCGAGCGCCGCGCCCAGGAGCCACGGCACGAGCGGTGTGGCCGTCACGTCCGGAGGACGCACGGCGCCGCTCGCGGCGAGCGGTCCGCTCCCCGCGAGCGCGCTCACCCGCGCTTCGTCGAGCGCGGGGCCGCCCGCCACCCCCTCGCACGGCGTGCCGATCGCGCGCACGAACCGGCCGAAGGCGGGACGCAGCACCAGGTCGCCGCGCGCGGGGAGCCCGATCGCGACGTCGCGGATGCACCCCTCGCCGACCGCGCGGTCGATCGCCGCGGGCTGGCCATCCACCCATCGCGCCACCACGCGCGTGGGGTGCGTGGCCGTGTCGAGCGCCCAGCGGCGCTCGAGCGGAAACACCAGCGCCGCCTCGCCGGCGATCACCGCGCCCACCGTGTCCACCGTGGCGCGCGCCACCCACCCGCTCGGCGCGCCGGCGGCGGGCCATCGGACGAGCGTGCGCCGCCCGCCGGCCGCCCACGCGCTGTCCGCTGCCGACGCGGTGCCGCGCACCACCCGCACCGCGGAATCGCTCGTCGCGATCCCGGCGGCCGCGGCGGCGAAGGCGAGCGGATCGTCGGCCGCGCCGTGGATCGCGAGCCCCGCGCGCGGCGGGAGCGTGTCGGCGCCCGTGGCCACGCGCACCACCCGCACGCGTCCCGGCCAGAGCGCGCGGATCGCCTGCGTGGAGGCATCCACCTCGCTCGCCCGGAGCGGGGAGACGATCGCCAGCTCGATGGAGTCCGCCTCGTCGCGCATCGCCGCCGCCGCGCGCAGCGCCGCGATCAGCGCGGGGGAGAGCCGCCCCTCCCGCTCGGTGCGCGTGAGGCGCGCGGCGGAGTCGGCGGCGCCGCTCCGCACCGTGCGCGCCGCCGAATCGAACGCCACCAGCACGTCGCGGGGTCCGAGCAGCGCGCGCGCGCTGTCCCGGACCTGGGCGATGCTCCCCACCGCGCGAGAGACATCGGCCATCACCACGCGCGCCACCGGACGGCGGTCGGGTGTGAGCACCGGGCGCGCGAACGCCGCGCCGAGCAGCAGGGCGATGAGCACGCGCACGAGGAGCACCAGCAAGTCCTCCGGCACCGGCGCCACCGTGGTGACGCGCACCGAGCTGGTGGGCACGAAGCGCACCGTGGGGAGCGGGCTCGAGGCCGGCTGCCGGGTGACGATGAAGTGCAGCGCCACCGCCCCCGCGGCGACGCCCAGACCGATGTAGAAGAAGACCGGGGCGAGAAACGTCATCGCCCGCTCCTCGTCCCCGCCCCGCCGGACGGCGTGGTGAGGCGACGGATCGTCCCGCGCATCGATTCCGTGTTCGGGACGACCATGGTGTAGACCGCCCCGGCGTGCCGCCAGTCGCGCGCGAGCGCGTCGCGCCACGCGGCGAAGCGGCGCAGGTACTCGGCGCGCGCGGGCGGAGACATCGGGCGGCGAAGCTCGGGGCGCTCCGGATCGGCGAGCAGCAGCTTCCGGGGATCGGGCTCGAGCTCGCCCTTGTCCACCACGTGGATCACGTGCAGCTCTCCACCCGACGCGACGAACGTACGCCCCAGCGCGAGCAGGTCGTCGGCGTCGCCGAGGAAGTCCGTGATGATCGCCAGGCGCGCGCAGCGACGCATCGCTTCGCGCATGCCGGGGGCGAGCGGTTCCGCCCCCGCGGGCTCGACGTCCACCGCGTGCATCATCTCCTCGAGCACCGTGCGCCGCGTGCGCGGCGGGACCGTGCGCGTCCCGCCGGGGTGCACCACGGTGAGCCCCACCGGATCACCCTTCTGCCGCGCCACCTCGGCGAGCCCGATCCCGATGCGGCGCGCGTGCTCCCACTTGTCGTTCGCCGGCGCGGGGAAGCCCATCGAGGCGCTCGCGTCGAGCACCAGCACGGTGGGGAGGACCGCCCGCTCCTGCGAGAGGCGGATGTACACGCGGTCCGTGCGGGCGACGAGCTTCCAGTCGATCTTCCTCGGCTCATCGCCCTGGCGGTAGGGGCGGTACTCCACGAACTCCGCCGTGGTCCCGCGCACGCGGGAGACGTGCGGCCCCGGCACCGCGCTGCGCACGCGCCGCAGCGCGGGCCAGCCGATGCCGCGAACGGCATCCAGCACCGGCGCGAACGTGGCGAGCGACGACATCAGCGATGTGGTGAGAGCTACAGCGACAGCGTGCTGGACGGTGCTTTCACGTGCTGGAGGAGGTCGTCGATCACCTGCTCCGTCGTCACACCTTCGGCTTCGGCGGCGAAGTTCACAAGTACCCGGTGCCGGAGCACCGGGTGCGCCACGCGCCGGATGTCCTCCGGGCCCACGGCGTGGCGGCCGTTCAGCAGCGCGTGCGCCTTGGCGCCGAGGATGAGCGCCTGCCCCGCGCGCGGACCCGCTCCCCAGCGCACGTACTGCTTCACGATCGGCGGCACGCCCGCCCCATCGGGGCGCGTGGCGCGCGCGAGCGCCGCTGCATATTGGAGCGCCGGCTCGGCGGCGGGAAGCTCGCGCACCGTCTGCTGGAGGGCGAGCGTCTCCTCGCCATCGAGCACGGGGGAGAGCTGCGTCCGATCCACCGCCGTGGTGGCGCGCAGGATCCCGACCTCCTCCGCCTCGCTCGGGTAGCCGATGCGGATGTCGAACAGGAACCGGTCGAGCTGCGCCTCGGGCAGGGGGTAGGTCCCCTCCTGCTCGATCGGGTTCTGCGTCGCCAGCACGAAGAACGGCTTGGGGAGGACCATCGTCTCCCCCGCGGCCGTGACGTGCCGCTCCTGCATCGCCTCGAGGAGCGCGGCCTGCGTGCGCGGCGGCGT
>DASUXC010000133.1:0-1548 GCA_036378095.1 Gemmatimonadaceae bacterium | reverse complement strand
ACCTCTCGGCCGGCGGGGCCGCTGGTGGCGCTCGTGCTGTCCACGCCCGAGGACCGCTGCCCGCCCGCCATCCTCGTTCGCGCCAATCGCCAGGCGCGCGCCTGGGCCGAGCGCATCGCGGCGCTGTCGCGCCCGCGGCCGGAGCCGGTGCCCGAGTTGCCGCGCGCGGCTTGAGCGGCGCGGCCTTATACCGTCGAGCCCATGAATTGACTCGTGGGATTCACAGCTGGGCCCGGCTGTGATTCATAGAGTGCCAGCCGATCGACGATTCGGAGGGCACGATGGCGCCGAGGACCGCAATCCGCACCGATCTGCATGAGCCTGGCGACCTGCGGCGGCTCGCGCGCGGCGAGGCCGTTCCACGGGCGGCGCGGCGCATGCTCGCCATCGCCAATGCGATGGAAGGCATGATCCTGGCGCAGGCCGCGCGCGTCGTCGGCATCGAGCGCCAGTCGCTCGGCGATGCCATCCGACGCTACAACGTCGAAGGGCTTGCCGGGCTCTACGACCGCCCCAAGCCCGGCCGGCCGCGCAAGCTCACTTCGGTTCAGGAGGACGCGCTCTGCGCCGCGATCGCCGCTGGCCCCGACCCGGACATCGACGGCATCTCGGCCTACACGCTGGAAGATCTCGCCGAGCTCGCCGAGAGCCGCTTCGGCGTCGGCTATCATCCCGCCTCCATGAGCCGTGTGGTGCGCCGCCTCGGCTTCTCCAAGCAGAAGGCGCGACCCCATCACCCGGAGAAGGACGAGGCGGCGCAAGCCGCTTTTAGGGGGGCTCGGTGAGCGCCTGAAGGCGGTTGCCGCTGCACATCCGGGCAAGCGCCTGCGCCTGATGTTCGAGGACGAGGCCCGCATCGGACAGAAGGGCCGCGTCTGTCACCGCTGGTTCCGGCGCGGCCGGCGCCCGCCCGGTCCCGCCGATCAGCGCACCACGTTCGCCTACATCTACGCCGCCGTGGAGCCGGGCACCGAGACCGCCTTCGCGCTGGTGCTGCCGGAGGTCTCGACGCGCGCCATGCAGGCGTTCCTCGACGGGCTCGCCGCGACGCTGGCCGAGGACGAGCATGTCCTGCTCGTGCTCGACCGGGCGGGCTGGCACGGCGCGAACGCCCTCGTCGTGCCGGCCAACATCACGCTGGCGGCGATGCCGCCGCGCTCGCCCGAGCTCAACCCCGTCGAGCGGCTCTGGCTCTACCTCAAGGAGCGCTTCCTCTCCCACCGCCTCCTCGAGGACTACACGGCCATCGTCGATGCCGCCTGTGTGGCGTGGCGCCGCGTCACGAGCGAACCCGGCCGCGTCGCCTCGCTCTGCTCCTACCCCTGGATCATCGAGCGGGTCAGTTCTTAGGCTGGACGGTATCAGCCGTGCTGCCGAGCGTGGTCGGCCAGATGGTGACCGCGCGAGGAGCGCAGGAAACGACAGCTTGGGGCCATCCGGTGGACCTTGTCAGATCGTGCGAGGTAAGTGCCGCGGAACTCCGCGAAGCTTTCGCGGCTCCGCGCCGATCCCAAGCCTGGTCGGATCATGCGCAGCTTTCCGCCGCCC
>DASUXC010000132.1:0-8249 GCA_036378095.1 Gemmatimonadaceae bacterium | reverse complement strand
CGAGATCGCCGCGGAGTCGACGGTGTTGATCACCGTGCCGAGCTTCTCGCGCGTGGTCGCCGTGCCGGCGCCCGTGACCACCACCTCGCCCAGGCGAAGCGGGTTGGCCGAGAGCACGAAGTCGTGCGTGATCGTGCCGGCGGCGAGCGTGATCGGCGCGGATTCTGCCTTGAAGCCGATGAGGCGCGCCGTGAGGGTCACCTGCTGCCCGGTGACGCGGGCCGCGGGGACGATGAACGTGTAGCGGCCATCGTCGTGCGTCAGGGTCCCGATGTTGAGCCCCTCGACGAACACGCTGACGGAGGCCAGCGGCGCGCCCGCCTCGCTGGTGACGCGCCCGGTGATCGTGGCCCCCTCCTGCGCCGCGAGCATTCCGGGACCAGCGGCGAGCAGGAGCCCGACCCCCAAGAAATGCCTGACGAATCTTCGCATCGCACGAACTCCTGAGTGGTGAGTTGGGCCAATGTTACGGCCCGTGGCACGGCACAGTGTCCGAGCGATTTGCGAAAGATGTCAGAGAGCCGGCGGCGTCACCTGCGTCCGCCCCGGCGTGCCAGCGGCACCGGGCGGCGGGCTGCGACACTGACATTCTGACGAGATGCTGTACATTCTCTGACAGGACCGCGGCGGGCGATGCCGCATCATCCAGCCATGCCCGCCCGGAGCACGCTCACTGTCGACGAGAGTGCCGATGCGTCTCGGACGCCGCCCCGCCCTGCTCGTGCTGCTCCTCCTCGCCCTGTTCGGCCTCTCCGCGCTCCTCGCGCACGAGGCGTGGGCGTCCGGCCGCAAGCGACGTGCGCTGGCCGACCAGGCGATGCGCCAGTACGCGAGCTTCGCCGCCGCGAAGTACCGCGACAACGTGCAGGCGTGGTTGTACACGGCGCTCGACGCGCTCTTCGCCACCACCTGGGCGAGCCTCGAGGAGCGGCGGGCGGACCCCGCGGTGGGAGTGGGCGCCGGGGCGCTCGCGCGCAGCGCGCGCGCCTTCGCGGGGTGCGCGTGCGGGCCACGGATTCGCGCGCTCTATTACTTCGAGGTGCCACTCGGCGGCATCGGCGGGCCGCCGGTGGCCATCACGCCCGCCGACACCACCCCCGGCGAGGCGGAGCGACGCTGGGTCGCCGACACGGTCACGGCGCACGCCCGCCTGTTCATCGCCAACCGGAAGAACACCGAATCGCGGTTCGGCGCGCTCGCCAGCAGTCACCCGTACGCGACCATCTACGGTGAGTTCGCCGGCCGCCTCACGGTGCTCATCTACACCCTTCGCCGCGACCCCGCCGGGCGCGCGGTCGGCGCGTACGGGTTGCTCACCGATGCGAGCCGCTTCGTTTCCCCCATCTTCCCGCCGCTCTTCAGGGACCGCATCGTGCTCCCCCCGCTGCTCCACGGCTGGGAGCCCAACGATTCGTTGTTCAGCGTGATGGTGGGCGACTCCCTCGGACGGATCTACTACCGGTCGCCCGTGCAGTACGTCTCCTCGCTCGGCGCCGAGGTGCGGCTCGACCCGCCGCTCGGACACCTGCGCGTCTCCTTCGCGGTACGCCCGGCGGTGGAGCGCGCGATCCTCGTCGGCGGGCTCCCGCAGACGCGGGTCCCGATGCTGCTCGGGGCGCTCGCCGGCACCGCCGCCCTCATCGTCGTCACGCTGCTGCAGCTTCGCGCCGAGCACGAGTTCGCGCGGCAGCGCGCGGACTTCGCCGCGAGCGTGTCCCACGACCTGCGGACGCCGCTCGCGCAGATCCTCCTGTTCGCCGAGACGGTGAAGCTCGGCCGCGCCACGTCGGAGCAGCGGCGCGCGAAGGCGGTGGACGTCATCGTCCGCGAGGCGCACCGTCTCATGGCGCTGGTGGACAACGTCCTCCACGTCACGCGCGCCGAGCGAGGGCTCACGCGCGTGAGCCTCGAGTGGATCGTCGCGGCCCACCTGGTCGCCGAGACGGTGGAGGAGTTCGCGCCGCTGGCGCGCGAGGCGGGGTCGGAGATCGCGCTCGAGCCCGCGGACGCGAACATCCTCGCCAACGCGGACCCGGCGAGCGTCCGGCAGATGCTCATCAACGTGCTCGACAACGCGGTGAAGTACGGTCGCCATGGGCAGACCATCCGCGTGGGCGTCGCCTACGCCGGCGAGGCCGCGCAGCTGTGGGTGGATGACGAGGGACCGGGCGTCGCGCCGGCGGACCGCGAGCGCATCTGGAAGCCGTTCGTGCGCCTCGCGCGCGCGGCGGGCCCGGACGTGGCCGGCGCCGGCATCGGGCTTGCCGTCGTTCGCGAGCTGGCCACCACCCAGCGCGGGCGCGCCTGGGTGGAACAGGGGACGCGCGGGGGGGCACGATTCGTGATCGCCCTCCCCGGCGCGCTCGCCGAGGTGGATCCCGACGCGCCCACCGTTCCCGGTGCCGCCGCCGACGCCGACGCGTGACCGGCCCCGCCATTCATGACCGCCATGACCCGCATTCTGATCGTCGAAGACAACGCGACCCTCGCCGAGGGGCTGCGTGACAATCTCGAGCTGGAGGGCTTCGAGGTCGGCATCGCCGCCGACGGACGGAGCGCCCTCACCGAGGCGCGACGCGAGCGCCCCGACCTGATCATCCTCGACCTCATGCTCCCCGAGCTGGACGGCTATCGCGTGCTGCGCGCCCTCCGCGAGCAGGGGCTGGACGTGCCCATCCTCATCCTCACCGCGCGCGGGGAGGAGTCGGACAAGGTGCGCGGCTTCCGGATCGGCGCCGACGACTACGTCACCAAGCCGTTCGGCCTCATGGAGCTCATCGCCCGCGTGTACGCCCTCCTCCGCCGCGCGCGCGGCCGGGTGGCCGGCCAGCAGTCGCCGCTCCCCACGTGCGTGCGCTTCTCCGACGTGGAGGTGTTTCCGGGACGCCGCATCGTGATGCGCGGCGGCGCGCAGGTGGAGCTGCGCCCCAAGGAGTTCGACCTGCTCATCGCGCTGCTCGCGCAGGACGGGAACACGATCTCCCGCAAGGACCTCCTCGTGCAGGTCTGGGGGTACGGCCAGGGGACGGCGAGCCGAACGGTGGACACGCACATCGGTGAGCTGCGCCGGAAGCTGGAGCAGGATCCGGCCACGCCGCGGCACATCATCACGGTGCGCAAGTCGGGGTATCGCTTCCAGCCCTGAGCCGCGCGCGTCGCGGTGCCCGGCGCGGCGCGCGGTTGCGGCCGCGCCGTCCGGCACTCATGTTGGTCGCTCCCTCACCCGGCGGCCGCCATGGAGACGATCACCGTTCCCCGCACGTCGGCCATCCGCGAGCGGGGGCGTCTCCGCCGGGTGCTCGGACTCGGATTCGGCCTCGCCGTCACCGTCGGGATGACGATCGGCGCCGGGATCCTGCGCGCCCCGACCGACGTCGCCGCGCGCCTGCCGAACGCGTGGCTGTTCTTCGCCGCGTGGATCGTGGGCGGCCTGTACGCGCTCATCGCCGCCAACTCGCTCACCGAGCTGGGCACGATGCTCCCGCGCTCCGGCGGCCAGTACGTGTTCGCGCGCCACGCCCTGGGTCCGTTCGCCGGCTTCGTCGTGGGGTGGAACGACTGGCTCTCCACGTGTGGCAGCGTGGCGGCCGTGGCCATCGTGCTGGCCGAGGCCATGGGGGCGCTGGTCGGGCCGCTGGCCCCGCACACGGCGGCCGTCGCGGTCGCGGTCGTCGTCGTCTTCACCGCGCTCCTCTGGCGCGGCGTGCGCGAGGGAGACCGCGCGCAGCGCCTGACGAGCGCGCTCAAGGCGCTGGCGTTCCTCGTGCTCGTCGCCGCGTGCTTCCTGCTCGACGGGCGGGAGGGGCGGAGCGCGGTGCCGGCGAGCGCGGCGCCGGCCGGCGCCGCGCTCGCCGCGGCGTTCATCGTCGCCATGCAGGGGGTGATCTTCACGTACGACGGGTGGAGCGCCCCCTTCTACTTCTCCGAGGAGGTGCGCGACCCCGGGCGGGAGATCCCGCGCGCGGTGTTCGGCGGGCTCCTGTCGGTGATGGCGATCTACCTGCTCGTCAACGCGGCGTTTCTCTTCGTGCTCCCCCTCCCCGCCATCGCCGCCTCGAACATGGCGGCGGCGAGCGCCGCCGCGGTCGTGTTCGGGAGCCGGGGCGACCTGGTCGTGCGGGGACTCGTGGTGCTCGCCCTCCCGAGCGCCGTGAACGCGCTCGTGCTGGCCGCCTCGCGGGTGCTCCACGCGATGAGCCTCGATGGCCTCGCGCCGAGGACGGCCGCACGGGTGAGCGAGAGCGGCACGCCGCGCCCGGCGCTCCTGTTCAGCGCCGTGGTCGCGGTCCTCTTCATCGTCACCGGCACCTTCGAGGTGGTCATCGCCCGCCTCGCCTTTCTCTTCGTGGCGAACTACGCCCTCTCGATGATCGCGGTGTTCGTGCTGCGCCGGCGCGAGCCCGACGCGCCGCGCCCCTATCGCGCGTGGGGGTACCCCTGGTCCACGATCCTGTCGCTCGCGCTCTCGATCGCCTTCCTCGTGGGGATGGCCGCGAGCGACCCCCGGAACAGCATCATCGCCACCCTGCTCGTGGTGGTGAGCTACCCGCTGTTCGCCCTCCTCAAGCGCCGCCTCCCGGCGGCCGGCTGAGCGCGCGGCATCACCGCGCGCCGCCGCTGGCGACCGGCGGCGGCGCCGGCGGGAAGCCGATCGAGTCCGGCGAAGGGAGCTCGCGCGTGCGGCTCCAGGTGAGCCGCGCCTCCGTGACGCGGTCGGCGCGCTCGATCCAGCGCTGCGTGGCGATGTCGTAGCGGGCGAGCACGTTCGACAGCCAGTACGGCCGGTTCTCCGCCCGCCACGCGCGCTCGTACAGGTCGCGGCCGAGCGCGAAGGCATCGCGCAGGTCCTGGAAGCGCCCGTTGATCCCCGAGATGTCGGCGAGGTCGCGCACGACGGCCGACCGCCGCGTGCTGTCATCGCGCGCGCCGTACGCATCGGCGTACAGCCGCGCCGCCTCGTCGGCGATCTGGAACTTGCGCCCGATCAGATCCATCCGGCGCGCGCCGAGCTCCAGGGCATCGAGCGCATCCCCCTCGCGCAGCGAGTCCCCCGCCGCGGCGGCCGCCGCGCGCGCCTCGGCGATCAGCACGATGGCGCGCTCCGCGTGCAGCCGGAGCTCGTGCGCCACGGGGAGGACGAGCGCGCCCACGCGCGCGCCCTCCGCCGACCACGGATCGAGCCAGTAGAGGCGGTCGCTCCCGTCGCCCACGCCGGCGCGCGAGAGCAGCGCGTGCGCCGCCATGAGCTCCCGCTCGGCCTGGTCGATCCGGCCGGTGGTGTCGCCGTGGAACACCTCGCCGTAGGCTCGCTGGAACGCCTCGATGCTCGACTCGCCCGGCTGCCACGCGGCCGCGGCCCCGAACAGCACCGCGTACCACGTCTGCTCGAACAGCGACTCCCCGTCGTCATCCCACGTCGTGTTCAGCATCCCGGTGGATCCGAGCCGCTGCCCATCGCGCACGAATCCCTGGATGTCGGGAAGGGCGATCGCGAAATCGGGGAAGACGCGGCTCCAGTTGGCCACGCCCGGCGCGACCCACGTCTGCATCCCGGCGTTCGTGTACGGCGTGAGGAATCGGTCGAAGCCGCGCGGCTGCGGGTTGTACTCCCACGCGACGGCGATCATGTCCCTGGGGAGCCGCCCCACCAGCTCCGGGCTGCGCATCGCCATGTCGCCCCAGAAGAGGAACGTCTTCCCGGTGGGGCGCAGCGCCTCCACGATCCGCCCGAGGAAGTCCACGTACACGGCGCCGAGCCCCTCGCGCTCCACGCGCTCCCGCGTCTGCCCGCGCCCCAGCTCGAACGTCTCGTCGGCGCCGAGGTGCACGAACCGGCTCGGGAAGAGCGAGTCGATCGCCCCGAACCACTGGCGGATGAGCGGAATCGAGCCCGCCTGCCCGGGAGCGAGCACGTGGCCGTGCGGCGTCTCGGCGAGCGGCGTGTACTGCTCCCACGCGAGCACGTGGTGCAGGTGGCCGAACGCCTCCTGCTCGGGCACGATCGACACGTGGTAGCGCGCGGCGTACTTCACCAGCTCGCGCACCTGGTCGGGGGTGATGGCGCCGCCCGGCGGCGCCACGAGCGGATCCGAGGGGTAGGCGAGCGTGTGCTCGAAGTACGGAGAGTAGACGTTGAGCTTGTACGCGGCGAAGGTGCGGATCTGCTTCTTCTGGAACTCGAGCGTGGGCACCGGCCCACGCGAGAGGTCGTCGTGGAGCCCGCGCCAGCGCATGGCCGGCCAGTCGCGGATGGTGGCGAGGCGGAGCCGCGCACGCGCCCCAGAGCCCTCGACGAGCTGCCGCAGCGTCTCGACCCCGTAGAAGACGCCCGCCGCCGTCGCGCCGATCACGTCCACGCGCCGACCGTCGGCGACGATGACGTACCCCTCGTCGCGCATCGCCGGCTCGAAGCGCAGGTGCGCCCGCGCGAGCGCGCGCCGCCCGGCGGGATCGTCCACCCTGAGGAGCGTGACGCGCACGCCCCCCGCGCCACCATCGCCGATCGTGACGTCGATGCGACGCGCGCGCAGCGATGCCGCGAGGTCGCGCGCGGCGAAGCGGTCGGCGGCCCTCGCCGCCCTGGCGATCACGACCCCGCCCGCGAGCGACGCGGCGCCGTGCAGGGCGATCTCGCGCGGCGCCGGCACGAGCGCCGGCGGACGCCCGGCGGCAGGTGCCTCGCCGACACGGTCGGCGCGCTGACCGGCGGCGACGGCCGGCCACAGGAGCGCGAGCAGGGCGACGCGCCACTGGCGCCGGCGAACGTTTCGCTTCCGATTCGGATTGTTCACGACCACCTCGTTCAGGTTCGCTCGTATGTCTCGATTCCGCCGCGCGTCACACGATGGGAGATGAGGGGGAGCGGATGCTCCGCCTCCCCGGCGATGGCGATCGCCTCGCGCAGGGCGGCGCGTCCGGCCTCGATCCCCGCCGCGTCGCGCGCGAAGATGGTGGCCAGCGGCTCGCCCTCCCGCACCCAGTCGCCCGGCTTCGCGGTGATCACGAAGCCCACGGTCGGATCGACCGCGTCCTCCATCCGCGTGCGCCCGCCGCCCATGGCGATGATCCCGCGTCCCACCGCGCGAGGCTCGACGGCGGCCACGAATCCTTCCGCCGGCGCCGCGAAGATCTCGCACGCGTCGGCCTGCGGCAGGACCGCCGGGTCGTCCACGACGCCGGGGTTTCCCCCCTGCGCCTCGATGATCTCGCGCAGCTTCTCGGCGGCGCGCCCGGAGGAGATGGCCACCTCCATCCGCCGGCGCGCCTCGTCGGTGTCGCGCGCCGCGCGAGCCAGGACGAGCATCTCGGCGCCCAGCGCGTACGTCACCTCCATGAGGTCCGGCGGGCCCTCACCGCGGAGCGCCAGGACCGCCTCCTCCATCTCGAGCGCGTTCCCGCACGCGCGACCCAGCGGACGGTCCATGGCGGTGAGGAGCGCGACCACCTCGCAGCCATGGTCGGCGCCGAGATCGATCATCACGCGCGCGAGCTCCAGCCCCCGCTCAAGGGCGGGGAGGAAGGAGCCCGAGCCGCGCTTCACGTCGAGGACGAGCGCGGTGAGCCCCTCCGCCAGCTTCTTGCTCATGATGCTCGCCGCGATGAGCGGCACCGACTCCACCGTGGCCGTCGCATCGCGCAGCGCGTACATCTTCCGGTCGGCGGGGGCGATCTCCCCCGTCTGCCCGAGCAGCGCGCACCCGATGCGCTCGATCTGCGCGCGCGCCTCGGCGAGAGTGAGGTTCGTGCGCATGCCGGGGATGGACTCGAGCTTGTCGAGCGTGCCCCCCGTGTGCCCGAGGGCGCGCCCCGACATCATCGGCACGGCGACGCCCAGCGAGGCGACCAGCGGCGCGAGCACGAGGGACACCTTGTCGCCCACGCCCCCGGTGGAGTGCTTGTCGACGCGCGCCGTCGTCAGGTGGCGCAGGTCGAGCGACGCGCCGCTGCCGAGCATCGCCTCGGTGAGCGCGGCCGTCTCGCCGCGATCGAGGCCGCGAAGGAACGCAGCCATGAGAAAGGCGGCCATCTGGTAGTCCGGGACGTGCCCGGCGGCGTACGCGCGGATGAACGCGCGCCACTCTCCCGCCTCGATCCGTCCACCATCACGTTTCCGCTCGATCAGCCGGTACGCCAGCATTGACCCGTCTGTGGGGTGATCCTACCTTGGTCGGCGTTGGAAGCCCGCCGTCCGACGGAGGCGACATCGCTGCGCCTTCTCTCGAACCCAACCAGAATGTCGGAGATTCCAT
>DASUXC010000131.1:0-1392 GCA_036378095.1 Gemmatimonadaceae bacterium | reverse complement strand
GCAGCGCGCCGAGAAAGAAGAACGAGCCGCGCGCGGGGTTGATCAGGTTGGTATTCTTCCCGAACCAGCCGAGCCCCGCGCGCCGCGCCAGATCGCGCTCGAGGATCGGCCCGGTGTCCACGTACGCCTTGCCGTCCACGGAGCGCCCGACCTGCTGCTCGATCCACCGGTGCAGCTCGCGCAGCCGCGCCACCATGATATCGTGGTAGTCGTCGCCGCGTGCGTAGCGGGCGACGGGGCCCGAGGGGCTCCGGCCGCCGTAGTCGAGCGCGACGACGACGGCGCTGGTGGCGCCGGGGTACGGCCTGGTGGTGTCGGCGCGCTTGTCCGCCCAGCGCGGCAGGTAGTGCATCTCCCCGGCGAAGCCGCGCGCGAGCCAGTCATCGAACGCGCGGGCGGTGTCGGCGGGGCCGAGCCTGACGAGACCGGCGAGGTCGAAGCCGAGCCCGTACGCCTGCGCCCGGATGCGCTCCTCGAGCGCGCCCCGCGACGCGGGACCCTCCGCCGGCGGGGGAGGGGCGGGGGCGGCGGCGGGGCGGCCGACGATCACGTGCCTGTCCCCACCCAGCGCGCGTAGCGGATGACGTCGGCCGCCGGGGGGACGGCATCGTAATCGCCGTACGCGGTGTACATGCGCCACCGCACGTAGTCGCGCGATGGGAGGGGCAGGAACGGCGGCCGCCGCCACCAGCCGCGCCGGCGGAAGCGCCACGCGACGCGCAGCAGGTCGGCGGCGAGCGACGGACGCAGCGCGGCGCGAAGGGCGAGGGCGGTGGCGAGACGGAGCCAGGGCATGAGTATCGGGAATCGGAAAGCGGGAAGCGGGAATCGCGACTCCGCGGAGCGCCCGGCGCTCCGGCCCCGGAGTGCCCATGGCGAACTGCGGGTCTACTTCAATTTCACGGGTGCGTGGTGCTCTCTCAACTAGGCTACCAGATCGTATCGACCACGGGGGCGGTGCTGGTGCTCGTGGGGTTCGCCGGATTGCAGCGGGGGTGGATGAGCCGCGTCGACCGCTCCTTCAACCTCCTCAACCTCGTCGGCTCCCTCCTCCTCGGTTGGGTGGCGGTGATCGACGGACGCTGGGGGTTCATCCTGCTCGAGTTCATCTGGGCGGCGCTGTCGGTGCCGCCGCTGCTCAGGAGGCGGGAGCCGGAGGGGGAGCCCGCCGGAGAGCGCCGCTGAGCCCCGGGCCGGCGCTCAGACGAACGCCACCCCGTCCAACCCGCCCGGGACCGGAAGGCCGAGCACGGTGAGCGCGCTCGGCATGAGGTCGGCGGTGCGGCGCGCCGGCCGTGGAATGGGGTGGTTGGTGAGCAGGGGGACGAGCATGTGCTCGCGGTGCAGCGCCCCGTGGGTGCTCACGTGCGGGATGGGCTCGTACCGGCCGCG
>DASUXC010000130.1:0-7786 GCA_036378095.1 Gemmatimonadaceae bacterium | reverse complement strand
CGTCTTGGAGAAGCCATCCACCAGCAGCGTGCGCGAGCGCGCCCCGTCGAAGGCGGCGATGGTCGGCGCGCGAGCGCCCTCGAAGACGAGGCGCGAGTAGATGTCATCGGTGACGACGCGCAGGTCGTGGCGCGCGACCAGCTCGGCGAGCCGCGCCAGGCCCGAGGCATCGAGCGCGCCGCCCGTCGGGTTGTTGGGCGAGTTCAGGCAGAGCACCCGCGTGCGCGCGCCGATGCGCCGCGCGATGTCGTCCACGTCCGGCGCGTTGCGGGCGTCGAGCGCGTAGCCGACCGGCACGCCGCCGGCGAAGCGCGCCATCGACGGGTAGATCGGGAAGCCGGGGTCGGGGACGAGCACCTCGCTCCCGGGCTCCACGGTGGCCAGCATGGCGTAGAAGACGGCCGTCTTCGCGCTCGGCGTGACGATCACCTGGTCGGGGTCGGCGGCGATCCCGCGCGAGCGCACGTCGGCGGCGATCGCCTCGCGCAGCTCGGGCAGCCCCTGCGGCGCGACGTAGCGAGCGTCGCCCGCGCGCAGGGCGGTGACGGCCGCGTCCACCACGTGCGCCGGCGCATCCACATCCGGCGCGCCGAGCTCGAGATGCACGATCGAGCGGCCGGCGCGCTCGAGCTCGTTGGCGCGGCGGAACACGTCGAGCGCGCCCTCACCGGAGAGCTGGTCGACCCGCGCCGCGAGCGGCGGGACGTCGTCGCGTGCCGCGGTGGCAGCGGAGAGCAGGGTGTCGGTCATGGGCGCGTCAGAGCAGGCTGCGGATCCAGCCGCCATCCACCGGGACGGAGGCGCCGGTCGTGTAGCTCGCGTGGACCGAGCACAGAAAGGCGACCATGGCGCCGAACTCCGCCGGGTCGCCGAGGCGGCCCATCGGGATCTGCTTCTCCCAGACGGCGAACGCCGCCTCGGGCGTGGTCCCCTGGAGCGACGCCGTGCGAGTCGCGAGCTCCTCGACGCGCGCCGTGCGCGTGTAGCCGGGCATCACGTTGTTCACCGTGATTCCGTACGGCGCGACCTCGTTCGCCAGCGTGCGCGCGAAGCCGGTCACGGCGGCGCGCACGCTGTTCGACAGGATCAGGTTGTCCACCGGCTGCTTGACGGCGATCGACGTGACGTTGACGATCCGCCCCCACCGCCGCTCGCGCATCCCGGGCAGCACGCCGCGCACGAGCTCCACCACGCTCGTCAGGGTGGTCCGCACGGCCGCCTCCCACGCCTCCGGCGCGTGCGTCTCGAAGGGCCCCGCCGGCGGGCCGCCGCCGTTGGTGACGAGGATGTCGACGGGTCCGAGCTCGCGGTCGGCGGCGGACAGGACGCCGGCGATCCCCGCAGGCGTCGCGACGTCGGCGACGACGTCGACCACCCGCACGCCGGCCTTCCGGCGGATGTCTTCGGCCGTCGCGCGCAGCGCCGCCTCGCCGCGCGCGCAGAGCACCAGATCCACACCCTCGGCCGCGAGCGCCTCGGCCGATGCGCGCCCCAGGCCGCGACTGGACGCGGCGACGAGCGCGACCTTCCCCCGGATCCCGAGGTCCATCGCTATCGCTCCACGTTCGCGTGGAAGTATCCGTCGGTGTGGTCCAGCCAGTCCTGGCGGATGGGGCTGAAGATGTCCACGTCGAGCGTGTCCTCGAGCGCCTCGGCCATGTGCGGCACGTTCGACGGAATGTGCAGCACTTCGCCCGCGCGGACGATCACCTCCTCGGCGCCGTCCTCGCCGATCCAGAACCTGAGCGCCCCCTCCACGATCCAGGTGATCTGCTCGTTCTCGTGCGAGTGCCGCGGGACGATGCACCCTTTGTCCAGGTAGACCTGCGCCAGCATCATGCGGTCGCCGGTCACGAGCCGGCGCGAGAGCTGGGCGGTGACGGACTCCTTGGGCAGGTCGGTCCAGCGGATGTGGCGGACGGTGGCGTGGGAAGACATGGCGTCGAGGTTGGAAGCGGGGGGCGGGGCAGCCACGTGGATGCCCATGTGCTCACGGTATCTTACGCACGGTACCCTACGGATCGCGAGCTGGCCGCGTTGGCGCACGAGGCCGCTGGCGCACCAGCGCTGCCCCGCGAGAAAGGGCTCGGGCCGCGCGATCACTGGCTTCCGAGGGGCGTCCGTCGCGGGCGATCCGCTCCAGCCGCGGCGTACCTACGCCAGCGCGAACGTCACGGGCGCTGGTGCATCTGGCCCGCGCCCAATGGCTCCCGCGTCCCGGCGGCGTACCAGTCCACCTGCCGCGTGACGAACATGATCGCGCCGAGGATGACGAAGAGGCCCACCGATCCAATGAGCAGCGCGTAGTCCTCGTTCATCAGGAGCAGGTACAGGTAGCCGTAGAGCAGCGCGACACCGGAGGCGACGATCGCGGCGCGACCGGCGCGCTGCAGGATGGCGAGGCTGTAGCCGCCGACCATGCCGATCACCGCCACGCTCGCGAGCGCGTACGCCACCGGAAAGCCGATGTGCTCCGACAGTGCCAGCTCGAGCAGGTAGAACAGGCAGAGCGCACCGCCCAGCATCAGGTACTGGATGGGATGGACGCGCACGCCGGCCAGCACCTCGATGAGCCAGAGCGTCGCGAAGGTCAGCAGGATGAAGAGGAACGCGTACTTCACGCTGCGGTACGCCATGTGATACTGGTCCACCGGATTCACGAGCTGGACCCCGAACCGGGACGCGGCGATCGTCTCGGCCATCGATGAGTCCGAGGACCACGTCTGCGGGTAGTCCCGACCGAGGAATGGAATCGACCAGCGGGCGGTGAAGGCGTGTTCACCCACGGTGCGCTCGGTGGGGAGCCACTTCCCCTGGAAGCTCGGGTGCGGGTAGTCGCCCTTCAGCTCGAGGGTCGTGTTCCGGGCGAACGGGACGACGTCGACGCCCAGGCTCCCGTCGAGCGCGAGCGGGAACGCGAAGCGGACCCGCTGCGTGGTGTCGGCGATCGCGACCGGAGCGTGGATCCCCGTGCCCCCCTCGACGAAGCCGCCGGTGCCGGGGAGGAAGTCGATGTGGCGGCCGTTCCATGTCAGCGTCGTCGCCCGCTGGATCGCCCGCGCGTCGGAGACGCCCACCGCGAGGTGCGCTCTGTCCCAGTCGATGTCGCCGGGCGCCACGCGCAGCTCGTCCAGGCGCGGGCGCGCGAACTCGCCCTCGACCTGCATGCCGAGTCTGTACACGGGCACCGAGTAGATCCCGCGGCGGCGGACCTCGGAGGTCATCGTGCCGTGGATCGTCAGGTGCTCGGGGAGGACGATCGCGTTCCGCGTCTCCGTACGGGTGATCGGCCGACCGTCCACGTCGTCCGTCCAGCGATGCGTGTATGGTACGACGAGCGCCGGCCCGGTGATGGACTGCGCCTCGCCCCACTTGGACGAGACCTCGGCCACGGCGGCGTCGTTCCGCTGCTGCCGCTCGCTCACGAGACCACCGATCATGGAGACCGGGATCTGGAGCAGGAGGGCGAGGAGGGCGAGCACGAAGAGGCGCAGGAGCTGCGAGCTGCGCATCGACGTGGCGAGGCGATCGATGGAGTCTTTCATGGGAGGGCGGGGATCCAGGGCTCGGGGGCTGGTACCTCGCCTGAAGACGACTCATGGTCGAGGGGTGTAATTTGCCCGCCATGCCTGACGCCGTGCCCGTGGCGTCCGAGCACGAGGCCGAGCCCGCGGCACCTCACCCTGGATGCGTCGGACCGATCTCGCCGGGCGATGGCGGCTCCTCGCCCGGCGGCACCTTCCACGGTGTGTCGAAGTGGAGCGCCCCGCCGTACTGCAGCAGCAGCGCGACGAGCGCGGTCCAGCCGGTTTGGTGGCTGGCGCCGAGTCCGCGGCCCGTGTCGCCGTGGAAGAACTCGTGGAACGGAATGCAGTCGCGCCAGTGCGGGTCGCGCTGAAAGAACTCCTCGTCGCCGAACACCGCGCGCCGCCCGTCGCGCGCGCCGTCGCGGAGGAAGATCCGCGTGAGCCGCCCCGCGAGCTCGGCCCCGACCTGCGCCAACGTCCGCACCCGCCCCGAACCGGTCGGGCACTCGACCGTGAACGTGTCGCCGTAGTGGCGGGCGAAGGTGTCGAGCGCCTGGAGCAGGAGGAAGTTCATGGGGAACCAGACCGGCCCGCGCCAGTTGGAGTTGCCTCCGAAGATGCGGTCGTCGGCCAGGCCCGGTTGGTAGCGCACCTCGTACTCCTCGTTGCCCACTCGGAAGCGGAACGGGCGCGCCTCGTGCTCGCGCGACAGCGACCGGACGCCGTACGGGGAGAGGAACTGCGACTCGTCGAGCACGCGTCGGAGGATGAGCCGGAGGCGCTCGCCGTGCACCACGGAGAGGAGTCTGTGCTCCGCCTGGCGCGCCTCGGCCCACGAGGCCAGGGTCTCCCGCAGGTACGGCCGCCGCGTCACGGCGTCCTCCCCGAGGCGTTCCAGCTCCGGCACGCGCGCGAACGTGTCGGCGTCGATGTCGATGCCGGCGAACAGCGGCACGAGCCCGACGATGGAGAAGAGGCGGAGTGGGACGGTCCGCGTCTCGTCGAGGCGGATGACGTCCCAGTAGAACGCGTGCTCGGCGTCCCACAGCCCCACGCCGCCGGCCGCCGTGTGCTGCAGCACGTTCGCGACGAGGGTGAAATGCTGCCCGAAGCGGAACAACATGTCGAAGTAGCGGCGCTCGTGCAGTGAGAGCTCGAGCGCGATCTCGAACATGTGGAGCTGGAACATCGCCATCCAGCCGGTCGCGTCGCTCTGCTCGAGGGTGCCGCCGGTCGGCAACGGGCGGTCGCGGTCGATGACGCCGATGTTGTCGAGGCCGAGGAAGCCGCCCCCGAAGATGCCGCGTCCCGCACTGTCCTTGCGATTCAGCCACCAGGCGAGGAGCACGACGAGCGGCTCGAAGATCGTCTTCAGGAACGCGACGTCGCCCCGGCCGTCGCCGCGCCACGCGCGGTCGAGCTGATAGACCTGCCACGCCGCCCACGCGATCACCGGCGGGTTGGCGTTGCCGAACTCCCATTCGTAGGCGGGCACCGCCCCGTACGGATGCTGGAGCAGTGGCGAGAGCAGCAGCCGGAGCTGCGCCTTGGCGAACGCGGGGTCGATCATCGCCATCACCACGCAGTGGAACGCCAGGTCCCAGGCCGCGAACCAGGGGAATTCCCACGGGTCCGGCATCAACAAGACGTCCGCGATGTAGAGGTGAATCCAGTCGCGGTTGCGCCCCTGCCAGCGCGATGCCGGCGGCGCGGGGGCCGTCGGGTCGCCCGACAGCCATCGGTACACGTCCAGGTGGTAGAACTGCTTCGACCAGAGGAGCCCGGCGAGCGCCTGCCGCTGCACGAGCCGCTCGTCCGCGCTCAGGTGCGGCGCGTGCACGGCGGCGTGGAACGCATCCGCCTCGGCGCGCCGGCGCTCGTACAGCGCGTCGAACCCGGCGAACGGGCGCGCGCGGGGACGCGGCGAGAGACGCACGTGCACCACGAGCGCGGAGCCGGGCGCGACGAGGGCGTGGACGTGCGCGGCCGCCTTGCTCCCGGCCTCGTGGTTCACGCGATCCCAGCGGCCGCCGACGACGGCATCGTGGATCCCGTCCTTGACGAACGGCGTCGCGTTGGGCTGCGCGAACAGGCGCTCGCGATTGGTGTCGTTCTCCGTGAAGAGCAGCGCCGCGGGCTCGCCGGTCGCGCGCCGCACGTACCACCACCGCTCGCCGAGCGCCGGATGCTCCGTGCTCGCGCACCCGGGCGCGCGGGCGCGGATCGCCGGCCGCGCGGTCCCCACGTCCCACGACCAGGTGTTGCGGTACCAGAGGTGGGGGAGCACGTGGATGGGCGCCGGCTCGGGGCCGCGGTTCACGGCCGAGATGCGGCAGAGGATGTCCTCCGCGTCCGCCTTCGCGTACTCGACGACGACGTCGAAATAGCGGCCGCTCCGGAACGCGTCGCCGATCGCGTCGAACAGCTCGTATTCCGGGTCCCGCGGCGAGCGGCGCGCGCCCTCCGCCACCAGCTCCGCGTAGGGGAAGGCGACCTGCGGATACTTGTAGAGCATCCGCGCGTACGCGTGCGTCGGCGTGTTGTCGAGGTAGAAGTAGTACTCCTTCACATCCTCGCCGTGGTTCCCCTCCGCGTTGGCGAGACCGAACATCCGCTCCTTGAGGATCGGGTCGCGCTCGTTCCACAGAGCCACGGCGAGGCAGAGGAGCTGCTGGCGGTCGCAGAAGCCCCCGATGCCATCCTCCCCCCAGCGGTACGCGCGACTGCGCGCGTGGTCGTGCGGGAAGTAGCCCCAGGCGTCGCCGCCGGCGCTGTAGTCCTCACGCACCGTCCCCCAGGCGCGATCGCTGAGGTAGGTGCCCCAGCGCTGCCAGTCGGCGCGGCCCGTGGCGGTCGCGTCGAGGCGTCGATGCTCCGCGGTCGAGGCGCTCATGAGCTCACCGCAGCGCTCCCTGCAGGCCAGTTCCGCAACGCGAGCCGTCCCAGCCTACGAGGGCGGGTCGGGGCGGGCAAGACCAGCCCGCGCCAGCGATGTGGCGGAGAAGCAGTACCGGGCGTAGGGCACTGCCTGATGGCGGCACGCTCACGGACCGAGCACCGTTGAAAGCCGTGGGAGGCGCCCGACGCCTCCACCTTCGACGGAGGTCGTCCATGCTCCGTTCATCCACGACCACACCCGGCTCCACGTACGGCCCGAGCACCTCTGCGCTCGACGCGCCGCGGCCGGGATCTCGCAATCGGGTCGTCCAGCTCGGCCGCTTCGGCGGCCCCGAGGCGCTGGAGGTGGTCGACGCTCCCCTGCCCGCGGCCCGCCGGGGCGAGGTGCGGGTCCGCGTGCTCGCCTCGAGCCTGGAGTACACCGACGTGGTGATCCGACGCCACCTCTACCCGCAGACCATGCGCCGCCGGCCGCCGTTCGTGCTCGGCTACGATCTCGTCGGGGAGATCGATCAGCTCGGCGACGGCGTACGCGCCTTTCAGCTCGGCGATCGCGTGGCCGATATGACGGTCCTCGGGTCGAACGCCGCCTATCGCACGCTCCGGGCCGACCACCTGGTGCGCGTGCCCGCGGGCGTCGACGTCGCGGAGGCGGCGGCGCTGATCCTGAGCTGGACGACCGCGTACCAGCTCCTGCACCGTACGGCTCACGTGCGGCGAGGACAGCGCGTGCTCGTGCATGGAGCCGCCGGCGCCGTCGGACAGGCGCTGCTCGTGCTCGGCCGATTGGCCGGCCTCGAGCTGTGGGGCACCGCGCGCGGCGAGCACGCGGCGCTGGTCCGCTCTCTCGGCGCCACGCCGATCGACTATCAGCGCGAGGACTTCACGCGCGTCCTGCCGGGCGGGTTCGACGTCATCTTCGACGGCATCGGCGAGGACGGCTATCGCCGCTCGTTCGCGGCGCTCCGGCGCGGCGGCCTGCTCTGCGCCTACGGCTACACGGCGGGCGTCCAGGCGCAGCGGCGCCTGCTCGCCACCTTGATGTGGATCGCGCGCGTGTATCTCTGGAGGCGGATGCTGAGTTGGTTTCCGCGCGGCAAGCGCATCAACGTCTACTCCATCAACCTGATGCGGGCGCGACATCCCGCTTGGTTCCGGGAAGACCTGGAGCGGCTCTTCGAGCTATTGGCGGCCGGCGCGATTCGGCCGCGCGTCGCCGAGCGGGTCTCTTTTGATGAGATCGCCGAGGCGCATCGCCGTCTCGAAGCGGGTGGTCTCCAGGGCAAGCTCGTCCTGCGCCCGGATCTCGGGTGGCAGCGTGACCGGCCGCCGCCTCAGGGCGTGGCCGGACACTTCCCTCC
>DASUXC010000129.1:0-33307 GCA_036378095.1 Gemmatimonadaceae bacterium | reverse complement strand
GTCCGTCGTCCGGAAGTAGAACTGCGGCCGGTAGCCGTTGAAGAACGGCGTGTGCCGCCCCCCCTCCTCCTTCGTCAGCACGTAGACCTCGGCGAGGTAGTGCGTGTGCGGCGTGATCGCCCCGGGCTTCGAGAGCACCATGCCGCGCTCGATCTCCTCCTTCCCGATCCCGCGCAGCAGGAGCCCCACGTTGTCCCCCGCCTGCCCCTCGTCCAAGAGCTTGCGGAACATCTCCACCCCGGTGACGACCGTCTTCTTGTCGCTCCCGAAGCCCACGAGCGCCACCTCGTCGCCCACCTTCACCACCCCGCGCTCGATGCGCCCCGTGGCCACCGTGCCCCGGCCCGTGATCGAGAACACGTCCTCGACGGGCATGAGGAACGGCTTGTCGATCTCGCGCTTCGGCTCGGGGATGTAGCTGTCCAACGCGTCCATCAGCTCGCCGATCTTCCCCCCCCACTCCGAGTTCGGATCGCCCGACTCCAGCGCCTTGAGCGCCGAGCCCTTGATGATCGGAATCTCGTCGCCCGGAAACTCGTACTGCGAGAGCAGCTCGCGCACCTCGAGCTCGACGAGGTCGAGGAGCTCGGGGTCGTCGACCATGTCGACCTTGTTCATGAACACGACGATGAACGGCACGTTCACCTGGCGCGCCAAGAGAATGTGCTCGCGCGTCTGCGGCATCGGCCCGTCGGCCGCCGAGACCACGAGAATCGCCCCGTCCATCTGCGCCGCCCCCGTGATCATGTTCTTCACGTAGTCGGCGTGCCCCGGACAGTCGACGTGCGCGTAGTGCCGCTTCGGCGACTCGTACTCCACGTGCGCCGTGGCGATCGTGATCCCGCGCTCGCGCTCCTCCGGCGCCTTGTCGATCTGGTCGAAGGCGATCTTCTGCGCCAACCCCTTCGCCGCCTGAATCGTCGTGATCGCCGCCGTCAACGTCGTCTTCCCGTGGTCCACGTGCCCGATCGTCCCCACGTTCACGTGCGGCTTCGTCCGCTCGAATTTCGCCTTGGCCATTGCCGAAACCCTGAAGAGTGAGTCAGTGAGTCAGTGGATCAGTGAGCGAGCGCACGCCAGCGGCCCCTCTCGAGTCGGCCGCGAACGAGCCGACTCACTGACCCACTGACGGACTGCGACAGAGCTCGCGACCGGGATTGAACCGGTGACCTCACCCTTACCAAGGGTGTGCTCTACCAACTGAGCTACGCGAGCGGGTGGTGCAACTTCTCCGTTCATGCCGAAAGCCGCCGTGACGCACCGCGGCGGCCGACCGTCTCCTTCTCGTACCGCCCGGGCGCGCTCCCCGCGCCCGGAACCCCAAGCGGGAGACGGGACTCGAACCCGCGACATCAAGCTTGGAAGGCTTGCGCTCTACCAGCTGAGCTACTCCCGCGTTTCCTGCCCGCGCCCAGTGTCCGGGTCGCGTGAACCCTACTAGGTGGTGGGGGAAGGATTCGAACCTTCGAAGGCGTTAGCCGGCAGATTTACAGTCTGCTCCCGTTGGCCGCTTGGGTACCCCACCGTGCCCACCCATCTGCCACCCCCTGCCCGACGCGCCGCCGGGCCTGCCGCGCTCACCAGAGCTGACGGCGAGAATCGAACTCGCAACCGCCTGATTACAAATCAGGTGCTCTGCCAGTTGAGCTACGTCAGCAAACGGCATTTTTGCGCGAGACACTCAGAATAATTGGCCCTACAGAGCACGTCAAGCGCCGAGCAGGGGCTATCTCTCGCTATCGCACCTTCTTCCACCGCGTCCCCCGCGGGCCATCCTCGATCGCGATCCCCCGGCTCTCGACCTCCGCCCGGATCGCGTCCGCCCGCGCGAAATCCCGGCGTGCCCGCGCCGCGCGGCGCTCCTCCAACCGCCCTTCCACCCACCCCGCCAGCTCCGCGTCCACCACCGCCGCATCCGGCACGATGTCCAGCACGCCGTTCACGCGCGCGAACGCCCACCGTGCCCGCTCCAGCGCTCCAGCGTCGCTCCCCCCGCGGTCCAGCTCGGCGTTCGCCTTCCGGATGAACTCGAACAGCGCGCCCATCGCCTCGGGCGCGTTCAGGTCGTCGAACAGCGCCCGCTCCGCGTCGAGCACGAGCTCCTCCGCCGCCTCCGCCAGCTCCGGCGTCCCCCCGCCCCCTCCGGCGGCTGCCCGCTCCAGACGCTCCGCGAACTCCCCCACCCGCCGCACCGCCTGCGTGGACGCGTCCAGCGCCTCCTCCGTGAGGTTGAGCTGCTTGCGGTAGTGCACCGAGTACACGAAGTGGCGCACGGCCGCGGCCGAGATCCCGGCGTCGCGCAGGTCCCCCACGTTCGCCACGTTCCCGAGCCGCTTCGCCATCTTCACCCCCTCGGTGAGGAGGAACTCGCCGTGGCACCAGAAGCGCGCGAACGGGGCGCCGTTCGCCCCCTCCGACTGGGCGATCTCATCCTCGTGGTGAGGGAACACGAGGTCCACTCCGCCGGCGTGGATGTCGAGCGTGTCGCCGAGGTAGCGCTTGGCCATCGCCGAGCATTCGAGGTGCCACCCCGGGCGCCCGCGCCCCCACGGGGAGTCCCAGGCGGCGCCGGTGCGCTCGTCCTCCGGCTTCGCCGCCTTCCAGAGCGCGAAGTCGCGCACGTCCTCCTTGTTGTAGTCGTCCGCCGCGACGCGCGCCCCCGGACGGATGTCGCGCGCGTCCAGCCGCGAGAGCTTCCCGTAGCCCGGGAAGCGCGCGATCGCGAAGTAGATCGACCCGTCCTCCGCCTGGTACGCGAGCCCGCGCTCCATCAGCCGTTCCACGAGCGCGACCATCTCCGCGATGTGCTCGGTGGCCTTGGGATAGACCTCGGCACGCTCGATGCGCAGATATTCCCGGTCGCGCTGGAAGATCTCCGTGACGGGCTCGGTGACCTCACGGATGTTCACCCCCCGCTCGTCGGCGCGCCGGATGATCTTGTCGTCGACATCGGTGAGGTTCATCACCTGGTACACATCCCACCCCGCGAGCCGGAGCACTCGGCGCAGCAGATCCTCGAACAGGAAGGTGCGGAAATTTCCGAGGTGCGCCGGGTTATAGACGGTGGGCCCGCACGTGTACATGCGCACGGTGCGGCCATCCGCGGGGGTGAACGGCTCGATGCGGCGACTGAGCGTGTTGTAGAGTACGAGATCCGGCATTCGCGGGTGGTGGTGGGTGGGCGGCGTTGCGTGAAATCAAGCACATTCGACGGGACTTGGAAGAGGGTCAACGGAGCGCGCTCCGGCGCGCCGCTGGGAGGCATGACCATGTCGAGAGCGTTCGTGCACGAGGATTCCGGCGGCGGCCCCCCTCGCCGTCGCTACGTGCTGCCGCCGCGCGATGATCCATCGTTCGACGCCGCGGCGGCGGCCGCGCTGCTCGAGGGCGCCGTGGAGGGGGACACGGAGAGCGCCGAGCTGGCGACCGGCTACTACTGGGGGGAGCGGCGGCTGTGCCCGCACGTGGAGCACATCCTCGCGGACGCCCGGGCCGCCGGCGACGAAGCGCTCATCCGCGCGGCCGAGCGCTTTCTGCGCTGAGCGGCGCGCGTCGCGCGGCACGCGTGGCACGGCGTGTGGCATCGGCCAGGCGCGGCGCGTGGACGAGCGCCCCGTGCACGAGGACGAGCGTGCGCGCGCCGGCGCGCTCGAGCCACCGCGGGTCGCGCGCCGCGGCGAGGACCGCCACCCCGAGGTCGGCCAGCGACCGCACGAGCCCGGCCGCGCGACCGCCGAGGAGTGCCGAGGCATCGTCGAGGACGAGGAGGGTGGTGGCGGCGGCGATCACGCGGGCGAGCGCCCGGCACTCGCCAGCCGCCGCCCCCACTCCGGCACGCGCGCGTGATGCCGTGACTTCGCGGAGCAGCGCGATTGATGAGGGTGCCGGCGGCGAGGGGGGCGGGACGGGGGAGGCGACGGAGGAGAGGCGCATCCCCGCCGCCACGTACGCCGCGCCCGGCGCGCCCCCCGGCGGGACACCAGCTCCCCACGATACGCGCCCGGAGTCGGCGCGCAGGAGCCCCGCCGCGCAGAGCAGCAGCGTGCTCTTCCCCGATCCCGGGCCGCCCGCGATCCCCACCACCTCCCCCGGCATCACGCGGAGGTCGATCCCGCGGAGCACCCGGGCGACCGCACAGCAGCCGGGGACACCCGCCCGGTACGCCTTGTGGACGTCGGCGAACGCGACCTCGGCCGGCGCGCCGGCGAGGGTTGGCGAGGAGGAGCGGGGCGGGAGCTGCGCGGCGAGCATGCCGCGGAAGATGCGTCCGGGGCGGCACGGCGTGGCATCACGCGCGTGCCGCCCGGAGCCGCATCACGCGGGCGCGGTCGCCGAGCGCGCGCGATGGAAGGCTTCGATGGCCTCCGCGATCGGCGCCGGATCGAAGCGCACCGGATCGGTGGCCGGCAGCCCCGTCTCCTCGCTCGCGCGCTCGATCGCCTGACGCGCGGCGCGCTCGGAGAGATCGTACGTGTTCAGCGACACCGCGATCACGGGCGCCGGGCGCAGGTGCGCGAGGAGCATCTCGTGCATCCGGATGAATTCCGGGAGGGGCGGGATCTTCACCCACGGGTTGTTGTTGACGTGCTCGCGCGAGGGCTGCGCGCACATCACCATGGCGTGCGGCAGGGAGCCGTGGATGAGCCCGAGGGTCACCCCCGAGTAGCCGGGGTGGATGATCGACCCCTGCCCCTCCACCAGCACGATGTCCGCCCCCTTCGCCGCGTCGAGCACGAGCCGCTCCGCGGCGCCGGCGATGAAGTCGGCGATCACCGCGTCCACGGCGATCCCCCACCCCTCGATGAGGATCCCCGTCTGCCCCGTTCCCGCGAAGCGGACGGCGCAGCCACGCTCGCGCAGCGCATCACGCACCTGGAGCGCCGCCGTCATCTTGCCGATGTTGCAGTCGGTGCCGACGGTGAGCACCACCGTCGAGTCCACGGAGCGCACGCGTCCGGTGGCCACGTGCAGGTCGTGCGGCGGCTTGCGGAGGTCGTGAATGGCGATCTTGCGACGGGCCGCGTGCGACGCGAACTCGGCGTCGTCGCCGATGAAGGTGTGCAGCCCGCTCCAGACGTCGAGACCGGCGTCGATGGCCGCGAGCACCATGGCCCGCCACTCGGCGGGGAGCTTCCCTCCCTGCGGCGCGACGCCGATGAGGAGCGCCGTGGGGCGGAGCGCCAGCCCGTCGGCGACGGAGGCGACGATGGGGATGTCCCCCCCGAAGCCGAGCACGTCGGCGGCGGTCTTACCGGCGCGGCGCGAGTCGATCACCCCCACCACGCGGTCGGGGGTGTAGCGGATGCACGAGTTGGCGGTCTTGGACGTGAGGGGACCGAACTGCCCCTCCGCGAGGATGAGGAAGCGAGCGTCCGTGGTCATTCCGGTGAGTCGTGGGTGGTCCGAGTCGTGGATGAATCAGGCGACGTGCCGCCGCTGCGCCTCTTCCGCGCCGACGAGAATGTCGGGAGGGGAGGACGGCACGATGACGTTGGACTCCGGCGCGGGGGCGTGCACGACGAACGCGCTGTCGCGCACGAGGCGGCGGAAGCCCTTCCCCTCGTAGATGCGGTTGATGAGGATCCGGCGCGTGATGACGTCGAGCAGGGCCACCGTGGGCACGGCGACGAGCAGCCCGATCGGCCCGAGGAGCTTCCCCATGATGAGGACGCTCATGATGGTCATGACGGGCGGCAGCGCGAGCTGTCGCTGCATGATGTGCGGCGCGACGATGTTCCCCTCGACGAGGTGCACCAGCACCCCGAGCGCGACCACGCCGAGGGCGCGCCCCGGGCTCCCCGCGCCGAGCACGAACGCCGCGGGGAGGAGCGTGGAGACGAGGCTGCCGAAGAACGGGACGATGGCGACGATGCCGGTGAAGATCCCGAACGTCAGCCAGTAGGGGACGCCGAGCACGAGCAGCCCCGCGGCGGTGAGCGCGCCCAGGAGCGACATCGAGGCGAGCTGCCCCACGATCCACGCGCGGAGGGTGCGCGAGAGATCGCCGAGCACGTCGCGCACGAGGTCGCGGTGCACGGGCGGGAAGAGGGAGATCACGTACTGCCGGTACACGCCCGGGTGCAGCGCGAGATAGACTCCCATGATCGCCACGGACACGATCTCGATCGTGAAGCCGAGCGCGCTGAACAGCTTGGGGACGACGTCGGCGAAGTACCCGGAGATCTGGTCGTAGATCGCGAGCACCACGCGGTGCTCCCCGGGGTGCCAGACCGAGCGCAGCGCGGGATTGCGGGCGATGATCTGATCGATCGCCGACTCGGTGTTCACGATGTACGTGGGGAGGACCTTGAGGAGCGCCTGGGTCTGCGTGACCACCGGCGGCACCAGGATCCAGATGAGCCCCGCGAGCACCGCGAGGGTGAGGAGCACGGCCAGGAGCACCGCGGTGTGGCGCGGCACGCTGGTGCGGCCGTGAATGGCGTCGGCCACCGCCCCGAGGTAGAGCGAGAAGAGGACGGCGATGAAGAGCAGCAGGAAGATCTCCGCCGTCCTGCCGAGGAGGAGCAGGAGCAGGACGGTGAGGATCGTTCCGGCCAGCACCGGGGCGAAACGAAAGCGCCCCGTCGAGAGGGCGCTCACGCTTACTTCTTCTCCTCGGACGCCGCGTCCTCGATTTCCGGGTGAAGCTCCTCCTCGGTGGGCGTCCCGGAGGAGCCCGCGCCGAGCTGCCGGTTCTGCTGCGGCGCCCCGGCGGGGAGCACGCCCATCTTCTGCTTGAGCGCGAGCAGCTGCATGTCGGCGTTGGCCGATGTGGCGCCCTGCTCGAGCACCTTGAAGTCGCGGCTCAGGCGATCGCCGGTGAACTCCTCGTCGATCTCGGCGTTGGCGAGCATGCGGCGCTCGTTGTCCTCGATCTTCGCCTCCATCCGTGAGAACGCCTCGAACGCCGACTTCTCCGACATCGACGACATCGTGTCGGCGATGCGCTTCTGCGCCTCGGCGCGCTTCTGCCGCGCGATGAGGAGGTTCTTCTTGCGCTTCGCCTCCTCGATCTTGTCGTTGAGGTCGCGGAGCGAGCTCTTGAGCTTCTCGGTTTCCGCCTGGTGCGAGCGCCACGTGGCCTCGAGCTGCTGGGCGTGGACCACGTGCTCGTTCTGTCGCATCAGCGCCTGCTTGGCGAGATCGTCGCGCGACTCCTGGACGGCGAGCATGGCGCGCTTCTCCCAGTCCTGCGCCTGCCGGTACTCGGCGTCCACCTGGTCGCGGAGACGGCGCTCATCGGCGATCGCGGCCGCCACCTGCTGCTTCGCCTTGGCGAGCTGCGACCGCATGTCCACGATGATCTGATTCAGCATCTTCTCGGGGTTCTCGGCCGAGGAGATGAGATCGTTGATGTTCGACTTGATGAGCGACGAGAGTCGGTCGAAGATGCCCATGGCTCAGTGTGCCTCGCGGTACGGCGCGAGCTCGCGGAGGTGCGACGCGAGCGCGAGCGTCATGGATTCGTAGGCGGCGAGGAACTCGTCGTAGTCGAGGTGTGACAGCTCCATCGCTTCGGTGAGGACGACGGCGTCGCCCTCGATGCCATAGGAGCCGTGAACGAGCTCACTCGCGTTCAGTTGCAGCAGCCGGCGCGCCAGCGTGCCCATGGCGCGTTCGTCCGACGGCAGGTCCATGACCTTGAGCCGCAGGAGGAGCACGGGGGGGGAGAAGTGCACGACGACGTCGGCGTCGATCTCGCCACCAGGTCGGACGATCCACATGCCCGGCTGGATCTCGGTGTAGCTCGCGCCATCGACCGACAGCCGGTCCAGGAAGTCTTCGACGTCTTCTCTCGTGACCATGGGCGTTTGCTCGGGAAGCGGGAATCGGGAATCGGGAACCGGGCGAGAACTGCCCGGTATGGCGCGACCCCATCCTCTCCTACGGCCAAGGCTGGCGCGGCGTTTCGTGGCGAGACGCACGGCTGAGGCAAAATAGCGTGGGCCCGGGTCGGCCGACAGGCGCGAACGGCGTGGGGCGCGGGGCGCGGGGCGCGGGACGCGGGAAGTATGGAATGCGACACGGGGACCGGCGTTTGCCGGTCCCCGTGTCGCTCGGTCTCTGTTCTTACGCTCCCCCCACCCCGCGCCCCGCGCCCCGGCGTATCTGCACCAGCCGCTCCCGCGCCAGCCGCCGCCCGGTGGGCGTGGCGGCGAGCCCACCGCCGGCGGTCTCGCGGTAGCGCACGTCCATCTCGCGCCCGATCTGCCCCATCACGTCGATCACCTCGTCCACCGGGATCACGAACTCGATCCCCGACATCGCCATCTCGATCCCGGCGAGCGCCATGGCCGAGCCGGTGGCGTTGCGGAAGACGCAGGGGAGCTCCACCAACCCGCCGAGGGGATCGCACACCAGCCCCAGCGTTCCCTGCATCGTGAGGGCGACGGCGTGCCCGGCCTGCGCGGGGGTCCCGCCCAGCAGCTCCACCCCGGCGCCGGCCGCCATCCCGGCCGCGGCGCCGGTCTCCGCCTGGCACCCACCCTCCGCGCCGGAGAGCGACGCGCGCTCGGCCACCACCGCGCCGATGAGCCCCGCCGCCGCCAGCGCATCGATGAGGGCGTCGTCGCCCACGCCACGCGCCGCCGCGAGCCCGGTGAGCACGGCCGGCAGCACGCCGGCGCCGCCGGCGGTGGGCGCGGCGACGATCACCCCCATCGCCGCGTTCACCTCCTGCACGGCGAGCGCGCGCGCGAGCACGTCGTGAAAGAGCGTCCCGGCGAGGGGACCGGCGGGGTTGTCGCGAAGCTTCGCGGCATCTCCCCCCACGAGCCCCGACGCCGAGCGCATCTCCCCCGTGAGGCCGTGCGACACCGCCCCGCGCATCACCTCGAGCGCGCGCGCCAGCGCCTCGCGGATCTCCGCGACGGGACGCCCCTGGTCCTTCGCCTCGGTCTCGAGCGCGAGGCGCCCCAACGTCGTGCCGCGCCGCTCGGCGTCGGCGATCGCCTGCTCCAGTGCCTTGTACACGATGGCTCGCTCGTCAGGCTGCGACCTTGGGGAGGGCGCGCACCCAGTGCACCCAGTCGAGCGCGCCGATCGCGGCGATCGCCCGCTCGCTCGGCGAGTCGTCCGTCTCGATCACCATGAACGCATCCCCGCCGCGCTCCTTCCGGGTGACGCGCATCGTCGCGAGGTTCACCCCCTCCTCGGCGAGGATCCCGGCGATGCGGGCCACCGATCCCGTGCGGTCCACCGCCACGAGCACCACGGCGGGAAGGTTCCCCGTCACCTCCACCGGGTAGCCATCCACCTCGCTCAGCCGGATGCGCCCAGCGCCGATCGACGATCCCACGACGACCGCGCGCTCCGCGCCGCGCTCCACCGTCAGGCGCACGGTGTTCGGGTGCACTTCGTCGCCGAGGGTGGTCTTCTCGAACCGGTAGTCGAGCCCCTCGCGCTCCATGATGTCGAGCGCGTCGCGAAGCCGCGCGTCATCGGGGCGGAAGCCGAGCAGCCCGCCCACGAGCGCCTTGTCCGTGCCGTGCCCCTCGCCGGTGCGGGCGAACGAGCCGTGCAGCTCGATGAGCGCGCGCTCGGGGGTCCCGCCCACGAGGGCACGGGTGAGCAGCCCGATGCGACACGCCCCCGCCGTGTGCGACGACGAGGGGCCGACCATGATCGGGCCGATGATGTCGAGAATGGAGACCATGCGTTGGGATGTCGGGATCGCGCCAGCGGCGCCCGCTCCGGCTCAGCGCCGGGCCGCGCTCCTGGCGAGGAGTGGCTCGAGGAAATGGCCGGTGTGCGAGCCGGGTGTCCGCGCGACCGTCTCCGGCGTGCCGGCCGCCACGATGCTCCCGCCGCGCGCGCCCCCCTCGGGGCCGAGATCGATGATCCAGTCGGCGGTCTTGATCACGTCCAGGTTGTGCTCGATCACCAGCACCGTGTTTCCCTTGTCCACCAGGCGGTGCAGCACGTCGAGCAGGAGGCGCACATCCTCGAAGTGGAGCCCGGTGGTGGGCTCGTCGAGAATGTAGAACGTCCGCCCGGTGTCCCGCTTGGAGAGCTCCGTCGCCAGCTTCACGCGCTGCGCCTCCCCGCCGGAGAGCGTGGTGGCGCTCTGCCCCAGGTGAATGTAGCCGAGCCCCACGTCGAGCAGCGTCTCGAGCTTCTGCCGCACGCGCGGCTGGTTCTCGAAGAAGGCGCACGCGTCCTCGACGGTCATGTCGAGCACGTCGGCGATGTTCGCGCCGCGGAAGCGGACCTCGAGCGTCTCCCGGTTGTAGCGCTTCCCCTTGCACACCTCGCAGGGGACGTACACGTCGGGGAGGAAGTGCATCTCGATCTTCACCAGCCCATCGCCCTGGCACGCCTCGCACCGCCCGCCCTTCACGTTGAACGAGAACCGCCCCGGCCCGTATCCGCGGATCTTCGCATCGGGGAGCTCGGCGAACAGCTCGCGGATGGGCGTGAACAGGCCGGTGTACGTGGCCGGGTTGGAGCGCGGCGTACGGCCGATGGGGCTCTGGTCGATGTCGATGACCTTGTCGATGTGCTCCAGCCCGGCGATGCGACGGTGCTCGCCGGGGATCACGCGCGCGCGGTAGAAGTGGCGGGCGAGCGAGCGATGGAGGATGTCCTCCACGAGCGTGGATTTCCCGGAGCCCGAGACGCCGGTGATGGCGACGAACAGGCCGAGCGGGATGTCCACGTCGATGTCGCGCAGGTTGTGGGCCCGCGCCCCCTCGATGCGCAGCGAGCGTCCACGCTGCGGCTCGCGCCGCTCGGCGGGGAGGGGGATGCTCAGCGACCCGCTCAGGTACTTCCCGGTGAGGGACGCGGGGTGGCGGGCCACCTCGTCCACCGTGCCTTCGGCGACGATCACGCCACCATGCTTCCCCGCCCCGGGGCCGAGGTCGATGAGGTAGTCGGCCTCGCGCATCGTCTCCTCGTCGTGCTCGACGACGATGACCGTGTTGCCGAGATCGCGGAGCTGCTGCAGCGTGGCGAGCAGGCGCGCGTTGTCGCGCTGGTGGAGTCCGATCGACGGCTCGTCGAGGATGTAGAGCACGCCCACCAGCCGCGAGCCGATCTGCGTCGCCAGGCGGATGCGCTGCGCCTCGCCGCCGGAGAGCGACTCCGCGGAGCGGCCGAGCGTGAGGTAGTCGAGCCCGACGTCGACGAGGAAGCGCAGGCGGTCGCGCACCTCCTTGAGGATCGGGCCGGCGATCTCGGCATCGAGCCCCGGCCTGCCGTTGCCGCGGAGCTCGAGCCCCTCGAAGAAGCGGAGCGCGTCGGTGACGGAGAGCTCCACCACCTCGCCGATGTTCCGGTCGCCGATGGTCACGGCGAGCGACTCCGCCTTGAGGCGGCGGCCGCCGCAGGCGCGGCAGGGCGCCTCGATCATGTACTCCTCGAGCTCGGCGCGCACCGCGTCGGAGGTGGTCTCGGCGTAGCGGCGCTGGATGTTCGCGAGCACCCCCTCCCACGTGCCGGCGTACTCTCCCTTGAGCGAGCCGGTGTCCATCTGGAAGGTGGTCTTCTTCCCCCCGGTGCCGTGCAGGATGACGTCGCGCACCTTCTGCGGCAGCTCGCCCCACGGCGCGTTCAGGTCGAACCGGTACTGCTTGGCGAGCGCGGGGAGGATCGACTTGCGCAGGTGCCCGCTCGGCTCCCCCCACGGGAGCACGACGCCCTCGAGGATCGAGATGCGCGGATCGCCGAGGATGAGGTCCTCGCTCGGCTCGCTGCGCGTGCCCAGCCCACCGCACTCGGGGCAGGCACCGAAGGGGGAGTTGAAGGAGAACTGCCGGGGCTCGAGCTCGGGGAGGGAGATCCCGCACTCGGGGCAGCCGTAGCGCTCGGAGAAGAGGCGCGGATCCGGCTTCGCCCCCTCGGCGGTCGGGTGCCGCACCACCTCGACCAGCCCATCCGCGAGCTTGAGCGCCGTCTCGATGGAGTCGGTGAGTCGCCCGCGGTCCTCGGCGCGCACCACGAGTCGGTCGACGATGACCGAGATGCTGTGGTTGGTGGACTTGGCGAGCTTGGGGGGGGATGCGAGCTCCACCTGCTTGCCGTCCACGATGGCCCGAACGAAGCCCTGCTTGCGCGCCGACTCGAGGAGATCGCGGAATTCGCCCTTCCGTCCCCGGACGAGAGGAGCGAGCACCTCGATGCGGCTCCCCTCGGGCCAGCCGAGCACCGTGTCGGCGATCTGGCTGGCGCTCTGGCGCTGGACGGGTCGGCCGCAGCTCGGGCAGTGCGGGATGCCGACGCGGGCGTAGAGGAGCCGCAGGTAGTCGTAGACTTCGGTGACGGTCCCGACGGTGGATCGGGGATTGTGCCCGGCGGTCTTCTGCTCGATCGAGATGGCGGGGGAGAGCCCCTCGATCGCATCGACGTCGGGCTTCTCCATGAGCCCGAGAAACTGGCGCGCGTACGCGGACAGCGACTCGACGTAGCGGCGCTGCCCCTCGGCGTAGATGGTGTCGAACGCGAGCGAAGACTTTCCGGAGCCGGAGAGTCCCGTGATCACAGTGAGCCGGTCGCGCGGGATGGCGACGTCGATGTTCCTGAGATTGTGCTCCCGCGCTCCTCGGACTATCAGCTTTTCTTCGGGCATAGCCCGTGAAAGGTGGCAGGAGGAGCGGGGCAAGACAAGCGCGGGGAAGTACGCGGGGCGCGGGGGGCGGGGCGCGGGGGGCGGAGCGCGGGGTGCGGAGCGCAGGGGGCGGGGCGCGGGGGGCGAACGGCCGGGAATCGGGAATCGGGAATCGGGAATCGAATGCGGGAAGCGGGCTTGCGTGAGGGTGGATTCGGTCGTCCAAGAGGGACGGCACTTGGCTCTCGGGAAGACGCGGCTGTCGGCTCTCGGCTACGGCCCAGCATAGATGGCCCGCGGCGTGTGCAGCAAGCCGATGGCCGAGAGCCGAGAGCCGACAGCCGAGTCCGGCAATCGACTCCCATCCTCCTCCACTTTCATCGTCGCAAATCTCGATGCCTCACACTGATGCCCTGGTCGTGCTCACCACGGTCTCGAACGCGGACGAAGCCGTGGCGCTGATCAACGGACTGCTGGAGCGCCGGCTGATCGCCTGCGGCACCATGCTTCCCAGCGCGCGGTCGTTCTACCGCTGGGACGGGAAGATCGCCGACGAGCACGAGATCGTGATCCTGCTCAAGACGCGCGCGCCGCGGCTGGAGCAGCTGGAGGCGGCGTTCGGCGAGCTGCACCCGTACAAGGTGCCGGAGCTGCTCGCCCTCCCGGTGTCCGCGGGGCTCTCCAGGTACCTCGGGTGGATCGCCGAGGAGACCTCGCTGTCCCTGGCGTGATGGCGGACGGCGCGGTGGGGGCGGCGGCCATCGAGGTGCGGGTGGACGACCTCGCGTTCGTCGACGCGGACGCGGTGGCCTGGCCGGTGACGGCGGAGCTGCATCCGACGACGCCGCTGCTCAGACGCGTGGAGGAAGCGGGCGGCGCCGCGCTCGCGTCGCAGCTCCGGACCCAGGAGCCGCTCGCCGTGGGCTCGGCGGTGGTGACCGGGGCGGGCGGGCTGGGCGTCGAGCTGCTCGTGAGCGCCGTGGTGTCGAGCGACAGCGAGCCCGTGACCGCGGCGGGAGCGCGCCGCGCGCTGACGAGCGCGCTGCAGCGCGCGGTGGACTGGCAGATCTCGCACCTGGCGATCGCGCCGTTCGGGCTCGGCGCCGGGCAGCTCGCGCTCGACGAGTGCGCGGCGCTCATGCTGGAGGAGATCGCGCGGCACGCGCGCGGGGCCAGCTTCCCGGCGCGGGTGACGGTGGTCGTGGAGAGCGCGCTCGAGGAGGAGATCTTCCGCGCCGCGCTCGCGCGGGTGCTGCCATGAGCCGGAGAGCGAAGGTGGCGCTCGGCGTGGTGGCGCTCTGGCTGTGCGGCATGGCGGCGCTGGCGCGCCGGGAGCTGTTCCGCGGCACGGCGGGCCGTCTGGCGCGCGCGGCGCTGTTCGTCGAGCCGGGCGCGCAGTTCTACCAGATCACCGACGGCGGACGGCAGATCGGCTTCGCCTCGTCCACGATCGACACCACGGCGAGGGCGATCCAGATCGAGGACCTGGTCGTCGCCGACCTCCCGGGGGCGCGCGGTCCGCGGCGCCTGGCCGCGCGGTCGCGCGCCGAGATGTCGCGCACGCTGCGCCTCCGGCGCTTCGCCTACCAGCTCGGTGGGGATGCCGGCCCGTACACCGCGACCGGCACGGTGGAGGGGGACACGGCGCTCACCGTCGTGGTGCAGCGGGGGAGCGCCCCCGCCGACACGCAGCGCGTCCGCCTCGACACGCCCCTGCTCCTCCCGACCATGGTGCCGATGGCGATCGCGCTGGGCGAGACGCCTTCGGTGGGGGAGCGGTACACCTACGCGGTGTTCGATCCGATCGCCGACTCCACGCGGGCCGTCACCCTGCGCATCGCCGCGGAGTCGCTCTTCGTGCTCGCCGACAGCGCGATGCTCGCGCCCGACCGCTCGAGCTGGGTGACGGCGCACCGGGACACGGTGCGGGCGTGGCGGGTGGAGGAGGAAGGGGGCGGGCTGCTCACGGGATGGATCGACGGCGCCGGGCGGATGGTGGAGGCGCGCCCGCTCGCCATGCTGCACATGAAGCGGACGGCGTACGAGCTCGCGTTCCAGAACTGGTCGCGGTCGTCGACGACCACGTACGCGCCCGCGACGCGCCAGTGATCACCTCTCCAACACGGACTCCATGATCCAGCTTCGTGCGCTCACCAAGCGCTACGGCTCGTTCACCGCGGTGGACGCGATCGATCTCGAGGTGCCCCCGGGGCAGCTGTTCGGCTTCCTCGGCCCGAACGGCGCGGGGAAGACCACCACGCTGCGCATGATCGCCGGGATCCTGCGTCCGACGACGGGGAGCGTGAGCATCGGCGGCGTGGAGCTCGCCCGCGATCCGGCGGCGGCGAAGGCGAAGCTCGGGTTCATCCCGGACCGCCCGTTCATCTACGAGAAGCTCACCGGCGCCGAGTTCCTGCGCTTCGTGGCCGGGCTGTACGGACAGGAGGGGAGCGCGGTGGAGCGGCGGATGGACGAGCTGCTCGCGCTGTTCGACCTCGCCGACTGGAAGGACGAGCTGGTGGAGAGCTACAGCCACGGGATGCGGCAGAAGCTGATCATCTCGAGCGCCTTCCTGCACCGCCCCGAGGTGATCGTGGTGGACGAGCCGATGGTGGGGCTCGACCCCAAGGCCACGCGCATCCTCAAGGACCTGTTTCGCGAGTACACCCGGCGCGGGCACACGATCATGATGTCGACGCACACGCTCGAGGTGGCGGAGAGCCTGTGCGACCGGATCGCGATCATCCACGGCGGGCGGATCCGCGCCGCCGGGACGATGGACGAGCTGTACGCCAGCGCCGCCTCGGGAACGCGGGGGCTCGAGGAGCTGTTCCTGCGGCTCACGGGGGAGCAGGCCGCGCGGGAGCTGGTGGAGGTGCTGGATGCCTGACGCGGTGGCGCGGCCGCCGCAGCCGTCGCTCCTCCACCTGCTCCGCCCCAAGCTCCTCACCGCGCGCAATCGCGCGCGCGGGGCGGAGGGGGAGCGCGGGCACGGATGGCGGTGGGGCGTGCTGCTCGCCATCGGCGCCGCGTTCTGGGCGCTCGTGGTGCTGGTGCTCGTGCGCGTGCTCCGATACTTCCACAACACGCCGGAGATCGGCGCGCTCCTCGCGGGGAAGCTGCTCGGGCTCGTGTTCGTGAGCTTCTTCGCGATCCTCCTCCTCTCCAACGTCATCACCGCGCTGTCGAGCTTCTTTCTCGCCCGCGATCTCGATCTCCTGGCGTCGGCGCCGGTGGACTGGCTCACGCTGTACGGCGCCAAGCTGCTCGAGACGCTCGTGCACTCGAGCTGGATGGTGGCGCTCATGGCGGCGCCCATCTTCGCCGCGTACGGGTGGGTGTACGATGGCGGCGCGTCGTTCGTGCTCGTCGCGCTGGCCACCTTCCTCCCCTTCGTCGCCATCCCGGCGGTGCTCGGCTCCGCGCTCACGGTGGTCCTGGTGAACGTGTTCCCGGCACGCCGCACGCGCGACATCCTGAGCGTGGTGGCGGTGCTCTCGGCGGCCGGGCTCGTGCTCCTCTTCCGGCTGCTGCGCCCGGAGAAGCTGGCCAAGCCGGAGGGGCTGCGCTCGCTCGTCGACTTCATCGCCCTCCTTCGCACGCCCACCTCGCCCCTGCTCCCGAGCGACTGGGTGCAGCACGCGGTCATGAGCACGCTCACGGGGGCGGCGGACCCGCTCCCCTTCTATCTGCTGTGGACCACCGCGGCCGCGGCCGTGGTGTTCGGGGCCTTCGTGCACCGCTCGCTCTACCCCAGCGGCTTCACGAAGGCGCAGGAGAGCGCGGAGCGGTGGGTGCGCGGACGCGTGCTCTCCACGGTGGGGCGCGCACTGCTCGCGCCCTTCGGCACCCTTCGCCGCGAGCTGGTGATGAAGGAGCTGCGCGTGTTCTTCCGGGACACGACGCAGTGGTCGCAGCTCATCCTGCTCGGCGTGCTGGTGGTGGTGTACGTGTTCAACGTGAAGTTCCTCCCGCTCCGCGGCGAGGGGGTCACCTTCTTCCTCCGGAACGTGGTCCCGTTCCTCAACCTGGGACTGGCCGGATTCGTCCTCGCATCGATCGCCGCGCGCTTCATCTTCCCGTCGGTGAGCATCGAGGGGCGCACGCTCTGGCTGCTCAAGTCCAGCCCACTGCCGGTGCGCGCGCTGCTCTGGTCCAAGTTCTGGACGGGAACGCTCCCGCTCCTCGTGCTGGCGCTGGCGATCGTCGGCGTCACGGATGCGCTGCTCGAGGTGTCGGCGTTCATCTTCGTGGTATCGGTGTTCACGATCACCTTCATGACGTTCGCCATCGCCGGGCTCGCGCTCGGCCTCGGGACGATCTTCCCGCGCTACGAGACGGAGAACGCGGCGCAGATCCCGACGTCGTTCGGCGGGCTGGTGTTCATGATGACATCGGTGGCGCTGGTGGGGGGCGTGGTGATCCTCGAGGCGCGGCCGGTGTACGCGTACCTCGCGGAGCGGGCGCTCGGCACGCCGGCGGACCGGGTGACCATCGTCGTGGGATTCGCGCTCGCGCTCGCGCTCTGCCTGGCGGCGACGTTCGTCCCGCTGCGCGTGGCGCAGCGGCGGCTGGAGCGGCTCGAGCTCTGATCGACCGGTGGCGCGCGGCCCGCCGGACGATCGCGGGCCCCGCCATCGTCAGGCGGCCAGCGTGCCCCCGCAGGCGGCGCAGAAGCGGGCGCCGGTCTCGGTGACCTCGGCGCCGCACCGCCCGCACCGGCCGGCGAGGTAGCGGCCGCAGCTCGAGCAGTAGATCGCGTCGGGCTCCGGTCGCGGCCCGCACTCGGCGCACGCGGGAAGACGCGAGCGGTAGGCGAGCACCACCGCCTCCACCTCGTCCACGTCCGCCGTCCCCGCGCCGGTCGCCGCGCCGGCCTCTTCGGCGCGCATCGCGGCGAGCGCCTCGCGCGTGTAGGTGGCGCGCAGCGCCTCGTAGTCGGCGTCGGAGAGCTTCCCCGTCTCGCGGTCGAACTCCACCTCGCGCAACGCCTCCACGGCGCGCCGGGCGGCGGCCTGCTCCGCGCGCGATGCCGCGGGCGGCGCCGCGAGCGGGGGAGCGGGCCGCGGCTCGCGGAAGAGCGGCCAGAGCACGAAGCTCAGCGCCGCCACGGCCAGCACGGTCCCGACGATGAGCGCGATCACTCGTCCTCGCTCCGGATCATGGCGCGAAGCCGCTCCATCTCCTCGGGCGTGGCATCCACCGGGAGGCGCTCCACCGATGCCGGAGCGGCGGCCGGGTGGTGCCACCGCCTGAGCAGCGCCAGCACGAGCGCGGTGCCGCCGCCGAGCGCGACGAACGGCATGATGTAGCCGGCGAGGTTGAACCCCTCCTTGCGCGGCTCCATGAGCACGCGCTCGCCGTACGTCTGCACGAACGCATCGATGATCTCCCGCGCGTCGTGTCCGCCGGCCACCAGCGCCATCACGTCGGCGTGCATGTTCGGCGACACCTGGCAGGAGAAGTCGGTGGTGCGGCAGGTGTAGACGTCCAGGTTGCACCCGCACATGCAGTGAATGCGGTGCTCCAGCGCATCGCGCTCGGCCGCGGTCATGGACGGGGTGGACGACCTGGGCGGGAGCCGCACCGGCACGTAGCGATTCTCGTCCATCGGGACGTTCGACGCGCCGATGCGCTGCGTCGCGCCCTGCTGGGCGCGAGCGTCGCGCGGCAGCACGGCCGCCGCGGCGCCGGCCGCGAGCAGACCGAGAAACCGCCGCCGGTCGATGTCGCTCACGATGCCTCCCCGGCGGACGCGGGCTCGAGCACCGCGGCGTACCCCGCCTGCGCCTTCCGCCGCTCCGCCTGCGGCCACATCACGATCAACCCGCCGATCGCCATGATCATCCCGCCGTACCACACCCACCAGACGAGCGGATTGAAGGTGATGCGCATCTCCGCCGTGTCCTGCCCGTCCTGGCCGGTCACGCCGGCGAGCACCACGTACACGTCCTGGCGCAACCCGTCGAGGATGCCGACCTCGGTGGAGGGCTGGAAGGTGGGGACGCCGCGACTGTCCACGTGCTGCCGCTTCTCCGTCTTGATGACCCCCACCCGCTTCCCGTTCCGCCACGCCTCGAGGAGCACCGCCGTGGTGAAGCGATTGAGCTCCTGGTAGCGGGAGACGCCCTGGCTCACGAAGCGCCAGTGCGCGCCGTACGGGTCCACCGTCTCGAACACCTGCCCGGCGCGCAGCGTGACGTCCGCCTCCTTCTTGAACGCCAGCCCGGCGAAGGCGGCGAACAGGACGACGACGCCCACGTGCACGATGTAGCCGCCGTAGCGCCGCCGGTTGCGCGCCACGAGGTGGAAGAACGCCATCGGCCACCCCTCGCCGTACATCCGGTGCCGCGCGACCACCCCCTTCCGGAACTCCTGCACGATGGTGGTGAGCACGAACGCCGCGAGCGCGTACGCCACCACCGCGTACAGGTCGCGCATCCCGAGCGCGAGCAGCAGCGCCGTGGCGACGACGAGCGCCACCACCGGGCCGGTGAACTGGCGCTTGAGGTTGGCCGTGGATGCGCGGCGCCACGCGATGAGCGGGCCGATCCCGGTGAGCGCGAGCAGCCCGAGCCCGAGCGGGATGTTCACCTGATTGAAGAAGGGCGGGCCGACCGTGATCTTGTTGTTCGTCACCGCCTCGCTGAGGATCGGGAAGAGCGTTCCCCACAGCACCGAGAAGGCGATGCCGACGAGCAGCAGGTTGTTGAACAGGAAGCTCGCCTCGCGGCTCACCATGCTCTCCAGCTCCGCCTTCGCCTTGAGGTCGTCGAGCCGCGTGGCGACGAGGTACACGGTGACGGCCACGGCCAGGATCAGGAAGCCGCCGAACCAGTACCCCACCGACGACTGCGCGAACGCGTGAACGCTGGAGATCACGCCGCTCCGCGTGATGAACGTGCCCAGGATCGAGAGCAGGAACGCGGAGACGACGAGCGTCACGTTCCACTTCCGCAGCATCCCCCGCTTCTCCTGCACCATGATCGAGTGCAGGAAGGCGGTGTTCACCAGCCACGGGAGGAAGGACGCGTTCTCGACCGGGTCCCAGGCCCAGTAGCCGCCCCACCCGAGCTCGACGTAGGCCCACCACATCCCGATGATGATCCCGACGGTGTTGAAGAACCAGGACAGCAGCACCCAGCGCCGCACCGAGGCGAGCCACTCGTTGTCGAGGCGGCGCGTGATGAGCGCCCCCACGGCGTAGGCGAACGGGATGGCGGTGGCGATGTAGCCCAGGTAGAGGTTGGGCGGGTGCGCCGCCATCCCGGGATTCTGGAGCTGCGGGTTCATCCCCCGCCCGTCGGGGGGGATCCAGTCGAGGCGCGCGTACGGGTTGGCGCCGAAGCACAGGGTGAGGACGAAGAACAGCGCGATCGCGGCGAGCGTCGGCGTCACCCACGGCATGAGCTCGCGGTTCGACTTGCGCCCCGTGTACACGGCGATCGCCGAGTACATGGAAAGGATGAGCGCCCAGAAGAGGAGCGACCCCGCCTGCCCGGCCCAGAACGCCGTGACTTTGTAGGCGCTGGGAAGGTTCGCGCTGGTGTACGACGCGACGAAGCGGAAGGAGAAGTCGGACGTGAGCAGCGCCGTCCAGAGGCCGAGCGATGCGAGGACGATGAACCCGCACATCGCGTAGAGCGCGCGCTGCGCGCTCAGCACGAGCTCCGGACGCTTGGTGGCCGCGCCGGCGAAGCCCGCCGTGGTGCCCCAGGCCGCCATGAGGAGCGCGACCCAGAGCGACACCTCGCCGATGAGGATCATGTGCGGGCCGTGCCCGGCTGGCTGGCCGTGCGATAGCCCGGCGTGTCGCGGTATTTCTCGGGCGCCTTCTCGTAGCGGGAGGCGCACTTGGCGAGCAGCGTGGTGGCGCGGAAGGTCCCGTCCCGCGCCAGGCGCCCCTCGAGCACCACGTCGACGCCATCGGTGAAGGTGTCGGGGGCGATCCCGTGGTAGCTCACGGCGTACTGCTTCGCGCCGTCCGTCACCTTGAACGTGTAGTCGGTCCCGCCGGCGGAGCGGACGATGCTCCCCGGCACCACGCGCGCGCCCACTTTCACCCCGGTGCCGTAGAACGACGGATCGGTCGTCACCTTGGCGGCCAGCTCGCTCGGGGTCAGGTAGTACACCCCCGTCTCCTTGATCGAGCTGGCCATGAGGTATCCGGACGTCCCCAGTACGAGGACGCCACCGATGAGGAACTTGGTTCGCGCTTTCATGTGCATCCGCCTCCGCAGCCGCCGGCTGCGTCGATTCCCGTGCGTCTATTTCCCCGAATGCGGGCGAGCGGCCTCGCCGCGCACGCGGGCCATGATGGCCTCGAGCTCGGCTTCCGCCTGCGCGCGCTCTTCGGCGCTCCACGCCGTCGTGCCGCGGCTCAGCCGGCGCACGCGCTCCAGCATCTCGTCGACCAGCGTGCGGAGCACCTCGTTCGACCGGCGTTCCCCGGCCATCTCGGCGCCGGCGCGCGGTCTGCTCGCGGGTTCGCTCATGCGGAGTCGCTCGTGAGGAGTCGAGGGCGCGGGCGATCGTTCGCCCGCCGCGTCACGGTACGAGAATATAGACCGGGGAGCACGCGCCGAATAGGGCGCGGCCGGGCGCGGCGGCGGGCGTCGTCACCGGGTCCGCGAGAGCATCGCGAGGGCGGCCGCCGCGCCGGCGGCGTCCCAGGCGAGGTCCTTGGCGCTGAAGTCCGCCTCACTGTGCCGATCGTGCACCTCCTTCCCCACACCGGCCGCGAGCGTGACGGCCGCCGCCACGCCGAGCGCGCGGTCGTGCTCCACGCGCGCCGACCGCAGGGCGGCGTAGCTCACGCTCTCCACGAACGCGGACATGAAGAAGTGCTTCACCTTGTCCGGGGCCAGCCACCGGTCGCCGGCCGGATGGAGCGAGAGCGTGAACAGCAGCGCGAGCGCCCGCATCAGGCGCTCCGGCGCGCCGAACGCGCGTACGCACTGCACATCCCGCGCTCGCGGGGTGACGACGCACGGTCTCGCCGTTCTCGCTCGCGCGGGGCGCTCGCGGCGGGCGCGCCGGGCGCGCCGGGCGCGTCATCGGGGAGCGCGGCGGCGGGCACGGCCGCGCTCCTCACCGGGCGTCCCTCGCCCACGCCAGGGCGGCGCGCACGGCCCGGCTCCACTCGGCGGCGCCGGCCCGCGCCGCCGTGGCGCCCGCGCCCGGCTCGAAGCGCGTGAACGCGCGCGTGGCGAGGAAGGCGTCCGCATCTCCCCACACGCCGCCGGCGATCCCCGCGAGCCCGGCGGCGCCGAGCGCCGTCGTCTCCACCAGGTCCGGCCGCTCCACCGGCACCCCGAGCACGTCCGCCTGGAACTGCATCAGCCAGTCGTTGGACGTCGCGCCCCCATCCACGCGCAGCCGCTCGAATGGCGCCCCGCTCTCCGCGCGCATGAGATCGAGCACGTCCGACGTGGAGTAGGCCATCGCCTCGAGCGCGGCGCGCGCCAGGTGGGCGCGCGTCGTGCCGCGCGTGAGCCCCACGATCGTGCCGCGCGCCCCGGGCTCCCAGTGCGGCGCACCGAGCCCGACGAGCGCCGGCACGAAGTACACGCCCCCCGTGTCCGGCAGCCCGCGCGCGAGCGCCTCGGTCTCCGCCGCTTCGCTCACGATGCCGAGCCCGTCGCGCAGCCACTGCACCGCCGCCCCGGCGATGAAGATCGCCCCCTCGAGCGCGTACGCCGGCTGTCCGCGCGCGTCGCAGGCGACCGTCGCCAGCAGCCCGCCGCGCGCGCTCGACCGCGCCGAGCCGGTGTGCAGCAGGAGAAACGCACCCGTGCCGTAGGTGTTCTTCCCCGCCCCGGCGCGCCAGCACCCCTGGCCGAACAGCGCCGCCTGCTGGTCGCCGGCGATCCCGAGAATCGGCAGGCTCACCCCGAAGTGGGAGCGCTCCGTGACGCCGAACTCCCCGCTCGATGGACGCACCTCGGGGAGCACGCACAGGGGAACGCCGAACAGCCGGCACAGCTCCTCGCTCCAGGCGAGGCGATCGATGTCGAACAGCATGGTGCGCGAGGCGTTCGTCGGCTCGGTGGCGTGCACCCGGCCGCCGGTGAGCCGCCAGACGAGCCAGCTGTCCACCGTCCCGGCGAGCAGCTCGCCACGCGCCGCGCGCGCCGCCACTCCATCCCGGGCCAGCATCCACTCGAGCTTGGTCGCCGAGAAGTACGGATCGATGACGAGCCCGGTGCGCTCGGCGATCGCCTCCCGCTCGCTCGCCAGCGCCTCGCAGCGCGCCGCCGTGCGCCGGTCCTGCCACACGATCGCCCGCCCCACCGGCTCCCCCGTGTCGCGCTCCCAGAGCACCACCGTCTCGCGCTGATTGGTGATCCCCACCGCCGACGGGGTCACGCCGGCGCGCGCGATCGCCTCGCGCGCCGCCTCGACGGTGCAGTGGAGCAGATCCCGCGGGTCGTGCTCCACCCACCCCGGCCGCGGGAAATGCTGCGGGATCTCGCGGTAGCCGCGCCCCACCACGCGCCCATCCTCGGCCACCACCAGGCAGGTGGAGCCGGTGGTGCCCTGATCGATCGCGAGGACGTGTCTCACGGGTCCCGGAAGTGGAAGGGTGGACGATGGATGCCGCGATCGGTGACGATCGCGGAGACGAGCTCCGCCGGGGTGACGTCGAACGCGGGGTTCTCCACCCCGACCCCGTCGGGAACGGTGACGCGCCCGAACCCGCGCGCCACCTCGTCGCGCTCCCGGCGCTCGATCACGATCGTCTCGCCGGTGGCGATCGCGGGATCGAGAGTGGAGGAGGGGGCGAGCACGTAGAACGGCACGCCGTGATGCCTGGCGAGCACGGCGAGCGCGTACGTCCCGATCTTGTTGGCCACGTCGCCGTTGGCGGCGATGCGGTCGGCGCCCACGAGCACGACGTCCACGCGCCCGCTCCGCATGAGGCTCGCGGCGGCGGCATCGGCGATCACCCGCACGGGGATCCCCGCGCGCGAGAGCTCCCACGCGGTGAGGCGGCTCCCCTGGAGCAGCGGGCGCGTCTCGTCCGCCCACACCTCCACGCGCCGGCCGCGCTCGGCCGCGAGGTACACGGGCGCGAGCGCGGTGCCGATCCCGCCGGTGGCGAGCGCGCCGGCGTTGCAGTGCGTGAGCACGCGCGCGCCATCGGGGAGGAGCGGGAGCGCGTGCTCGCCGATGCGCCGGCACATCGCGCGATCCTCCTCCAGCAGGAGGGTGGCCTCCTCGCGCAGCGCGGCGAGGATCGCATCCGCCGAGCCGCCGGCGCCCCCGGCTCGCGCGAGCAGCCGATCGATCGCCCACCCCAGGTTCACCGCCGTGGGGCGCGTCTCGCGAATGCGGCTCGCGTGCTCGGCCAGTCGCTCGCGGAAGCGCGCCGGCGGCTCGGCGGCGAATGGCGCGAGCGACGCGGCGAGTCCCATCGCGCCGGCGATCCCGATGGCCGGCGCCCCGCGCACGGCGAGGCGCGCGATCGCGTCGCACACGTCGTCGAGCGTGCGCAGATCGCGCTCCTCGCACCGGTCGGGGAGGAGCGTCTGGTCGATGATGCGAACGGCGTCGCCGGCCGGCGACCAGCGAACGGCTTCGATGGGGGGCACGGCTCTAACGTAGCGACCGGAGGGGCGCGGCGGGACGGGGACCCGACTCACGCCGCCACGCGCATCTCCGGGCGAAGCGTTCGCCGCCGCTCGGGGAACCACCGGTCGAGGAAGCGGATGAGCGCGCGCTCCTCGGGGTAGTGCCCTCCCCGGTCGCGGCGCGGGCGCGGGTGCCGCGGGAGCGCGATCGTCTCCCCCTCGTCCACGTACCGCGCGAGCACGATCGGGTGCACGTACGACGCGCGGCAGATGGCCGGCGTGTTCCCCAGCTCCGCCGCCACGAGCCGGATGGCCGTCACCACGTTCTGCTTCGCCTCGCGCTCGCTCGCCGGGGGACCGAGGTCGGCCAGCACCGTCGCGACGCGGACCGTTCCCCCCCACGTCCGGAAGTCCTTGGCGGTGTAGCGCACGCCGGTGAGGCGGCGCAGGTAGTCGTTCACGTCGCGCGCGCCGAGGTCGTGCCACGCCCCCTCGTCGTCCCGCCACCGGAAGAGCCGCGTGCCGGGGCTCTCGAGCAGCCGCGCGACGAAGCGGGCGAGCGCGCGGTCCACCACGACGTGGCGCTGCTCCTTCCCCGATTTCCCCTTGTAGTCGAACTCGATGGCGTCGCCGGCCACCCGCACGTGCCGCTTGTGCAGCGTGACGAGGCCGTACGTGTTGTTCTCCCGCACGTACCGCTCGCTCCCGATGCGGAAGAATCCCTTGCTGATGAGCCGTACCACGGCCGCGGCCACGCGGTCGCGCGGGGTGCCGCGGGTGAGGTCGCGGAGGAGCGCGTCGCGGATGCGCGGCAGGTCGCGGGCGAGGCGCCGCACCCGGTAGTACTTCCGCGCCTCGCGCGTGCGCACGGCGTTCTCGTGGTATCGATACTGCTTGCGGCCGCGGGCATCGATCCCCCAGGCCTGGAGCTGCGCGCGCGGACTCGCGGCGATGTGCACGTCCTGCCACGCGGGGGGGATGCGCATCGCCTCGATCCGCGCGAGCGTGCGCCGGTCGCGGACCGGCCGCCCCGCCGCGTCGACGTAGCGGAACCCGGTACTCTTCCCACCGTGGCGCGTGATCCAGCGTGTGCTCATCGCCCCGCTGCCCGGCGCAAAAAACGATCCGGGGTGACGAGACGGGGCTCGCGGCGGAAGACCCGGTTGTCGGGACACGGCGGTCGGGACACGGCTGTCGGTCATCGGCCATCGGCTCTCGGCTTGCGGCACACCCCGCGAGCTCTCTACGCTGGGCCGTAGCCGAGAGCCGATGGCCGAGAGCCGACAGCTGACAGCCGTGTCTTCCCGAGAGCCGATGGCCGACAGCCGCGACTTCCCACCGCGCCCTAGTATGCCCCACCCACTCGCCGGAGTACATTACAGAGTCCGTCCTCGCCCGATCCCACACCCGATCATGACCTTCTCCACCCTCTCCTTCGACGTCGACGACCGCGTCGCGACCATCACGGTCAACCGCCCCGAGAAGCTCAACGCGCTCAACGATGAGACCATCGCCGAGCTCGGCGAGGCGATCGACCTCGTCGCGCGCCGCGACGACATCGCGGGCGTGATCCTCACCGGCGCCGGGGCCAAGGCGTTCGTGGCCGGCGCCGACATCGCCGAGCTGGCATCGCAGGGTCCGATCGACGGGCGCGACCGCGCGCGGCGCGGGCAGGCGGTGTTCTCCCGCTTCGAGCGGTCCGCCAAGCCGGTGATCGCCGCGGTCAACGGCTTCGCCCTCGGCGGCGGCTGCGAGCTGGCGCTCGCCTGTCACATCCGGATCGCGTCGGAGAACGCCAGGCTCGGGCTCCCCGAGGTGAAGCTCGGCATCGGGCCCGGGTACGGAGGCACGCAGCGGCTCCCCCGCCTGGTCGGGAAGGGGCGCGCCCTGGAGCTCATCCTCACCGGCGAGATGATCGACGCGGCGGAGGCGCACCGCATCGGTCTCGTCAACCGGGTGGTGCCGCAGGCGTCGCTCCTCGGCGAGGCGGGGCGGATGCTGCGCCAGATCCTGGCCCAGGGTCCGCTCGCCGTGGCGCTGTGCATCCAGGCGGTGAACCGCGGCATGGAGACGTCGCTCGACGAGGGGCTGTCGCTGGAGGCGGACCACTTCGGGCTCCTCGCCTCCACCGAGGACATGCGCGAAGGGATGCGCGCCTTCCTGGAAAAGCGCGCGGCGCGGTTCACCGGGCGGTGAGGGGCGCGTGACCGGCATGGCCGCACCGCTGCCGAGCGCGCCCGCCGGACTCCGCGTGTGGCTGCACCGTCTCGCCATCCGCGATTTCCGCAACCTGCGCCGCGTCGATCTCGCCCCCCCGCCCGACGGGCTGGCGCTGATCGGCGAGAACGGCCAGGGGAAGACGAACTTCCTCGAGGCCATTCATTACTTGCAGCTCCTCAGGTCCTTCCGCGGCGCGCGCGACCAGGAGCTGGTATCGTTCGGCGCGGCCGGGTTCCACCTCGCCGCCGAAGTCCATGGGGCGCGCGTGCACGAGGTGTCGGTGGGATTCGAGAAGGCGGGGCGTCGCAAGCGCGTGAGGCTCGACGGCGCGGAGCCCGAGCGGCTCACCGACGCGCTCGGGTCGTTCCCGGCGGTGATCTTCTCTCCGCGCGATGCCGAGCTGGTCGCCGGCGCGCCGAGCGTGCGGCGCCGCTACCTGGACGTCATGCTCGCGCTCACCTCGCGCCCCTACCTGATGGCGCTGCAGCGCTACCGCACGGCGCTCGCGCACCGCAACGCGGCGCTGCGCGAGCCGCGAGCCGCGGCGCGGGGGACGGTGGAGCAGCGCGCGGCGGTGTGGGAGCCGGCGCTCGCCGAGCACGGCGCGACGCTCTGGCGCGCGCGGCGCGAGTGGGTCGAGGGGCACGCGCCGCACTACGGCGAGCTGTGCGCGGCGATCGGCGAGCGGGGCGCGGCGCGCATGCGCTACGTGAGCGCGCTCGAGCCGGCGGGGGACATCGCCCAGGCGCTCGCGCAGGCGCTCGAGCGCAAGCGCGCGCTCGACGTGCGCCGCGGGCTCACCCACGTCGGCCCGCATCGCGACGACCTCGCCCTGTCCCTCGATGACCACGACCTCCGGGCCTACGGCTCGGCGGGGCAGCAGCGCACGGCGGCGATCGCGCTCCGCCTGCTCGAGGCGGCGACGCTGCGCGCGCACGCCGGGAGCGAGCCCGTGGTGCTGCTCGACGACCCGTTCGCCGAGCTGGATGCGCGCCGCGCGGGGCGCATCCTCGACCTGCTCAACGCGGAGGGGCGCGGGCAGACGGTGCTGGCGGTGCCGCGCGAGGGGGACATCCCCCCGGGGCTCACGCGCCTCGAGCGGTGGCGCATCGGCGCGGGCGCGCTGGCGCGGGCGGAGCGGTGACGCAGCGCAAGCGGAAGCCCGAGCCGCTCGCGGACGCGCTGGCGAGCTTTCTCGACCAGTCGGGGCTCGCCGCGCGCGTGGAGCAGGCGTCGATCGTCCCGGAGTGGGCGGGGCTCGTGGGCGAGCAGATCGCGGCGGTGACCGAGCCGCTGTCCATCGCCCGCGACGGCACGCTGTTCGTGGCGGTGCGCACCAACGCCTGGATGACGGAGCTGTCGCTCATGGAGCCGCAGCTCCTCGCCGCGCTCAACGCGCGCGAGGGCGCGGAGCGCGGGAAGGTGGCGCGGATCCACTGGCGGTTGATGCGGGGGGGGAAGTGAGAGGGCCTGGACGCGGCTGTCGGCTCTCGGCTCTCGGCCATCGGTCACTGCCCCGCACGGAGGGCTCCCCGCGTGTGCCGTAGCCGAGAGCCGATGGCCGATGGCCGACAGCCGTGTCTCTGGAACGCCCCCGGTGCCCGCAGGGTAGTCCTGAACCAGGTTCCCACGCATATTCGTGCCCCGAGCGCGGCGCCGCGATGGCCGCCGCGCCGGCCGTTTTCCGACATCCCGCAGAGGACCATGAAAGCTCATCTCGTTCGACTCGCGCTCGCGGCCGCAGTCGCCGTTCCGACGGCGGCCTCCGCCCAGCAGGCGCCGGCCGTCCCGCCGGCCGAGAGCGGCGGCGTCGTTCCCCTTCCGGAGACGACGCTCCCCCGCACGCACACACCGGTGCCCACCACGCCGGCGATCACCGCGGGCGACCTCATGACGCGGCTCTACATCTTCGCCGACGACTCCATGCAGGGGCGCGAGGCGGGGACGGCGGGAAACGTGAAGGGGACCGACTACATCGCGTCCGAGATCAAGAAGATGGGGCTCGAGCCCGCCGGGGACAGCGGCACCTACTTCCAGACCATCCCGCTCGTGACGCGAGCGCTCGATGGCGAGCCGACGTTCGCCGTCGGCGGGACCGCGCTCACGCCGTTCGCCGATTTCCTCCCGCTGGGACCCGCCTCGGTGAAGGACTCGGCGATGCAGGTGGTGTACGGCGGTGACTGGGGCGACTCGGCGCACGCGCTCAGCGAGGAGCAGGCGAAGGGGAAGCTCGTGGTGTACTCCGTGCCGCAGGGGCTCTCGGCGCTCCGCTCGGCGCGCCGCGGCAAGTACGCCGACTCCACCGCCGCGGCGGTGGCGCTCATCGTGCTCGACAGCCTCCCCAAGCAGTACATCCCGTACTTCCAGCGCCCGGTGACGTTCGTCAACGATCCGGCGATGGAGAGCAGGCACGCGGCGTTCCTGATCAGCAACGCGGCGGCGGCGAAGCTCTTCACCACGCCGGTCGCGCAGCTCGCGCCGGGCGCCACCGGCGCCGTCGCGTCGGTGAACGCCACCTACACCCTCACCCCGGTCCCCTTCCCCGCGCGCAACGTCGTCGGGATCGTCAGGGGGAGCGACCCGAAGCTGCGCGGCGAGTACGTCGCCATCGGCGCGCACAACGACCACATCGGGATCGGCCGGATGGCGGTGGACCACGACTCCATCCGCGTGTGGAACCACGTCGTGCGCCCCGAGGGGGCGGACGACGGCGACAAGGAGGCGACGCCCGAGCAGCAGTCGGAGGTGGACAGCCTGCTCGCCGCCTACCGCGCGAAGCACCCGGGCACGGCGCGCCCCGACTCGATCAACAACGGCGCCGACGATGACGGCTCCGGGTCGGTGAGCGTGCTCGAGATCGCGCAGCACATCTCGTCGATGAAGAAGAAGCCGAAGCGGTCGATCCTCTTCGTGTGGCACGTGGGCGAGGAGAAGGGGCTGCTCGGATCGGCGTGGTTCACCGACCACCCCACGGTGCCGCGCGACTCGATCGTGGCGCAGCTCAACATGGACATGATCGGGCGCGGCGACGCGTACGACGAGACCGGGCGCACGAAGGAGGGAGCGCCGATCCACGGCGGCCCGGGGTACGTGCAGCTCGTCGGCTCGCGCCGGCTGTCCACCGAGCTCGGCGACATCATCGAGCGGGTGAACAAGGAGGGGAAGCACGACCTCGTGCTCGACTACTCGATCGACGCGAACGGGCACCCGGCCAACATCTACTGCCGGAGCGACCACTACGAGTACGCCCGGTACGGGATTCCGATCACGTTCTTCACCACCGGGCTGCACTCGGACTACCACCAGGTGACGGACGAGCCGGAGTACATCGATTACGAGCACATGGCGCGCGTCGTCAACCTGGTGGACGATGTCGCGCAGCACGTCGCGAACCTGGATCATCGCGTCGTGGTCGATCACCCGAAGCCGGACCCGAAGGGCGCCTGCCAGCAGTAGCGAGCGGGTGCGGAGGGAATGCGCGGGGCGCGCGGCAAAGCCGCGCGCCCCGTGCCGCGTTCGGGGGCACCGGACCCTCCGGCGGGGCGTTCGGGAGAGCTCGGTTCGGGGCTCGGGCGACGGCTCCGTGCCGGGCTCGGCTCGAGTGCCCTAAATGGTTGAATTTACAGGAATTTAGGTTACATTGAGAGGATTGCCCGACGGCGGGCGATTCGGTATTTTTTCGGTACGGCGATTCCCAGCGGAACAGGGCGGACATGGCCAAGACAGCGACCAAGCCGGCGCAGTACGACGCCGGGCAGATTCAGGTATTGAAGGGGCTCGAGGCGGTTCGGAAGCGCCCCGGCATGTACATCGGCTCGACATCGGAGCGAGGGCTCCACCATCTCGTGTACGAGGTCGTGGACAACTCCATCGACGAGGCGCTGGCTGGCTACGCGGACCGGGTCGAGGTCACGATTCACGCGGACAACTCGATCACCGTGGCCGACAACGGCCGCGGCATCCCCGTGGGGATCCACCCCACCGAGAAGATGCCCGCCGTGGAGCTGGCGCTCACGGTGCTGCACGCGGGCGGGAAGTTCGACAAGAACACGTACAAGGTGTCGGGCGGTCTGCACGGCGTCGGCGTGTCGGTGGTGAACGCGCTCTCCGAGCACCTCAAGGTGTGGGTGAAGCGCGATGGGCAGGAGCACTACATGGACTTCGCCCGCGGCAACACCACCACCAAGCTCAAGACGCTGCGCAAGGTGAATAAGAACGACACGGGGACCACCGTGTGGTTCAAGCCCGACCACCTGATCTTCACCGAGCTCGTGTACAAGTACGACACGCTCGCCGCGCGTCTGCGCGAGCTGTCGTTCCTGAACAAGGGGATCACGATCGTCCTCACGGACGAGCGCGAGGGGCAGCAGAAGCAGGAGACCTTCCACGCGAAGGGTGGGCTCAAGGAGTTCGTCGTCCACCTGAACGCGAGCCGCAAGCCGCTGCACGCGGACGTCGTCTACATCGAGGCGGAGCGCGACGACATTGCCATCGAGGTCGCGCTGCAGTACAACGACAGCTACAACGAGAACATCTTCTCCTTCGTCAACAACATCAACACGCACGAGGGCGGGACGCACCTCACCGGCTTCAAGAGCGCCCTCACGCGCGTGATCAACGAGTACGCGAAGAAGGGGAACTTCCTCAAGAAGGCGGACTTCACGCTGAGCGGCGACGACGTGCGCGAGGGGCTCACGGCGGTGCTGTCGGTGAAGGTGCGCGAGCCGCAGTTCGAGGGGCAGACCAAGACGAAGCTCGGCAACTCCGAGGCGGAGAGCGCGGTCAAGACGGTGGTGAACGAGTACCTCGCCGCGTACCTCGAGGAGCACCCGCGGTCGGCCAACATCATCGTCGAGAAGGCGGTGTCGGCGGCGCGGGCGCGCGAGGCGGCGCGCAAGGCGCGCGATCTCACCCGCAAGAAGTCGGCGCTCGACGGGAACGTGCTCCCGGGCAAGCTCGCCGACTGCTCCCTCACCGATGCGTCGCTCTGCGAGATCTACCTCGTGGAGGGCGACTCGGCCGGCGGCTCGGCCAAGCAGGGGCGCAACCGCCAGTTCCAGGCGATCCTCCCGCTGCGCGGCAAGATCATCAACGTCGAGAAGGCGCGCATCGACAAGGTGCTCTCCAACGAGGAGATCCGCACGATCATCACGGCCATCGGCACGGGGATCAAGGACGACTTCCAGCTCGACCAGGCGCGCTACCACAAGATCATCATCATGACCGACGCGGACGTGGACGGCGCGCACATCCGGACGCTGCTGCTCACGTTCTTCTTCCGGCAGATGCCCGAGCTGATCGATGCCGGGTTCGTCTACATCGCGCAGCCCCCGCTCTTCCGCGTGGCCAAGGGGAAGGAGGAGCACTACGCGTACGACGAGGCGGAGCGCGACATGCTCGCCGAGCGGCTCGGGAACGACGGGCGCGGGAACGTGGTGATCCAGCGCTACAAGGGATTGGGCGAGATGAACCCCGAGCAGCTCTGGCACACCACCATGGACCCCGAGCGGCGCACCCTGCTCAAGGTGGACATGGAAGACGCGGTGGAGGCCGACCGCGTGTTCCAGACACTCATGGGCGACGACGTCGAGCCGCGGCGGCAGTTCATCGAGTCGAACGCGAAGTTCGTGCGGAACCTGGACGTGTGAGCGGGGGGTCGTCGGGGTACACGTCCGTCGAACGCACTCGCGCGCGATCTCGAAAACGCGCTGAACCCCCGGTGTGATGAATGGCGGGGCGCCCTCGTGGGCGCCCCGCCATTTCACTTTCCCCACCCGCCGCTCATCGCGGCACGTCCACCCGCACGCCGTGCACTCGCTCGGCGGTCGCGAGCCCCGTGCGCACGGCCCACCCGATCACGGCCGCCCCGACGACGAACATCGCCACGGCGAGCGCGGTTCGCCTGTACGCGAACTCGACCACGATCGCGGCGACGATGAGGCAGGCGCCCAGCGGCCAACAGAGAATGAGAACCCAGAGCACGTGGCCTCCCTGGCACGGGAGCGCGCGAGAACCGTGCCTGGCGCGTGCGGTGCGCTCCGTCCGAAGCCTGTCCGCGACGCACGGTCACGGTGGTCGGGTAGCGACCGGTGTCGATCCGGTACGTTTCGAGCGCCGCGCCGAGCGCGTGGCGCTCTCATGCTCAGTCCGCCCGCAGCGTCTCGGCGGGGTCGATGCGGAGCGCGCGGCGCGCCGGGATGTACGACGCCCCGAGCGAGATGACGACGATGAGCAGGGCGATCGCCCCGAACGTGAGTGGATCGGCCGGGCGCACCTCGTACAGCAGGCTCGCGAGCACGCGCGTCGTCGCGATCGCGGCCGCGCCCCCGACCGCGACGCCGACTGCGGTGAGTCGGAGTCCGCCGCCGACCACTCGCGCCACGACCGTCCGCGGCTCCGCCCCGAGCGCGAGGCGGATGCCGATCTCCCGCGTGCGCTGGCTCACGCCGTACGCGATCACCCCGTAGAGGCCGACCGCGGCGAGCACGAGCGCGACGACTGCGAACGCGGTGAGCAGCGCCATGGCGAAGCGCGTGGGCGCCAGGCCGTTGCGGAGATAGGTGTCGCCGGAGAGCATCGGGCGCACGAAGATGCCCGGGTCGACGGAGGCGATCGCGTGCTTGATCATCGGCGCGGTCACATCTCCCGACATCGCGGTGCGCACCACGAACGGCACGTCCCCGAGCACCGGCGGGACGAGGCTGTACACCTGCATCGCCGCCACATTCCCCCGGACCTCGGGCATGCGGGTGTCGTCGACGATCCCGACGACGGTCGACCACGGCTCCGGCGGTCGACCCGGCGGGTGCCACGCCGGTCGCACGCGCGCCCCGATCGCGTTGCCGCCGGGCCAGACTTGGCGCGCGAATTCGCGGTTCACCAGGATTTCCGGCGACAACCCGAGCGGACCTGCCGTCCACGCCGACGAATCCGGCAGACGCCCCGCGACGAGCGCGATGCGCGCGAC
>DASUXC010000128.1:0-11190 GCA_036378095.1 Gemmatimonadaceae bacterium | reverse complement strand
CGGGGTGCGGGGTGCGGAGGAGTATGGAACGCGACGAGGGGGCCGGCAACCGCCGGCCCCCTCGTCGCTCGGTCCATGTGCTCACGCACCCCGCGCCACGCACCCCGAGCCCCGCCCCCCGCGTCAGAGCGAGTAGTTCGGCGCCTCGCGGGTGATCGTCACGTCGTGCGGGTGCGACTCGCGCAGCCCGGCCGGCGTGATCCGCACGAACTCGGTGCGCGTCCGCAGCTCGTCGATGTCGGCGCACCCCACGTACCCCATCCCGCTTCGCAGGCCGCCGACCATCTGGAAGATCACGTCGCCCACCGGGCCCTTGTACGGGACCCGCCCCTCGATCCCCTCGGGGACGAGCTTCTTCGGCGACATCTCCCCCTCCTGGAAGTACCGGTCGGCGCTCCCGTCCTGCATGGCCGACAGGCTCCCCATCCCGCGGATCATCTTGAAGCGCCGCCCCTCGAGCAGGAACGACTCGCCGGGGCTCTCCTCCGTCCCAGCGAGCATCGACCCCATCATCACGCTCGATGCCCCGGCCGCGAGCGCCTTGACGATGTCCCCCGAGTACTTGATCCCGCCGTCGGCGATCACGGGTATGTCCCCCGCGCCCTCCACCGCGTCGAAGATCGCCGTGAGCTGCGGCACCCCGACCCCCGTCACCACCCGGGTGGTGCAGATCGAGCCGGGGCCCACGCCCACCTTCACCGCGTTCACCCCGCGCTCCACCAGCGCCGCCGCCCCGGTCTTCGACGCGACGTTCCCGGCGATCAGCTCGATGTCGGGGAAGAGCTCGCGAATCTCCGCCGTGGCCCGGAGCACCGCCTCGGCGTGTCCGTGCGCCGTGTCGATCACCAGCGCATCCACGCCCGCGGCGACGAGCGCCGCCGCGCGCTCGCGGAAGTCGCCCCCCGCCCCGAGCGCCGCCGCCACGCGAAGGCGGCCGTGCTGGTCCTTGTTCGCGTTGGGGTACTGCCGCCGCTTGTGGATGTCCTTCACCGTGATCAGCCCGCGCAGCTTCCCCGTCTCGTCCACCACGGGGAGCTTCTCGATCCGGTGGCGTCCCAGAATCCGCTCCGCCTCCTCCAGCGTCGTCCCCACCGGCGCCGTGACGAGCCGGTCTTTGGTCATCGCGTCGTGCAGCGGCCGGTCGAGGTTGCGCTCGAACTGCAGGTCGCGGTTGGTGATGATCCCGACGAGCCGCCCCTCCCGGTCGACGATCGGCACCCCCGAGATCTTGAAGCGCATCATGAGCGCGTTCGCCTCTCGCAGGGTGGCGTCGGGGGCGAGGGTGATCGGATTCAGGATCATCCCGCTCTCCGACCGCTTCACCCGGTCCACCTCGGCCGCGTGCCGGTCGATGGACATGTTCTTGTGGATCACCCCGATTCCGCCGGCGCGCGCCATCGCGATCGCCATCTCCGACTCCGTGACCGTGTCCATGGCCGCGGAGACGAGCGGGACGTTGAGCGAGATCCCGGTGGTGAAGCGCGAGGTGGTGGAGACGTCCTTGGGGTGGGTGGTGGAGTGGCGGGGCGCGAGCAGGACGTCGTCGAAGGTCAAAGCGCTCTCGATGCGCACGCGGCTGTTGCCGTTCACGCGAGCGTCATCGATGCGCGAAGGCCCGCCCTCCGGGTGCTCGGAGACGGCGGGCCTGAGCGGTGTTCGAGTTCTGGTAGCCATGGCGAAAGCTAGACGGAACCGCCAGGATGAGCAAGGGCACGGGGGGTGAAGCGGCCCGTGCCCTCGCCTGGCAATTCGCCGGCTTCCCCTCGCGGCGTCCGCCCCGTCACCGCACGCGCCTCCTGAGCCGCCTCCTGATCCCTCCGGGGAGGAACATCGTCGCCGCCATGAGGGTGGAGCGGAGAGCGGACGGGGTGAGGTCCCGCGGATCCCCTCTCCAGTGCGCCTCGAGCACGTCGACCCCGGCGTGCGAGATCAGCCGCTGCAGCGCCAGGACGAGGATGTAGACATCGTCCACCTGCCCCAGGAAGGGGATGAAGTCCGGGAGCAGGTCGATCGGCGTGATGATGTACAGGATCGCCCCGACCACCAGCGCCTTGTCCAGCCGCGACACGCGCCCGTCGGTGAGCAGCCCGCGGAGGAGGCGCAGGTACGAGGGGATCTGCCGGATGACGTCGAGCAGCGTGCGCTTCGCCCGACGGCGCGGGGAGTGCGAGTGGCGCGCGCCGTGGCGCGCACCGTGGCGCTGGCGTGGCGCATCCCGGTCGGGGAAACGCTCGGCGCGGATGGTCACGTGGCGGACTCTCCATTGCTCGGGGTGGCATCGGGCGGCGCCGTGGACGGCGTCTGTGGCGGGGGCGTCTGCTCCGCCGCGCCACGCTCGGCCGTCGCACGGGACGTGCCGCGCGTCGCCGCGGTGACCACGTCCGACGCCACCGACTTGCCGGCCGCGGCGACGTCGGACAGCACCCCCATCGCCTTGTTCAGCAGCCCCATCGTCTCGGCGATCGTCGACGCCGACACGCGGCCGGCTCGGAGGCTGTCCTCCACCCCCTCGGCGAAGCGCTGGAACACGTTCGGCGACTGTGCGGTCTTGTCCGCGTAGCGCGACTCCAGGAACTCGACGTAGTCGAGCACCTGATAGCCGCGCTCGTCAGGCAGCGTCTCCAGCTTCCGGAGGATCCGGTCCCGCAAGAGCTCGTTCATCTCCCCATCCCCGGTTGGCGGGCGTCAGCCGCGCCAGCGCGCGCGCTTGCCCCGTGCATCGATGTGCACGTAAGGATGGCGATATCTCCCGCTGGTATACACCCCCATCCCCCCCACCAGGTCCGGGTACTCCGCCTCGACCGAGTCGACGGCGGCGGCCACGAGCCGCGCGTCCCGCGCGTCCATCCGCCCGTCCGCGTTGGCGTCGATGGCGACGTCCACCGCGTCCCCGTACTGGTGCCGGCTGTCGCGCGCCGCGCGCGGCACGCGCCGGTTCCACGCCGGGGTCCGATAGGCGGAGTGGACCTCCAGCTCCACCTCCGGCGTGCGCTCGCCCAGCCGGTGCGCGATCCGCTCCACCACCAGCTCGAGCTTGTCCAGCACGCGCGGGTTCACCGCCGCGTAGCGCGGCCAGCCATCCTGCCCGTCGTGCGTGAGGAAGTCGGAGAGGCGGAGGTGCTTCGTGATCTGGAGGTCGGCCTCGCTGGCCGTGACCTTGACGAACCCCGCCGGGAGATCCACGTCCGCATCGCGGTGTCGCTCGGCCCGGTAGGTGCCGATCCGGTACCCGTCGAGCAGCGGTCCCTTCTTCTCATCGAAGGGGACGAGCACGGCCAGCGTCAGGCCGTCCACCACGCGGCGGATCCCGTTCCGCACCAGCGCGAGCTGATAGAACCCGGGATCGGCCGGCACCACGAGCGAGTCGCCGGTGAAGACGCGGAGCGCGGCGGCGGGGAGCGAATCGGTGAGGCGCTCCCAGGCGTAGTCGAGCCGCGCCGTGTCCCCCTGCAGCTCGAGCGGGTAGTTCACGCGCTCCCCGGGAAGCGCGAAGCGCACCTGCAGGGCGCCGCTGCGACCGAAGGCCGACCTGGCGAGCACGGCCCTCGGCATCATGCTGTCGAGCGGAACGTGATCGCCGAAGGGCGCTCTCGCGAGCGCGCGCGGCGGCTGGTACACCGTGACGAACCCGACGGCCGACGCGAGCGCCACGATGAACGTGGTCGCGCGCGCCGCGCGCCGGCCCATCGCCGGTGCGTCCGTTCCTGCTCGAGTTGTCGCTGGTACTGCGTCGGTTGGTCGGTTATCCGGAGCCCTCAACCCATTCCCCAACGGGCGCGGTTGCCTCGCGCATCCACGTGCGCGAACGGTCCGTGCGCCGCCGTGGCGCGATACAGCCCCACGCCGCCCACCAGCTCCGGATGCTCGGACTCCACCCGATCCACCGCGCTCCGGATCACCCGCGCATCGCGCCAGTCGATCCGGCCGTCGTGGTTCAGGTCGTCCATGCGCCCGTCGCCGTCGTCGTCCACGAACACATCGGCGGCGTCACCATACTGGTGACGGCTGTCGCGCGCGCGCCCCCCTTCCCCGACGCCCCTGATGTTGTACTGCGGCGTGCGGAAGCCGGACATCACGGTCATGTGCCGTACCGGCACACCGTGGGCGTTCAGGTCCTCGATCACCAGCTCCAGCTTGTCCACCAGCCGCGGATCGAGCACCAGATACTTCGGCCACACGTCCTGCTGATCGTGAGTGAGGAAATCGCGCAGCTCGAAGTGCTCCGAGACAGGCGTATCCTGGTTGTCCGGGGTGACCTCGATGAACCCATCCGGGTCGGCGTAGGCTGGCGTGCGCGGCGTGCGCCGCTCGTACGGCCAGTATCCGACCCGGTACTCTCCGATGCGCCCGTGCTGCTTCGCGCTGAACGGGAGCAGGGTGATCAGCGCGAACGTTCCGTCCACGCCGCTGTCGCTCACGGTGTACACGCCCGGTGTGCTCGCGGCGGAATCGCCGAAGAGCTGCTCGAGCGCGGATACCGCGAACGCCGGCTTCGAGTGACTCACGAAGAGTGCTCGAAGCTTCCCACTGCGGCCGATCAGTGAATCGAGGATCAGGAGGCGGGCCGCCGGGGGTGGGGGCGGCGCGACCGGAACGATCGCGCTGGGAACCGTCGTCCGATGAACCGGACGGGCATCGAGATCGACCGTGGACCCCGTCGCCACGGCCAACAAACCGGCCGCGGCGAGCAAGCCGAGTGCGCGGGTACCACGCCGCGCGCGCGTCTTTGGATGGTGCACGGGTACCTCCCTGGCAACCAGACGAGCGGCGACCGCAGGCGCCGCCTCTTGGCTTTGCGTGTCGGCCCTTCGGGACCGACGTGCCCTTTTACAAGGAGCCCTCGAGTACCGAGGGATCGATCGTGCCTAACCTTAAGGGAGACTCTCGTCAGGGTCCACCGGCAACGGCCATGGCCCGGCTCGCTTGACTGACCAAACGGTCAGTAAATGAACACCGGTGTCCCGACAGGCACGATGCTGTACAGGTAGTCGATGTCCTCGTTGCGCAGCCGCACGCAGCCGTGGCTCACCGCTCTCCCGATGGACATCGGATCGTCCGTCCCGTGCAGCGCGTAACCGTCGCCGAGGTTCAGCCGGTGCGTGCCGAGCACGCCGTCGTACTTGCGCTGGTTCGTCCCGAATGGCGGCACCACGATGTTCCCGTTCACCACGATCTCGTGCCCCTCGCTCGCCTCGTAGGGGGCGATCCGCCCATCCGGGTACTTTCGCACCACGTCGTTCCCGACGACGGTGACGACGGACCCGTCGGACGCCGGGATGCTCTGTCCGCGCGTGAGCTTCACGATCCCCAGCCCCTTCTTCTTCGCGAGCTCCAGGTAGTGCCAGTCCGGCGGCACCCACACCGGATCGGCCTCCTTGCTCTGCACCACCAGCCGCCCCCGCGGGGTGTCGAACTTGTACTCGTCGCGCCCGTCGTGCTTCACGAGCGTCTTCCCGCTCCCCACCGCCACCCGCGTGGTGTACAGGGTCTGGTCCCCCTGCTTGTACCAGAGCCGCCGATCGGCGATGCTCACGACGATGTACGGCCGGTCGCCGGGGGGCTCTGGGCTCGACGCCAGCGCCTGCTGCAGCGAGTCGGCCACGACCCCGGCGTGCCGGCTCACCTCGTCGAGCAGATCCCAGTTGCGGTTGAACACGATCCGGTTGATGTCGCGCCGGAAGCGGACCTGCGCCGTGGTGAACAGGAGGAGCGCGCTCCCCCCCGCCACCAGCAGCGTGATGCCCAGTAACGTGAACGCGTGCTTGGGATCGTCGCGAAACGTCTTGAACATGACCTAGTAGAAGTAGACCGCCGTGCCCTTCCCCAGGTTGGGGACCACGGCCTCGAGGTCCTCGGCGCGCGCGCGAACGCTCCCCGGGAGCACGTAGCCGGAGTCGTTGAGCGGGCCCGCCTCGGGGAGGGAGTACACCACCGTGCCCCCGTCGAGGACGATCGCCACCGGCCCCAGTGCCCCCTTCACCTTGCGGTCGGCGGGGACGGGGATGCCGCGATCGCGGTACACCCACTCCGGCACCTCCCAGTCGTCGGTCGCGTGGAGCACCGCCCGCACCGAGCGCGTCCCGCGCGGCACGGCCAGGACGACGGTGTCGGGAGGGACGCCGATGCGCCGCTCCGGTCCCATCTCCACGGGGATCTCGCGCAGCAGCGCGCCGTCGCGCTCCAGGTACATCCGCGCCGAGTCCACGGACACGGAGAGGTGGATCTCCTTGTCCCACCGCGCCTGACGGCGGAGCAGCTGCATCATCATGCCGAACCGCCTCTCGCGCGAGCTGAGAATGGCGTCGGTGCGCTTCCGCTCGAAGTCACTCATCCCCGAGTGCAGGCGGGCGATCTCCCGCTCGTACGTCACCCGCTTGTACGCCAGCCACCCGTCGAGCGCGAGCAATCCGACGATGATGGTGACGATGGCGGAGACGTAACCCGGGTGACGGCGGCGAAAGTCGCGAAAGCTCATGCGGAACGTGTTCGGGATGCGGAAGCGGCGCGCGTCGCGCGCGCGACGGGCGAGAGGGGCAAGGGGAGTGCCGTGGAGCGCCTCAGCGCTGCGTGATGCTGATCACATCGAGCAGTGGTACCCCGGACGGCTCGCTTCGGCCCGCGCGCACGCGCGCGGTGATGGTGACAGTGCCGAGCGGCTCGATGCGCCGGGCCTGCTCCACGAGCGAGGGGGGGAGCGCCAGGTACAGGAGCGAGTTCTCGTTCCCCGGGCCGCGGGCGAGCAGGTACGGCTCGTCGGGGGCGAAGCCGCGGCGCAGGGGATCCGCGGTCTGCAGGGCGATCTTCTGCACTTCCCATCGCACGGTCTCCCCGCGGAACTTCTCCGGCTCGGCGCGCAGGTCGGCGGCGCTCAGCGCCGTGAGCACGGTGGTGTCCACGGGGCCGAGCGCGGTGGCGGGCACCCACCCTTCCACCTGCACGCGCACCCACCCGCGATCGCGCGCCAGGGTGACCACGCGCGCCCTGGGCGAGATCGTGGCGAGCGTGTCGCCGTCCGGCGCGAGGCGCAGCGACGCGCGGTGCTCCACGACGAGGGCGGCCGACGTCCCGGCACCGCCACCGGTCGACGATGTCGTCGCATCATCCCCCTCGGCGCTGTCCGTCGCCGTGGCGCTCGCTGGCGGCGTCTTCGGGACGGTGCGCGCCGGCGGAGCGGGCCGCTCGGCCACGCGCGGCTCGCCCCGCGCGAGCGCCGAGCTGCGCACCCATGCCTGCCGCCGCACGTGCACCCAGTCGCCGCGCTTCCCCAAGCGAACGAGCCCCATGCCCAGCTCGAGGTCGGCGATCGTCTTCGCGCTCCGGCTGGCGTCCGCGCGCAGGTGCGCGCCGTCCTCGCCCGCGGAGAGCGCGAAGGTGTCGCGCTTGCCGCCGATCACGCTCTCGTGCAGCCACCCCTCGAGCGTGACGGAGGTCCATCCGCCCTTCGCGCGCCCCACCGCGAGTGGCGTTCCCTTGTTGATCGTGGCGAGCCGCACGCCGCCGGCGGTGGCGTGGAGCTCGGTTTCGGCGCGGACGGTGGACGACTGCGCGCCCAGAGCCGCGGGGAGCAACAGCGCGGAGAGGAGCCAGTTGGAGCGCATCGCTGGATGGGGCCTGTGAGGGCGGATACATTTTGAACGACGCGGCGCGCGTCGACGACGCGACGGCCGCCGCAACTTACCGACGAACACACACGCGAGCAAAGATGCCGAAGACGGGAAAGCGGCCGGTGGTACTGGTGGTGCTCGATGGGTGGGGCTACCGCCCCGAGCGCGAGGGAAACGCGATCGCCATGGCGAACACGCCGACATGGGATGTGCTCTGGCGATGCCGCTCGCGCACGCTGCTCGACGCCTCCGGTCTAGCCGTAGGACTCCCCGAAGGGCAGATGGGAAACAGCGAGGTGGGACACCTGAACCTCGGCGCGGGACGCGTGGTGCCGCAGGATCTCGTGCGCATCGACACGGCCATCAAGGATGGCTCCTTCTTCACCAACGAGGTGTTCCTCGCCATCTGCCGCGCGGTCAAGGCACGCGGCTCCACGCTGCACCTGGTGGGGCTGATCGGGACGGGCGGGGTGCACGCCGTGGACCGGCACCTCTTCGCGCTCATCGATCTGGCCCAGCGCGAGGGCGTGCCGCGCGTCGCGATCCACGCGCTGCTCGATGGCCGCGACACGCTCCCGCAATCGGCGCTCGGCTTCATGGAGGAGCTCGTGCGACGCGCCGACGGGCGCGCCGTGGTGGCGTCGCTGGGGGGCCGCTACTACGGCATGGACCGCGACAAGCGGTGGGACCGCACCAAGCTGTGGTACGACGCCATGGTGCGCGGCGCCGGGCCGACGGCCGCCGATCCGGTGGCCGCCATCCGCGACGCGTACGAGCGCGGCGAGCGCGATGAGTTCATCAAGCCCATCGTGATCACGCGGGACGGCGCGCCGGTCGCGCCCGTGCGCGATGGCGACGGCGTGATCTTCTTCAACTTCCGCGCGGATCGCATGCGGCAGATCGTGCGCGCGCTCACCCAGCCCGACTTCGCCGAATTCGATGTGCGCGGCCGCCCCAAGGTGGACGTGGCCACGATGGCCATGTACGACGAGACGTTCATCGTGCCGGTGGCCTTTCCCCCGCTCGTGCTCTCGCGCATCGTGGCCGAGGTGCTCGCGGACCACGGCCGCACGCAGTTCCGCACCGCGGAGACCGAGAAGTACGCGCACGTCACCTACTTCTTCAACGGCGGCTTCGAGGTCCCGTACAAGGGCGAGGTGCGCGAGCTGGTGCCGAGCCAGAAGGTGGCCACGTACGATCTCGCGCCGGAGATGAGCGCGGCCGGGGTGACCGACGTGCTCTGCCGCGCGATCGAGGCGCGCGACCACGACTTCATCCTCTGCAACTACGCCAACGGCGACATGGTCGGGCACACCGGGGTGATCCCCGCCGCCATCGAGGCGGTGGAGGTGGTGGACCGGTGCCTCTCCCGCGTGCTCGCCACCGCCGAGTCGGTGAAGGCGCGCGTGATCGTGACGGCGGACCACGGCAACTGCGAGATGATGATCGACCCCGAGACCGGCGGGCCGCACACGGCGCACACCACCAATCCCGTTCCGCTCGTGATCGTGGACCCCGATGGCGATCGCCCGCTGCGCGGCGGCGGCGCGCTGCGGGACGTTGGACCAACCATCCTGGCGATGCTCGGCGTGGAACGACCCACCGAGATGACCGGGATCGACCTCAGAGACCTGGGAGTCCGCTCGTGAAGCTCGCCTCGATCCTCGCGCTGCTCGGCGCCTCCCTGCTCGGCGCATCCGCGCTCGGCGTCACCGCGGCACCGGCGCGCGCCCAGGTGGGGCACGTGCCCGAGCAGAGCCCGTACCACGACGTGCCGTACAAGCAGGAGCTGACGGTGTACGGCGGCTGGTTCGGCGGCAACGCCGGCAACGCCGGCGTGGGCCCGCGGGGGGGCGCGCTGGCCGGCCTCCGCTACTCCATCCGGCTCGGCGGCCCCGTGGAGTTCGCGGGCCGGTTCGCCCGCGTGTCGAGCACGCGCACGGTGGTCGATCCCACCAAGGGGTCCGACACGCGCAACCTCGGCGACGTCTCCGTCCCGCTGTACCTCGCCACCGTGGGCCTCGATCTCAACCTCACGGGGCAGAAGAGCTGGCACGGGCTCGTGCCGGCCGTCGGGTTCGGCATCGGGGTCGCGTCCGACGCGGGCGCCAACCGCGACGTCGGCGGGTTCAGGGTCGGCACTCCCTTTGCACTCACCTTCGGGGGCGGCCTCCGCTACGTGACGCGAAGCAACTGGTCGGTGCGCGCGGAGGTGTCGGACTACCTCTTCCAGCTCTCGTATCCCTCGGCGTACACCGTGGAGACGGCGACGGGCGAATCCGTTCTCCCGACGAACGCACCGACCAACCAGTGGACCCACAACGCGGCGCTGACGCTCGGGGTATCCTACCTCTTCTCCCGTTAGGCCGCAGGAGCAGATCCCGATGACTCGCGACTTCGAGGACATGTACGAACTGGACGACCTCAGCGATGCCGAGCTTCGGGACCTGATTCGCGAGGAGCTCGCCGAGTACGACACGCTCGATGCGGACAACATCCTCGTCGAGGTCACGAACGGCGAGGTGGTGCTCGCCGGGCGGGTGGGGACGGAGACCGAGCGGCGCATCGCCGATCACGTGCTCACCGACGTGATCGGCGTGACCCGCTTCCGGAACGAGCTGTTCGTCGATCCCATCCGCCGCGACGAGGAGCCGGAGGCGATCGACGATCACCTGGGCGACGCGATCGCCCGCGGGGAGGACCAGCTCGGGGGCACCGACCGGCTGCAGCAGGACCCCGCGTCGAGACACGTGCACCCGGACGAGGAGCGCGAGCTGTACGGGACGCACGACCTGGAGAGCGCCATCGAGGACGGGGAGGCGTGGGAGGCGCCGGACACGCCCACGCCCGAGGGGCGCTACCCGAGCGAGCCCGACACCGGTCCCCCGGACGAGCGGCGCTGACGCTCCGTCGGCGCGCCCTCCCGCGCGACGCGCGGGCGCGACAGATTACGCGGCGACATGGCAACCGCCTCGCTCACCCGCCGCGTGACGTTCGCGTCCGCGCATCGCTATCACCGCCCCGACTGGTCGGACGAGCGCAACCGGGAAGTGTTCGGCGCCTGCGCCAACCTCAACTTCCACGGGCACAGCTACGCGTGCGACGTCACGCTCTCCGGCCCCATCGATGAGACCACGGGGATGATCGTGGACCTCGGCGCGCTCGACGGCGTGCTCGCGCGCGAGGTGCGCGACCGGTTCGACCACCGCAACATCAACCTCGAGGTTCCGGAGTTCGCCGACGGCCGCCTCGTGCCCACCGGCGAGAACCTCGCGCGGTTCATCTTCGAGCGGGTGCAGGCGGCGGTCCCGGGACCGGCGCGGGTGACGCGCGTGGTGGTGCGGGAGGACGATTTCCTGAGCGCGGAGTACGCGGGTTAGCTAGGGGCCAGGGGTCGGGGGTCGGGGCCGGGGGGGATGAGGCGGGGATGGGGAGAAGGGAACCGGGAATGTCCACGACAGGGCACAGCGGGGAGAGGGCCATCGGGGTGTGCCGTCCCGCCGCTCGCCACCCCCGCCGTTCCCCCCCCCGGCCCCCAGCCCCCGGCCCCTACCCCCCAATCACTGCGCGTACCTGAGAATGTCGT
>DASUXC010000127.1:0-4854 GCA_036378095.1 Gemmatimonadaceae bacterium | reverse complement strand
CGGCTGGAGATCGGGTTCGAGGGCGAGGAGTGGCGCGCCTACCTCGCCGCGCTCGACGCCGACTCGAGTCCTACCGCGTACGTGTTCCGCTGCCGCCACTGCGGCGCGCTCGGCGGCTACAGCGACTTCGATTGAGCGCGGTTCTCGTCCGCAGCTTCCCGCCACCATGACCCGCACAGCGACAGCCAGCGACGCGCCCGCGATCTCGGCGATCGCGCGTGAGGCCCAGGAGGCTCGGCGCCTCTACGACCGTCACCGCTTCACCGTGTACCAGGAGCAGCGCTGGCTCGCCAGCGGCGCGACCTGAGGAGCGGCCGCTCGCGCGCGGCGGCGCCTGGCGCGGACCGGCCGGTTCGCCGTGTGGCGCGAGCGGCTCACCGGCGGCATCTTGCTCGCGCTCGGGCTCGAGCTCGCGTTCACGCGGCGCTAGCGGGAGCCCGGGGCAGCGTGCATCGACCTGACGGCTCCGCCGCGCTCGAGGCCCGCCTTCGTCGGGCGAGCTTCGGCGTCGGCGAGCCAGCATTCACCGGATAGACGATGTCCGTCTCCATTCGCCAACTCGGTCCCGAGGACGCCGCGGTGTTTCAGGCGATCCGGCTCCAGGGACTTCGCGAGTGCCCTCAGGCCTTCGGCTCGACGTACGCCGAGGACCTCGTTCTCTCCCTGGACACCATTGCCCAGCGGCTCACGCCGTCGCGATCGCCGGTCGGGCGCGTGGTGTTCGGCGCGTTCGCCGGCGAAGCTCTCGTCGGCTTCGCTGGATGCATGCAGGAAGGGAAGGTGAAGTCGCGGCACAAGGCCATCGTGTGGGGCACGTACGTGGCGCCGGCACACCGCGGCGAGGGGGCCGCCCGGCGACTGCTCGAGCACATCATCGCCGAAGCCGGGAGCTGGCCGGACGTGGAGCGGCTCATCCTCACCGTCATCGAGCGCGCGGAGGCGGCGCGGCGGCTCTACAGAGCCGTGGGATTCGAGGTGTTCGCGAGAGAACCCGATGCCCTGCGCCAGGACGGGATCTCCGACGCCGTCGAGTACATGGCGCTGTCGCTGCGCCGCGAGGGCGCTTCCGACTCCCCCGCGAGGCGATGACACGTCCGATGGCCGGCCTCGAGCGCGAATTCCGCAGCGTCTGCGTCTTCTGCGGATCGAGCCTGGGGGCGAACGAGGGATATCGCGCGCTGGCGCGCGAGCTCGGCGCGATGATCGCTTCGAGGGGGCTGCGCCTGGTGTACGGCGGTGGCAACGTCGGCCTGATGGGTGTCCTGGCCGATGCGGCGCTGGCGGCCGGGGGCGAAGTCGTGGGGGTGATCCCGCAGCACCTCGTCGACCGCGAGGTGGCGCACGCGGGACTGAGCGATCTTCGCGTCGTCCGGTCCATGCACGAGCGGAAGGCGCTGATGGCCGAGCTGGCCGACGGATTCGTCGCGCTGCCGGGCGGGCTGGGGACGATGGAGGAATTCTTCGAGATCTGGACGTGGGGACAGCTCGGCCTCCATCGGAAGCCGTACGCGCTGCTCGACACCGCCGGCTTCTTCGATCCACTGATTGCGTTTCTCGATCGGCTGGTCGCCGAGCGCTTTCTCAAGCCGGCGCACCGGGAGATGCTGCTGGTCGACACCGATCCGGCGCGTCTCCTGGACCGCCTGACGCGGCACGAGGTTCCGGCGGTCGCGAAATGGATCGACCGGGCGACGACGTGACGGATCCGCGTTGGAAGCGCTGTGGGCCGAGAGGCTGAGCGCCAGTGAGGGGCGCAGCTATCACGCCGGGTGATTCTCCGCGACTTCCGATGAGCGCACTCCGACTGGCCAATCTCGGTGTTCGCTTCGGCCTCGAGCTCGCGGCGCTCGCCGCCGTCGCGTACTGGGGTGCGACCGCGCCGGCGGGGCGGCCGGCGCGCGTGGCTCTCGCGATCGCGGCGCCCGTTCTCGTCGCCATCGCGTGGGGGATGTTCATCTCCCCGAAGGCGCGAATCCCGACCGGTCTCCTCGGACGGGGCATCCTCGGATTCGTCGTCTTCACGCTCGCCGCGCTCGCGCTCTGGTCGCGGGGGCAGGCGAGCCTCGCGGCCGCGTACGAGGCGATCGCGCTCGCGAGCTCCGTGCTGCTCGTCGTCTGGCGGCAGTGACGATACGGGTTTCGTCGCGCGAAGCTCGCGCGAGCGCGCCCGGCGATCCTCGCTCGATCGGCCGAGTGCTCGCGGCGCTGCATCGGACACCACACCACCGGCCATGACACTTCACTCGTGGTGGCTGCTCCACACCCTCCGCTGGTACGCGTGGCTTCCTGGCATGCTCGCCTTCTCCGGGTTGCTCGTGGCCGCGCGGGAGCGGCCTCGCTGGAAGGCGCTGGTGCCCGGGGCATGCCTCGCGTTCTGGCTGTGCGCGTTGATGATCGACGAGCTCGCGAGCGGCTGGCGGCACACGATGCCGGCCAATCCACGTCTGTGGGGCGCGGGCGAGATCGCCGTGATGCTCGCGATGGCGCTCCCGTTCGGCATTTGCGTGTTCGGGGAGGCGATGGCCGCCCGGCGGATCACCTCGCGCACGGCGCGCTGGCTGGCAGTCGTCGGCGTGGCGACGGTGATCACCGTACTCCTCCGGCCCACGCTCATGCACTGGGCGCAGCTCGTCCTGAGAGGTGGCGCCTGACCCACACGACACCGAGCACCACACCAGCGATCTCGACGACCGCATGAGCTACGATCATCTCGTGTTTCGACGCTCCACCGCGGCTGGTCCGACGACCGGGGGCGCGGAGGACGACCTCGCCTCCCTCGGCACGACCGATGTGGTGGGCGCGATGCTTCGGGGTGCCGCCCGGGTGGTGGAAGCCGCTCGCCCTCTTCCGGAGGGCGAGCCGGAATGGTCGGCCGAGAGCCTGACGGGGCTCGGCGCCTACGTGATCTCCCCCTGGGTCGGCGACGACGGGGACGTGCGGATGCTGGTTCTTCGCGGCGCATGGCGCGAAGATGCCATTCACCTCGCGCGATCGCTCCGCGTGACGGCATTCGATCCGCAGTGCGGGCAGGATGTGTATCCGTATCGGCTCCAGACACTGCGCATCACGCCGCCACCGGACAAGCCGCTCACCATCAGGCACCATCGGGGCTCGGCCGTCGTGACCGAGTCCCCGCTCACCGGCGACGACGAGCGCTTCCACGCGCTGATCCGGTGGTGCCAGGCGCACCAGGAGCGGTGGCACCCCGCTCAGATGAGCTACACCTCCTTCCAACCGGAAGTCGAAGTCTCGGCGGGGATCTCCGGGCTGAGGCTCGCCGGGACTCGTGCCATGGTCCATGGCTGGTCCTCGTGTGGGCCGTTCGAGCGGGAGATCGATCCCGCGTCGTACGAGTTCCTGCTCGCTCGAGAACAGATGTGACCGCCCGTGCACGGCGGAGCGAGTACGTCAGGGCGATCGCCACACCCTTGCCAGACGCGCTACCGTCGCGCTGATTCCACGTCCCGGCGCGAGTCGGCTCGGGCGCTCACCCACCCACACCCCGAACTCCGAAGCGAGATGGCAGCGAAGGCACCGGTGCGTCCCCAGCCTCTCATCGCCGTGACCGATGTCGAGGCGAGCAGCGAGTGGTATCAGCGGGTGCTGGGGTGCGAGAGCGCGCACGGCGGAAAGGAGTACGAGCGCCTCGTCGCCGATGGCGCGCGGAGATCGTGATGCCGCGTCACCGGAACCCACCCGACGGCAAGGGCGGACCGAACCACTGGGAATGCTGGTTGCGTGATCCCGACGGCTACACCGTCGTCATCGCCAGCCCCGACGGCTCGGCAAGCTGAGGCTCCGCCGCGTCGTCCGTCGCGACGCGCGGATTCACCCGTGGATGGACATCACGTGACGATCCCGATCGAGCTGACCAGCGTCTCCATTGTCGCCCTCTACGAGCAGCTGCTCGGGAGCTGGAACCGTCGCGATCCGGATGCCTTCGCCGCGCTCTTCGCGGACGACGGGAGCTGCGTCGGCTTCGACGGCTCGCAGATGGACGGGCGCGCGACGATCGCGTCGGAGCTCCGGGCGATCTTCGCGCATCACGCCACCGCCTCGTACGTGGCGAGGGTGCGCGCGGTGCGGCGGCTCGACGAGCACGTGATGCTGCTGCGCGCCGTGGTCGGGATGGTCCCTCCCGGCGGACGCGAGTTGAACCCCGCCGTCAACGCCGTCCAGAGCGTGGTCGTGACGCTGGTGCGCGGCGAGCCGAAGATCGCCCTCCTCCAGAACACGCCCGCCGCCTTCCACGGGCGACCCGAGCTCGCCGAGCGACTCACGGCCGAGCTCACGGCCGTGTCGCGGGACGGGAAGGTCGTCGACGCGGAGGCGTGATCAGATGGCCATCGACGTTCGCGTGCTCGGCCCGGCCGATGCCGCCGTGCTCGAGCGCGTCGCGCCCGACGTCTTCGACGGTCCGGTCGACCCGCACTGGACCGCCGAGTTCCTCGCCGATCCCCGGCACCACCTCGCGGTCGCCATCGACGATGGGGTGGTGGTGGGAATGGCGTCGGGGCTCCACTACGTGCACCCGGACAAGCCGCCAGAGCTCTGGGTGAACGAGGTAGGGGTCACGCCCACGCACCAGGGGCGAGGGGTGGGAAGGCGAGTGCTGGCGGCGCTGCTCGCGCACGGGCACGCGCTCGGATGCGTCGAGGCGTGGGTGCTCACGCACCGCGAGAACACGGCGGCAAGGCGGATGTACGCTGCCGTCGGCGGGATGGACGCCGACGCGCCCCTCCTGATCTCCTTCGCGCTCGACGACGTGGTGGACGCGCTGCCGCTCCCGCTGCCGAGCGAGGCCGCACGCAACATCGAATCTTCGACATGACGACCATCGACTGGAGCAGGCTC
>DASUXC010000126.1:0-3940 GCA_036378095.1 Gemmatimonadaceae bacterium | reverse complement strand
CGCGAATGAATCGCGCCGCCCTCTCGCGGTCATCCCCTGACCCCCGGCCCCAGCCCCCGACCCCGGGCGGCTGCGAAGTGGGGACGGGCTACTGCTTGATCACCCAGACCTTGATCTCCGGCCGCACCTCCGCGTGCAGGCGGACGGGGACCTTGTAGACGCCGAGCGACTTGATCGGCTCGTGGAGGTCGATCTGGCGCTTCTCGATCTCGGGGAAGCCCTGCGCGTGGAGCTGCTGGATGATGTCGGCAGCGGTCACGGAGCCGAACAGCTTCTCCTCCTCGCCGACCCGAGCGGAGAAGGTGAGCTGGACCTGCTCCAGGCGCGCCGCCAGCGTCTCCGCCTGCGCGCGGCGCTCGTTCTCGGCGGCCTCGAGCCGCGCCTTCTCCTGGGCGATCCGCTTGCGGTTGCCGGGAGTCGCCTGATAGGCGAGCCCACGCGGCAGGAGATAGTTGCGGGCATAGCCGTTGGACACCTCGACGATGTCGCCGGGCTTGCCGACGTTCTCGATCGCGTTACGCAGAATGACTTCCATGGTGAGCTCCGAACGAACGGTGAATGAACGAATCTAGCTCTTGCCGCTCGCGCGGCGGCGCCAGTCGAACCAGGTGTCGCTGAGCCCCAATCCGACCGCGGCGGGGATCGTGGCCACGAAGGGCTCGAGCGTGATCAGGAGGGTGACGAGCACCACCGTCACGCTCACCGTGACCAGCCGCCGCGATGCGAACCAGGCGAAGATGCCGTAGCCGCGCAGCGCGTACAACGCCCCGAAGAACACGACCAGGTTCTCGCCGGGCGTGGCCAGTGGCGCGAGCGTCGGGAGCACCATGAGGGTGATCCCCGCGACCACCGCCCAGATGAGCTGGTCGGTGAAGCCGAAATTTCGAAACGGCGCGAGCGGCGGACCGATCCGCGCCCGGCTGAGCCGGAAGTGCAGCCCCCACGCCAGCGCGCACGCGGCGAGCGCCTCCAGCGCCAGCAGCGCCGGGTAGAGCGGCACCGCCAGGCGCGAGAGCGCCGGCTGTCCCGCCGCCTTCATCGCCGCGAAGCGGACCGCGAACGAGGCCGTGCCGGGGAGCCGCTCGCCGATCGCATCTCCGATCATCCGCGAGCTCTCCTCCATCACCGCGGCCGCGGCCGCGTTCCGCGTGGCGAACTCCTCGGCGAACACCTCCCGCGCTCGCCGGACGTCCGTCCGCTCGATGGCGGCGAGCATCACCCCGAGCAGGATGGCCAGCCCGACCGCGGAGAGCGCCCGGTCGAGGAAGGTGCGTTGTCGCCCCACCAGGCACACCACGCCGAACGCCGCGCCGACGATCAGCCCCCACGCGCGCGCGAGGTCGTAGTACGCATCGCTCACGCCGCTCGGCGCCGGGAGCACGAACAGCCACACCGTGAGCGCGAGCCACACCATCGCCACCCAGAACGACCCGCCGTGCCACCAGCCGAGCAGGAAGCAGACGGAGAGCACGGGGAGCAGGAGCAGCAACGTCTCCACCACCGGCAACAGCGCCTGCAGTCCCGGTGCGTGCGGCACCAAGAGGAACGCCGCGAGAGCGAGGACGATGCGTAGCCACCCTTGCTCCCGCGGCGCCGGCGCCGGGCCGTCGCGCATGCCTACGCCTGATGACCCCGGATGTAGGGGATCAGGGCGAGGAAGCGCGCGCGCTTGATCGCCGTGGACAGTTGGCGCTGGTGGCGCGCGCACACGCCGCTCAGCCGGCTCGGCAGGATCTTGCCGGTGTCGGTGAGGAAGCGGCCGAGGCTCCGGTCATCCTTGTAGTCGATGAAGCGGACCCGCGTCTCGCAGAACGGGCAGCTCTTCTGTTGGCGTCGCATCGCTCAGTCCTCGTCGTCGTCGTCGTCACCGCTGCGCTGACGGCCGGCGGCGATCTCTTCTTCGGTCATCGGCGGCGCGCCGACCTCGTGCTCGTGCAGGGTGACGAGGTAGCGAACGACGCCCTCGTCCAGCTTGAGCGCGCGCTCGAACTCGGGCAGCACGGCGGGCTCCGCCTCGAAGCGGGCGACCACGTAGTAGCCGTTCTCGCGCGGGCCGATGGGGTACGCGAGCTGACGGCGCCCCCAGTGGTCAGTGGTGATCTCGCCGTTCGCGTGGAGCAGGCCGTGGTAGCGCGCGATCTTGTCCTGGATGGCGGCGTCCTCGAGCGTGGAGTCGAAGATGTACACCGCCTCGTACTTGCGGGGCATGCGAAAAGAGTCCTCCCTGTGGTCTCGTACCGCCCCCCGCGCCTCGTGCACGGGGGGAGGGGGGTGTGGTGAAGCCACGACAGCCGTTGAAGATAAACTGGCTGGGGGCCAGGGGCCAGGGGCCGGGGGCCAGGGGGAACGGCGGGGCTGGAGAGCGGCGGGACGGCGCACCCCGCAGTCCCGGTCCCGCCGTTCGCTGTCGTGGACGTTCCCGATCCCTCGTCCCCAGCCCCGCCTCATCCCCCCCGGCCCCCGGCCCCTGGCCCCCAGCCGCTTGACGCCCCCCGCGCCCCACCCCAGATCACCCGCGTACGCTCATCATCCGAAGGAGGGTGCCCATGCGAGGACTGCTGGCGAGATTCGCCCGGCGGGATGCGGCCCCGCCACCGATTCCGATGCCGCCGCTCCCGAGTGGACGGCGCATCACCTCGGTGGACGACCTGGTGCGGAGCGCCGCGCCGATTCCGAGCATGCTCTCGGCGGAGGCGGGGAAGTTCCTCTATGCGCTCTGCTACATGCAGACGCTGCCCGGCGATGTGGTGGAGATCGGTTCGTGGCAGGGATACTCGACCTCCTTCCTCGCCCGCGCCACGCGCGACTCGGGGAACGGCTCCTTCTTCGCCATCGATCACTTCCGCGGCAACGTGGGGAAGGAGGACCGCTACGTGGTGGGGCGGGCGGACCTCTCCGACCTGCGATCGAACTTCGAGCGGAACATGCGCTCGCTCGCGCTGTGGGAGTCGGTGACCCTGCTCGACATGCCTGACGAGGAAGCCGCCCGCCGCCTGGAGGGGCACCACCTCCGCTTCCTGTTCGTCGATGGCGACCACACCCGGGCCGGCGTCGAGCGGGACATCCGTCTCTTCTTCCCCATGCTCGTCCCGGGCGCGATCGCCGTGTTCGACGATTTCTCCGCGCGCTTCCCCGGTCTCGTCGATGCCCTCGACCACCTGCTCGCCACCACGCCGGTGCGGAGGGCGTTCGGGTACCGGAATACGTTGGTCGTGCTGGTGTGAGGCCGGGGGCCCCTGGCCCCCGGCCCCCAACTCAGACGTTGAAGCGGAACAACATCACATCCCCATCCCGCACCACGTACTCCTTCCCCTCGCTCCGCACCGCGCCCTTCTCACGGGCACCCTTCCAGCCATCGTTGGCCACGAACTCGTCGTACGAGACCGTCTCGGCGCGGATGAAGCCGCGCTCGAAGTCGGTGTGGATCACGCCGGCGGCGCGGGGGGCGGTGTCGCCCTGGTGGATGGTCCACGCGCGCACCTCCTGCTCGCCGGCGGTGAAGTACGTCTCCAGGCCCAGGAGCGTGTAGCTCGCGCGGATCAGGCGGTCGAGCCCCGCGGACTCGAGGCCGAGCGAGGCGAGAAAGTCGGCGCGGTCCTCCGGCGGGAGCTCCGCCAGCTCGGCCTCGATCTTGGCGGAGAAGGGGACGATCTCCGCGTGCTCGCCGCTCCGCCGCACGGCCTCGCGCAGCGCGGCGAGGTGCGGACCCTCGGCGCCGGTGAGCTCGGCGTCGCTCACGTTCGCCGCGTAGAGGACCGGCTTGGCGGTGAGCAGCGCGAGCGGGCCGAGCAGCGCGCGCTCGTCGGCCGTGAGCCCACCCTCCCACAGCCCCTTCCCCTCGCTCAGCACCGCGTGCGCCTTCTCGAGCGCGGGGAGCTCCGCCTGCGCCTCCTTGTCCGCCGACTTCGCCGCGCGGCGCACGCGGTCGAGCCGCTTCTCC
>DASUXC010000125.1:0-31675 GCA_036378095.1 Gemmatimonadaceae bacterium | reverse complement strand
CGCCAGGGGCGCGACATCCGCGTGGCGAAGCTCCCGATGAGCCACGTCGCGCGCGCGCTGGAGATGGACGAGACGCGTGGATTCCTGAAGGCGATCGTGGATGATGGGGCGCCTCCCATACACCGCGCTCCGCGATGCCGTCTTCTCGCACCCCACGCTCGCCGAATCGCTGAACGACCTGTTCGCGACGCTCGATCCCGCGTAGCCGCGCGTGGCACCGCGGTCCCGGCTCGAGCAGGAGCACGCGCTCACCTTCGGTGCGGTGATCATTCCTGCGCCCCGGCGAGCGGCGCGGTGGCGAAGTTCACGTTGAAGCGGTGGCACCAGATGGTGACCGCGCGGTACCTCGACAGATCGGCGCCCGCCGGGAGATCGTAGTTCTGGTTCCCCGTGTTCCCCTTGATGGGCGCGACCTCGAGGTAACCCGCGCGTGTGACGGTCGCGTCGTCGTTGGCGTCGGATGCCGCCACGAGGTAGACGCGAACATCGGGACCGTTGGACGTCCGGAAGTCGGTGAAGCGCAGCACGCGCTTCCCGCTGGGGAGCTCGTACACGGTGGCGGTGCCGCGCGTCGCGTGCGCGACGCCGTGGAACCGGCCGCTGGCGATCGCGCGTGCCGCGGTGGTGCCCTCCGTGGCGCGGCTCATCGCGATCCCCTGCTGCTCCGGCGCCGCAGCCACGGCGCTGAAGCTCTCGTTCACGCTCTTGTCGATGAACAGGCGCTCGGGGCGGAACGCATACCACACGCCCGCGCCGATGATGGCGGCCAGTCCGATGAGCATGGTGCGGCGTTGCATCGCAGTCTCCTGTCGCTGAAAGGTGGAACGCCGGTGCGGCGTCATCGATTGCGCGGGCGAGAACGACGCGTCGTCGGAATTGGTTCCAGCGTCGCTGTCAGCTCTCGGCGCTCGGCTATGGCGCACCCTGAGGGCTCGCTGCGCGGGAGCAGTCACCGATGGCCGAGAGGCGCTGCCGTGTCACGCGAATCGTACGAAGCACATCAATCACCGATCCTGGCTTCCATCGGCGCAGAGCGGTGCGCGCTCAGGCATGGGCGGGGGCCCTCTCGGGCTCCGACAGCGACGGCGCGACCGCGCCGCGCGTGCGGCGCTCTCGGACGAGATCCTCGATGCAGCGCACCGCGAGCGCGGTCCACCCCGTCTGATGGCTCGCGCCCACGCCGCGCCCCGTGTCGCCGTGGAAGTACTCGTAGAACAGCACCAGCTCGCGCCAGTGCGGGTCCTCGGCGTAGCGCGACTCCGCGCCGTGCAGGGGGCGGCGTCCACGCGCGCCGGGGAGGAAGATCGACGCGAGCCGTCGCGACAGCTCGCGCGCCACACCCTCGAGCGTCATGAGATGGCCGGAGCCGGTGGGACATTCCACCCGGAGCGAGTCGCCGTAGAAGCGGTGGTAGCGCTCGAGCGACTCGATGAGCAGGTAGTTGATCGGGAACCAGATCGGCCCGCGCCAGTTCGAGTTGCCGCCGACGAGCCCCGTGTTCCCCTCCGCGGGGGCGTAGTCCACGCGGTACTCCGCGTCACCGGCGCGGAACACGTACGGCGCATCCGCGTACTCGCGCGAGATCGACCGGATGCCGTAGGGGGAGAGGAGCTCGCGCTCGCTCGGGACGTGGCGCAGCACGCGCACGAGCCGCTCGCGCGAGGGGACCGCGAGCAGGCGCTGCGGGTCGTCCGACTCCCCCATGCGCGCCATGCACGAGATGTGCTTCGCCAGGTCGGGGCGGTTCGCGAGGAACCAGCTCGTGCGCTTGGCGAAGCCGGGGAGCTTCCGGATCACGTCCTCCCGCAGGATCTCGCAGGCGAAGAGCGGGATCACGCCGACGAGCGAGCGGATGCGGAGCGGCGTGTACTCCCCTCCGGCCCGCCGAGGCCGAACAGGCGCTCCTTCAGGATCGGGTCGCGGCCGTTCCAGAGCGCCAGCGCGAAGCAGAGGCGGCACTCGCGATCGGTGATGCCGAGAAGTCCATCCTCCCCCCACCGGTACGCGCGACTGCGGGCGTGATCGTGCGGGAAGTACTCCCAGCAGTTCCCGTGCTCCGAGTAGTCCTCGCGGACGGTGCCCCACTGGCGCTCGGACAGATACGGGCCCCACCGCTTCCAGTTGCGCGCGTGGCGCGCGTCCTCATCGAGGCGGACGATCTCGGGGTTCGTCATGAGCTGATTCCTCGGATGGCCGCGTCGGCGGCAGCGTCGCTCCGCAAGGGGCGGAAAGGGAGGCGTGCGATGAAAGGTTCCCGGGCGTCACGGGCGCGCTGGAGCGGTCGCGTCATCGCGCGTTGCCGCGGCGCGCCGACGGACCTCCGGGCGGATGCCGGGCACGTTCAGCCGGATGCGATAGAGTCCCGTCTGCGCCGCGAGGTACAGCTTCCGCCCGTCGGCGTCGCCCCAGGCCAGGTTGTGCGGGTGCTCGGGGGCGGCAGAAGGCGATCCCGTTGGGGCCGGTGAGATCGCGCGCGAGCAGCTGGATCGCGCCGTCAGTCCCCACGCGGTAGATGCCGCTGAACGGGAGCTCCTTGCGCGGGTCGTCGAAGGCTTTGGGGAGCCCGAACGGCGGATCGGAGAGGGGGCCGTTGATGCCGAAGATGGCGAGCTGGATCCGCTGCCCCGGCCGGGCATCGCGCGTGAGGACCACGCGATTGGGCGCGTTGAATCCCTTCACGAGCTTGCCGCCCGTCTGTCCCGGCACCACGGGGAGCTCCCCGTCCACCCACACCTCGGCGTAGTCGTCGACCACGATCTCGAAGACGACCGTCGAGCCGGCGGCGTCGAGCGCGCCCACGCGCTCGGGGATCGTGAGCCGAAGGCGGTACCAGGCGAAGGAGAGCTTGCCGGTGGAGCGACGACGGTCGAGCGTCGCGGGAGCGATCACCGGCCACCGCGAGTCGTCGAAGTCCGCGCCGCCGGCGTGCGGCGCGATGTCGTACGTGCGGCCGGGGAGCCCCGACGGCTCGAGGTCGGGGCCGGGAAGCCGGTGGCTCACCTCGGCCACGCGCGCGTCGCTGTAGCGCCACTCGCCCCGCACGAGGCGGATGCCGGAGTCGGTCGCGAGGTTCACGGTGGCCTGCGGCCGGCCATACGGGGCATCGCCGGTCACCTGCGCGGCGCTGCCGAAGTACTGGACCGTCGGCGCGGCGAGGTCCTGCTTGGCCGCGGTGCGCGCGCCGAGGGCGCCGGCGCCGGCGAGCGCGATCCGCTCGTCCATGTCGGCGTCGGTGGCGCCGCTCACGCCGATCGCGCCCACGATCGCGCCGTCCGCGCGCCGGCCGGGAAGGTGTCGTCGAGCCGCTCGAGGTACACGAGGTTGCCGCCGTCGTCGACGACGGCGATCACGCCCGGCGAGCCGCTGCGCCGGGCTTCGGCGGCGGCGCGGTCGGCCACCGCGCGGGCGCCATCGAGGGTGAGGATCTTCTTCGACGCCACCTGCGCACGCGCCGGCGTCGCGAGCGCGGAAGTGAGGAGGCCCGCGCCGAGGAAGCTCAGGTAGCGGATCGCGCTCATGGGGTCACTCCTGTCGCGGGGGGTGCGACCGACTCCGTGAAGCGCGGTAACGACGCGAGGGCGGGAAAGGTTCCGGGGATCGGTCTCCCCTCGAGGCAGTCAGCTCCCCCGCTGCGCACGCTCGTACAGCTCGACGGTCTCGCCGTCGGGCTCCGCATCGAGCTCGGCACGCAGCCGCTCGGCGAAGCGCTGGTAGAGCTGGAGCGCCTGGGCGCGCTCGCCGAGCCGGATGTGGCAGCGCATGAGTGCGCGCGCCGCTTCCTCGTGCAGGTCGTCGCGCGCGAGCACGCGCCGGTACGCGTCGGCCGCCTTCGCCCACCGCTCCTGTTCGGCGAGCCGCGCGCCGAGGGCCGTGAGCGCCTCCACGTACGTCCGCTGCAGCCGGTCGCGGTGCTCGAGGTGCCAGTCTCCAACGACCTCCCCATCCAGGAAGTCGCCGCGGAAGCGCGTCAGCGCGCGCTCGAGCGCGGCCGGCGCATCGCCCTCGTCCCGCGCGAGCGCGCGTCGCGCCTCCGCCACCTCGCGCTCGAACGCGAGCACGTCCACCTCCCCCACCACCGCGGGATCGACGCGGTAGCGATCGCCCGACAGGAGAATCCATTCGGGGTGCCGGAGCGCCCTGCGCAGCCGGTGGAGCGTCACGTGGAAGTTGTTGCGGAGCTGCGCGGCCGACGCCTCCGGCCAGAAGTCGAGCCCGACCTGCTCCTTCGTGCGCCCCTCGGGGTGCATGACGAGATAGACGAGCAGCTCGCGCGAGCGAGCCGAACCCCACGCGGCCGCATCGATGGGCTCGCCGCCGGTCGAGATCTCGAGCGGTCCGAGCGCGCGGACGCGCAACGTGGATCGTCCCGCCGGCGCGGGCGCCGGCTCCGCGTGCTCCGGCACGCGGTACTCGGCGGTGTGCTCGATGGCGCCGTCGCACGCCGCGCGGACGATCTCGTGCAGGGGGAGCGAGCGCCCCTCCCGGTAGGCGCCGTCGAACTCGCGCCCCAGCTCGCGTCGCACGATGGCGAGCAGCCGCTCGCGCTCCGCCCGGTCGCACGCCGGGAGCACGACGGCGATCCGCTCGCGCAGCGCATCCACCGCGCCCATGAGCCGCGCGGCATCCGCCGGCGCGCCGCGCGCCACCGCCAGCCCGACGAGCCCCTCGAGATCGAGCGCGAGTCCCCACCCGTCGCCGGCCTCGAGGTCGGTCCGCAGCGCATCGCCGAGCAGCGCCGAGGCCCGCCCGAAGTGCCCCTCGGCGTACTCCACCCTGGCGAGCAGCGCGCTCGCGTGCGCGAGCGCGCCGCGGTGCGACATCGCGCGGCCGTGCTGGATGGCCTCGTCGAGCATGGCGCGGGCGAGCACGGCATCGCCGCGCACGTGCGCCGCCCATCCCCGCCACAGGCACACGTACGCGTGCAGCACCGATGCCGGGAGCCGCCGCACGATCGCGAACGCCTCGTCGAGCAGTTCCCGCGCGGCGGTCCGCTCGCCGCGCATGATCTCGACCGCGCCCAGCTTCGACAGCACGAAGGCCACCACCCCCTCGTCGCCATGCACCCGCACGAGCGCGAGGCTCTCGGCGAGCGAGGCGCGCGCGTGCTCGTAGTCGCCCTGCGCGAACGCGTTGAGCCCGTCCGCGGCGAGCATGCGGCCGCGGAGCAGCGGGTCGGCCGCCCCCCCGCGGGCGAGCGCATCGGCGACCGCCCGACGCACCTCGCGGAACTGCCCCGTGCCGAGCCACGAGCCCTTCCCGTACCGGTACCAGAAGAGCACGTCCGCGAAGCGCAGCGCCTCCGCGCCTCGCGCCGGATCGCTCGCCGCCCACGCCTCCGCCGCGCGCAGGTTCTCGTGCTCGTCCTCCATGCGCGCCATCACCTCGGAGTCGCCCGCACCGGCGAGGAGTCGCGGGGCCGCCGCTTCGGCGACGTGCAGAAAGTAGCGCCCGTGCCGCTCGCGCAGGCGCTCCACGTCGGCAGCCTCGCCGAGCCGCTCCATCCCGTACTGCCGGATCGTCTCCAGCAGCCGGTAGCGCGCGCGCGCTTCCGTCGGCTCCATGACGAGGAGCGACTTGTCCGCCAGCACCGCGATGCCGTCCAGGATGTCCTCCCCGTCGAGCGGCGCACCGCTGCACACGCGTTCCGCCGCCTCGAGCGAGAAGCTCCCGGAGAACACCGCCAGACGGGCGAGCAGCACCTGCTCGCGCGCGCCGAGCAGGTGGTAGCTCCAGTCGATGGTGCCGCGCAACGTGCGGTGGCGGGGGAGGGCGGTGCGGCTCCCGGTGGTGAGCAGCCGCAGGGCATCGCCGAGCCGCTCGGCGATCTGCTCGGGGGAGAGCACGCGAACGCGCGCCGCGGCGAGCTCGATCGCCAGCGGGAGTCCGTCGAGGCGGCGGCAGATCTCCCGCACCGCCGCCGCGTTCCCCGTGGTGATGGCGAACCCGGGGAACGCGGCGCGGGCGCGGTCGAGAAAGAGCTGCTCCGCCTCGGCGCCGCCTAACGGCGGAACGAGCCATGCCGTCTCGCTCGGAATGCCCAGCGCCTCGCGGCTCGTGACCAGCACGGAGAGGCGCGGGCACGCGCGCAGCAGCAGCTCGACCATCCCGGCGCACGCCTCCACCACGTGCTCCACGCCATCGAGCACGAGCAGCATGGACGTGTCGCGGATGGCCGCGGCGATCGCCTCGGTGAGCGAGTCGCCTCCCCGCACGGCGCCGAGCGCGGCGGTGATCTCGTGGGCGACCGCGTCGCGCGCGCCCGGCGCGCCGCACGGCGCATCGCACGCGCCGGCAAACGTGGGGGGAAACCCGGGATCGGCGACCGCCGCCAGGCCGACCCAGACCACGCGCCCGAACGCGGGCGCGGTGCGCACCGCCGCCTCGCGCGCGAGCCGAGTCTTCCCGCTCCCCCCCGCGCCGGTGAGGGTGACGAGACGGGTGGCGCCGAGCAAGCCGGACAGCTCGCTCAACTCCCGCTCGCGCCCGATGAACGGCGTGAGGTGGACGGGAGGCTCGGCCGGCGCACCCGGGTACGGCGAGATGGGAGAGCTCGGCGGCGCGGACGCCGTCATGCGGACGGTCCCGGCAAACGTGGTCGTGCAACGACGAGCAGACCGGCGTCGCGTGGGCGGACGCTCGCCTCCACGATAGGGCGCTGGGCGCCGCCGCTCAAGACGGATCTTCGGCGATGAATCGCTCGACGGTCGCGAGCGCGTCGCTGGCCGGATGTCCCCGGCGTACCACCAGGATGGGGAGCGCCTGCTGGCGCGCGGCGGTCGAGAGCGAGCCGGCGACGCCGGATTCCTCGGCGCGGCCGCGCGGCACCAGCACCAGACGATCCAGGCGCTCGGGCTCGAGCAGCGCCAGCTCCAGCGCCGGGACACAGTACGCGTCGGCGGCGATCATCGTCGCCGGAGGAAGGCCGATTCCATCGGCGAAGCCGCGGAACCACGACGCGAACGCCGCGTCGGCGCACGGGGCCTCGGGAAGGATCAGGCGGTGGTGCGCGGCGATCGCGTCGAGGAGAGGCGGCCAGAGCTCGCCGTCGCAATCCGTCGCGCGGAGCACCACCACCGGGCGGCCCACGCCGCGACGCAGGTATCGGGTGGTGCAGTCCCCCACGCGCACCCGGGCACACGGGTCGGGGGAAAGAGGTGAGGCGAACGCGGAGTCGTGGAGGTCGCTCATGGCGCGCAACGTGGACCGGCGGCGCTTACGCGGCGCTTACGCGGCCCTTACGCCGCCCCGCACGGCCGAGTCCACACGAGCTCGCCACGAGCTGTAAGCCCGCCGTAAACGCCCCGCTCCATCGTTGCCCCCGAGTCGCGCCGCGTGGTGCACGTCCGCACCCCGGTTCTCTACAACAACGAGACGCCGCCAGCGCCAACGGGCGGCGGAGGATCCCATGCATCGTCGTTCGATCGAGCGCGCCGACGCGCGCCGCCGGTCGCTCCGCGGCGCCGCCGTCGCGAGCGCCACCGTGATCGCCTCGCTCGCCGTGCTCGCCGCGTGGTCGGGCGCCTCCCACCGCACCGAGCACGCCCGTGCCCATGTCGACTACGGGCCCGCGCTCCGGGTCGGCAACGGCACCGCACGCACCTACGTCACCATCGATCGCCAGGGCGCGCCCGTGGAGGTCGGTGTCGCGCTCGACGAGCGCGCGCTCGATGGGCTCCCCGCGCCGAAGCCCGGACACGAGGCCGCGCACATGGACATGCACGCCTACCTGCTCTCGCTCCCGACGGGGAATCCGACGCCGTACCGGTTCGTCGAGCTGAACTGGAACCCGGCGGGACACGAGCCCCCGGGGATCTACGACAAGCCGCACTTCGATTTCCACTTCTGGACCGTCCCCGTCGCCGACCGGAACGCCATCGATCCGTCGGACGCGCGCTATGCGGACAAGGCGGCGAGTCTCCCCGAGTCGTCGTACGTGCTCCCTGGGTGGGTGCCGGGGAGCGTGCTGGGCAAGATCACGCCGGGGGCGGCGGCGGTGCCACGCATGGGGCTGCACTGGCTCAACCCCGCCTCGCCGGAGCTTCCGCCCTCGCTGCGGACGTTCACGCGCACGTACATCATGGGCAGTTGGGACGGCCGCGTCGTCTTCCACGAGCCGATGATCACCCGCGCGCACATCCTCTCGAAGAAGGCGGCCGCGGACTCGGCGGGGCGCGACGAGGTGATCGCGGTGCCGGTCGCGGCGCGCCACGGCGTCGCCGGATACTACCCGACCGCGTATCGCATCGCGTGGGACGCCACGGCGAAGGTGTACCGCGTGGCGCTCACGGGATTGACGCGGCACGAGTGACTCGGGAATCGGGAGCGGGGAATCGGGAATCGACCATGGGATGCGACCGGGGCCGCGGCGTTCGCGCCGCGGCCCCGGTCGCCATCCGTGTCAGTGCCCTCCGATTCCCGATTCCCCGCTCCCGCTTCCCGCTTCCCGACTCACCGCCGGCAGCAGCCCCTCGAGAAAGAACGCCGCCAGCTCCGCGCGCCCGGAGAGCCCCGCCTTCTGGTACACCGAGACCGCGTGCTGCCTGATGGTTCGCTCGCTCCGGCCGGTGAGCGCCGCGGCCTGCTTGTGGCCGTGGCCGCCGAGGAGGAGGAGCGCCACCTCGCGCTCCGTCGGCGTCAGCCCCCATGCATCGAACTGCCGGTCGATCGCCTCGCGCATCCCCTCCAGCGCCGCGCCGGCGCTCGCGCGCCACTCATCCCGCTCGGCCTGCAGCTCGCGCTGCCGCTCCAGCAGGCGCCGGCGCACCTCGGCCACCGACTGCGAGGCGCGCCACCAGCCGTGCCACAGGTACGCGGCGAAGGCGAGGCTCCCCGCCATGAGCGCCAGCTCGTACAGCACGTGCGCGGAGCGCCAGGTGGAGGGCTTGTCGAGCGCCAGGTCGACGGCGCCGCCGAGCGCGACGAGCAGGAGCACGGCGCCCAGCACCAGGTGCAGCCATGGACTCTCGGCGATGGGATCGCCGTCGAGCGGATCGTGATCCGTCACGTGTCGTTTCCCGAATGATCGCGCCTGCATCGTGGGGTCCGGCATCCGCCGGACGGCGAATGTCCGGCGTCCGGCAGTCGAATGTCGGATACCCGCTCGCTCCGATGGGGTCGAAGTTGTACTCGAACCTCCCATTGGAGAAAGACGATGATCCCCGACCCACTCCACCCAGCGGTGGTGCACTTTCCGATCGTGCTCGCCATCCTCGCCCCCCTCTTCGCGGTCGGGGCGCTGTGGATGATCCGGCGCGGCGCCCGGCCGACGCGGGCATGGGGCCTCACCACCGCCGTGCTCGCCGCTCTCGTCGCCAGCGCGTGGGTGGCCACGGAAACCGGTGAGCAGCAGGAGGACCGCGTCGAGCGCGTGGTCGGCGAACGGCCGATCCACACGCACGAGGAGGCGGCCGAGCTCTTCCTGTACACCGCGGCGGGCGTGTTGGTGATCGCCGGCGCCGGACTGCTTCGCGGGCGAGCGGGGCGGGTGGCGCGCGTCGCCGGCACGATCGGCACGATCGCGCTCGTCGGCGTGGGCTGGAACGTCGGCCACACGGGCGGCGCGCTCGTGTACCGCTACGGTGCCGCGAGCGCGTACACCGGCGCGCCCGGAGGCGCGCCCGGACGCGAGCACGACGAGGCCAACGCCGCGCCACGCCGGAGCGAGACGGCGGCGCTCGGAGCGACGAGCACCGCCCCGGCTCCGGTCGCCCGCCTGGTCCTCGCGCGGCGGAGCTCACATCTGGAGGCACCCATGCCGACCACGCAGATCGAGATTCCGGAGTCCATGCGCGCGGAGCACGAGAAGATTCACGCCGAGCTCGTTCGCGCGACGAAGATGACGGGACGCGTCGGTGAAGCGGCGCGCGAGCTGGCGACGCTCCTGCATCCACACTTCGTGCGCGAGGAGCAGATCGCCCTCCCGCCGCTCGGCCTGCTCGCCCCACTGTCGCGCGGCGAGATCGAGCCGGAGATGCGCGAGGTGCTCCCGATGACGGATGCGCTGCGCGCCGAGCTGCCGCGGATGCTCAGGGAGCACGAGGCGATTCGCGCGGCCACGCTGCGGTTGGGCGAGGTCGCTCGCGCCGAGGGCGACGCGCGCGTGGCGCGCCTCGCCGAGGAGCTGGCGCTCCACGCGCGGAGCGAGGAGGAGCTGTTCTACCCGGCCGCGATTCTGGTGGGCGACGTGGTGCGGGCGAGGACGGACTCGACGGGCACGCCGTGAGGGGGTGGGAGCGGGGAATGGGGGATCGGGGAAGCCGCCCGCGCGCGATTCTCCCGGCCCCCGCCATCACGGGCGCACGGCACCGAACGTCGCGGCGTGGTCGCGGGCGAAGCGGGCGAAGGGGCGCGGCTCCCGTCCGGTGAGCTCGCGCACCGTGCCGGTGGCTCGCTCGGCGGCCCCGCTCCGGAGCAGCCGGAAGAGGATCAGCAACTGCTCGCCGAGCCACGCCGGCATCCCGGCGGCGGCGAATCCCCGACGCGCCGCTTCGTCGGGCACGTCCACGAACTCGACGTCCCGTCCCGTGGCCAGCGACAAATCCGCGGCGACACGCTCGTACGTGATCGCCTCGGGGCCGGTGAGCACGTGGGTCTCTCCACCGGACCCCTCGGTGGTGAGCGCGAGAACGGCGACGGCCGCCACGTCGCGCGGATCGATCATCGCGACTCTGGCCGTGCCGGCCGGCGCGAACAGCCGCCCCTGCCCGCGCACCGACGCGGCCGACGCGAGGAGGTTCGACATGTAGAAGTTGGACCGCAGGATGGTGGCGGAGACGGACGACCGCCGCAGGTGCTCCTCGCTCCGCCCGTGCGCGTCCCAGAAGGCGAGGGAGGAGCCGGGGCGCGCTCCGATGGTGGAGAGCTTCACGATCCGCCGCACGCCCGCGGCCGCCGCCGCGTCGACGACGCCCGTCTCGTGCTCCGCCTGACGAGGACCGTTGGCGCTGGAGAGCAAGAGGACATCCACGGCATCGAGCGCGCGGCGCACCGAGGCCGCGTCGTCGAAGTCTCCCACGGCCAGCGCCACATCGGCTCCGAGCAGCTCGGTCGCGCGCGCTCCGTCGCGGACGAAGGCGCGGACGGGCACGCCGCTGTCGCGGAGCACACGAACGACCAGCGATCCGACGGTTCCCGTCGCTCCGGTGACGAGAATCATGGCGCACCTCCACCGCGTTCGCGATCCGGCGGGCGGCATGGACGCGGCGCGGCGCCACACCCCGCGCGACCACCGCCGAGCGAACGCCCGATGCGCCATGATCGCGCCGCGCCGGCGACGGCGCCAGCCCGGGGCGATGGAGGGGGCTCAGTCCGGCTCGGCGCCGATCGCGCGCACGTAGCGCTCCGCGGAGCGTCGGACCGCCCGGGCGGCATCCCGCTCGATGTGCCGCCCCCACCACGCCCCGTAGATGCGGTCGAACGCGAAGGGCGCGACCGTGTCGGCGATGCGGCGCACGGTTGCCGCCGGGAGCGGCACCAGGTTGGGGTAGCTCCACATGAAGCTCACGTGCTTCAGGTCTGGCACCACCTGGAGGATGTCGCCGCTCAGGATCGCGCCCCGCCCGTCGGCACCGTCGGCCCAGTGCAGCACCGTACCCCCGGGGAAGTGGCCGCCGCAGCGGATGAGCGTGAGCCCGGGGAGGAGCTCGCGCGTCTCTCCCGACCAGTGCTCGATCGCCGGGTCGGGACGCGCGACCCACTCGCGATCCGCCTCGTGCAGGAGCACCGGCGCGCCGAACGCGCGCGCCCACTCCACCATCGTCGTGTAGTAGTGCGGGTGTGAGATCGCGATCGCCCCGAGGCCGCCGAACGCCTGGATGATGTCGATGACCGCGTCGTCGAGGAGCGCGATGCAGTCCCAGAGCACGTTCCCCGCCGGCGTGCGGACGAGCAGGGCGCGCTGCCCGATGGCGAAGTCGGGGGTGGTGCCGATGCCGTACAGCGCGGGATCGACGCGGTGCACGATGTTCTTGTGCGTGCGGCGGAGCGCGTCGAGCGTGGTCCAGTGCTGCCCCGAGGCGGGGACGTACTGGCGCGCGTCGTCACAGATGCGGCAGGCCGGGGGCGGCTCGGGCGATTCGGCGTACTGCGTGCCGCAGGTGGTGCAGAGGAAGCAGGGCATGATCCAACAGCGTGAGAGAGCGAGAATTCCGCCGTGTGCGCCGCTACGGGGATGAGGTCATCGACGGAGAGCGCCACGTCACTCCGGCGATGCGTACCGGTCCGCCAATGTACGAACGGTGGTGATCTTGCGCAGGGTGATGGGGGCGCCGACGGTCCTCTCGAGGAGCGCTCCACTGATCGGCGACTCGCTGAGGCGCGTGCCGCACCGCCAGTAGAGCTCGCGCCCGTGCGCGTGGAAGTCGTCGGTCCGGGTCGCGAGCCGCGCGAGCCGCTGGCGCACGTCATCGGTCGCCTCGCTCTTCAGGAAGCCGATGTACAGCGTGTGCTCGGGGCCGCGCGCCGCGCCCCCACCCGGCACGCGCCGACCGACAATCGTCGCGAGCTCGGCGGGCGAGCGGAGGAACGTCGCGACCTCGTAGCCGAGCTCACGCGCCAGATGCCGCTCGATGCGCCGCTCGAGCGCGAGCGCGTCGGCCGAGCGCGTGTCGAAGATCACGTTCCCGCTGGCGATGAACGTCTCGACACCTCCGAAGCGCAGCGAGTCGAACAGGGCCCGGAGGTGGTCCATCTTCACCGTGTGGCCGCCGACGTTGATGGCGCGGAGAAAGGCGACGTAGCGTGGCATGGGATCGATGCTGAAGCAGCGGAGCGATGCGATTCGATCGTGGTGGGCGCATCGGCCCGCGCTGCAGTGAAATGATGATGACGCTTCGACGACATTGCCACATGGTCGGGCATGCTCTATTGCCCCCCGTTCGCCGAGGATATAACTATATGGCCATGGCTGCGGCGACGATCAGGTGGACCGCCGAGATGGCGCGCGGACTTCCCGACGACGGCAATCGATACGAGGTCGTCGACGGGGAGCTGCTCGTGACGCCCGCGCCCACGTGGGCGCACCAGAACGCCGTCGCCGAGCTGTACGTGCGTCTGCGCGGCTATCTCGCCGCGAACGGTGCCGGTCACGCCATGCTCGCTCCTGCCGACATCGAGTTCGGGCGGGCGAACCTGGCCCAGCCCGATCTCTTCGTCGTGCCGCGCACCAATGGTCGTGCGCCGCGTACGTGGGAGGAGGCGCGGCGCCTGCTCCTCGCCGTGGAGATCCTCTCTCCGAGCACGGCCCGCGCCGACCGCCACGTGAAGCGCCGGCTCTATCAGCGGGAGCGGGTCCCGGAGTACTGGGTCGTCGACGTGGACGCGCGCCTCATCGAGCGCTGGCGCCCCGACGATGGTCGCCCGGAGATGCTCGCCGAGCGAATCGACTGGCGGCCCGATCACGCTCACCCCGCGCTCGAGATCGATCTCGGCGCCTACTTCGCTGACGTCCACGGCGAGCCGCGGTAGCTCCGCGCGACCTCGCGCGCCGTCGCCGCTCGCGGGCGACACGCCGTTCGCCCGCCCATCGTCCAGCCGCCCGTCGCATTCGCCGCAAGAACCGTGAGGCTCGGCGGCGATCGTCGGCGCATCGTGCACGCACGACTCACGCACGATCGACCCACGACCATTCGGCGGACAGACATGCACACCGTCATCGATCCCGCGATTCTCTACTTCGGCACGCCCGTCGTGCTCGTGAGCTCCCTCAACGAGGACGGCTCTCCAAATCTCGCGCCCATGTCCTCCGCGTGGTGGCTCGGGCGAAGCTGCATGCTCGGCCTCGGCGCCCGCTCGCACACGCCGGCGAACATCCTGCGCACCGGCGAGTGCGTGCTCAATCTCCCCTCCGTGGCGGAGGTGGCGAAGGTGAACCGGCTCGCGCGCACGACCGGCTCCGATCCCGTTCCCCCGCACAAGGTGGCCATGGGCTACCGGCACGAGCGCGACAAGTTCGGCGTCGCCGGCCTCACTCCGGTGGAGTCGGATTGCGTGGCGCCTCCCCGCGTGGCGGAGTGCCCGGTGCAGTTGGAGGCGGTGCTGGAGGGGACGCACCCGCTGGCCCACAGCGACCCGCAGCGGCGCGGCCGCCTCATCGCGATCGAGGTGCGCGTGGTGCGCGTCCACGTGGACGAGCGCATTCGCATGGCGGGATACGCGAACCGCATCGATCCGGTCAAGTGGCGCCCGCTCATCATGAGCTTCCAGCAGTTCTTCGGCCTGGGGGACATGGTGCACCACTCCACGCTCGCCGAGATCCCCGAGGAGGCGTACCGGCCGAGCCCGGCGCCTGCGGTGAGCACGGTGGGCAGCTGATGCTCCATGCCGCCGCCGCTCACTCGCGTGCCGCGCCGCCTCCCGACGCGAGGCGGCGCAGCACGTCGACCGCCCGATCGATGTCGGCGGCGGTGTTGTACAGGTGGGGCGCGAAGCGAATCGCGCCCTGGCGCACGGCCGCGTCCACGCCGGCGGCGGACAGCGCGGCGTGGATCGCGGCCGCCCCGGCGCCGTGTACCGGCCTGATCACCACGAGCGACGAGCGGGATGGCCCGCGCTCGGGACTCACCAACTCGTAGTGCTCGCGCGCAATCGAGCCGACGAGACGTTGGACCAGGGCGTCGTCGTGGCCGGCGACGGTGGCGGGACCGGCGGCGAGGAGATACTCGAGAGCGGCGGTCCAGGGGACGAAGTTCAGGAAATTCGCCGTATCGAAGATGTCGAACGCCCGCGCGCCCAGGTCGTCGCGCATGGTGTACGTCGCCATGTCGTCTCCCCGCCCCCACACGTTCGGCAGCCAGTACGCGTGTGGTGGCTCGAGCTGCTCGCGGAGGGTGGGCCGAAGCCAGCAGAAGCCGGTGCCGTACGGGCCGAGCAGCCACTTGTACCCGCAGCACACCAGCGCGTCCACCTCGCTCGCCGACACGTCGAGCACCCGCGCGCCCAAGCCTTGTGAGGCGTTGAGCACGAAGATCACGCCTGCCGCGCGGCAGACGCGTGCGATCGCATCCACGTCCGTGGCGTGGCCGGTGAACGAGTTCACCCAGCTCGTGCAGAAGACGCGAGTGCGGCTCGTGATGTGCGCCGCGACCTCGTCCGCGTCCGGCGCGTTGCCGGCGCGCGCCCCGAGGAACCGCAGCGCCACGCCCCTCCGCTCGAGCACGCGCCAGGGAAAGACGCTCGCGGGGAACTCTCCACGGACGAACAGCACCTCGTCTCCGGCCCGCCAGGGAATCCCGCGGGCGAGCAGGGCCAGGCCGTAGCTCGCGCTGTCGCCGAGCACGACATCATCGGGCGTGGCGCCGATGAGCCGCGCGATGGCGCGTCGAAGGCGACGAGGAACATCGAGAAACGCCTCGTCGGAGATGCGGTGCGGGGCGCTCTTCTCGGCGAGCGCCCGGCGCCCGGCCTCGACGGCTACACGCGGCAATGGCCCCTGATGGGCCGCGTTCAGCCACGCGCGGCCATCGAATGGGCCGAAGTCCGCGGCGTACGCCGCCAACGGGTCGGCGTCCGGCACCACCGCTCGGTCGCCTGGCCATGGGCCGCGCCCCATCAGGGCACGACGTCCGGCGGCGTTCCGCCACCCGTCGGTGGCTGGTGGCGCCAGTCGCCGGTGACGTCGATGTCCCAGCTCGCGGTCCGCTCCTCCTCGGGACCGTGCGGGCGGTACATGATCACCCGCGCGCGCTCGAGGGTGATCAGGCCGCCGCCGATCATCTCGTCGAGCTCGGGGAGGATCGCCGCGATCCGCTCCTCCGTCTCCACGCACTCGACGACGATGGGGAGGTCCAGCGACAGGAGCTCGACGCGGTCGGTGTGGATCGTGGAGCTCGCCCCGAAGCCCATGATCGCGCGGAGCACGGTGGCGCCGGCGTAGTGCCGCCGCCGGAGCAGCTCGACGATCGCCTGGTAGAGCGGCTTCCCGTGATGCTTGTCGCGCTCTCCGATGTGGATGCGCATGAGCGTGCGCTCGCCCTTCAACCCGTGCATGGCTCCTCCCGTCGCCCTGGGCACGTCCAGAGTGTCAGCCGCCGCGCCGCAGGGCAAGGAGCTGGCTCGCCGCGGCGAAGCCGAGGAGCGTGGCGGCGAGCGAGATCCCGACGCTCAGCACGATGTAGACGACCGCGCGCCGCGCGTCTCCATCCTCGAGGAGCGCCGCCGTCTCGTAGCTGAAGGTGGAGAAGGTGGTGTACCCGCCGCAGAACCCCGTGGTGAGGAGCGCGCGCATCTCCGGGCTCACCGCCGGCGTCGCCAGCGCGTAGCGCAGGAGGAAGCCCAGGAGGAGCGAGCCGGTGATGTTGATGACGAGGGTGCCGACGGGGAAGGTGGTGCCGAGCATCCGTTGCACGAACCCGCCGAAGAGAAAGCGCGTCACCCCGCCGGCGGCCGAGCCGAGGGCGACGTACCAGATCATGAGCATTCAGTGGCTCCGGGGGAAAGAGCGGTCGCTGGAGGCGGCTGTCGGGACACGGCGGTCGGCCGTCGGCGCCGCACATTATCGCGCTTCGCGCCTGCGCGCCACCGTCTCCAGCGCCGCCGCGAGGTCGCGCACGCCGCGGCGGATCTCCCGCTCGTCCACCGCGGCGAAGCCCAGCTGGAGTCCGTCGCGCGCCGCCCGCGCCCGGCGGTATTCGCCGAGCGGCGTCACATCCACGTTCCGCTCGGCTGCCGCCTTCGTGGCCGCTCGTTCGTCGAGCCCCGCGGCCAGCCACCCCGCCGTCTGGAGTCCCGCTTCCACGTCCGCGATCTCCAGCAGTCCGGCCAGCCGCCGGCGCGCGCACGCGAGGAGCACGGCGAGCCGCGCCGCGTACACCTCGCGCATCCGCCTGACGTGGCGGGCGAAATGCCCCTCGGCGATGAAGTCGTGCAGCACCGCCTGCTCCAGCAACGGCGCGTGCCGGCTGGTGAGCGACTTGATCGCGGCGACCCGATCGACGAGATCGGGCGGGACGACGAGATACCCCAGCCGGAGCGAGGGAAAGAGCACCTTGCTGAAGCTCCCGCCGAAGAGCACCACGCCGCGACGGTCGAGCCCCTGGAGGGCGGGGAGGGGGCGACCCGTGTAGCGATACTCGCTGTCGTAGTCGTCCTCGAAGATCATCGCGTCCGACGATCTCGCCCACTCGAGCAGCTCGAGGCGCCGGGGGAGACTCATGGCCTGCCCCAGGGGGAACTGGTGCGCGGGCGTCACGTACGCCAGCCGCGCGCCACGGAGTCGCGATGCGTCGAGCGGCGCGCTCGCGTCGCCCAGCGGCGCCGTGACGACGCTGGCGCCGCACGCCTCGAACGCGAGCGCCGCGCCGGGATAGCCGGGATCCTCCATGCACACCCGGTCGCCGGGGTCGAGCAGGAGCCGCGCGGCGAGGTCGAGCGCCTCCTGCACGCCGGAGACGATCGCCACCTGCTCGGGGGTGCACGCCACGCCGCGCGACGTCGCGAGATAGTCGGCCACCGACTCGCGCAGCGGCTCGTGGCCCAGCGGGGCGCACCCCATGAGCAGCCGCGTCGTCGCCCGGCGCGCGCGCCGCGCCGCGAGCTGCGCCCAGAGCGTGGTGGGAAAGAGATCGAGCGCGGGGAGGTTGGCGCGGAAGGCGCGGGTGGGGCGCGCCTCGTAGCCGGGGAAGAGCCGCGCCCGGCTCGCGAACGCGGAGAGGGGGCGGCGCTCGCGGCGGCGGGGCGCGGGGCGGGCGCGGGCCGGGCGCGGCGCGTGGAGCAGCTCGTCAGGCAATACCCGGTTCACGTACGTGCCCGATCCGACGCTCCCCTCGATGTACCCCTCCGCGGCGAGCTGCTGGAACGCGCTGACGATGGTCCCGCGCGAGAGGGCGTACTGCGCGGCCAGATCGCGCGTGGCGGGAAGCCGCGCCCCCGGCCGCAGACGCCCCTCCAGGATCTCCGCGCGAAGGGCGCCGTACAGCCAGCGGTGGGCCGGCGTGCCGGCGGGACGCGGCGGGAGCGCCAGCGGGAGGGTGGTGGCTCGCTTGGTCATGAAAATGGTACAGATGAAACGCGGAAAATGGCCCTGTGTGACAGATCCACTATCCGGTAACCTAGTGGACCCGCGCCTCGCGCGGAACTCGATCAGGAGCCCATCAGCCATGAACCAGCAGCTACCATGGAGCGGTCGCGCGCTCGTGGCGTGTGCCGCCCTCGCGGGGTGCCACGCCGCTCCCGCGGCGCGCCCCATCCGCCCGGCGCCTGGCGCGGACGCCGTCCGCTCACGCATCGCCGCCTCGCGCTCCCTTCCTCCGATGGATGGCCGTCAGCTCGCGGTCACGGTGATGGAGGTCGAATACGCGCCGGGCGGCCGGTCCGCGCCGCACAGCCACCCCTGCCCGGTGATCGGTTACGTGCTCGAGGGCGCCATCCGCACGCGGGTGCAGGGGGAGCCCGAGGCGATCCACGCCGCGGGGGAGAGCTTCTACGAGCCGCCCGGCGCCGTTCACCTGGTCTCGGCCAACGCCAGCCAGGAGCGGCCCGCGCGCTTTCTCGCCTACTTCACCTGCGACCGTCGGGTGCCGCTCACCGAGCGCGCACCGGACGCGGCGCGATGACCCCGCCATGACCATGTCCTCTCGCCCCTTCACGCGGCCGACGGCCGCCGATCTCGAGCGATGGGCCGGGCGCTATGCCCGCGTCGCGCTCGGCGCCGCCTTCCTCTCCGGCGTCGCCGCCCGCTTCGGGCTGTGGGGGGATCGGAGCAACTGGAAGACGTTCGCCGATTTCGTGCGCTACACGGGAGAGGTGAACTCCTTCATGCCCGCCGCCGCCATCCCGTTCCTCGCCTGGGCGGCCACCGCCCTCGAGCTCGGGCTCGGCATCGCCCTGGTGCTCGGCATCCGGCCGCGCGTCACCGCGCTCGCCAGCGCGGCGCTGCTCGCGCTGTTCGGGACGGCGATGGCCATCTCCTTCGGGATCAAGTCGCCGCTCGACTACTCCGTGTTCTCCGCGTCCGCCGCGGCGCTGCTGCTCGCGCTGCGGCACCCGCCGACCATCGTGGCCGGACGCGAGCGGTCGACGCTCGCGCCGCCCACGCACACCACACAGGAGATCGCATGAAGCCCCGATTCGACTACGGCAAGGCCGCCCCCGGCACGTACGACGCCATGGACGCGCTCGACCGCCATCTCGCCCACTCGAGCATCGAGCGGCCGCTCCTCCTGCTCGTCCAGCTCCGGGCGTCGCAGATCAACGGGTGCGCCTACTGCCTCGACATGCACTGGAAGGACCTGCGCGCGATCGAGGAGACGGAGCAGCGGCTCTACTCGCTGGATGCCTGGCGCGAGTGCCCGTACTACACGGAGCGCGAGCGCGCCGCCCTGGAGTGGACGGAGGCCGTCACGCGGATCGCCCCCGATCACGCGAGCGACGCGGTGTTCGGGGCGGTGTGCCCGCACTTCAGCGAGCGGGAGCTGTGCGACCTGACGCTCGCCATCGCGGCGATCAACGCCTGGAACCGCCTCTCCATCGCCGCGCGCCTCGTGCCGGGCACGTACCAGCCCGCCACTGCCTGACGAGGCTTTCCCGCGGGGGCGCCGCCGTGGGGACTGCTACCGGGTCCGGCGTCGGCGGCGGTGCCCCCCCGCGGGGCGGGACGGCGCCTGCGTCACCGCCGTGATCCGGTACGCACACCGCCGCTCGCCCGCCACGATGTGCTCCACGCGCTCGACCGTCGCCTCGCCCGCCAGCACCGCCCGAAACACCCCCAGCTCCGCTCCACAGAATCCGTGGCACGCGGTGGCCGCCGCGCCGATGGGGCAGTGATTCTCGACGAGCCAGAAGGAGCCGGGCTCCTCCTGCCGCCATTCGGCCATGTACCCCTCGCGCGTCCGGAGCTCGGCGAGCCGCGCCACTCGTTCGGCGAGCGTGACGGCGCCGCGCATCGCGCTGGCGTAGACGGCCGTCGTGTCGCGCTCCCGGGCGGCGAGAACCGCGTCGAGCGCCTTCTCGCCCAGCTCGCGCTGGATGCTCGTGAGGAGCTGCACCGCCAGCTCGGCGTGCCGGTCCGGGAACCGCTGATGACCCGCATTCGTCAGGCGCCACACGCGCGCCGGGCGGCCGACCCCGCTCGGCTCCGCGCTCGACTCGACGAGCCCCTCCTCGGCCAGACGCGCGAGCTGCTGCCGCACGGCCTCGCCCGTGACGCAGAGCGCCGTGCCGAGCACGGCGGCCGTTTGCGGGCCGCGCGTCTTGAGCAGCACGAGCACTCGCTCCGCGGAGGAGCAGTCCCGCGGGGACTGATTTTCCAAGTTGACGCTTGACTTATTGTCGGGCATGATTTATCCAATAGGCGTCTTGGAAAACTCTCGAGCTGCAATCTAAGCAAGGGGCACGACATGTCCGAGTCCAATCTGCGTGTTGGCGTCATCATTGGCAGCACCCGCGAAGGGCGGTTCGGCGACATCGTGGCGCGCTGGTTCAGCGACTTCGCGCGCCGGCGAGGCGACATGGACATCGAGGTCATCGACCTGGCGGAGGCCGGACTGCCGGCCGTGCACCGGCAGGAGCGACCACCCGAGGTTCGAGCGTTCGCCGAGCGCATCGAGGCCGCCGATGCGTTCGTCGTCGTCACCCCCGAGTACAATCACGCCTATCCGGCATCGCTCAAGCTCGCCATCGACTGGCTCAAGCCCGAGTGGCGCAGGAAGCCGGTCGCGTTCGTCTCGTACGGCGGGATCTCCGGCGGGCTTCGCGCGGTGGAGCAGCTGCGCCTCGTGTTCGCCGAGCTGCACGCGACCACGATTCGCGACACGGTGAGCTTCCACATGGCGCGCGACAAGTTCGACGCTGCCGGCCATCCGACGGATCCCGCCGGCGTGGAGCGGGCGGCGACGGTCATGCTCGACGAGCTCGCGTGGTGGGGACGCGCCCTGCGCGACGCGCGGTGCTCGAGCGCGGCGGCGTGACCATGGACCTCGACGCGTACCTCCGCCGGATCGACTACCGCGGCGCGCGCGAGCCGACGCTCGCCGTGCTCCGGGCGATCCACGAGCACCACACGCGCGCGATCCCGTTCGAGAACCTGAACCCGCTCCTCGGCTGGCCGGTCCGGCTCGACATCGCGTCGCTGGAGCGGAAGCTCGTTCACGAGCGCCGCGGCGGCTTCTGCTTCGAGCACAACCTGCTCCTTCGTCACGCGCTCGATGCGATCGGCTTCCGCACCACGGGGCTGGCGGCGCGCGTCCGCTGGAACCTGCCGCCGGAGGCGACCATGCCGCGCACGCACATGCTGCTCCTGGTTCGCGTCGGGGCGGAGCGGTACATCGCCGACGTGGGGTTCGGCGGCATGACGCCCACCACGCCGCTTCGCTTCGAGGCGGACGTGGAGCAGCCCACGACGCACGAGCCGTATCGCCTCGCGAGGGCGGGCGACGCGTACGTGATGCAGGCCGGCGTTCGGGGCGAGTGGAAGTCGCTCTACCAGTTCGACCTCCAGGAGCAGGCGCTGGAGGACTACCAGATGGCGAGCTGGTACCTCACGCACCACCCCGACTCCCGATTCGTCACCGGCCTGATCGCGTCGAGGGTCGACCGCGGCCGCCGTCACGTGCTCCGGAACGCCGAGCTGGCCACGCACGTTCTCCACGGTGAAACGGAACGACGAGCACTCGCCAGCGCCGCCGAGCTGCGCGGCGTGTTGAAGGATACGTTCCACCTGGATCTCCCCGATGACCCGGAGCTCGACGCGGCGCTGGAGTGGGTGGTGGCGAGGGGCGCGGCGGGGGCCGAGGCCGGGGTCGGCGGAGGGGAGGGAGCGAGCGAGTCGGGCGCATCGCCGCCGCCCCGCCCCTGGCGTCGCGGCTGAGCGCCGCGGATAGATTTCACGTCATGTCTCCATCGGATCTCGCCGGCGTGCTCGACTTCCTGCGTGCCGCCGAGCGCCTCAAGAACGTCACGCGGAGCGCGTGGACATCGGAGGGACGGCGCGAGAGCGTGGCCGAGCACACCTGGCGACTCTGTCTCATGGCCATGGTGCTCCGGCCCGCGTTCCCGGACGTCGACCTCGCCCGCCTCATCCGGATCTGCCTCATCCACGATCTCGGCGAGGCGATCGGCGGCGATGTGCCCGCTCCGGTGCAGGCGCGCGGTCTGGCCTCCGGAGCCGCGCCGAAGGCGGAGCAGGAGCGGCGCGACCTGCTGCAACTGCTCGAGCCGCTCCCCGAGTCGCTCCGGCAGGAGATCACCGCCCTCTGGGACGAATACGAGGCGGCGAGCACGCCGGAGGCGCGGCTCGCCAAGGCACTCGACAAGCTCGAGACGATCCTGCAGCACAACCAGGGGATGAACCCGGCCGAGTTCGACTACCGCTTCAACCTGGAGTACGGCCGGCAGTACACCGCCGATCATCCGGTGATCGCCGCCATCCGCGCGGTGCTCGACCGCGAGACGGAGGACCGCGCGCGGGTGCGCGACGGCACGCGCGCCGAGCCCTGAGCGTCGGCGCGCGGCGCGCGCCGACGCTCGGGGCTCACGCGTCGGCAGCCTCGGGCACGCGATCGAGAAACCCGTGGATCGCGGCGAGGCGCCCGTCAGGCGCGATGCGCGCGAAGTCGGTGCCCTCGATGACCGCCGGCGACTCGGCGGGGCCGAGCTGCCAGGAGAAGCGCACGTGGTCGCCCACCGTATCGACCGCGCGGGTGAGCGCGAAGCGGAAGCCGGGGAACTGCGCACGGACGCCGCGCATCAGTGCCGCGAGACCGGCGTGTCCCGAGCCGCTCATGAGGGGATCGACGTATCGGACATCCTCGGTGAACGTCTCCGCGACGAGCGCGTCGCGATCGGTGTCGGAGGCGTTCCAGCAGGCGATGTAGCGCTCGATCAGGGAGGTGTGGTCCGGCATGTGAGGCTCCGGTGTAGCGGTCCGGCGGGCGACACGACCCGAGATCGCCCGCATCGTGGCCCCAACATCGACCCGTGCTCGGCCACGCTCAATTACGCGCCACGTCATCGCGCTCGCGCTGGCGGGCGCGGTGCGCCGATTACCTCGCGCGTAGTTGGCCCGGGCGTCATTCACCAGTAAGGTGCGCCCATGCCCATCTCCATCCGCCAGGATCCGTCGCCGGCACCCACGTCACCCCCGTCGTTCGGGGCGCTCCTGCGCGAGTGGCGTCGCCGCCGCAACCTCAGCCAGCTCGCGCTCGCGCTCGAGTCGGACATCTCGCAGCGTCACATCAGCTTCGTGGAGTCGGGGCGAGCGCGCCCCAGCCGGGAGATGGTGCTTCGCCTCGCCGAGCACCTCGAGGTGCCCCTGCGCGAGCGCAACCGCCTGCTGCTCGCCGCGGGTTTCGCGCCGGTCTATCAGGAGCGCCCGCTCACCGATCCCGCGCTCGATGCGGCGCGCCGGGCGGTCGAGCGCGTGCTCGCCGGACACGAGCCGTATCCGGCGCTCGCCGTGGACCGGCACTGGACGCTCGTCGCCGCGAACCGCGCGCTGGCGCCGCTGCTCGACGGCATCGCGCCGGCGCTCCTCGCGCCCCCGGTGAACGTGCTCCGTCTCAGCCTGCACCCCGATGGGCTGGCGCCGCGCATCGTGAACTTCGGCCAGTGGCGCGCGCACCTGCACGAGCGCGTGCGCCAGCAGATCGAGGCCAGCGGGGATCCCACGCTCGCGGCGCTCCTCGACGAGCTGCGGGCGCTCCCCGCGCCGCGCGGACACGAGCGCCGGCCGCCCGCCATCGCGACCGATGGCGCGGGCGTGTTCGTGCCGCTCCAGCTGGCGAGCGGCGACGACGTCCTCACCTTCATGAGCACGACCATGGTGTTCGGCACGGCGGTGGACGTCACCCTCTCCGAGCTCGCGCTGGAGTGCTTCTTCCCGGCGAACGCGGCGACCGCCGAGGCGCTGCGCGAGGGTGGGGGCCAGGGCTGAGGCGGGAACCATCCCGCCCCGCGGCCGTTGCACATGGAGAGCGCCGGGGCCCGGGAGACGGCCGGCGGAGTGCGGCTCAGCAACGGTGAAAGCGCATGGAGATCGGGATCTATTCGTTCGCCGAACGGACCGCGGATCCGCGCACCGGGCACACGCCCAGCGCGGAGCAGCGGCTCCGCGACCTCATGGAGGAGATCGAGCTCGCCGACCAGGTCGGGCTCGACGTCTTCGGCGTGGGGGAGCACCATCGCCCGGACTACCTCGCCTCGGCGCCGGCGGTGGTGCTCGCCGCCGCCGCCCGGAGCACCGCGCGCATCCGCCTGACGAGCGCCGTCACCGTGCTCAGCTCCGACGATCCCGTGCGCGTGTTCCAGGACTTCGCCACCCTCGACCTGTTGAGCGGCGGGCGGGCGGAGATCATGGCCGGACGCGGATCGTTCATCGAGAGCTTCCCGCTCTTCGGCTACGACCTGAACGACTACGACGCCCTCTTCGCCGAGAAGCTCGAGCTCCTGCTCGCGCTCCGCGAGCACGAGCGCATCACCTGGTCGGGGAGGCACCGCCCGCCGCTGCGCGATCTGGGCGTCTACCCGCGCCCGATCCAGCAGCCGCTGCCGGTGTGGATCGCCGTCGGAGGAACCCCGCGGTCGGTCGTTCGAGCTGGCACGCTCGGATTGCCGCTCGCGCTGGGGATCATCGGCGGTGCGCCGGAGCGGTTCGTGCCGCTCGTGGAGCTCTACCGGGAGAGCGCGGGCCGCGCGGGGCACGATCCGGCCACGCTCCCGGTGAGCATCAACTCGCACGGCTACATCGCCGACTCGGCGCGACAGGCGGCGGAGGATGCGTTTCCTCCGTACCTGGACGTCATGGGGCGCATCGGGCGCGAGCGCGGCTGGCCGCCGCCGACGCGCCGGCAGTTCGATGCCGAGTGCTCGCCGCGCGGCGCGCTGCTCGTCGGCAGCCCGAACGAGGTGATCGACAAGATCCTGTTCGAGCACGAGCTGTTCGGGCATCAGCGCACGCTCGTGCAGATGAGCGTGGGCACGATGCCGCATGACAAGATCATGCGCAGCATCGAGCTCCTTGGCACGGAGGTCGCGCCCGCCATCCGTCGTGCCACGGGCGCCGCGGCGGCGCCCGTGCGCGCCGCCGCCCCCTGACGCCGCGCACCCGAGCACCGAGAGCCATGCAGGCGCTACAGATCGACGCGCACGGCCCGCCCGATGCGCTAGCCGCGCGCGACGTCCCGACGCCGGTGGCGGGAGCGGACGAGGTCCGCATCGCCATACGCGCCGCCGCGGTGAACCCGAGCGACGTGATGAGCGCGGGCGGGCGCTTCCCGCACTCGCCGCTCCCGCGTGTGCTCGGCCGCGACTTCGCGGGGCGCGTCGAGAGCGGGCCGGCGGAGCTCGTCGGCGCCGAGGTGTGGGGATCGGGCGGTGATCTCGGGATCAGCCGCGATGGCGCGCACGCCGAGTATCTCGTGCTCCCCGTCGGCGCCGTGTCGCGGCGGCCCGCCGCGCTCACGGCCGAGGAGGCGGCGGCGGCCGGCGTGCCGTTCGTCACCGCGTGGAGCGCCCTGGTCGACGTGGGCCGGCTCGCCGCCGGGGAGTGGGTGGTCGTCTCGGGCGCCGCGGGGGCCGTGGGCGGCGCGGCCGTGCAGGTCGCCGCGGCGCTCGGCGCGCGCGTCGTCGCGCTGGTGCGAGACGCCGATGAAGCCGAACGCGTGGGCGGGGAGCGGGTCGCGGCGGTGGCGCGATCCGACCGCGACGACCTGGTGGGCGTGGTGCGCCACGCGACCGGGGGGCGCGGCGCCGACCTGGCGCTCGACGGCGTGGGGGGGGTGATCTTCCAGCCGCTGTTCGATGCCCTCGCCGACGGCGGCCGGATGGCCGTATACTCCGCGGCGGGGGGACGCGAGGCGCTGCTGGACCTGTTCGCGCTGTATCGCCGGCGGCTCGCCATCCTGGGCGTCAATACCGCCGTCGTGGATGCCGTGCAGAGCGCGCGCATCCTCGGCGCGCTCGCGCCCCTCTTCGAGTCTGGCAAGCTGCGTCCGCTCCCGGTCGTCGAGCGCTACGCGCTCTCGGATGCGGCGCGGGCGTACGCGCGCGTGGCCAACGGCGCCCCGGGGAAGGTCGTGCTCGTTCCCGACCGCCTGCTCGACGGCGCGAGATAGCGCCGCTCGGGAGTGCCGCGCGGCGGCGACCGCGCCAGGCGAGCGTCTTCCTCAGCCGGAGCTCACGATGGAGCACGCCCTCACCACGATCGCGCTGATCGGCGTCGTCATCATCGTCGCTTCGCTTCTCTCCGGCGTGGTGGAGCGGAGCCGCGCTCCGGTGGTGGGCGTGTTCCTCGCCCTCGGCGCGGCGATCGGGCCGTGGGGGCTCGGGCTCGTGGACATCCAGCTCGACTCGTCCGTGCTCCGCGTGCTGGCGACGCTCGGGCTCGCCCTCGTGCTGTTCAGCGACGCGGTGACCGTCGAGTTCAAGGAGGTGCGAGCCCGGAAGCGGCTGGTGGCGCGGCTGCTCGGGCCGGGGACGCTCCTTCCCGCCGCGGTGATCGCGCTCGCCGCGTGGTGGCTGCTCCGCGTCCCGGTGGCGGCGGCGACGCTGCTCGGCGCCGCCCTCGCGTCCACCGATCCGGTGCTGCTGCGCAGCGTGCTCCGCTCGCGCGCACTCCCTCCGGGGCCGCGCGTGGCGCTCCGGTTGGAGTCGGGGATGAACGATGCGCTGCTCCTCCCGATCGTCGTGTTCAGCATGCTGATCCTGCAGGGCGGCGCGCGGGGGAGCGGGGGCGTGGTGGCGGGAGAGATGGCGCGCCACGCGGTCGGGCTCTTCCTGCTCGGACCCGCGCTGGGCGCCCTGGTCGGCTGGCTCGGCATCGTCGCGCTCGCGCGCGTGCGCGACCGGTTCGGCGTGCGGCGCGACTACGAGTCGCTCTACGCGCTGGGGCTCGCCTTCACCGGCTACGCGGCGGCGGAGATGGTTGGCGGCAGCGGCTTCCTCGCCGCTTTCGCCGCCGGCCTCATGGTGGCGTCGCAGGACGTGGAGCTGTGCGACTGCTTCCTGGAGTACGGCGAGGCGACGGCGGAGATGCTGCTCCTGCTCACCTTCGTCGCGCTCGGCATGTCGCTCATCTGGACCGGGCTCGGCGTCATCGGCGCGCGCACGCTGCTCTTCGCCGTCATCGCGCTCGCGGCGCGCACGGTGGTGCTCCTCCCCGTGCTCCGGGGGGTGGGGATCGGCCCGCGCGACTGCCGGTTGATCGCGCTCTTCGGTCCGCGCGGACTCAGCTCGCTGCTCTTCACGCTCCTCCCCGTGTTCGCCGGCGTGCCCGGGTCGGAGTACCTCTTCACGATCGCGTGCCTGGTGGTGCTCCTGTCCGTGGCGCTGCACGGAAGCGGGATCGCGCTCTTCCTGCGCGCGGCGAGCGCGCCGCCCTCGCGCGCGCCGACGGCGGCACCACCGGCGGCTCCGGCCGCACTCCCCGTTCTCGATCACGCCGCGCGCGCCGCGGCCGGAACGGACGGGGCGCCCGCGGAGCCGGCGACCTCCGCGTCTCCCACGACCCCCACCCCCTCCGACGCGGCGCCCGAGCGCATGACGATCACCGAGCTGCGGGATCGCATCGCGCGCGGGGAGACTCCGGTGATCGTCGATGCCCGCGCCGACCGGAGCTTCCGCGCGAGCGACCTGCGGGCGCAGGGGTCGGTTCGCGTCCTGCCGGACGATCCCGTGCGCAGCGCGACCGAGCAGCGGCTGTCGAAGCACGCCACGCTGGTGGTCTACTGCGCCTGAACGGACGAGGCCACAAGCACCCGGGTGGTGCGAGCACTTCGCAAGGCGGGTTGGACGCGGGCGCGCGTGCTGGTCGGCGGGTGGGCGGCGTGGCGGGCGGCCGGGCTCCCCGTCGAGCCCAAGCCGCCCGAGCTCGCCGCCGAAGGCGAGGAGGTGCCCGGCGGCTCCGCGGTGTGAGTGCCGCCCCCCGAGCCGACTCGTAGTCAGGCGGAGGCCGAGCCCTCCACGCCGGCCGAGCCGGCCGAGCCGGCCGAGCTGGACGCGGTCCGCGTCGTCTGCGTCGTCTGGCTCGTCTCGTCGAGCACGCGCTCGGCCACGTTCTTGACCTTGTCCGTCGTCTCGCTGGCGACCTCGCGGGCGCGGTCCATCACCCGGTCACGCGCGCCGCCCATGAGCTCCACTTCCTCGTCGGTCGCGGGGAGCGCGAGCCCGACCGCGAGCCCCGCCGCGAGCGTCGCCGCGCCGACGGCCAGCGGACTCTCGTAGAACCGGTCCTCCAATCGGCGTACCTGATGGCGCGTCTGCCGGGCCACGGTGGCCGCCGCGTCCTGCGTGCGGTCGGCAATCGTGCCGGCGACGTTCTGCGCCCCCTGCGCGAGCGACTCGGCCGTCTCCTTCACCCCCTCGCCGATCCCGCCGGCCCGCTCGCGCGCGGGCTCCAGCGCGCCCACCCCCTCGCCGGTCGCGTACCGGTCCGCGGTGTCGTACGTCCCGGCGGCGCCGTAGCGCGCGCCGCGGAACCGGCTCTCCCGCTCCCACGATGCGCCGTGCCGGCGATTCATGAAGAGCCAGCCGAGTCCGAGCCCCACCATCGTGGCGGGGATGGGGTTCTCGCGGATCGTATCCATGATGGTGTACCGGGTCTCGTTCACCCGGTCCGCTGCGCTTCGAGCCATGTTCTCCACCCTGCCGATTGTGGCGTCGCGAACGTTCTCCTTGACCTGCTCCTTGATGTTCTGCGGGTTGAGCCGCTCGCCGATCTGCTCGAGCGTGTCGCCCAGGCGATCTCTCGTATCCTCGATCTCGGAGCGGATCGCGGCCGGATCTTCCCGCGCTTCCGCTCCGGTGAGACCGGACCCATCGTCCACGCCCGCGTCTCCGAGGCCGGGGGTGCTCCCCCGCGCCAGCTCCTCGTCGATTCTCTCGGACATCGCTCTCCTCCTCACGGGCGTCCGGTCTGTGGCGTCTCGCCCGCGGGCGCGGGCGAGATCGGCGGGCGGCGATACGGCTCGTTCGCCGTCTCCATGAGACCCGTCACGTCGCGCTCGCCGCCGTACGAGCCGGTGGATGTCCTCCCGGCGCCGGTGGCGTAGCCTCCCGCGTAGCCTCCGGCGTAGCCGTACGGGCGGCGGTACGCCTCGCCACCGCGCTCGTCGGCGCGAGCGCGGCGCGAGCTCTTGAGAAAGCGGGCGCCCACGAGCCCGAGCGCGAAGGCGCCGCCGAGGAAGAGGGCGGGCTGGCGCCGGGCGACGCGCTCGATGCCGTCCACCATCTCGCGCACATCGGTGCGCTGGAGATAGTTCGAGAGTCGCTCCACCCGGTCGGCGGCCTGCTCCACGTACCGGCCGGCCGTGGCCTGGTTGTCGTTGCGGAGCGGCTGGGCCGACTCGCGAAGCGTCCGCGCGACGCTGCCGAGTGTCGTGGCGGCGCGTGCTTTCCCGCGGGACAGCCCCGATTCGACGCGCTCCTTCGTTTCCTCGCGGACCTGTCCGGCGAGCTGTTGCCCCTCGCCCCCGGCTCGATCCATCGCTCCGCCGCTCTCCGCGCCCGCGCCCTGCGGCTGGCTCGCGCCGGCGGTCATCGAGTCGATGCTGGTGCTGGACGCGTCGGGTCGTGCGCTGCGCTGCCGTGGCATGTTCCCTCCTGATGGATGCTGGTTGACGCGCAATCGATCCGTTCCGTGCCCGGCGCGCGACCGCGCCGCTTCGGCGGCGGCGTGCTACCGCGTCAGCTCACGCTTGACCGCGCCCGCCTCCTCCTTCGCCCACGCGGCATCGGTGCGCAGCGTGTTCAGCGTCTGTTCGGGCGCGAGGCCGCGCTGTTTCACGTCGTTCACCGCGTTCCTGGCCAGGACGCCACCGATCGCGAGCAGCACCACGCCCACGACCAGCGCGCCCAGCCAGTAGTTGTCGAACAGGTCGCCGAGGGCGACGACCAGGAAAGCGGTGAGGGCGAGCACGCCGGCGAGCGCCAGGCCGAGTCCGACCCCGATCCTCGCGCCGTCGCGCGCGAGCATGGTGCCGGTCTGCCGGATCTCCGCTCGGGCCAGCGCCACCTGCTGGCTGATCAACTCGCCCGTGTCGGTGGAGAGGCGCGTGAAGAGCTCGCCCAGTGATGGTTCGGCGCCGACTGTCGGTTGCGGACGGTCGTCGCGACGTGGAGCCGGTGCTCCGATGATTGGCTCGCGTTCCATGAGCGACACCTCGCTGTGAGTCTCGCTGTGAGTCTCGCTGTGAGTGAATCACACGTGCGCGAGCTGCGGCGTCGCCTGCTCGATACTTTCTCGGGTGGAGGCGCGATCGAAGGCAAGGGGCGTACCCGCGTGGGCCGCCCCTGGTGGGAACCATCCAGCGGGATGGTCGATGATCCATCGAGGATGATGCGGCGGCGGCCGAGTCCGGCCGCGGAGCTCCGGATCAGGCCACGGCAGCGCCGCCGGCGCCCGGCACGAGCGACCGCGCCGTCGGCGCGAGGCGCCAGACATCCGCCGGGGCCGCGAGATGCCGGTCGAGCGTGGCGCGCAGCGAGTCGCGCAGCGAGTCGCGCAGCGCGTCGCGCCGGCTCGGCGCCTTCTCCAGCGCCTCCACGTGCCGCTCGTACGCCGCGAGATTCGCGAAGCGCGCGAACCACACGAAGGCGTGCTCGCCCTCGCGCACGGGGAGACGGGGGAAGGTGTTGACGCTCGGCTCGGTTTCGAAGGCGGCGATGGGGGGCGCGCCGCTCTTCACGAGCGCGGGCACGATCGCGCGCTCGAACGCGTCGGTGAATCCCTCGGATGCGGGCGCGCCGAGCGTGTAGATGGTGGCCACGACGAGCCCCGGCGGAATCGCGGCGGATTCGGGCCCCGGGCGCGCCGCGCCGCCCAGCGCGAAGCCGGAGTCGGGGCGCGCCGGGCGGAGCAGCCTCACGTCGTTCCAGGCGATCATCGTGGCGTTCGCCGCGTCCCGGTGCTCGGCCCAGACCGGTCCGTCGTAGAACGCGCGCAGCGACTCGGCGCGCGACGGCATGTCCGGAAAGCCGCGCAGCCAGACGAATGCGTCGGGCGCATCGAGGTCCCGGAACTGCGCGATGACCCGCATGCCGACCGCCTCCTGCGACTCGATGAACTCTCGATCGAAGAGCGTGATCAGCGAGTCCCGCGTGCCGGGGTGCAGCGTGTACCGGCGGAACTCCACCACCGGGCAGCACGTTCCGGTGGCGAGCGGGCGCCGCTGGGGGAGGGTGTGCGTGGAGGATGGCATGCGCGGCAATGTTCGTGCGTGGTGGTCCGCTCGCCAGCACCACTCGATGGATTTTCGCGATGACCACTTCGCCGCGTGGGGGGCGGCATGATCCCATTCTCCGTGCTCGATCTGGCGCCGATCGTCGAAGGCGGCGACGCGGCGCAGTCGTTCCGAAACACGCTCGACCTCGCGCGCCACGCCGAGCGGCTGGGCTATCACCGCTACTGGCTGGCCGAACACCACAACATTCCGGGGGTGGCGAGCGCCGCGACCTCGGTCGTGATCGCGTACGTGGCGGGCGGCACCTCCACCATGCGCGTCGGCGCCGGCGGGATCATGCTCCCCAATCACCCGCCGCTGGTGATCGCCGAGCAGTTCGGTACGCTGGCATCGCTCTTCCCCGGGCGCATCGACCTGGGGCTCGGCCGCGCGCCCGGCTCGGATCAGACCACGGCACGGGCGCTCCGCCGAGCGCCGACGGCGGCGGACACCTTTCCGCAGGACGTGGTGGAATTGATGGGCTACTTCCGTCCGGCGGAGCCGGGGCAGGTCGTTCGCGCCGTGCCCGG
>DASUXC010000124.1:0-1557 GCA_036378095.1 Gemmatimonadaceae bacterium | reverse complement strand
GCAGCGCGCCGAGAAAGAAGAACGAGCCGCGCGCGGGGTTGATCAGGTTGGTATTCTTCCCGAACCAGCCGAGCCCCGCGCGCCGCGCCAGATCGCGCTCGAGGATCGGCCCGGTGTCCACGTACGCCTTGCCGTCCACGGTGCGCGCGAGCTGGTGCTCGATCCACCGGTGCAGCTCGCGCAGCCGCGACACCATGATATCGTGGTAGTCGTCGCCACGCGCGTAGCGGGCGACGGGGCCCGAGGGGCTCCGGCCGCCGTAGTCGAGCGCGACGACGACGGCGCTGGTGGCGCCGGGGTACGGCTTGGTGGTGTCGGCGCGCTTGTCCGCCCAGCGCGGCAGGTAGTGCATCTCCCCGGCGAAGCCGCGCGCGAGCCAGTCATCGAACGCGTGGGCGGTGTCGGCGGGGCCGAGCCTGACGAGACCGGCGAGGTCGAAGCCGAGCCCGTACGCCTGCGCCCGGATGCGCTCCTCGAGCGCGTCCCACGGGGCGGGAGCCTCCGCCGGCGGGGCGGGGGCGGCGGCGGGGTGGCTCACGGTCACGCGCCTGTCCCCACCCAGCGCGCGTAGCGGATGACGTCGGCCGCCGGGGGGACGGCATCGTAATCGCCGTACGCGGTGTACATGCGCCACCGCACGTAGTCGCGCGATGGGAGGGGAAGGAACGGCGGCCGCCGCCACCAGCCGCGCCGGCGGAAGCGCCACGCGACGCGCAGCAGATCGGCGGCGAGCGACGGGCGCAGCGCGGCGCGAAGGGCGAGGGCGGTGGCGAGACGGAGCCAGGGCATGATAATCGGGAAACGGGAATCGGGAATCGCGACTCCGCGGAGCGCCCGGCGCTCCGGCGCCGGGGTGCCTGTGGCGAACTGCGGGTCTCCTTCAATTTCACGGGTGCGTGGTGCTCTCTCAACTAGGCTACCAGATCGTATCGACCACGGGCGCGGTGCTGGTGCTCGTGGGGTTCGCCGGATTGCAGCGGGGGTGGATGAGCCGCGACGACCGCTCCTTCAACCTCCTCAACCTCGTCGGCTCACTCCTCCTCGGTTGGGTGGCGGTGACCGACGGACGCTGGGGGTTCATCCTGCTCGAGTTCATCTGGGCGGCGCTCTCGGTGCCGCCGCTGCTCAGGAGGCGGGAGCCGGCCGAAGAGCGCCGCTGAGCCCCCTGCCGGCGCTCAGACGAACGCCACGCCGTCCAACCCGCCCGGCACCGGAAGGCCGAGCACGGCGAGCGCGCTCGGCATGAGGTCGGCGGTGCGGCGCGCCGGCCGGGAAATGGGGTGGTTGGTGAGTAGGGGGACGAGCATGTGCTCGCGGTGCAGCGCCCCGTGGGTGCTCACGTGCGGGATGGGCTCGTACCGGCCGCGGAAGTCCCAGCCGCGCGCGGCCGACAGGATGATCTCGCCCGCGCGCGCAGAGCCGGCGAGGTGCGCGATCTGCACCACGGCGTCGGGGTAGTCGCTCGGCGCGAGCGCATCGTGGCTGTCGCGATGATCGAGCGCCGGGTGCTCGCCGACGCCGAGCGGATCGCCGGTGAGCGGGCGATACGCGTAGCGC
>DASUXC010000123.1:0-3382 GCA_036378095.1 Gemmatimonadaceae bacterium | reverse complement strand
GAGGCGCACGCGCGCGCCCGTCTCGGGAGGGAGGAGCCCCGCCATCTGCACCATCGCGCCCGCCCGCGTCGCCTCCATCCCGAGATGCATCAGTCCCTCCACGAGCGCGGGGGGCGGGGTGACCGCCTGGTCCTTCACCTTCAGGATCACCATGTACTTCATCGTCGGCTCTCTCCTGGGTTGCGCGGGGGCGCGCTCCCGGGCCTCGGTGCCCGCGGCTCGCCCGCCCCCACTCACCAGGGCGACGAACGGGGCGTGTCGAAATCGACACGCCCCGTTCGCTCATCGTCCCGGGCCCCCCGCCTGGGCCGGGCCGGTGCCGCGTTCGAGGATGTCGCCGCCGGCGCGCGATCAGCGGTCCGCGCCCACCGCGCGCGCCGCCACGGTGGCGTGGCAGTGGGTGGCGGCATCGCGGCACACGCTCAGGTCGGGACGGAAGCGCCAGATCTCGCTGCGCACCGAGGTGGCTGCGCTCGTGATCGCGCGGTAGAGCCGCGACGCGTCGCCGTCGCGCCGCGCGGGCTCGAGGGCCTCGAGCGCGACGAGGAGTGGATCGGGGGCGAGCGGCGACATCCCCGACCACCGGGGGAGCGGGGCCACGAGCACGAGGGCGGGCCCCTCGCCCCCGCTCGCGAGCGCGAACCACGCGGGGCTCGACGCGGGATCGCCGGTGCCTGACGAGAGCGCGACCGGATGCACGGCGCGCGCGCGGTCGAGCGCGTCGAACACGCGCGCCGCGCTGTCGGGGCGCAGGCGGTACTCGACGACGAGCAGGTACCGCGAGCGCTCGGCGAGCGCGGCGAAGTCGCCGTCCGTGGCGCCGAGGCGGCGCCAGGCGGCGTTCCACGGGCGCGCCGCGAACGGCTCGACGTTCACGTCGTTGTCGGCGCCGTCGCCGGCCGGATCGACGGCCGCGTCGAAGTCGGACCACCGGTGCTCGAACGTGCCGTCCACGTACAGCCCTGCGCGCTCGCCGTTGGTCACCTGCCACAGGTACCAGGCCCACGGATCGCCGGCCTGCCGGTGCCAGTCGAGATGCCGGCGATACCCGTCCTCGAACTGGCGCTCCATCCCCGCGTGCGGGCGGATGGCGAACACGCGCGCCGCCCCCTCGTGCACGGGGCGCTCCGGCTCCTGCGCCACGAGCGGCGCGGCGGAGAGCGCGAGCAGCGCGAGCAGCGCGACGCTCGCGAAGGTTTTCGTCGGTCGGATGGTTCGGTTGTTCACGAGCCGATCTCCGCATCGGTGCCGCGGCGCCCGGCGTGCGACCAGCGGCGGTTGGTGGACCCGACGCTCGCGGCGACGGGGAACTGGATCTCGGTCACGGGGCCCTCCCCGCTCTCGCCGAGGTACCACTCGCGATTGGGGCCCGTCTCCCGGTAGCCGTGCGCGGTCATCCACCGGCGCGCGGCGACGTACGCCTCCTCCGCGCGATCGTCGGGGCCGCAGTGGACGACGCACGCCACCGTCGCCGCGGGAAGCTCGTGGAGGCGCACGCGGCGATGCGCGCCGCGCGAGGAGAGCGATGGCGCGTGGTCGCCGAGCGCGATCACCGTCTCGCAGTCGATGACGCCGGTGCGCTTCCCGCAGTCGTGCCACACGGCGCCGCGCGGATGGCCGCCGAGCCGCCCGACGCGCCCACCACGGCGCGGCGAGGCGGCGTGCGCCAGCTCGTCGAGCAGCGCGTCCGCTCCCTCGAACGAGGGGACGACGTCGCGCAGCGTGGCGACGCGCACGGGGGCAGCCCGCTTGATCCGCACGGCGTACCCGGCGGTCGACTCCGCCTCTGCCCTCGCGCCATCACGCAGCTCGGCCAGCCGCGCGTCCACCCACGCGAGACGCGCTCGCTCGTCGGCCAGGCGCGCTTCGATGTCGCGCCGGGCGGCGACGAGCGCCCCCTCGAGCGACGACGCCGCGGCGCCCGAGCGAGCGAGCTCGCGGATCTGGGCGAGCGTGAGCCCCGCGCGCGCGAGGGCGAGCACCTCGTACAGTCGCGCGAGCTGCCACGCACCGTAGCGCCAGTACCCGTTGCGCGGATCGATCTCCGCCGGGCTGAGCACCCCCGCGTGGTGATAGTGGCGGAGCGTCCGCGGCGTGACCGCGCCGAGCCGGGCGAACTCGCCAACGGTGAAGGTCCGGGTGTCGGGCAAGCTGATCCTCCGTGGGGCGGGTGACGCGGGTAGGATAAGGGGTGACGCGACGGCGCGGTCAATGGGGGCTGGGGGCCGGGGGGGAGTGGGGTGAAACGGGGAGGGGGCGGGGGGCGTACGAGAGGGCGAGACGGGGCTGTCGGCTCTCGGCTCTCGGCTACCTGCACACGCCGAGAGCCCTCAATGCTGGGCCGGTCAGCGAGAGCCGAGAGCTGACAGCCGGGTCCCGACAGCCGCGTCGTCCCGACAGCCGGGAAACAATTCCATCCACGCGAACCACCAACTCATCATGCCCGACTTCCCTTCCCCTCACCGTCCTCCCGCGCACGACGCGCCGAAGGCGCCGGTGGCGCACGGCTCGTACGGCATGGACCAGGGCGGTGTGGCGGTGCCGGCGCCGCGCACGAAGGGGGTGGTGGCGTTCCTCAGCGCGAAGGAGCGGCAGGGGCCGTGGAGCGTGCCGCCGCATCTGCGCGTGGTCGCGGTGCTCGGCACGGCGACGGTGGACCTGAGGAGCGCGGTGCTCGAGTCGCACGCCACCGTGATCGAGATCTTCGCCCTCTTCGGCAGCGTGGACGTGATCGTGCCGCCGTCGTCGATCATCGTGGACTGCGACGGGGAGGCGTTCGCCGGCACCTTCACCACGCACACCCACCGGAGCGCGCGGGGCGCCCCGCCCCCGCCGAGCGACGCGCCGCGCCTGCGCGTGACCGGGAACGCGTACGGGGGTGCGGTGACGGTGATCGTCAGGCGCTAGAGACCAGGAGTCGGAGGCCAGGGGTCGGGAATCGAGAGTGCGAGCAGCGAGTCGGCGATTCCCGATTCCCGAACCGCCCTACGACTGCCTGCCGTCCGCCGCCTCGCTCTCGTACTTCCCCGCCCTGTGCTCCTCCTGCAGCACGAGATACGCCTCCACCGTCTTGCGGATGCGATCGCGCATGGCGGGGGTGGTCTCCTTCGCCACGCGCGCGGGGACGCCGAGGACGAGGGAGTTGGGGGGGATCTCCATCCCCTCGGGGCACACGGCGCCCGCGCCGACGATCGAGCCGCTCCCCACGCGCACGCCGTTGAGCAGGATGGCGCCCATGGCTATCAGACTGTCGCTCTCCACCGTGGCGCCGTGAATGATCGCGCGGTGCCCCACGGCCACGCGCTCGCCGATGGTGGTGGGATATCCATCATCCACGTGAACGATGGTCCCGTCCTGGATGTTGCTGTCCGCGCCGATGACG
>DASUXC010000122.1:0-14703 GCA_036378095.1 Gemmatimonadaceae bacterium | reverse complement strand
TCGGGCAGCGAACGGCTCCGCTGGCGCCTCACGCGATGGTAGATTCGCGCGACGAGTCGTTCGCGCGCCGCCTCGGGGGCGGGGCAGGCCGACGAATCCGAACATCAACGCCGGAGCGTGGTCGTGACGTGGCACACCTGGGGGTTCTTCGCCGTGACGGAGCTCGTGCTCTGCCTGTCTCCCGGCCCCGCCGTGCTCTTCGTCGTCGCGCAGGCACTCGGCCACGGCACCCGCCGCTCGGTCTGGGCGAACCTCGGCATTCTCGCGAGCAATCTCTTCTACTTCGTGCTCTCCGCCCTCGGGCTCGGGGCGGTGCTGTTGTCATCACACGCGCTGTTCCTCGCGGTGAAGTACATCGGCGCCGTGTACCTCGTCTGGCTCGGCGTGTCGACGATCCGTGGAGGAGGGGTGGCGATGCGCGCCACCGCGGACCGTTCCAGCGTGTCGGGGCCGCGCATCCTGGCGCGCGGGTTCGCGACCCAGGCGGCCAACCCCAAGGCGCTCGTGTTCTTCGTCGCGCTCCTGCCGCAGTTCCTCGCTCCGGGATTGGCTCTCGCGCCTCAGGTGGCCGTCCTCGGCGGAACGTCGCTGGTCGTCGAGTTCGCGGTGCTCCTCGGCTACGGAGTGCTCGCCGGTCGGGCCGCCGAGCTGCTCGCGCAGCGCCGCTTCGCGAGCCGCGTCGACACCGTGGCCGGCGCGCTGTTGATGGCCGCCGGCGCGGGGCTCGCCCTGTCGGGGCGCGACTGAGCCAGCCGCCATTCCCCGCTGTGCTCGTGCGCCGACCCGTGCGCGCCGGAAGCTCCTATCGCCGAGAGCCTTCCGCTCGAGCCGAGGCGCGCCCGGTCAGCGCCGCGGACCCGGGGGCGAGGGGCGCGGGCTCGCTCCGGGCTTCAGGAGCGCGCCCAGGCGCGCCCGGCGGCGGCGGCTGACCGGAACGACGGCACCGGAATCGAGCACGAGCTCCAGCCCGCTCCCGTGGCGCACCTCGCGTACGCACGCGAGACGGACGATGTACGAGCGATGCACGCGGGTGAACAGCGTCGGATCGAGCTCCCGCTCCAGCTGATCGAGCGACACGCGAAGGAGATAGCGTTTCGCCGCGACGGTGACGGCGGCGTACGCGCCGTCCGCCTCGATGTATTCGACGTCGGCGACCGGGAGGATCACCTCGCGGTAGCCGATGCGCGCGACGAAGTGGTCCCGATACTGCCGCCGGGCCCGTGCCTGTGCCGGCTCCGTGCCGGCCTCGTCGAGACGCCGCAGCCGCAGCCGCTCGCGCACGCGCTCGAGCGCGGCGTCGAAGCGTGCTTCGCCAAGCGGCTTCTTGAGGTAGTCGACGGCCTCCGTCTCGAATGCCGGAAGGGCGTACTCGTCGAACGCGGTCACGAACACCACGAGCGGTCCGGAGCGACCGTCGCGGCGCCGCGCGACGGAGAGGCCGGACTGCACCGGCATCTTCACATCGAGGAACAGGACGTCGGGAGCCAGCGACGCGATCGCATCCTCCACGGCCGCGCCGTCGGCGCACTGCGCCACGATCTCCACGTCCCGGTGTCGCTCGAGCAGTTGGTGCACCAGGCGGCGCGACAGCGGCTCATCGTCGGCGATCACCGCGCGAATGGCCATCACGAGCTCGTCGTCCAGGGCAGGGTGATCTCGACCGCCACGCCGCGCCCATCCGCGCCGTTCGCGACGGACAGCGACGCGGCGCTTCCGTACATGTGCGCGAGACGGGCGCGGGTGTTCGCGATTCCGGTGCCGGGCGCCGCCCCGTCACGGTGGAGTCCACGCCCATCGTCCAGAACGGAGAGCGTGAGACGGCCGTTCGCCGCGCTCGCGCCGATCGTGATCGTGTTCCCCGCGCGCTCTCGCAGCACCCCGTGCTTCAGGGCGTTCTCCACGAAGGGTTGCAGTACGAACACCGGCACTCGCGCCTCGAGCAGCGACTCCGGCACGCGGATGTCGACGCGGAGCCGGTCGCCGAAGCGCACGTGCTCGAGCTCGAGATATCGCCGGACGAAGTCGACCTCCGCGGCGAGCGTCACCTCGTGCATCTCGCCGGCATCGATCGTGGCGCGCAGGACATCGCCGAGAAGCGACAGCGCGTGCACCGCCTGCGCCGTTTCGGCGTCCCGCACCAGCGCCATGATCGCGTTCAGGCTGTTGAAGAGGAAATGCGGCTGCAACTGCATGCGGAGCGTGGCCAGTTGCGCGGTGCGCAGCTCGGCCGTCAACCGGCTCGCCTCGATCTCGCGCTCGCGCAGCCGTGCGCGCGCGCGCAGCAGCGCGCCGACCCCGAGGATCGCGAAGTAGGCCACGACCGCCGCGGGAAGCTCGCCGAGGAACCAGTTCCGGAATCCGGCGAGCAGCGTCCTCGATGATGGCCGCACCGCGAGGTAGATGGCCACGCCCCCGAACGCGATCGCGGCGCTCGCCGCCAGGCTCGCCGCGGCGTGGATGGCGACGTGCCCGAGGCGCACCGGCCGCGTCAGGGGAAATCGCGCGCCCAGACGCGCGACAACCGGGGTGAGGAGCGCCCAGCCATACCACTGGGGAGCCTCGGAGACGAACCCGCGCCAGAGCGCGATCGGATGGCCCGAGACGCGCGCGACCGTCGTCGTCTCGAACGTCGCGAGCAGCGCGGGGATGCTCCAGAGCGCGAACACGACCCAGGGCGAAAGGCTCGGGTCGGGCTCGACGCTCCTCGTGGCGGTGGCCGGGTCGCTCACGCGGTCGAACGCTCGCTGCCGCGCCTCATTCCGTCAAGTCGCGGGAGAGGTCACGAAGGGGACGCGACCCTCGCGGCGCCGTTCGCCACGCGAACAGCGCCGCTCGCATCATCGAGGTCCCACCAGCGCCGACCATCGTGCAGCTTGCCTGACCACCGGAGGAGCCAGCGCGGGACGTCGCGCCGACCAACACGGAACGTTCACCCCACATCCATGATGCGAACAGCAGCCAGTCTCGCAGTCGCGGTATCGATCGCCGCCCTGACGGCCGCGCGGGCCGGGGCGCAGGCGCAGTCGCCGTCGCCGGCACCGACGCCGACGCCGACGCCGGAAGTGTTCGCGCCGGGCGTGATCTCGGGGCCGGCGAGCGATCTCTCCCCCGCGTTCACCCCCGACGGCAATACCGTCTTCTTCACGCGCGCGAACGGGATGCAGTCGACGATCCTGGTGTCACACCGCGTGGCCGGGCGCTGGTCGACGCCGACGATCGCGCCGTTCTCGGGGCGGTGGCGCGACCTCGAAGCGACAATGGCGCCCGACGGGTCGTACCTGATCTTCGCCTCCAACCGCCCCTCGACGCGCGGTGGCACTCCGCTCGACGGTCACTACAACGGCGCCGTGCAGCCGGAGAAGGGCGGGAACCTGTGGCGCGTCGATCGGACGGCGCATGGCTGGGGCGCGCCCCGCCGGCTGCCGGACGTGATCAATCAGAACACGTCGATCTTCTCGCCGAGCATCGCGGCCAACGGCAGCCTCTACTTCATGCAGCCCGCGGGGGCGCACGGGCGCTTTCATCTCTTCCGCGCGGGCTACGAGCATGGCACGTACGCCCCTCCCGTGCCCGTGGATGTCGGCGGTGAAGAGGACGTCGGCGATTTCGACCCGGCCGTCGCGCCCGACGAGCATTTTCTCGTGTTCTCATCCGCGCGCATGAAGGAGAAGGGGACCTCCCTGTTCATCACGTTCAGGCACGATGGTGCCTGGGCCCCGCCCGTGTACCTGGGTGACAGCGTGAGCGCTCCCGGCACCGGCAACATCGAGGCGCGGCTCGGCCCCGACGCGCGGACGCTCTACTTCTCGAGCACGCGCGTCGTGCCGACGCCACCCGACGATCCCGCGGCGAGCGCGCGGGGGCTCGAGCGAATGGAGAGCTGGAACGATGGACTGATGAACGTGTGGCGGGTGTCGCTCGCGCCGTGGCTGCGCGCGGGAGCCGAGCCGTGACCGGGCGGCGCGGACGCATCGGGTGCGTGCTCGTCGCCGCGCTCGCGTCGGGGATTCCGAGCGCGAGCGTCGCGCAGGGCTCGGAGCCGCGTGGCGTGCCCGAGACCCGGTTGGCCGAGCCGCCACGAATCATCGGCGAGGGGACGATCTCGACGCCCGCCGAGGAGTTCAAGCAGACCGTCTCCCCCGACGGCTCGACGCTGATCTACACCGTGACCGGACACCGTTTCCGGCACATGACCATCGTGGAGGCCCGGCGGCGTGGCGACGGGTGGTCGAGACCGGAGGTGGCGCCATTCTCGGGGATCTGGCGTGACGGCGACCCGTCGTTCTCGCCCGACGGCCGGACCCTGCTCTTCATCTCCAACCGTCCGCTGCCCGGCGACCCGCCCGACACGGTGCGGCGCGACTTCAACATCTGGAAAGTCGAGCGGCACGCCAACGGGAGGTGGGGCGAGCCCGTCGCGCTCGACCGGGGCGTGAACAGCGCCGCGTCGGAGTTCGCGCCATCGGTCGGCCGGTCGGGTACGTTGTACTTCTCGCGCGGCGATCACATGTATCGCGCGGCGGTGCGCGGAACCGTGTTCGACATGCCCGTCCAGCTCCCGCTCACCGGAGGGGATCCGGCGATCTCGCCCGACGAGCGCTTCCTGGTGTTCGACGCGGACGGACCGAAGCCGGGGGACACGGATCTCTTCGTGAGCTGCCGACTCGGCGATGGCTGGAGCGCGCCGAGCCGTCTCGCCGATTCCGCGAGCACGGATGAGGAGGAAGGCGATCCATCGATCGGCGCCGATGGCCGCGCGCTCTACTTCTTCAGTCGCCGAGTCGCGCGCGTCGCGGATCGCGCGCCGCGAGCGCGTCGCGCGACGTACGCGGAGGTCGAGCGTGAAGCGCTCGACGATGTGTACAACGGCTCCCGCAACCTGTACCAGGCGGTGCTCCCGTCGTCGATCTGTTCGGGCGCCGAGGAGGCGCCGCTCGGGTCCACGGCGACAGTGCAGGAGCTCGCGCCGGGGGTCGTCTCCACCGGCCACGAGTTCGGGGCGACGTTCACCCCGGATGGCCGGACGCTGCTCTTCACGCGGGTCGATACGGTGGCCCGGCGCGCGCATCTCTACGCCTCCGTGCTGCGCGACGGTGTATGGCAGCCGGCCACCCCGCTCGGCTTCTCGCGCGCCGACTGGTCCGATCTCGACCCGTCGGTGAGTCCCGACGGTCGACGATTGTACTTCGTCAGCACGCGCCCGCACCCCGGTGCCGCGACGAGCGCCCGCGACATGGACATCTGGTACGCGGACGCGGCGGACAGCGGCTGGGGCGAACCGACGTGGATCGCGGAGCTGAGCTCCGCCGGCAAGGAAGGGTCGCCGACGGTGGATCGAGCCGGCACCATCTGCTTCTTCACGGATCGGCAAGGACCGCCGGGACACAACGAGATCTACTGCGCGACCCGCACGCCATCCGGCTTCGGTTCCCCATCGCGCCTGGGCCCGACCATCAATGCGGGCCCTTCGGACACCAGCCCCTTCCTCTCCCCCGACGGCAGGACTCTGCTGTTCTATTCCACGAGGGTGGGCGGCGCCGGACAGGGCGATCTGTACGTCAGCGTGAAGACGGAGGGCAGGTGGGGGCCGGCCGTCAATCTGGGCCCGTTGGTGAACACGCCGGGGAGCGAGTACAATCCCGTCGTGTCGCGCGACGGCGCGGTGTTGATCTTCGGCCGCGCCGGGCGCCTCCTGTACGTGTCGCTCGGCGCGCTCGCCGTGCCCGAGCTGACGGCGTCGCGCTTTCGCATGGAGTGACGCGCGCACCGGGAGTCAACGGATCGGGGCCCCGTCGTTCGTTCGCGCTCGTCGCGCCGGGAACCGGGAGCTATCTTCTCGCCGACGTCGGTCGAAGCGCCGGCGCACGCCCCGCTCGCTCCCCACCCAACCGCTCCCGAACACGGCATGCTCCCTCCCCGCCGCCCCCGGTCGATCTGCGTCTCGCCCGCCCTCGCCACCGTCATCGCGACCCTCCTCGCCCTCCCCGCCGCGCTCCCGGCGCAGCGGCGCGCCGCCGCGCCCGCGCCGGTCGTCCACGCCCCGCCCACCCGGCTCGGCTTCTCCGTCGAGCGCCTGGCGCGGATCGACCGCGCCTTCCAGCGCGCGGTCGACCGCGGCGAGATCGCCGGCGCGGTGCTGCTCGTGACACGCGACGGCCAGACGGTGTACGACCGCGCCTTCGGCTGGGCGGACCGGGAGGCGGGGCGGCGGATGACCACCGACGCGATCTTCCGCGTCGCGTCGCAGACGAAGGCGCTGACGAGCGTGGCGATCATGTCGCTCGTCGAGGAGGGGAGGATCGGGCTGAACGATCCCGTGTGGCGCTACCTTCCCGCCTTCCGGTACACGACCGTGGCGGTGCGCACCGATACTGGGCGCGCGATCGTCCCCGCGCGGCGCGCGATCACGATCCGCGACCTGCTCACGCACACCGCGGGGATCTCGTACGGCACCGACAGCCTGGTCGCGCCACTCTACGCCGCGAAGGGGCTCGGCCCCGCCGCCGGCGACGGGTGGTACCTCGCCGACAAGGACGAGCCGATCTGCGCCACGATGGAGCGCCTCGCCACGCTCCCCTTCGTGGCGCAGCCGGGGGAGCGCTTCGTGTACGGGTACAACACGGACATCCTGGGCTGCGTGGTGGAGCGCGTGACGGGGGTGCCGCTGGACGAGTTCATCCGCGCGCGGATCACGGCGCCGCTGCGGATGACGGACACGTACTTCTTTCTCCCCCCGGCGAAGCGCGCCCGCCTCGCGGCGGTGTACGCGAGCACCTCCGACAGCACCATCGTGCGGGCGCCGGAGGGTGCGCGGGGGCAGGGGAGCTACGTGGACGGTCCTCGCCGCAGCTTCTCGGGGGGCGCGGGGATGCTCTCCACCGCGCGCGATTACGCACGCTTTCTCCAGATGCTGCTGAACGGCGGTACACTCGATGGTGTGCGGATCCTCGCGCCGAGCACGGTGGCGCTCATGACCACGGACCAGATCGGGACGCTCTTCACGCGGCCGGGGATGGGCTTCGGGCTCGGCTTCGAGAGCGTGGCGCACCCGGGCGCGGGCGGGCGCGTGGAGCCGCTGGGCACCTTCGGGTGGGGAGGCGCCTACGGCAGCACCTACGAGGTGGACCCGACGGAGGGGCTGGTGATCGCGTTCATGATCCAGCAGCTCCCCAACCAGAGTACGCTTCCGGCGCGCGTGCCGATGCTCGTGTATCAGGCGCTCGTCGAGCCGGGGCAGCGATCCGTGAGCGCGAGCGATCCCGCGCGCTGAGCGCCGCCGCGCGCGGCCGGGGAGCGGTGCTCGTCACGGCGGGCACGGCCGCGAGCACGGGATGAGGCCACGCGTCATTCGCTGAGCAAAACGGCGCACCCACTCAGGTGCGCCGTTCCATTTGGCCAGCGACGGAATCGAACCGCTTGGACCCTGGCCACCCTGCGCCGTGGACCTTGCGCTCGGGCCCGCCACTCCCATTGACATTCGATGTATCCGGCCGCACTCTATACATCGAACGCCGAGGGGAGACACATGGCGAAGACACCGATCGACCTGCTGCAGGGGACGCTGGATCTGCTCATCCTCAAGACGCTGAGCTGGGGGCCCGCGCACGGCTACGCGATCGCGCGGTGGATCGAGCAGCTCACCGGCCAGGTGCTGCAGGTCGGCGAGGGCTCGCTCTACCCGGCCCTGCACCGCCTCGAGGAGCGGGGGTGGGTGGAGGCGGAGTGGCAGCTCTCCGAGCACAACCGGCGCGCGAAGTTCTACCGCCTCACGACGCTCGGGCGCTCGCAGCTCCGCGCGGAGGCGGTGACGTGGGAGCGGTTCGTGGACGCGGTGGCCAAAGTGCTCCACGCCACCGAGCAGCCGGCGTGAGGCGCGCGCGTCCATGACCGGTGCACCGGCCTGGCGGCGCTACCTCCGTCTGCTGCGCCCCGATGTCCGCGCCGACGTGGACGACGAGCTCGCGTTCCACCTCGAGATGCGCGTCCGCGAGCTGGTCGCGCGCGGCGTGCCGCCGGCCGCCGCGCGCGCCGAGGCCGAACGGATCTTCGGCGACATGCGCGCCGTCCGCGACGCATGCGTGACGATCGACGAGCGGCGCCTGCGCAGGCACGAGCGCCGCGAAGGAGTGGACGACATGATGCGCGACTTCAGGTTCGCGGCGCGGGCGCTCCGGAAGAGCCCGGGCTTCACCCTCACGGCCATCGTCTGCGTGGCGCTCGGCGTCTGCGTGACGACCACGATCTTCAGCGCGGTCGACGGGATCCTGATTCGTCCGCTCCCCTATCCCGACGCCGATCGGCTCGTCGCGGTCTACGGGCGGCTCGCCGCGAAAGGCGCCACCGGCCAGAACATCTCGTACGACGACTACCTGTCGTGGCGCGACGAGAATCGCACCTTCTCGCAGCTCGGCATCTGGACGTGGACGACGCATACCCTCTCCGGCCAGGGCGAGGCGGAGCGTGTGGAGGGCGCCGGGGTGTCGGCGAACCTCTTCCCGCTGCTCGGCGTGCGACCGCTCCTCGGGCGCACGATCGCGCCGAGTGAGGAGCTCCCGGGGAACGACCGCGTGATTCTCCTCAGCTACGGCCTCTGGCAGCGCCGCTTCGCCGGTGACAGGGGGATCGTCGGGAGGACGATCGAAGTCGATGGACTCCCCTACACGGTCGTCGGCGTGATGCCGCCGCGCTTCAATTTCCCCGACCGTGGGCAGGTGTGGGTGCCGTTCCCCAACGACGCGTGGCGCTCCGGGCGTGGGAACCGCGGCTACGCCGGCGCGATCGGGCGGCTGAAACCCGGCGCCACGCTCGCGCAGGCGCAGGCGGACCTCGACGTCATCTCGCGGCGGCTGCAGCGCGCGTATCCGCGGGAGAACTTCGGCTGGGACGCCGAGGCGATCGCCCTGCGCGATGACCTCGTGGGGGACCTCCGCAAGCCGCTGTTCATCTTCCTCGGGGCCGTGGGGTGCGTGCTCCTCATCGCGTGCGCGAACGTGGCCAACCTGATGCTCGCCCGAGGCGCGGCGCGCCAGCGGGAGATCGCGGTGCGCGTCGCGCTGGGAGCGGGGCGACGGCGCATCGTGCGTCAGGTGCTCGCCGAGAGCATGGTTCTCGCGCTCGTCGGCGGCGCGGTCGGCGCCGTCCTCGCCAGGTCCGGCGTCCGACTGCTCAGGCTCGCGTTCCCCAACGGGGATGTGCCGTTCTACGTCTCGCTCGACATGGACGCTCGCGTGCTGCTCTTCGCCGTGCTCGTGTCGGCGCTCACGGGCGTGATCTTCGGGCTCGTCCCGGCGCTGCGCGCGACGCGCATCGACCTCAACGCCGAGCTCCGCGAGGGGGGGCGCGGCGAGGCGGGCGGGCGTCGCGGGAGCCGGCTCCGCAACTCGCTCGTCGTCGCCGAGGTGGCGCTCTCCGTCGTGCTGCTCGTCGGTGCGACGCTCCTCCTCCGCAGCTACGGCGCGCTCATCGGCACCGACCTCGGCTTCGATCCGCGCGGAGTCCTCACGGCGCGCGTCTCGCTCCCCGATGCGCGGTACGACAACCACGAGAAGCAGCGTGCGTTCTACGAGCAGCTCTACGCACGGCTCGCGGCGATTCCGGGGGTCCAGGCCGTCGGCTCGGCGAACGGGATCCCGTTCAGCGGGTGGAACGTGCAGGCGGAGATGTCGATCGAGGGGCGCCCCGCGGCCGCGCCGGGGAAGGAGCTCGTCGTCCACTACCAGAACATCAGCCCCGGCTACCTGCCGGCGATCGGCGTGCCGATCGTACGCGGGCGTGGGTTCACGGCCGCCGACCGTGATTCGGCGCACATCGGTGTGATCAACGACGTGCTCGCGCGGCGGGAGTTCGCCGGCACCGACCCGATCGGCAAGCGCATCCGCTTCGGCGGCGCCGACTCGAAGGACCCCTGGATCACCATCATCGGCGTGGCGAAGACGTTCAGACACTACCGCCTCCCACAGCCGATGGGGCCCGCCATCTATTTCCCCCAGCTCGCCACGCCGTGGGGGACGCAGACGCTCGCCCTGCGCACCTCGCTCCCCGATCCGATGTCGCTCGCGCCCGCCGTGCGCGCGGTGCTGAAGGAGCTCGATCCCGACGTCCCCGCGTATCAGGTGCAGACGCTCGAGCAGGCGGTGTCACGATCGCTCTGGCGGCAGCGGCTGCAGGGGCAGGTGCTCGGAACCTTCGCCGCGCTGGCACTGCTCCTCGCCGCGGTGGGGATCTACGGCGTGATCTCCTACGCCGTGGCGCAGCGGACGCGCGAGCTGGGGGTGCGCATGGCGCTCGGCGCGACACGCAGCCAGGTGCTGGGGCTCGTGCTCGGCCAGGGGCTGCGGCTGGCGGCGGCCGGCGTGGCGATCGGCATCGTCGCCGCGCTCGCCCTCTCACGCATCGTGGCGAGCCTGCTGTACGGGGTGAGCGCGACGGACCTCGCGACCTTCGCCGGTGTGCCCATCGCACTCGCCCTCGTCGCGATGCTCGCCACGCTCGTCCCCGCCCGCCGTGCGACGCGCGTCGATCCGGTGGTGGCGATGCGGACGGAGTAGCCGTGGGGGGTGTGAGGGGTCAGAGCACTGTAGCACCTCCCGAGTGGCCCGGCGCGTCGATGGACGCGTGCTGCGGCCCACCAGTGATCTCGCACTGTTGCTCGGGCCGGATGTAATGAGGCAATGAGAGCGGCGCTCCCGGCGGGATGACCGGGAGCGCCGCGAATGCACTCGGGGCGGCCCGCTCAGTGCGCCGAGCCGCTGGGCTCTCCCGCCATGAAGCCGCGCAGCAGGTACCGCGCGGCGGTCGCGACCTGCGGATCCGGCTCGTGCTCGACGAGCCCGCGCAGGAAGGTCAGGAACGTCGCCTTGTCGCTCTCGGCGAGCGGCACCGCCCCGTCCCTCGGGGCGAAATCCAGCACGGCCGGGAGTAACTGGTTCGCCTTCGGGTGCTCGAGCTTCTCTAGCGACACGTACACCGTCGGATCCACATGGCTCGCGAGCACGCCCAGCGCGGCGAGCCGGATGAGCGGGGCCGTCCCGCGCGCTCCGGCGACGGCGAGCGCGGCATCGAAGATCCGCTGATCGCGCACCGACCGGCTGGTGAACGAGAGGTGGCCGAGTTCCGTCCGGTCCGCCTCGCGGAGCGCCCGCCAGCGGCTGGCGAGCGCGGGCCCGGCGCTCTGGTCACACACCCTGATCTGGTCGAGCGCCCAGCTATAGCGGGGGTGCGGCCGGCCAGTCGTGAGCGCCTGCGTGGCGAGACGGCACTCCTCGCGGAGATGCGCGTCCGTCGCTTCCGTGGCGCGTTGCGCCGCGAGCGGCGACGTCGCCGCGAGCAGTGCCAGTGCGACGATGGGCAGTCGGTGATGGAAGCATCGGTGTCGCTGCAGGCTGGGCATCATCATCCACTTGGCTGGTCCTACTGCGCGCTCGGCGGGCGCCCTCACGGCGAGCCGGGTGGAGATGGTGCCATTGCGTCGAGATTGGCAAGGAGCGCGCGAGCGGCCGTCCGCATCTCCGGGTTCGGATCGCCGGCCTTCATGGGCTCGAGGGCAGCGCGGAGGCTCGGCATCACGGGACCGGTCAGTGGCTCGAGGAGGATGGGCGCGAACGAGTGGTCGACGTGCCCGAACCGGCTGGCGAGGACGCGCTCCGGGGGGCCGAGCAGATCGCCGAGCGCGGGCAGGGCGGCGGAGTCGGCCCAGGTCGTCAACACCAGGAGCGCGCCCACCCGGTGCTCGGTCGAGCGGCGTGGCTCCTCGGCCGCGCGCAGCAGCGCGTCCACGAGAGCGGGGCTCACCACATCACGCGTCGCCGCGACCAGTCAGGCAACCGATCCATGCGCCGTCGCCTGGTTGGGTTGTTCGCGGGCTCGCTCGCGCTGCCCTTGGCAGCGCTGCGTGCCCAGGCGAATCCCGACAGCGTGAAGCAGCGCAACGACTGCCGGCGCGCCGCGCAGGCGATCCGCACCGGCGAGCCCGGGCCAAAGACGCAGTGGGCGTGGGACCTGATCCCGGCCTGCACCGAGTCTGGCGCCGCGAGTGCCGCAGCATTGCGCCAGCTCCGCCACGACCCCGACTCCACGCACTTCGCCCCGGTGCAGGTGGTCGGGTTCAACGTACGTGCTGGGGGGCTCTTCGCGGCGGCGCTGGAGGTCGCCGGCGACCGCGGCGCCACGAACGTGGCGCGCGAGGCGAGCTTCATCATCTCCGACCTGCCGTACGCCGAGGCTGACTATCATGTCACCGATGCTCACACGGGGGCGTTGGACGCAAGCGGCAGCACGAACTCGTCGGGCGCGTTCACCGTCGATTGCCGTCATCCTCACAGGCGTACACGATCACGCTGTACGCGCGCTCCGCGGGTCGCGTGAATGTGCTCGATCCGACCACCGGCGCTATGCACATCCTGGTGCGCTATGGCACCGTGACGAATCAGCGCTGTTCAGCGTCGTTCAACGCCTCACTAACGGGATCGACGACATGGTGTACTGCTTCGAGCGGCAGATCGACCAGTCCGTGGAGAGCAGCTATTTCCTGACTCGACCGGAGAATTTGCGGGCGGAGACTGCTGCGTCCCGCGCTACGGTGCCCGGCACCTGGAACCAAACCAGTATTCGGAAGGTCTGGCTGCACAAGCTGTATGGACACCGACGGCTCATTGGGCCGAGGAGGAACCGATGCGTGACCGGATCGATCTCCCACTGGGGCGGCATGTTCAGGAGTGTGGCATCTCGCGCTGCGGGGTACGGTGCCGCTCGGCGATGGCGGCGATGACTCGGCGGCGGTCGCGGGCGGCCGGAACGCTACGGGTGAGCGGCCTCGTTGCATTCACGGCTGGTGCGCTCGCCTGCGGTGGCGTTGCGCCACCGACCGGGGATTTGTACGCCAGCGCGGCGATCGTATATGGGCGCGTGACCACCACGGCGGGGGCACCGGTTGCGGGGGCAACCGTACGCGCGAAAGCCTATGACGGCATGTGCGGCTCCGGCGTGTGGTCCGGCGGCGGGAGCCCCGACGTCGTCACCACGGACAGCACCGGTGCGTATCGGCAGCGGATGACTGGCTTTTCCCGCGTCCGGTACTGCGTGAGCGTCAGCGTGCTCCCGCCGGCCGAGAGCGGCCTCGACAGCGCCACCGCGAGTGGCGCGGTGCAGTTCAAAGACATGCGCGACGTACCGTACGACAGCGTGCGGCTCGATCTGCGTCTCCCGTGACGCTCGGCATCGAGAGGTGAGGTGGCGCACTGCTCGGGACAGGCGCAGCAAGACCCGGTCTGAGCTTTGATTCGCTACTGCTGGTGTGCCGCTACAGCGGGACACTGACCACCCAGCGCGACCGGTCCCGCCGGTCGTGAGCAGCGCGCAGCTACTACACCTCATGGCGTAGGGTCCGGCTCCTGACACCAGATCGCGTACCCGCCCGATTAGGCGCCGTGACGCAGAACGAACAGGAGGCGCACACGCGCCGCCCGGCCCGGGCAGAGGGCACCGTCGCCTGCATCCGTCTCGCCGCGTTCTACGACCCGGCCGTGCCCCCTTTACGTCCTATGGATTTCGGCTCGTTCCAGATCGTTTCCACGACGCCCGAGCCACGCTGGACCACGATGTTGCCGTTCGTGGTATCACCCGCCACCCACACGTGGTTGCCACAGAGCGGCGCGCCCGGACGCAGTGCCGCCTTCTTCAGTGCCTCGTAGGCCGTCAGGAGCGGCGTCCGATTGCCGGTGACAGCGTCAGCCGCGAATCGGCCGCCGGCTACCGCACCATCTACGAGTGCCAATACGTCTGTGCCAGGCGCTACCACTTGGACCAGATGCCCGCGGAGCGACGACGCACGATACCGGGTTGCAGGTGTGGTCGCATAAAAACGATCCGTTGCTCCGACAACGATCACTTGGTCGGGGAGCGAGTCCGCCAGTACAGGATAGCCGTCGTAAAACGCGTCCGAGCCATACGCAGGGACTGTGACGGCGCTCTTGCCCGCTGACAGTCCCACCAGCGGTGTGTGATGATGCCTCGCTAGCCCACGTACACCTGCAGCCGGTCCCCAGCCCGCACCGTCGGCTACAACGAGCGCGCCCAGAAGGGTGGCGCGCCGAATGTGCAGGGCGCGCGTCAGCGCATTGTCATACTGAAGGCTGTTTTCCCTCTGAAAAATGCCTGATGGCCAGGGACGGAATCGAACCGCCGACACGCGGGTGTTCAGTCCGAGGACCGGGGCGTCGGGCCACTGGTGGCCGACCAGAGAGGGCACTCCAGGAGTAGGCGGAGCAGTGCGTTTCGCATGCACACGCACCGTCTTGGACACGCCCCGCTGGTGTGCGGGTTGTTACCCGGTCCGTTACCCGAGCGACCGGCCTCCGGTAGGTGCGCGTGAGGCCGCTGCAATCCAGATACTCCCCTGAGTGCGGCCTCATCGTCCTGAGGCGGACCCGCGAGCCGCCGTGGCGGCGCGTCTCCACCCTTGGGATGAGTTCAGTCGCCTCGACTGTCTCCTGCCGGTCGAGGAGAACGTCGGCGACGTCGCTGATTGCGGACGACATCCCTCGCGTGAAGCTCCCTCCACCGGGGGCTGAGTCCCAGAGATAGCTGAAATTCGGGAGGTGAACCACCCCGAGCTTGCTCGAGGTGCGCGCGATGGTGCATGTGATGCGAGCGCAGCACAACGCGCAGACTCGCCCACCGCTTCAGGCGCCGACTCCGGCGCAGAGC
>DASUXC010000121.1:0-8101 GCA_036378095.1 Gemmatimonadaceae bacterium | reverse complement strand
TCAGCAGCTACAGCAGAAGTCGTGATCCAGCTCGCGAGCCTCAGCCAGAATACCATTTTGCGTCACCTCCCTTTTCGTGATGTCACACCTGGCTCTCGCCGGATGTGCTGAAAGGTCGGCTCCGCTCTGCTACGTTTGGCCTTGCCCGCTCAGCTTCGCTCAGCCGAGGAACGGGGGTTGTTGTCGAGTATGTGTCGCCGAAGCGTCGAAGGTCGATGTCGGTGAATCAGCAGCACGATGAAGGACCCGCGGCGTCACGCTGCGTGACGCGTACTGCCACACCACGGCAAGGGCGCCGTGAACCCGGCGTGGCGCCGGCTACCGCCCTCGTCCAACCCAACGATTGGTCGCGTCCAGCACCGCGAGCACGCTCGCGGTCTCCGCGCTGTCGCGAATCTCGCAACTCCCGGTGAGGAGCGCGACCTCGCGACCCACGCGCGCCGAAATGCCGACGAACACGAACTCGCGCTCGAAGGCGTCGATCAGCTTGCACCCGTCGAGGGACAGGCCGTACTGGTCACCTTCCGCTTGGGCGATCGCCAACACCGCTGCCCGCGCCGCCAGCTCCGCCCGCGACCGCTCCGACTCCACGCCTTCGGCTTCTCCCATGTAGGACTGGTCGCCCTTGCGAAGCGTCACGCGGCAGGTCACCCCCCGCGTCCGCGACCGCCGGACCTCGACGTCCTCGAAGTACAGCCGCCGACGCACCGCCGCCGCCGCCGCTTCCGCCGCCGCGCTCTCCGTGAGCTCACGCACGTCCATCGCCTGCGGCGGTGGCTCGATGGTCGTCGCCACCGAGATCTTCCGGTGATCCACGCGCATGCCCAGGTGCGCGATCAGCGCACTCTCCACGTTGCGGACGGTCTGCTTGGGGTTCACCTCCGACGTCGTCAGCAGGTGAATCTCGCTCACGGCTCCCATCTCGCTCGCCACGATGCGCGCCGAGATGACCCCGGGCAGCGTGGACAACAGCTCCTCGGCGCGCTTGATCGGCAGTACGCTGCCGGCGATCGGCGACGCGATCTGCGTCGTCGCAGACGGCGTCGGTGCGTTGAGTGGCACGGTCACTACGTACCTGCTGGCTGGATTGACGCGGGATAATGGCGGGTCGGCGACGGCAAGCTCGGTTGCGAAAACGTGCCATCGTCGCGAGAAGCCCGCGGAAAGCGTAGAAAGCGGGCAGTGGCCAATATTCGTCCAACTGCCCGCGAGCGCAAGCGATAGGCTCGCCAGGCTACACGCCCTCGGACAAGTTATATTCTTTTAACTTTCGATACAGCGTCCGCTCCCCGATCCCCAGCATGTCTGCGGCCTTTCTTCGGTTCCCCCTCGTCTCCCGAAGTGCCGCCTCGATCGCCACCCGCTCGATCTCCGCCATCGTCATCCCGGCCCGGATCGTCGCCACGTGCTCCGTCGGACCCGTGTCGCGGGGCTCGATCCCAACCACGCTCGTCGCCCCGCTCCCGGCGTGAGGCACCGTCTGCCCCTCCCCGACCCACACCTCGCGTGACGGCGGCCCCTCCCCGATTCGCCGCTTCAGCTCCTCCACCTGCAGCTTGAGCTCCACCAGGCTGCGGACGATGAACTCGAGCTCCCGCCCTCCCAGCGTGCTGTCGCCCACACCCACGCGGTCGTACGACCGGATTGGCACAGGGAGCAGCCGCGCACTCCCGCCCTCGCGGATCTGCCGCGGGATGTCGTCGGCGGTGATCTCGTGTCCCGGAGAGAGCACCACCATGCTCTCGACCAGGTTGCGCAGCTCGCGCACGTTCCCGGGCCACGGATAGTCCATGAGGAGCTGCATCGCATCGGCCGAGATGCCGTGGAACGGACGGTCGTGCTGCGCGGAGAACTCCTGCACGAACCGCCGCACGAGCAGGGGGATGTCCTCGCGCCGCTCGCGCAGCGGCGGCAGGTAGATCGTGAGGACGTTCAGCCGGTAGTACAGGTCCGTCCGGAACTCCCCCGATTCCACCTGCTCCCGCAAGGGACGATTGGTGGCCGCCACCACCCTGACGTCCACGCGGAACGGCTGCGACCCGCCGACGCGCATGACCTCCCGCTGCTCCAACACCCGCAGCAGCTTGACCTGCGTGGAGAGCGGCGCCTCCCCGATCTCGTCCAGGAACAGCGTCCCCCCGTGCGCCAGCTCGAAGCGGCCGAGCCGCCGCTCCGCCGCCCCGGTGAACGCTCCCTTCTCGTGGCCGAACAGCTCGCTCTCCAGGAGTGTCTCGGGGAGCGCGCCGATGTTCACCGCGATGAACGGCTTCGCCCGGCGAGGGCTGAGCCGGTGAATGGCGCGCGCCACCAGCTCCTTCCCCGTCCCACTCTCCCCCTCGATGAGCACCGTGCTCGACACCGGCGCCATCTGCTCGATCTTCACCATCACTTCGCGGATCGCCTCGCTCTCCCCGATCAGCCCCGTCTCCTGCGCGAGACGACGCCGCTCGAGGATGCGCCGCACGCCGGCGAACACCTCCTCCAGATCCACCGGCTTGGCGTACAGCTCCACGAATCCGAGGGAGCGCAGCCGCTCGTGCAGCGCGGGATCGGCGATGTCGGCGAGCCCCACGACCGCCGCGCCATCCCAGAGCTGGCGCTTCACGAGCTGCACGTTGGCCAGATCCGTGAGCCCGCCGGTGAGCACGATGACGTCCGGCTTCTCGCGCTGGATGGCGGACGGAACGTCGTCCATGGGGGAGACGAGCGCGGTCTCGAGCCCCGCGCGCTCGAGCATGGCATTGAGCCGGACCGCCGGCTCCACGTCGGCGAGGGTGAGCAGGACCTTCATGCGCCCGGACGTGGCTCGGATCCGTGATCGGTGACCTCGCCGCGCAGGATCTGCACGGCGTGGTGGACGATGGGCTCCAGCGCCGCGAGCCCGTCCTTCACGCCCCCGGGCGAGCCCGGGAGATTCACCACCAGCGTCCGCCCCCGCGCGCCGGCCACGCCGCGCGACAGCGCGGCGCGCGGGAACCGCGCCATGGCGAGCGCCCGGATCCGCTCGGCGATTCCCGCCGCCTCGCGCTCGATCACGGCGCGCGTCGCCTCCGGCGTCACATCGCGCGGCGCGAGGCCCGTCCCGCCGGTGGTGAGCACCAGGTCGGCGACGTCCGCGTCGCACCAGGCCGTGAGCTGAGCCACGATGCGGTCCATCTCGTCAGGCACGAGCGCTCGCGCCGCGACCCGGTACCCCTGGGACGCGCTCCATGCCGCGATCGCGTCGCCGGAGCGGTCCGCCCGCTCGCCGCGCGCGCCGGCGTCCGAGATGGTGAGAATGGCGAGACGCATCGTTCACTGCAGCAAAGCGTCAAAGATGTTGGCGCCGGCGCTCGGGAGGACGCGGCTGTCGGCTCTCGGCTCTCGGCGATCAGCTCCGGCACACCACTGAGGGCTCTCGGCGTGTGCCGTCAGCCGAGAGCCGAGAGCCGATGACCGACAGCCGCGTCCTCCCGAGCGCCGCTCAGAGATGGCTTCCCTCGGTGTAGAACGGAAGCTTCACGACCCTGGCGGCCACACGCTTGCCGCGAATCTCGATCTCGAAGGGCGTGCCCTCCTTCGCCGCGGCGGCGGGGAGATAACAGGTGCCGATCGGGATCCCGAGCGTGGGGCTCATGGTGCCGCTCCGCACCTCCCCCACCTGCTTCCCCTCGTACCACACGCCGTACCCGTGCCGCGGGAAGGCGCGCTCGGTGGTGGTGAAGCCCACCAGCTTGCGCGGTACACCCGCCTCCTTCTGCCTGACGAGCGCCTCGCGGCCGACGAAATCCCCCTTCTTGAGCTTCACCAGCCAGCCCAGATTCGCCTCCAGCGGCGTGGTGGTGTCGTCGATGTCGTTGCCGTAGAGCGCCATTCCCATCTCGAGCCGCAGCGTGTCGCGGCAGCCGAGTCCCGCCGGGGTGATCGCCCCCGTGGCCATGAGCGCCTCCCACAGCCGCACGGAATCCGCCGCCGAGTGGTAGAGCTCGAACCCATCCTCGCCGGTGTACCCGGTGCGGGAGACGATCATCCGCATCCCCGCCACCTCGCCCTCGGCGAAGTGATAGTACCCGATCGCCGACAGATCGACCGACGTCAGCGGCTGCAGCACGCCCTGCGCTTCCGGTCCCTGCAGCGCGAGCAGCCCGATGTCATCGCTGATGTCGGTGAGGGTGCAGTCGAAGCGCGACCTGGCCCGGGAGATGTGCTCGAAGTCCTTCTCCCGGTTGGAGGCGTTGACCACCATCATGATCTTGTCGGCGAAGCGGTACACGAGGCAGTCGTCCTCGATGGTGCCGCGCTCGTTCAGGATGGTGGCGTAGTGCACCTGCCCCACCGCCAGCGCCGCGACGTCGTTGGAGGTCACGTAGGTCGCGAACGCCACCGCGTCGGGGCCGGTGATCTCGAACTCGCCCATGTGGCTGACGTCGAACAGCCCGCATCGCTCGCGCACGGCCTTGTGCTCGGCGGTGATGCCGGTGGGGTACTGGACGGGCATCTCGTAGCCGGCGAACGGGACCATCTTGGCGCCGAGGGCCACGTGAATGTCGTGGAACGGTGTATGTCGCAGGCTCTGCGCGCTGGCGGAGTGCGCCATCGTGGAAGCTCCAGGTTTGATGTGGTGAACGAGCGGAATATGCCCGGATCGCAGGAGGTCTGCCAGTGCGGCGCACGAACGCGTGGTGCGAGGCGCGGGGTGCGGTGTGCTGGGGAGTATGGAATGCGAGACGGGGCCGGCATGTGCCGGCCCCGTCTCGCTCAGTCCCTATTCTCACGCGCCCCGCGCCCCGCATCCCGCGCCCCGCACCCCGCGCCGTCACCCCAGGCGCTCTCCCCCCATGAGCGCGGCCATGATCGCCTTCTGGACGTGCAGGCGGTTCTCGGCCTCGTCCCACACGCGGCTCCACCGCCCATCGATCACCTCGGCGGCCACTTCCTCGCCGCGGTGCGCCGGGAGGCAGTGCAGGAAGATCGCGTCGGGCGCGGCGTGCGACATGAGCTTCGCGTCCACGGTGTATCCGGCGAACGCCTTCGCGCGCTTCGCCTGCTCCTCCTCCTGACCCATCGACGCCCACACGTCGGTGTTCACGACGTCGGCGCCCTCGGCCGCCTCGCGTGGATCGCGCACCACGCGCACCTTCGCCGCGGTCCTGGCGCGCTCGAGGATCGCCGGGTCGGGGTCGTACCCCTCCGGGCACGCGAGCACGAGCTCGAAGCCCAGCCGATAGGCGGCGTTGATCCACGAGTTGGCCATGTTGTTCCCGTCGCCGATCCAGGCGATGCGCTTGCCGTCCCACCCGCCGAGGTGCTGCCGGATCGTGAGCAGGTCGGCGAGGATCTGGCAGGGGTGCAGGAGGTCGGTGAGGCCGTTGATCACCGGCACGTCGGCGTACTTCGCCAGCTCCTCCACCTCGGCGTGGGAGAAGGTGCGGATCATGATCCCGTCCACGTAGCGGGAGAGGACGCGCGCGGTGTCGGCGATCGGCTCCCCGCGCCCGAGCTGGATGTCGCGTGGGGAGAGGAAGAGCGCATGGCCGCCGAGCTGCCAGGTGCCCACCTCGAAGGAGACGCGCGTGCGCGTCGAGGCTTTCATGAAGATCATCGCCAGCGACTTCCCCGCCAGCGGCTTGCGGTCGTAGCTGCCCCGCCGCATGGACTCGGCGAGGTCGAACAGCGCGAGCAACTCGCTGCGTGAGAGGTCCGGAATGGCGAGAAAGTCGCGGTGGGAGGGCATGTCGGGATGGTGTCTCGGTGAGTCGGGGTCAGTGAGTCAGGCGCGCCGCCGAGGGACATGGCCGAGGGCCGTGGCCGAAGGCCATGCCCGGAGCGCATGGGGTGCGCCGGCCATGCGCGAGGCGCACGACGAGGCGTCCCTCGGCGGGTGCGTCGGAAACTACGCGGGAATCGAGAATGGGGAAGCGGGAGTGCCCTCCCCCGCTCCGCGGCGCCCGCTCCCCCCTGTCCCCACCCCGCGACGCGGTCCCCCGGGACTCACAGGATGTAGCGCCGCAGGTCCTCGTCCTCCGCGATGGTCTTGAGGCGGTCGCGGACGGAGGGGGCATCGATGCTGATCGGCTGGCGCCCCCGATCGGGAAGGTCGTACAGGATGTCCTCGAGCAGGGAGCTCATCACCGTGTGGAGGCGGCGGGCACCGATGTTCTCCATGCGCTCGTTCACCGATGTGGCGATGCGGGCGATCTCGGTGATCGCGTCGTCGGTGAAGCGGAGCGTCGTCCCCTCGGCCTGCACGAGCGCCGCGTACTGCTTGGTGAGCGCGTTCTCCGGCTCCGTCATGATGCGCACGAAGTCCGCCTCGGTGAGCGGTTTCAGCTCCACGCGGATCGGGAAGCGGCCCTGCAGCTCCGGGATCAGGTCGCTCGGCTTGGAGACGTGAAACGCGCCGGCGGCGATGAACAGCACGTGGTCCGTCTTCACCAGGCCGTACTTGGTCTGGACGTTGGAGCCCTCGACGATCGGGAGGAGGTCGCGCTGCACCCCCTCGCGCGACACGTCGGGCCCGCCCGCCTGGGACCGCTCGCCGGCGATCTTGTCGATCTCGTCGAGGAAGATGATCCCCATCTTCTCCACGCGCTCCACGGCGTCGGCGGTGACATCCTCCATGTCGACGAGCTTCTCCAGCTCCTGGTCGAGGAGGATGCGGCGCGCCTCCGAGACCTTCACCGTGCGCTTCTTCGTGCGCTTCGGCATCATGTCCTGGAGCATCTCGGTGAAGTTCTCCATCCCCTCGGGCGCGCCCTGCGGGACCAGCATCTCGAACATCTGCGGGCCCTGCTGCGTGACCTCCACCTCCACCTCGCGATCCTCGAGCTGCCCATCGATGAGGAGCTGCTTGAGCTTCTCGCGCGTGCGGCGGTAGCGCTCGCCCGCCGCATCCCCGGACGACTCGCGCGCGACCTCGCCGCTGGACGAGACGACGAACAGCGACGGACCGGACGGACCCGCCGCGGACGCGGCCGGCGCGGCGGCGGGGGCCGGTTCGCCATGGGGCTCCGCCGGACGAGGGAGGAGCAGGTCGAGCAGGCGCTCGTCGACGCGCTCGTAGGCGAGGTCCTCCACCTCGTGCTCGCGCTCCGTGCGCACCATGTCGATCGCGCTCTCCACGAGATCGCGCACCATGGACTCGACGTCGCGCCCGACGTAGCCGACCTCGGTGAACTTCGAGGCCTCGACCTTGATGAACGGCGCGCCGGCGAGCTTGGCGAGGCGGCGCGCGATCTCGGTCTTCCCCACGCCCGTGGGGCCGATGAGGATGATGTTGTTGGGGGAGATCTCGTCGCGGATCCCTTCCGGCGCCTGCTGGCGGCGCCAGCGGTTGCGGAGCGCGATGGCGACGGCCTTCTTGGCGTCGGCCTGGCCGACGATGTACCGGTCGAGCTCGGACACGATCTGGCGCGGGGTCAGATCGGCGAGACGGGCGACGGCTTGCTGCGTGCGGTTGGACGGCATCAGAGCGAAAGCGGAAAACGGCTGCCCGGGCGCGCCGCGCGAGTGCTCACGCGAGCTCCAGGACGGTAATGTTCTTGTTCGTGTAGATGCAGATGTCGCCGGCGATCTCGAGCCCCTGCCGCACGACGAGCGGCGCGGGGAGCGTGGAGTGGACGACGAGCGCGCGCGCCGCGGCGAGCGCGTACGAGCCGCCGGAGCCGATGGCGACGATGCCATCGTCGGGCTCGATGATGTCCCCGGTGCCGGAGATCACGAAGCCGTGCTGGCGGTCCATCACGGCGAGCAACGCCTCGAGCCGGCGCAGCACGCGGTCGCTGCGCCACTCCTTGGCCAGCTCCACGGCGGCGCGCGGAAGGTTCTCCGGGTAGCGCTCCAGCTTCTCCTCGAACTTCTCGAACAGGGTGAAGGCATCGGCGGCCGCTCCGGCGAATCCGGCGAGCACCTTGCCGCCGCGAAGCGCCCGCACTTTCTGCGCGTTGGACTTCATCACGGTCTCGCCGACGCTCACCTGCCCGTCTCCGCCGAGCGCGACTTTACCGTCACGGCGGACACCGAGGATGGTCGTGGCGTAGATGGTCGGGAGGTTGTGCATGCGGGGAAATCTAGCGGGAAGCGCGCGGGGGCGGGTGGCGGTGGGGGCCAGGGGTTGGGGCCG
>DASUXC010000120.1:0-31319 GCA_036378095.1 Gemmatimonadaceae bacterium | reverse complement strand
AGCCCCGCCAGCCGCCCCACCTCGATCCCGTACGAGCGGTCGGCGCCGCCGGGGGCGAGCTTGTGCAGGAAGAGCACCTCGTCGCCGACCTCGCGCACGACCACGTTATAGTTGCGACATGATACCAATTCGTCCGCGAGCTGCGTCAGCTCGTGGTAGTGCGTCGCGAACACGGTCTTGCACCCGGTGCGGTCGTGCAGGTGCTCGCTCACCGCCCACGCGATCGACACGCCGTCGTACGTGCTCGTGCCGCGCCCGATCTCGTCGAGCAGCACGAGGCTCCGCGCCGTCGCCGTGTGCAGGATGGCGCTCGTCTCCGACATCTCCACCATGAACGTGGACTGCCCGCGCACGAGATTGTCGCTCGCCCCGACGCGCGTGAACACGCGGTCCACGATCCCCACCCGCGCCCGCGCCGCCGGCACGAAGCTCCCCATCTGCGCCATGAGCACGATGAGCCCGACCTGGCGCAGGATGGTGGACTTCCCCGCCATGTTCGGCCCGGTGAGGATGATCATCCGCGCCTGCTCCACGAGCGCGAGATCGTTGGGGATGAACTTCTCGCGCGGCATCATCCGCTCCACCACCGGGTGCCGCCCGCCCACGATCTCGAGGTCGAACCCCTCGTGCACCTCCGCTCGCACGTACCCCTCGCGCTCGGCCACCTCCGCGAACGTCGCCAGCACGTCGAGGCGCGCGACGATCGCCGCGGCGCGCTGCAGTCGGGCGATCGCCCCGCCCACACGGGCGCGGAGCGCCTCGAACAGCTCTCTCTCTCTCGCCTCGATCCGCTCGGCGGCTCCGAGCACCTTCTCCTCGTACTCCTTGAGCTCGGTGGTGACGTACCGCTCCTCGCCGGCCAGCGTCTGCCGCCGCTGGTAGTGCTCGGGCACCAGGTGGCGGTTCGCGTTGGTGACGCTGATGAAGTAGCCGAACACCTTGTTGTAGCCGACCTTGAGCGAGGGGATCCCGGTGCGCTCGCGCTCCGTGGCCTGGATGCGGGCGATGGCATCCTTCCCTCCTTTCTGGAGCGCGCGCAGCTCATCGAGCTCCGCGTCCACCCCCTCGCGCACCGTCTCCTCCTCGCCGATCGCCACCGGCGGGCGCTCCACGAGGGTGGCCGCGATGTCCCGGGCGAGCTCCGCGCACCCGTCCCACCGGGCGAGCAGCTCGGCGATCACCCCCGCCGTCCCCACGCGGCGCATCGCCTCCTCCACGGCGGGCATGCGCGCGAGGGAGTCGCCGAGCGCGCCCAGCTCGCGCGGCGTCGCGCGCCCGGCGGCGGCCTTGCTCGCCAGACGCTCCACGTCTCTCACGCCGTCGAGCGCCGAGCGGAGGGCGGCACGGGCGAGGGCATCGCGGGAGAGCGCGTCCACCGCGTCGAGCCGCGCGACGATCGCCTCGCGCCGGGTGAGCGGCATGAGGATCCACTGGCGCAGGAGGCGCGCGCCCATCGGGGTCATCGTGCGATCGAGCACGTCGAGGAGCGTGCCGCTGATGTCGCCGCCGCGCAGCGACTCCACGAGCTCGAGGTTGCGGCGTGTCATCTCGTCGAGCGGCATCACGTGCCCGGGGCGCTCGACCATGGGGCGCGCGAGGTGCGGCACCCCGCCGGGCTGCAGCTCGCGCAGATAGCGGAGCAGGGCACCGGCAGCGCCCACCGCCGGCGCGTCGGCGGCGCCGATCCCGAACCCCTCGAGCGAGGCGACGCCGTACTGCCGCGTCAGCTCGTCGGCGGCGAGCGCGGCGTCGAACTCCCACGGCTCGCGCTCGGTGACGAGGGCGTTTTCTTCGCGAAACGTTACTAAATCGAGCCCGTGCGTCGGCGCGCCCTTCGACACGAGCAGCTCGCTCGGGGCGAGGCGCGCGAGCACGGCGCGCGCGTCGCCTGGGGTGGCGAGCGCGAGGCGCAGCTCCCCCGTGGAGAGATCCGCGGCGGCGATCCCGACCGCGCTCGCCGTGGCGTGCAGCGCGCACAGGTAGTTGTTGCGCGCGCCGTCGAGCAGGTCGTCGGCGAACGCCGCGCCCGGGGTGATCGTCTCCACCACCTCGCGCCTGACGATCCCCTTGGCGAGCTTGGGGTCCTCCACCTGCTCGCAGATGGCGACGCGGAACCCCTGGCTCACCAGCCGGCGCAGGTACTCGTTCACCGCCTTCACCGGGACGCCGGCGAGCGGCACCTCGGCGGCGCCGCCGTTGTTGCGGCTCGTGAGGGTGAGGCCGAGCACGCGCGACGCCGTCTCGGCGTCGTCGTAGAACATCTCGTAGAAGTCCCCCATCCGGAAGAACAGGATCGCGTTCTGGTGACGCGCCTTGATCTCCCGGTACTGCTGCATCAGGGGCGTGGCTTCCCGACTCACCGCGGCTCGGCCTCCGTCACGTACACGCTCATCTTGCTGGCCCGCATGCGCGCCGCCGCCGCATCCGCCTCGGCGCGCGTGGCGTAGCGCCCCACGCGCACGCGGAAGATCTTCCCCGAATCCACGACGCGCGCGTCGTAGCCGCGCGCGGCGAGCGTCGCTCTGAGCTTCTCCGCGTATTTCCTGGTGGAGTACGCGGCCACCTGCACGGTGTAGCCCGGCGCCGAGGAGGCCGCGTGCGCGGCCGTGTGCGCGGCCGCGGGCGCTGGCGTGCTCGCGGCGGGGGCCGCGGGAGCCGCGGGCGCGGCGGTGTGCGGCGGCGCGCTGGCGCGCTCGCGCGTCACGTGCTGGGGAGCGGGCGCCGGTGCGGCCGCGGCCGGCGCCGCGGCACGCGCGGCGCTCGTGTCCACGCCCACGCACCGCTGGCTCAGGTAGTCGATCTGGTTGTGCATCTCCACCTGCGATGGCGGCGTCTCGCGCGCGGCATCGGCGAGGCGGGCGCACGCCCCCGGCGCGTCGTTCCGCTCGAACAGCACGCGCGCCATCCAGAACTCCGCCCGCGCGCGCATCGGGCTCTCCGGATGCTCCTTCACCACGCGCTGGAGATGGGTGAGCGCCTGGTCGTCGTCGCCGCGCGTCATCTCGAGCTGGGCGAGGCGCATGAGGGCATCGCCGGCGCGCGTCGAGAGCGGGTACTCGATGATCAGCGTGCGCAGATCGCGCTCGGCGTCGGCCGCCGTGGCGGCGACGACCGCGCGCCAGTACAGCGCCTCGGCGTACTCCGGCGAGCCGGGCGCCGCGGCGGCGAGCTGCGCCTGCACCAGCGCTCTCCCCGAGTCGCCCTGCCCCTCGGCCACGAGACGCTGCGCTCGCAGGAAGATGCTGTCGGTGGCCGCGGTGGAGTTGGCGGCGGCGGTCACCGCGGTGGTCGCCTGCGCGCGCGCGAGGGCGGGGAAGGCGGGGAGCGCGGTGGCGAGGAGCGCGAGAGCGAGATGGTGTCGCATGGGTGCCGCGGGATCGGAAGGATGTGAAGAAGAGGAGACTGCCGCCGGCGCCGTCAGGCGGCGGCGCCGCGCCGGCCCGGGGGCGTACCGGTGCCGCTCGCGGCGCCGCTCGCGCACAGCGCGAGCACGAGCGTGGAGAGGAGCTGCTCGTCCGAGGAGACGCGCGTCTCCTTGAGCGCGATGTCGGCCGCCAGGAGTGACTCGAGGGCCGCGTCGAGCGCGGGCGCATCCCACTCGTCCACGTACCTCGCCCACGCCTTCGCCGCGTCTCCCCACGGCCGGCCAGTGTACGCCCCCCCTCCACCCTTGAGGAAGCCGAAGAAGTCCAGCCGCGCCGCCGGCACGCCGCGATCGCGCATCCCCCGCCCCCACGACAGCGCCAGCATCTGCGTGGTGAGCGCCATCACCACGGATACCGCCGTGGTCTTGGGCTGTTCCAGGATGTGCGGGAGGAGCGCGAGCGCCGCTCTCGCGTCCCGTCCCGCCACGGTGTCGAGGAAGTCGCCGAGCGTCTCGCCACGCCGCACCCCCACCACCGCCGCCACCGCGCTCTCATCGATGGGAGCGCCGCTGGCGTAGCTCGCGAGCTTGTCCAGCTCCGCGGCGAGCGCCGCCAGGTCGTTTCCCACCGCGCGCTGCAGCAAGTCGGCCGCCTCCGGCGTGATGGTGGCGCCAAGCACCGCGCTCGCGTGGTGCGCGATCCACCTCGGCACCCGCTTCGCGTCCAGCGGCGCGAAGTCCACCGCGAACGCGCGATCGAGCACCGACTTGTCGGGCTTCCCCTTCTCGCCCGATGGGTACACGAGCACGAGGACGATGTCCACCGCCCCTTTCGGCGCGCGCGCGAGGTGCGCGTCGAGCACGGCGCGCGCGTCCTTCTTGAGCGCGCCGGCATCGCGCACCACGACGACGCGCCGCTCGGCCATCATCGGCGGGGTGCCGACGAGGGAGCCGAGCGTCTCGGCGCTCAGCTCGGCGCCGGATCGGACGTCGAGGTTGAAGTCGCGAGTGGCCGGATCCACCGCGGCGGCGATCAGCTCCCGGAGTGCCTGCTCCTTCAGGAAGTCATCGTCGCCGAACAGCGCGTACGCGTGCGCGAAGCTCCCGGATCGGAGCGCCTTCGTCAGAGCACGGTCGTCCGCGGCGGCCATGCGGGGAATATAGCGCGCCGCCCCGGCTCGCGTGACGCCGGGCGCTGTCCCCACGAGCCGCCGCGGTGTAGAATGAGACGCTTCGAGCACGCCCCGCCTCCCCGATCTCCCCCGCTCCCCGGCCGGGCGCGGGGCTCTCCTTTCACAGGACCGCCGGTGCCCTCACTTCGCCTCCTCCCCCGTCTCGCCCGAATCGCCCCGGCCGCGCTCATGTGTCTCGCCGCGTGCTCCGGCGACCGTGCTCCCGCCCCGCCCTCCTCGGCGGCGGCGCGGACGGCCGCGGCCCCCGCGGAGAGTGGGGGGAGCGGGGAGAGCGCGGCGGCCGTCCCCGGGCTCACGCCCCTCCCCCCCGACACCGCGCTCCAGCAGCTTCGCGACTTCCGCCTCACGTCGGAGAGGCTGCACAAGTGGGCGCGGGCGCAACAGGCGCTGAACGACCTCACGAGCCGCGACCCGAGCATGCTCCGCGCGCTGGAGCAGGGGGAGAAGCCGCACACCGTCGACCAGATGATCGCGCGCATCGATGCGGCGCCCGGCGTGCGGCAGACGATGCACGACGTGGACTACACCACGCGCGAGTACGTGCTCACGATGCTCGCGCTCCAGCAGGGGATGCAGGGCTACGCGGCCAAGCGCGCCGGGCAGCTCAAGCAGCCGCTCCCCGGCGCGGTGGGCGCCAACGTGGATTTCGTGGAGCACAACCTGGCGGAGATCCAGAAGATCTTCGCGGCGGGGAAGCGCTGAGAAACGGTTCTCGGCTCTCGGCTACCTGCACAGCATTGAGGGCTCTCGGCGTGTGCACAAAGCCGAGAGCCGAGAGCCGCTCCTACCGACTCCAGCTCGCCAACTGCATCTCGGCGTTGGCGAAGTGCAGCGGGGCCTGATCGGCCATCATGGCGGCGGGCCACACCGGCAGCCCGGCGGAGGCCGACGCGACGAACCCCGAGCTCATCACCGGCGGCGCGACGAGCGACGCCGGCGGCGTGGGCGGCTGCATGGCCACCACCGGGGCGAGCGTCAGGTCCCGCGCGGGGACGGCCGAGTTGAGGAGGGAGGTGGCCAGGAAGCCCACCAGCACCACTCCCGCGGCGATGGCCATGAACGAGCCGACGCCCGGACCGCGGTACATCGCGGCGCGAGCGTCGGCTCTCTCGATCTGTCGGAGCTTGTCGTGGAGGCGATCGAGAAAATCAGCGGATGGCTCGATGGCCGGGAGGTTTCGGAGGACGAGAAGTCCCCGCCGCATCGCCGTGTCCTGGCGCGCGCACGCCTCGCACGAAGCGAGGTGCAGCTGCATCGCGACGGCCTCCGAATCGGAGAGCATGCCGTCGATGAAAGCGCCGTGCCGGTCCCGGAACTGACGACAATCCATCGGGTGATCCAACTCCAGTCATGATTGGTCCGGGGAGCAATACCCTCGGAGCCGTGGGGAGTTCCGACCGCGTCGCGAGCCGCCGCGCCAGCGGCTCGGTGAATTCGGGGTTCGGTGAACTGCCGGGACCGGGGGGCACCAGCCCCATCCGAGCAGACCGGCCCCAAGCGAACGAGGGCCGCGGCACCAGCCGCGGCCCTCGTTCGCCTCTCACTCCCCACCCCACTTCCCACCCCACTCACCGACTCACGGATAGACTCGTCACTGCAGCCCCGGCTCGATGATCGCCGCGAAAGCGTTGCGGGCGCGGTTCAGGCGCGACTTCACCGTGCCCAGGTTGCACCCGGTGATCTCCGCGATCTCCTCGTACGACTTCCCCTCGAGCTCGCGGAGGATGAAGACCTGCCGGTGGTGCTCCGGAAGCTGCGCCACCGAGCTCTCCACGAGCTCGCGCAGATGCCGCTTCCGATAGAGATCGTCAGGCCGCGATCCCGTGTCCTCGAACTGGAGCGGACGGTCGTCATCCTGCCAGTTCTTCTTGATGGTCTGGAAGAACACGAGCGGATTGCGCGAGCGGTTCCGCAGCTCGTTCTTCGCCAGATTCGATGCGATCGTGTAGACCCACGTCGAGAACTTCTTGGAGCGATCGAATCGATGCAGGTGCCGGTACACCCGGACGAACACCTCCTGCACCAGATCCTCCCCACGCTCCCGATCGCCGATCGTGCGGTAGATGAAGTTGAGCAACCTGGTCTGATAGCGTTCCACGAGCTCCTGGAACGCCCGCTCCTCACCGGAGAGGAACACGGCCACCAGCGCCGAGTCGTCCATGGCGTGGAGGCGTTCACGGACAGTCGCTCCGGGCGACGGCACCAGTTGCTTCAGCGCGGCGTCAGCCATTCTTCGAGCTCCCCCAGTACGAAGGGTACGGTACTCCAACGAGACGAGATGGGAGCGGTCGCCTCCGTGTCGCCTCACCACCACCGAGAAAAGGCATACGGCATGCCCGGTGGCCCTGATGCAGATTGCGGTTGGTAAATCGACGGCAAACAAAGACTTACAAGAATTTACCGACGATTCAAATATACCAGGCCCAGGAAGCCCTGTCTACTTTCTAAGACGATTCGCCGGAAATCCGTGGGACATGTGCGGCGGTGCGCGCGCTGCCCCCGCCCGCTTCCCCTTCCGCTCTGTCCGCCTGGCAGCCACTCTCCTGTTTCGACCCCGCCGGCGGTGGGACGGTTGCTCCAGACCCCGCCGAGTTACCTACGATGGACGATGCCGGCGGGTTCCGATGCACACCGGGCGCACACCGCGCCGGGCCCATCGCGCCACGCCGCCACCCTCGTCCTGTCACACATGCGACACCGGCCGCTCCAGACCGCCCTCGCCGTGCTCGCGCTCGTGGCGCCCGTGCGCGCCGAGGCGCAGACCGGTTCGGAGGTGCCCCCCTCGCCCCCACCAAACGCTTCGCCACCGTCCGATGCTCCCTCGCGGCGGGTGACCGTTCGCGGGGCGGTGTTCGACAGCATCGCCGGAGAACCGCTCGCGAACGCGATCGTGCAGCTCGTGGCGCTCGACTCCAGCGAGCTGAGCTACGGCGCCCAGTCGGACTCCACCGGTGGTTTCCGCGTCGAGGGGGTGGTTCCCGGACGCTACGCGATCGGCTTCTTCCACCCCGCGCTCGATGCCATCGGTCTCACCTCGCGCGACTGGCTGCTCGACGTCGGCACCGATTCCCTCATCGAGGTGAACCTCGCCACGCCGTCTTCCGCCACCGTTCGCGACACGCTCTGCGCGCCGTCGCTCGGGGACTCCTCATCCGCCATCGTGGGGTTGGTGCGCGACGTGGATACGGGATTGCCCGTTTCTGGCGCCATGGTGGTGATATCGTGGTACGAACTGGTGCTCGGAGATGATGGAATACGCGAGCAACGGCAGCAGATCCCGGTGCGCGCCGACGCACGCGGATGGTACGCGGTCTGTGGCCTTCCCGGGGACGCCGAGCTCGCCGCGCGCGCCGAGCTCGGGTCGCGCGCCAGTGGATACTTGGATGTCGGCGTGCACCCAGCCGGCCTCGTGCGCGCGAGCTTCACCCTCCCCGCCGACAGCGAGGCCATCGTCGTGTCCGATGATGAGAGGCCGCCTGGAGCGGAGCCGGTGCGGCGCGGCTCCGCGCGCCTCTCCGGGGTCGTGAGATCGCCGGATGGAAAGCCGGTCGCCGGCGCGCGGGTGGTCGTGTGGGGGAGCGCCGCCAGCGCGAGCACCGGGGAGGACGGCTCGTTCACGCTCGCCGCCCTTCCCGCCGGCACCCACACCGTCGAGGCGCGCTACGTGGGGTTCGTCCCCGTTCGCGCCGCCGTGGACCTCCAGCATGGGCGTACCACGACCGTGTCCATGGCGCTCGCGGAGCGGGTGAGCATGCTCGGCGCGGTGACGGTGTTCGGGAAGCGGAGCCGGCGCGGCGCGGTGAGCGGCTTTCTCGAGCGACGACGGCACGGGATCGGCCGATTCTTCACCCGGGGGGACATCGAGCACCGAAAGCCCTTCCAGCTCACCGATCTCCTGCGCGATGTCCCCGGCGTGCGCGTCGTCCCGACCGCCGGCTTCCGCTACGCCGTGGTCATGCGTGGCGGCTCTCCCCGCGGGTGTACGCCGGACGTCTGGGTGGACGGAATGCGCTTCTCCCTCGACGACGCGAGCATGGACGATTACGCGAGCCCGGCGGACATCACGGCGGTCGAGGTGTACGCCAGGGCATCGGAGGTGCCGGCCGTGTTCGGCCCCGCGGCGTGCGGGGCGGTCGTCATCTGGACCGGCGGGGGCGCTTCGGGCGGCGGCGCCCCCTGACGCAAGCAGCCCGAGGGGCCGGTCGAGGGCGCGCGCGAAGGCGAACGGGTTGGTGTCGTCGCGCGACTCGACGATCGAGCCACGCGCTCGCGCGCGCTCGAGCAGGCTGGAAACGAGCCCGCGGTGGCCGCTCGCGCGCTCGCCGCCGTGCTGGACGGGCCGCGCCCCCCGGCGGCTACCGCCCGAGCCGGAACCCCGCCGCGTAGAGGATCGTGAGCGCCGTCTTCGCGTCCACGATCGTGCCGTCGCGGATCATCTCGAGGGCGCGCGCGAGCGCGAGCGGCACCACCTCCACGAACTCGTCGGCCTCCGGCGCCGCGTCGCCATGGGTGATCCCGCTGGCCATGAAGGCGTGAATGCGCTCGTCGGTGAAGCCGGGCGTGGTGTAGAAGGTGTACAGGTGCTCCACGCGCTCGGCCGTGCACCCGGTCTCCTCGCGCAGCTCGCGCCGGGCGCACGCCTCCGGCTCCTCGCCGGGATCGAGCCGCCCCGCGGGGATCTCGTACACGAAGCCGTCCGCCGCGTAGCGATACTGGCGGATGAGCAGGATCTGCGGATCCTCTCCGTCGGGATCGGTGAGGAAGGGGAGGACGGCGCTCGCGCCGGAGTGCCGGATCATCTCCAGCTCTCCCACGGTGCCGTCTGGGAAGCGCACCGTGTCGATGTCCAGCTCCAGCACGCGCCCCGAGTACACCCGGGTGCTGCCGATCTTGCCCGTCGTGTTCGTGTCGCTCACGCCCGCTCCGAGGTGAAAGTGTTCGCGCCGCGGCGGTGGCGGTCCCGCCCCCGGAGGCCGCGCGCGCTCACCGCCCGGGGCCGGCGATGGTGAGCAGCACGCGGGCCAGCGCCGCGGGGATCGACTCCCCGCGCAGCGCGAGGACGAGCGCCGTGCCGCCGAAGAGCAGCGCGAGCACCAGCCGCGCGATGGCGCGCAGGATCTGCGGGAGATAGGGGAGCGACTCGCGGGCGAGCCACATCCACGGCGGAACGGCGCGAGGACGATGCATGACGCGGCCTGACTGGTCTTCCGAATGCCCATCGGCGCTCGCGCGCCGGCTTCCGTTCGATGGACACTCGGCGTGGACACGCGCCCGCGTCGAGCCTCATTCGTCGATCGGCCGTCCTTCCGCGTCGTACACGTGTACCGTGCCGAACGAGAGCGCCTCGAGCGGCTCGCGCACGGCGTCGGGATCCCCGACCACCACGAGCTGGAGCAGGTCGGGGTGCAGGTAGCGCGAGGCCGCGTGCAGCACGTCCATGGTCGTGACGGCGCGGATCTGCTCGCGGTAGTGGTCGAAGTAGTCGCCCGGGAGCGCGTACACCACCATCGCCGCCAGCGCGCGGGCGATCGCCTCGGTGGTCTCGTACTTGATGGGGAAGACGCCGTCCAGGTAGCTCGTGGCGAGCGTCAGCTCGTCCTCGGCGATCGCATCGGCGCGCAGGCGATCGATCTCCACGAGGACCTCGCGCGCCGCATCGGCGGTCACATCGCTGCGCACGGCGGTGGAGACGACGAACGGTCCCGCGCCGCGCCGCCACTCGAACCCGGAGAAGGCGCCATAGGTGTACGCGTGCTGCTCGCGCAGGTTGAGGTTGATGCGCGAGGAGAAGAGCCCGCCGAGCACCGAGTTCATCACCAGCACCTTGAAGTAGTCAGGGTGCGAGCGCGGGAGCCCGGGGTGTCCCAGGCGCAGCTCCGACTGCGGCGCGTCCTCCTTGCGCACGATGTGCACCGCGCGCGACGTGCGGGCCGGCGTCGCGTCGGGGATGGGCGCGGCCGGCGCGGTCCCGCGCCAGCCGCCGAACACGTCGCGCGCGATCGCCAGCGCGTCCGCCGTCGTCACATCCCCGACGAAGAGCAGCGTGGAGCCGTCCGGCCGGTAGCGCGCGCGGTGGAACGCCTCCACCTCGGCGCGCCCGAGCGCCGCGACGCTCTCCGCGCCCCCGTCCTCCGGGCGGGCGTAGCGCGAGGCGGCGTCGTACACGAAGCGCGCGAACATCTCGTCGGCGAGGCCGCGCGGCTCGGCGCGGAGCTGGAGGATGTCGGCGAGCCGCTCCGCGCGCAGCCGCTCCACCTCGCGCGTGGGGAACGCCGGTTCCAGCACCACCTCGCCCAGGAGCGCCACCGCCTCGCGCAGCCGCGGGGCGAGCACGGTGGTGCTCACGGTGGCCGCGTCCCAGTCGGCGTTGGCCGTGAGCGCGCCGCCGAGCCGCTCGAAGCGCTCGGTGAGCTCGTTGCCATCGCGGCGCGCGGTCCCCTCGAGGAGCGCGCGCGCGGTGAGGTTGGCCACGCCGTCCTGTCCGGCGGGCTCGGCCGATGAGCCGGCGCCGCTCACCAGCATCACGGTGACCACGGGGAGCTTGTGCACGGGGGCGACGATCACCTGGAGCCCGCCGTCGATGGTCTCGCGCTCGAAGCGCGGGAAGTGGTAGGGACGCGAGGGCCCGGGCGCCGGGCGGGTGGCGACGCTCATCGCCCCTCCGTCGCGCTGAGCGCCATCTCGCGCTCCGTCTCGTCCTGCGGCCGCGGGAGATAGAGCAGCGACGCGCGGTTCTCGGGTCCCAGCCGCTCGCGGGCGAACGCGCTCACCCGTTCGGCGGTCACCGCGCCGTAGCGCTCCATCTGCGCGTTCACGAGCGCGGGGTCGCCGAAGTACGTGGCGAACATCGAGAGCTTGTCCGCGCGGTCGCCGGCGGACTGCAGCGAGGCGGCGAAGCCCGTCTCGATGAGCGCGACCGCGCGCTCCACCTCGGCGGCCGTCACGCCGTCTCGCCACACGGCGTCGATCTCGCGCGCCACCTCACCCTCCAGCACGTCCGCGGGCGTCTCGGGACGGGCGGTCGCATCCACCACCAGCAGGTCGGCCCCCTTCGCCAGGTCGAAGGTGAACGCCGAGGCGTCCGAGGCCACCTGGCGCTCGCGCACGAGCCGCCGCTGCAGGCGGCTCGCCTTCCCCATGCCCAGCACCGCGCCGAGCACGCTCGCGTCGTAGTACGCCTCGCTCCCGAACACGGGAGAGCGGAAGGCGAGGAACAGTCGAGGGACCATGACGTTGTCCGGCACCACCTCGCGCCGCCACTCGCCGAACGTCGGCGGGAGCGTCATGTCCGGAAGCGGCGGCACGCCGCCACCGCGCGGGATGTCGCCGAAGTATCGTTGCACGTGGTCGCGCGCCTCGGCGGGATCGAAGTCCCCGGCAATCGAGAGCACGGCGTTGTCGGGCGTGTAGTACGTCGCGAAGAACGTGGCCACGTCCTCCAGGCTCGCCTCGCTCAGGTCTTCCATGGAGCCGATGAGCGAGTGATGGAACGGATGCTCCGGCGGATAGGCGAGCGCCGGCAGGCGCTCCCACCACGTGCCGTAGGGCTGGTTGTCCACGCTCCACCGGCGCTCGTTCTTCACCACGTCGCGCTGCGTGTCGAGCTTCTGCTGCGTCATCGCCGGCAGCAATGCCCCCATGCGGTCGGCCTCGAGCCAGAGCGCGAGGGCGAGCTGGTTGGAGGGAACGGTCTCGAAGTAGTTCGTCCGCTCGAGCCAGGTGGAGCCGTTGAGGGTCCCCCCCGCTCGTTGGATGAGCTCGAAGTGCTCGTTCGCGCCGACGTGCGCCGATCCCTGAAAGAGCATGTGCTCGAACAGGTGCGCGAATCCCGTACGGCCGGGGCGTTCGTTGGCCGAGCCGACGTGATACCAGAGATTCACCGCCACGATGGGCGCGGTGTGATCCTCGGAGAGCGTGACGAAGAGCCCGTTTGACAGCCGGTAGGTCTCGATGGGAATGCGCATGGCTCAAAGTTGCATGGTTCGGCGGCACTGAGGAACCCCGGTGTCGCGCGCTTCCATCACACGGACGTCCCTGCTTGACACCTCCTCCACCCACATCCATACTCACCCTCCCCCACTGGGTACCGGTGAGGCGCTCGAGCCAGGTGCGTCGAAGATCACTGGGCGTGGCTGCCCGTGCATCGGGCGCGTGATGTGCATCGTCAGGATGTATTCCACGCGATCGCGTGTGCGTCGTAAAACCACAATGGTATGGAGGTGACTACCATGGCAGCGGACTTCTTCATCGGCGAGTCCCTGGTCGGGGAGGGCAACGAGGTCGCGCACATCGATCTCGTCATCGGCTCCAAGTCGGGGCATGCCGGCCAGGCGTTCTGCAACGCGCTCGCCAACAACAAGGATGGCTTCACGACCCTGCTCGCCGTCGTGACGCCGAACCTGGCGGCCAAGCCGGACACGGTCCTGTTCAACAAGGTCACGATCAAGGGCGCCAAGCAGGCCGTGCAGATGTTCGGGCCCGCGCAGGCGGCGGTGGCCCGCGCCGTGGTGGACTCGGTGGAGAGCGGCGTGATCCCGCGCGACAGAGTGGATGACTACTGCGTGCTCGTCGGCGTCTTCATTCACTGGGACGCCAGCGACGACAAGAAGATCTTCGACTACAACTACCGCGCGACGCGTCAGGCACTGGAGCGGGCGCTGAAGGGACAGCCGAAGGCCGACGAGGTGATCAGCGGCGCGAAGACGGCGCGGCACCCGTTCGCGAGCGGCGCGGAAGGCTGACCAGCCGGCACGACGGCAACGCAGTTGCATCCATAGGTACGCCGGGGTGACGGGTACGACCCGTCCCCTCCGCGTACCTATGTCGTTTTGCATCCTCTCCACGGAGCGCTCCCGTCATGCGAAAGCTCCTCCTGCAACTGGACAGCTCGCGACTGCCGAGCGTGTTCGACGCGGTCGTCGCCTACGATGCCGGCGCCGACGAGCTCATGAGCCGCGGCGGCATCGCCGAGGCCGATGTCCGCGATCTGATCCACGGCTGTATCTTCACGCGCGGGCCGAAGGACCTGAAGAACACGGCGGTCTTCATCGGCGGGAGCGAGATGGCCGCCGGCGAGCGCCTGCTCGCCGCCGCGCAGCAGGCGTTCTTCGGTCCGTTCCGGACGTCGATCATGCTCGACTCCAACGGCTCGAACACGACCGCCGTCGCCGCGGTGGTGAAGATCGCCCAGGCGGTGGGAGACGTGCGCGGAGTGCGGGTGGTCGTGACGGCGGGCACGGGCCCCGTCGGCACGCGCGCCGCCGGCCTGCTCGCCCGCGCGGGGGCCGACGTGACGATCACCTCCCGCAAGGTTGACGAGGGGGACCGCGTGTCGAAGGCGATCACGCGGAGATTCGGCGGCACGGTCCGCTGCCGCACGATGCACGACGCCAGCCAGGCGGCGCACGCGCTCGAGGGCGCGCAGGTGCTGCTCAACGCCGGCCCGGCCGGCGTGCAGCTCGTCCCGCGCGCGGCGTGGGCGTCGCGCCCCGGGCTCCGCGTGGCGGTGGATCTCAACGCCGTCCCGCCGCTCGGCATCGAGGGGATCGAGCCCACCGACGATGGCGCCACGCGCGATGGCGTGATCGTGTTCGGCGCGCTCGGCGTCGGCGGCTTCAAGATGAAGGTGCACAAGGCGTGCATCGCGAAGCTCTTCGAGCGGAACGATCTCGTGCTGGACGCCGAGACGATCGAGGATGTCGCCAAGACGATCGGCGCGTGAATGCGCGTCATCGGCATCGATCCCGGCACGGTCAGCATCGACCTCTGCGGGCTGGAGGACGGGGCGGTCTTCCTCGATCGGTCGATCCCCACCGCTGATGCGCTCGCCGATCCGCCGGCGTTCGTCGATCTCCTCCGGGAGAGCGGAGCCGCGCTGATCGCCGGGCCGTCCGGGTACGGCCTGCCGCTCACCACGATCGCCGACGCGACGGACGAGGTACTCCGTCTCGCCTACCTCGCTCCGGCCGGCGAGCCCGGCGGGATCGGCGGGCTGCGCGCCCTGGCGCGCGCGCTCCGCGAGGCGGCGCTCCCGGTGGTGTTCACCCCCGGCGTGATCCACCTCCCCACCGTGCCCGCGCATCGCAAGGTGAACCGCGTGGACATGGGGACCGCGGACAAGGTGTGCGCCACCGCGCTCGCCGTCCACGACCAGGCGCGCCGCCTGGAGGGCGCGCTCGGCGAGGTATCGTTCGTGTTGCTCGAGCTGGGCGGGGCGTTCAGCGCGGCGATCGCCGTGCGCGACGGCCGCATCGTGGATGGCATGGGCGGCACCGCCGGGCCGCTCGGCGTGCACGCCGCCGGCGCGCTGGACGGCGAGGTGGCGTTCCTCGCCGGTGACATCCCCAAGGCGCTCCTCTTTCGCGGCGGCGTGGCGAGCATCACCGGCGATGGGGAGCACGCGATCGACCGGATCGCGACGCCGCGAACGGCGGCGGACCGCATCGCCCGCGAGGCGTTCCTGGAGAGCGCGGTGAAGGCGGTGGCCTCGCTCCGCGTGGTCGTGCCGCACCCGCGCGAGATTCTCCTCTCCGGCCGGGCCACGCACGACGAGGAGCTCGCGCGCGAGCTGCGCCTCCGCCTCAGCCCGTTCGGCGCCGTGCGCCGGCTGGAGGGGTTCGCGCGCGTGGCGAAGGAAGCGGCGCAGGGCGCGGCGCTCATCGCCGATGGGCTCGCCGGCGGCGCGCACGAGCCGCTCGTCGGTGTGCTCGGGCTCCGCGAGGCCGCGGGCACGGCGCTCGACCACATCTATCTCCTCTCCCCCGATGCGGCGCGCCGGCGGCTCGGACTCTCGTGAACGCGCGCGTGAGCGCGCGCGCGCGCCGCGCGTGCTCGTCGCCGGGCTCTCCACGCGCGCGATGGTGGAGTCGGCGGCGCGCGCCGGATGGGCGGTGGCGTCCGTGGATGCGTTCGGCGATCTCGACAATGCCGGCGACCCGGCCCTCGCGCTGACGCGGGACTTCGGCGTCCCGTACGGCGTGCCGGCGATCGTGCGCGCCGCGCGCGAGCTGCCGTACGATGTCGTGGTGTACGTGTCGAGCCTCGAGAACCACCCGCACGCGGTGGAGCGCCTGGCCGAGGGGCGGACGCTGTGGGGGAACTCCCCCGACGTGCTCCGTCGCGTGCGCGATCCGCTCGGCCTCGCGCGCGCGCTCCGCGCGCGGGGCATCCCGGCACCCGGCGTGCGGGCGACGCCGCCGCGTGACGGCGCCTCGCCCTCGCGATGGCTCTCCAAGCCCCGCGCCTCCGGCGGCGGACATGGCATCGCGCCGTGGCACGCGGGGGCGGCGCTCCCGCGCTCGCGCGTGCTGCAGGAGCGGATCGCGGGCGTGCCGGGCTCCCTCGTCTTCGCCGCCGACGGACGTGATGCCGTCCCGTTCGGCATCTCGCGCCAGCTCGTCGGGGAACGCGCCTTCGGCGCGAGCGGTTTCGGGTATTGCGGCAGTATTCTCGCATCTCCATCCGCTCCCGCCATTCTCCCCGCGGCGGCCGAGGTCGCGCGGGCGCTGGTGGAGACGTTCGCGCTCGTGGGAGTGAACGGCGTGGACTTCGTCGTCCGGGACGGCCGTCCGGTCCCGATCGAGGTCAATCCGCGCGCCTCGGCCTCGATGGAGCTCGCCGAGCACGCGTTCGGGTTCTCGGTGTTCGCGGCGCACGCGGATGGCTGTCGCGGTCGGCTGCCGCGCTTCGACCTGTCGGAGGTGCTGCGCGGCGCGGGCGCCCTCGGCAAGGCGATCGTGTTCGCGCGCCGCGACGTGGTGATGGGGGACACGCGGCGGTGGCTCGAGCGCGACGACCTCCGGGATGTGCCGCATCCCGGGGAACACATCGCGGCCGGCCACCCCGTCTGCACCATCCTTGCGCGGGGTGGAACGGTGGAGCGGTGCCGGGCGGCGCTTGTGCGGCGCGCGCGCCGGCTGTATGAGGAGATCGAGGGACGGAGGCGGAGGATCGCGTGAGCGCTCGGGCGGGGATCGTGGAGCACGTCACCTGCCTCGGCTGTGGCTGCGCCTGCGACGACATCACCATCGTCGCGCGTGATGGCCGCATCGCCGAGGCGCGGAACGCCTGCGCGCTCGGCGCGGCGTGGTTCGGCGACGGCTCGGTGCCGGACGAGGTGCGCGTGCACGGCGCGAGCGCCTCGCTGGATGCCGCGCTCGATGCGGCCGCGGCGCTGCTCGCCGGCGCGCGCCGGGCGCTCGTGCATCTCGCCACCGACGTCTCGTGCGAGACGCAGCGCGCCGCGCTCGGCATCGCCGACATCCTGCGCGGCGCGGCGGATGGCCCGACCACCGCCACCGCCGCCGGCGGTGTGCTCGCCGCGCAGCGTCGCGGACGCGCCGGCGCGACGCTGGGCGAGATCCGGAATCGAGCGGACCTCATCGTGTTCTGGGGGGTGGATCCCGCGCGGCGCTACCCACGCTTCCCGTCGCGCTACGCGCCGGAGCCTCCGGGCGTGTTCGTGTCCGGCGCGCGCGCCGTGGCGGGAGTGGACGTGGGCGATGCCGTGGCGCCCGATGGCGTCGAGCCGCGCCTCCGGCTCGACCCGGGAGAGGAGCTCGATGCGCTCGCCGCGCTTCGCGCCGCGCTCGCCGGACGAGCGATCGCCGCCGGCGCGCGTGCCCTGGCCGAGCGCGTGGCGCCGCTCGCCGAGCGGCTCCGCGCCGCGCGCTACGCCGCGGTGGTGTACGATGGCGAGTCGGCCTCCGGAGGCGGCGGCGGGGGCGACACGCGACGGGCCGAGGGGCTGATCGCGCTCGTGCAGGAGCTCAACGCGCACACGCGTGCCGCGCTGTGCGCGCTCCGCGCCGGGGGCAATCGCAGCGGAGCGGAGGCGGTGATGACGTGGCAGACGGGCTTTCCGATCGCCGTGGAGTTCTCGCGCGGCGCGCCGCGCTACCGCCCCGACGAGGGTGCCGCCGCCTGGCTGGCGCGCGGCGACGTGGATGCCCTGCTCGTGGTCGGCGACCCCGCCGCGCTGGCATCGCTCCCGGGCGCGGACGCGCCGCGGGTGTGCATCGGCCCCCGCGCGAGCACCGCGCGCCCCGAGGCGGTGGTGGCGATCGACACCGGCGTGGCCGGGATCCACGACGGGGGGATGGCGTTTCGCATGGACGACATTCCGCTCCCGCTCCGTCCGTCGCTCCCCGGACCGCGCGACGCGCTGGGGGTGGTGACGGCGCTGGCGGAGCGCGTGCGCCGTGCCGCGGCCGGGAGGCCCGCGTGACACGGCTCCGGATCGCCGGGGGGATGGTGTACGACCCGGCCAACGGCGTGGATGGCGAGGTGCGCGATGTGTGCATCGAGGATGGGCGTGTCGTCGCCTCGCTGCCTGACGACGCGCCGCGCCTGGACGCGCGGGGGCTCGTGGTCATGCCCGGCGGGATCGACATCCACGCGCACGTGGCGGCGAGCAGCGTGAACGCCGCGCGCCGGATCCTCCCCGAGGAGCACGTGCGCGACCCCGAGCGCGCGCCGGCGCTCGAGGGTGGGGGCGGCCGCTCGGGCACGGGCGGCACGGTGCCCACGACCTTCACCACCGGCTACCGCTACGCCGGGCTCGGCTACACCACCGTGTTCGACGCCGCGGTCGCGCCGGCTGCCGCGCGCGACACACACGCGCAGTTCGACGACACCCCCATCGTGGACGGCGGGTGCTACATCCTCATGGGAAACGACGCGTACCTGCTGCGCCAGCTCGCCGCCGGGGAGCGGGAGCGCGCACGCGACTACGCGGCGTGGCTGCTCGGCGCCACCGGCGGGTACGCCATCAAGGTGGTGAACCCCGGCGGGGTGGAGCTCTGGAAGCGCAACGTCCGCGAGGTCCGGAGCATCGACGATGCGGTGGAGGTGCCCGGCGTCACCCCGCGAGCCATCCTGGAGACGCTCGCCGACGCCGCGGACGCGCTCCGGCTCCCCCACCCCGTGCACATCCACTGCAACAACCTCGGCGTACCCGGCAACGTGGCCACCACGCTGGCGAGCATGCAGGCGGTGGACGGGCGCCGCGCACACTTCACCCACCTCCAGTTCCACAGCTACGCGGGGGAGCGCGGCAAGGCGTGGAGCTCCGCCGCGCGGCAGGTCATCGAGCACGTGAACGCGCACCCCGGCCTCACCGCCGACGTGGGGCAGGTGATGTTCGGACCGGCCACCACCCTCACCGCCGATGGCGCGGTGGAGTATCTCCTCCACGCCAGCACCGGGCGCAAGTGGGTGAACATCGACGTCGAGCTGGAGACGGGGTGCGGGATCGTGCCGTACGAGTACCGCGAGAAGGCCGCCGTCTCCGCGCTGCAGTGGGTGATCGGGCTCGAGCTCTTCCTGCTCTCCAGCGATCCGTGGCGGGTGGTGCTCTCCACCGACCACCCGAACGGCGGCTCGTTCGCCAGCTACCCCGAGCTCATCCGTCTCTTAATGGATCGCGCGTACCGTGATGAGCGGTTGAAGGGGGTGAACCAGAAGATGCTCGCCGGGAGCGCGCTCGCCGATGGGATCGCCCGCGAGTACACGCTGAACGAGATCGCCATCATCACACGCGCGGGTCCCGCGCGGCAGCTCGGCCTGACCCGCAAGGGGCACCTGGGCCCCGGCGCCGACGCGGACGTCACGATCTACACGCCGAACGCCGATCGCGCGGTGATGTTCTCCACGCCGCGCCACGTGCTCAAGGGGGGCGTGCCGGTGGTGGAGGAAGGGCAGCTCCGCCGCGCGCCGAGCGGCCGGCGGCTGCACGTGCGGCCGGCGTTCGACGAGGGGGTGACGCGCGATCTCCGCCGCTGGTTCGACCAGTACGGGACGATCTCCTTCGACAACTATCCCGTGGCGCCGCTGCGCGACCCGGCGGTCGGCGAGGGTGCCTGACGTGGAGATCCGCGGCGTCCGCATCGTGGACACGTTCGCCGAGGCGTTCGGCATGCGCGGCTCGCGCGTGCTCATCACGGCGCGCACGCTGGAGTGGGCGCGTACGGCCGCCTCGGTGATGACGGGGTTCGCGACATCGGTGATCGCCTGCAAGTGCGAGGCGGGGATCGAGCGCGAGCTGCCGCCCGACGAGTCGCCCGATGGGCGCCCCGGGGTGAGCGTGCTGCTCTTCACCATGGACTCGGACAGCCTGCCCACGCGGCTGGTGGAGCGCATCGGGCAGACCGTGCTCACCTGCCCCACCACCGCCTGCTTCGATGGGCTGCCGGACGCTCCGGACCGGCTGCCGGTGGGGCGGTCGCTGCGCGTGTTCGGCGACGGCTTCCAGGCGAGCAAGGTGATCGCCGGCCGGCGCTACTGGCGCATTCCGGTGATGGAAGGGGAGTTCCTCGTGCAGGAGGAGTTCGGGAAGGTGAAGGGGGTGGGCGGCGGGAACTTCCTCATCCTCGCCGAGAGCGCGGAGGCGGCGCTCGCCGCCGCGGAGGGCGCGGTGGACGCGATGCGCGGGATGCCCGGCGTCATCCTCCCGTTTCCCGGCGGGATCGTGCGCAGCGGGAGCAAGGTGGGCTCCAAGCGCTACAAGGGGATGATCGCCACGACCAACGACGCCTACGCGCCGACGCTCCGGGCGCTCACCGACAGCGCGCTTCCCGAAGGGGTGAGCTCGGTGCTCGAGATCGTGCTCGACGGCGTGGACGCGCCATCGATCGCCGCCGCCATGCGCGCGGGGATCGACGCCGCCTGCCGTCCCGGCGTGGTGGAGATCACCGCCGGGAACTACGGCGGCAAGCTCGGCCCGCACCACTTCCATCTGCGCGAGATCATGCGCGGCGGCGCGGAAGGCGCGACGTGAGCGACGTGGTGACGCTCACCCTGCGCGTGCCGCTCGAGCGCGAGGTGGAGGCGGACGTGGTCACGCCCGACCGCCTCGCCACGCTCGGCGCGCGCGAGATCGCCGCGCTCCCGCTGTGGGAGGGGGCGCGGCGGCTCGTGCTCGGCGACCTGTTCGAGATACGGGGGGAGCGCGCCGCGCGCGTGCGCGTGGTCGGCGACTGCGCGCGCGTGATCGCGCTGGGCGCCGGGATGACGGCGGGGGAGCTGGTGGTGGACGGGAGCGCTGGGCGGTACGTCGGCACGCGCATGGCCGGGGGCGTGCTGCACGTGACGGGAAGCGCCGGCGATGGCGCGGGGCTCGAGATGGTCGGCGGCGTGCTCCGCGTCGACGGCGACGCGGGAGACCGGGTGGGCGCGGCGCGACTCGGCGCGTCGAAGGGGATGCTCGGGGGGGAGATCATCGTGCGCGGGGCCGTGGGCGCGGAGGCCGGCGCGCGGATGCGGCGCGGCCTCGTCGTGTGCGGGCGCGCCGGCGCGCGCGCGGGCGAGGGGATGATCGCCGGGAGCGTCGTCGCCCTCGGCCCGATCGGGGATGATCCGGGGCGCTACAACAAGCGCGGCTCGATCGTGGCGCTCGGCGGCGCGCCGGTGCCACTCGGCTACGCGTACGATTGCACGTACCACCCGCCGCACGTCGCGCTCACGTTGCGCATGCTGCGGGCGCGGTTCGGCGTGGTGGTCGATGCCGACTCGGACTCCGCGCCGTATCGCCGCTACAGCGGGGATCTGGCGGAGCTGGGGCGCGGCGAGCTGCTCATCCGGGAGGGCGCGTGACCAGCGGACTGGGACTCAACGAGCGAGCGTGGGCGATCGCCGACGCGATGGTGGCGCGCGCGGCGGAGCTGCGCGTGGCGGCGACGACGCTCGCGTCGGGCGCGCGGGTGATCGATGCCGGAGTGCAGGTGGAGGGGGGCTACGGCGCGGGCGTGGCCCTCGCCGAGCTGTGCATGGGCGGGTTGGGGCATGTTAGTATCACTGAGATACTAATAGGCGAGACCACGTACCCCGCGGTCCGCGTGTGGACCGACCATCCCGCGGTGGCGTGCATGGCGTCGCAGTACGCCGGCTGGGCGCTCAAGGTGGACGAGTACTTCGCCATGGCCTCCGGCCCCCTCCGCGCGCGGGCGCGCGTGGAGACGGAGCTCTTCGCGAAGCTCGACTACGCCGAGTCGGACACGCGCGGCGTCCTCGTGCTGGAGGGGCGCACCCCACCCACCGATGCGGTGGCGCGCTACGTGGCCGCCCGAGCGGGGATCGAGCCGTCGGGCATCACCTTCGCCATCGCGCCCACCGCTTCCATCGCCGGCGGGGTACAGATCGTGTCGCGCATCCTCGAGACCGGGCTCCACAAGATGGACACGCTGGGCTTCGACGTGCGTCGCGTGGTGAGCGGCGTGGGGGTGGCCCCCATCCCCCCGGTGGCGAAGCACGACCTGCGCGCCATCGGCCGCACCAACGACAGCATCCTGTACGGCGGCCTGGCGCGGTTCGTGGTGCGCGCCGACGACGACGAGCTGGAGTCGCTGGCGGCGTCGCTTCCGGCTTCGGCGTCGAGCGACTACGGGACCCCGTTCTACGACATCTTCCAGCGGTACGGGGGGGACTTCTACAAGATCGACAAGATGCTGTTCAGCCCCGCGCGCGTGTGGCTGACCAGCGTCGCGTCGGGGCGGACGTTCCGCGGCGGTCGCGCCGCGCCCGACGTGCTCGAGCAGTCGATGTTCGCCTGACGGCGCTCGCGACGCCCCGTTCATCACCCCGGCCAGGAGGGACCCATGTGGGCCATCGTCGTGCTGTACCAGCCGCCGCGCGATCCCGCGGCGTTCGAGCAGTACTACGCCGCGACGCACCTGCCGCTCCTGCAGAAGCACGCCGCGGAGATCGGGTTCAGCCGGACCGTGTTCGAGAAGTTCGAGCGCAATCTCGACGGATCGACGCCCACGTTCTACCGGAAGGCCGAGCTCTGGTTCGACTCCAGGGAGGCGCTCGAGCAGGGCGCGGCGACGGCTGGGTTCCAGGCGATCGGCGACGACCTCCCCAGGTTCGCCACCGGCGGCGTGGTCGCGATGATCGCGCGCGAGACGGCCTGAGCGCGGCGCGCGAGCGGAGTCCCTCGTGTTCGTTCCCATTCTCGCCGCCCGTACGGGCTGGCACACCGACCAGCTCACGCGGGCGATCGAGGCGCGCGGGCACCGGACGGCGGTGCTGCCGTTCGACGCGCTCGTGGCGCGCCTCGGCGCGTTCCCTCGTGAGGCAGGGAGCGCGGAGCGCGAGGTGGGCGAGGGGGGCGAGGGGGGCGCGGATCGTGGGGGCCGCGCGCCGCGCTCGGCGCTCGCCGTGGAGGCGCACGACCTGCTCCGCGCCGACGCCGTGCTCGTGCGCATCATTCCCGCCGGCTCGCTGGAGCAGATCATCTATCGCGTCGATGCGCTGCACTGGCTCGAGGACCTGGGCGTCCCGGTCATGAATCCGCCGCGGGCGATCGAGCGTACGGTGGACAAGTTCTACACGTCCGCGCTGCTCCAGCGCGTCGGACTCGCGACGCCGGAGACGGTCGTGTGCGAGCACGCCGAGGATGCGCTCGCCGCGTTTCGCGAGATGGGCGATGTGATCGTGAAGCCGCTGTTCGGTTCGATGGGGCTGGGGATGGTGCGCGTGAGCGACGAGGAGATCGCGTGGCGCGTGTTCCGCGCGCTGGATGCGATTCGGGGGGTGTATTATCTTCAGCGCGCCATCGCGCACGATGGCTGTGATGTCCGCGCGTTCGTGGTGGGCGGCCGGGTGATCGGCGCCATCGAGCGACGCGCGCCCGGGTGGCGGACGAACATCTCGCGCGGCGGCGCGGCGCGCCCCGTGACGCTCTCCCCGGAGTGGGAGGCGATGGCCGTGCGTGCCGCGCGCGCCGTCGGCGCCGAGTACGCCGGCGTGGACCTCCTGCCGGCGCGCGATGGGACGGTCTACGTTCTCGAGGTCAACGGTATCCCGGGATGGCGCGGTCTGCAGGAAGCAAGCTCGATCGACGTCGCCACGGCGATCGTCGGACATCTGCTCGACGCCCGGTGCTCGAGCCCGTGAGCGCCGGCGCGCGAGCGGAGCGCGCGCCGCTCGAGGCGGGGCGCGCCGCGGAAGTCGCCGCCGCCGCGCAGCTGGCCTGCCTTCTCGAGGCGAGCGCCCCGAAGCCGGGGAACGTCTCGCCCGGCGCGCCGTTCCACGACACGCGCTACGAGCACTTTCTCGCCAGCGCCGCCGCCATCGCGCCGGCGTTCCTCGCCGCGGGGGAGCGCCCGCTCGGCACGACCATTCGCGCCGCGGTCGTCGCGACGGCCCGCTGGACGCGCGCGAACACGAACCTCGGGATCGTTCTCCTCCTCGCCCCCCTCGCGCGCGCGGCGCTCGCCGAGGAGGGTGGCACGCTCCGCGACCGCACCGCGCGCGTGCTGGCGGCGACCACGCTGTTCGATGCCGCCGAGACCTACGCCGCCATCCGGCTCGCCGCCCCCGGGGGGCTCGGCCGGGCCGACGCGCAGGATGTCGGCGCATCCCCGACGCTCCCCCTGCGCGACGTCATGGCGCTCGCCGCCGAGCGCGACGCGATCGCTCGCGAGTACGCCACCACGTTCGCCACCACGTTCGAGGTCGGCGCGCCCGCGCTCGGGCGCGCACGCCGTGATGGGCTGTCCTGGGATGACGCGGTGCTCGAGACGTTCCTCGCGCTCCTCTCCCACGCGCCCGACACGCACATCGCGCGCAAGCTCGGAGGGGAGGCCGCCGCCCACGTCGCGCGGCGGGCCGGTGAGGCGCGCGATGCCGGCGGCGTCCGAACCGCCGCCGGACGCGAGGCGATCGTCCGGCTCGATCGCGAGCTGCGCGATGCGCGCAACGCCTGGAATCCCGGCGCCACCGCCGACCTCACCGCCGCCTCCATCTTCGTGCTGCTGCTCGATGGCGGCTGGAGCTGACCCCCGGAGGGAACCGATGCGCACCCACGGAGAGTTCAGGGTCAGAGTGACCAAGGATTACCTCGTCTTCGCCTCGGCGCACTTCATCACGTTCGCCGGGCACCGATGCGAGTCGCTCCACGGTCACAACTACCGCGTCGGCGTCTCCCTCGAGGGTGCCGTCGACGAGGCGAGCTGGTACGTGATGGACTTCAGTGCCGTCAAGAAGCTCATGAAACGCCTCTGCGACCAGATCGATCACAAGGTGCTCCTCCCGCTCCAAAATCCGAAGCTCCAGATCTCCGAGCAGGGGGATGCCGTGCACGTGGCGTACGAGGGGAAGCCGCGCTACGTCTTCCCCTCATCGGATTGCGCGCTGCTCCCCATCCCCAACACCACGGTGGAGATGCTCGCGCAGCTGCTCACGCGGCGCGTCCTCGCCGAGTTGGCCGAGATGCGCGTGGTGCACCTCACGGCGATCGAGATGGAAGTCGAGGAGAACTTCGGCCAGTCCGCCATCTATCGCGAGCTGCTCGACTGAGTCGGCACGCTCCTGACAATCGACTTATCCGAATCTCGAGACACTCTCATGCCCCTGCTCACGATCACGGCCGCGGTCGGAGCCGCGCTCATGGTCGCTTCCGCTCCGCCGCCCCCAGCCGATACCGGCCACGCGATGGCCGCCGCCCGAACCGTTCAGGTCACGGTCGACTCCGCCCGGCACGAGATCGTCATCACGGCGGGCCCGTACGACCTCATGGACATGTCCGGCATGTCGGACGAGGGAATGCACCAGCCATCGGAGATGATCCCGTTCGCCTGGCCGGTGGACGGCTACCTGCGCGGCTTCCGGATGGAGACCCGCGATGGTGGGGGGAAGCTGCTCCCCGCCGGCCTGCTGCACCACCTGATCGGCGTGAACTACGACCGCCGCCAGCTCGTCTACCACGCCGTGGAGCGCCTCTTCGGCTGGGGCGCGGAGACGGACCCCGTGGAGCTGCCCAAGTCGCTCGGCGTCCCGCTCGAGCGCGGCGACCGGCTCGGCGTGTACGCCGCGTTTCACAACGAGACGGGGAGAGACATCCATGACGCGTACCTGCGCGTCATCCTGGAGTACACGCCGAAGGAGGGGAGCCACGTCACGCCGGTCATGCCGTTCTACGTGGACGTGAACAACGTCATCGGCGGGAAGACCGTGTTCGACATCCCCCCCGGTCACTCGAGCCGCAGCTACGAGTTCGAGGTTCCGGTGAGCGGCCGGCTGATCGGCGTCGGCGGCCACCTGCACGACTACGGCGAGTCGGTGCGGCTCGAGGACGCGAGCACGGGGAAGGTGCTCGTGCGGCTCAAGGCCACGCGCGACGACCGCGGCCACGTCACCAAGGTGGGGCGCCACATCTTCGGGTACTACACCGACGCGCTGCCGCTCGAGGCCAATCACCCGTACCGCGTGGTGGCCGAGTACTACAACCCCACGCGCACCACCGTGAAGAACGGCGCCATGGCGCACATCAACGGCGCCTTCATGCCGAGCGACATGAGCAAGTGGCCCGCGCTCGACCCCAAGGATCCCTTGGTGCGGCGCGACATCGCCACGCTCCCGATGTCGCAGAGCATGACCCAGGCGCTCGGCAAGCACGGGAACGCGAAGGGCGGGCACCACATGGACCACATGGCACCGGTGGGACGACAGGGGCACGGCGGCGGCACCGGGATGCAGATGGACCAGATGCCGGGGATGCAGCACGGCCACCACGGTGGAAGCGACGCGGCGCCGGATTCGACGGCGCACGCGGATTCCACCCGGCGCGAGCCTCGCGCCTGAGCACCCTGCTCGCATCGCGGGGCGTGAAGACCGTGTCTTCACGCCCCGTTTCGTTCCCCGGCGCACACCGGCGCTCACGTCTCCCCGGCGAGCGCGGCCAGCTCGCTCGCGCCCAATCGCCCATCGTGCAGCACGCTCGCCACCAGCGCCGCATCGGCACCGGCATCGGCCAGGCGTCGCAGATCGGCGGCGCCGCGCACCCCGCCCCCGGCCACCAGCTCCACCGTCGGCAGCGCGCTCCGCAACGCGCCGACGAGCGCGAGGTCCACGCCGCTCCCCGTGCCCACGCGCGCCAGGTCGATCACCACGAGACTGGTCGCGCCCGCGGCGATGCCCCGCTCGGCGATGGCCACCGGCGACGCACCGACGAGCTCGGCCGCCGCGGCCACGGGAGCCCCCGCGCGCAGGTCCACGCTCAACGCCACCCGCGTGGGAGCGATCTCCTCCACGATCTCCCGCAGGGTGGCGAGCGAGGGGAGCGTCTCCAGCGCGACGATCGCGCGAACTCCCCCCACACGCGCGACCACGCGCGCATCGCTCGCCGATGCCAACCCGGCGTCGACCCAGGTGGGAAGCAGCGCGGCGATCTGGCGCAGCAGCGGCTCCTGCCACGCGCCGCCTCCGATCGCATCCAGATCCGCCACGTACAGCTCGCCTACCCCGGGAAGCGCCCGGTAGCTCGCGGCGAGCGCCAGCGCATCCCCGGGAGTGGACGGCGCCAGCACCGAGCGAACGGGTTGGTACTCGCTCCGCCGCCCGGCGCGCGCATGCACGGCCCGGCCGCGCATGAGATCCAACACCGGTATCACTCGCACGCCATCCTCCACGCTCCCTGGAGAGCCGTCACGTGACGGGGCCGGCCATCGTGGGGTGGGACATCGGCGGGGTGAACGTGAAAGGGGCCCTGGTGCGCTCCGGACGCGTCCTCTCGGCCACGACGCACCCGTTCGAGGTCCAACGTGCCCCCGATCAGTTGAGCGCCCTCCTGAAGCGGCTGGCGGCCGATCTGGGGGCACCGGAAGACGCGCACCACGCCATCACCATGACGGCAGAGCTCTCGCAGTTGTTCCGCGCGAAGCGCGACGGCGTCTCCTGGGTGATCGGCGCGGTGCTCGGTGCCTTCCCTTCCGCCCGCGTCCTGGTGTACGCCGTGGGCGGCGCGTTCCTCGAGCCGGCCGTGGCGTGTGCCCGCCCCCTCGATGTCGCAGCGTCGAACTGGTATGCTACGGCCGCCATGATAGCGCAAAAATGGCGCGATTGTGTACTCGTGGACGTCGGGACCACCACGTGCGACGTCATCCCCATCGCCGGCGGGGGGGTGGCGGCATTGGGGCGCAACGACCCGGAGCGGCTTCTCTCCGGCGAGCTCGTGTACCTTGGAGCGGTCCGGACGCCGGTGGAGGCGATCGTCCACGAGGTGCCGTGGCGCGGGGGGATGGCCGGCGTCTCCGCCGAAGGGTTCGCGCTCGCGGGCGACGTACACGTCTGGCGCGGCGACCTCGACCCCGCCGACTTCGCCGTCCCCACCCCGGACGGACGGCCGGCGACGCGAGAGTTCGCGCGCGAGCGCCTCGCCAGGGTGATCTGCGCCGACGTCGAGATGGTGGACGACGGGGTGATCGACGCCATCGCCGAGCACGTGGCCCGGGTCCAGGTGGAGCGCGTCGCCGCGGCGCTCGCGCGCGTGCGGGAGCGTCATGCGGCTCATGCCCCAGGGGCGGTGATCGCCGCCGGCCTTGGCGCCTTCATCGCGCTGCGTGCGGCGGCTCGGCTCGGCGTGCCCGCCGTTTCCCTGGCCGACACCCTTGGCGCCGACGCCGCGCGCGCCGCGCCAGCGGCCGCGGTGGCGCTTCTCCTGGAGCGGCTCGGATGAGCGACCATCCCCTCACCGTGGTGAAGCTCGGCGGCGCGCTCGTTCATCGCCCGGGCGCGCTCGATCGCGTGACGCGGGCGCTGGAGAGCGCCGTCGCGCGCGGCGAGCCGCTCGTCGTGGTGCCGGGCGGCGGTCCGTTCGCGGACATCGTGCGCGCCGTGGAGACCTCGTTGGCACTCGGGGATGATGCGGCGCACTGGATGGCGATTCTCGGCATGGCGCAGTACGCGCACCTGCTCGTGTCGCGCATGACGCGGGCTCGACTGGTGGAGCATCCGGAGCGCGTCGCCACCGCGCTCGACGAGCGAGTGCTCCCCGTGCTCTCGCCGTACCGTTGGCTCCGCGAGGAAGATCCGCTTCCGCACTCGTGGGACGTGACCAGCGACAGCATCGCCGCGTGGGTGGCGGGACGCCTCGGCGCGCGCCGGCTCCTGCTCGTGAAGCCGGTGGTGGGAGAGACGGCGGGGCTCGTGGACGCCTACTTCGGCCGCGCGCTCCCCGCCGCGGTACGGGTGATCATCGCGGACGACCAGGGGCTCACCGAAGCTCTGCGGGCGGGGTGATTCGCACGCCGCCGTTCGGGGTGAGCCAATCGGAGAGCGGGCGCGCGCGCCGGGCGTGTCCGGCCGAGGCGGCGAGCGCCGCCACGCGAGCGCGGCTCACTCGGCCGAGGCGCCCGCCCTCGCAGGCCGCCGTGCGCACGCCGGCGATGTCGGCCCCGAGGGCGCGCGCGGCGGAGAGATCGGCGCCGGAGAGCCCGCCCGCCAGGGCGACGGTGAGCGCCGCCGCGTGCGCCTCCGCGACCCACGCCGCGACCGCCCGTTCGTCCATGATGTCGAACAGCGTGCCACCGTCCTTGAACGCCGTGTCGAGCAGCACACCGACGGCGCCGGCTCGTTCGGCGCTCTCGATCACCGTCATCGGGGAGACCGTTTCCGCGCGCCGCGCATCGGCGTAGGCCACGGCCACGATGCCGGTGCGCTCACCGGCCACGCGCGCGCCGAGCACCGCCTCGCTCACCAGCGAGCGCACGCGCCCCGCGGCGGCGATCCCGGCGAAGCCGAGCTTCACGTAGGCGAGCCGCTCGAACGCGGCTTCGCGCGCCAGTCGCTCGGCCTCCTGTTCGCTCGCGACATCGCCGAGCGCGGCGCTCACCGGACGCGTGCCGCTCACCGCCCGGACGATCGCGCGCAGCGTGATCGCATTGACGGCGCCGAGCGCGCCGCGCGAGGGATCCTTGGCGTCGATGATGTCCGCTCCCCCGTCGAGCGCGGCACGCGCCTCCGCCACATCGACCACACTCACCAGCAGCCGCACGCGTCTCCCCCTTGTGAGCGTTCGTCGCCAGACTATGTTTGCCCACTTCGGACTACACTATCGCGCAGATCACGAACGGAGGCAACCGGTTGCCCGAGCGCACATCGAGCGGTACGCCTTCGCCGGATGCGGGGGGCGCGCTCGCCGGATCGGTTGCCGTCGTCACCGGCGCATCCACGGGAATCGGGCGGGCGATCGCGCTCGCCATGGCGGGCGCCGGCGCCGACGTCGCGATCACCTACCGCTCCGAGGCATCGCGCGCGAACGAGGTGGCCAAGGCGATCGGCGCGCTCGGCCGGCGCGCCGAGGTGCTGCCGCTCGAGCTGGCCGATCGTGCATCCATCACCGCGCTCGCCGATGGCGTGCGCCGGGCGTTCGGCCGGGTGGATGTCTGGGTGAACAACGCCGGCGCCGACATCCTCACCGGGAGTGGCGCGCAGCTCACCGACCTGGAGAAGCTCGATCGGCTGCTCACGGTCGATCTCCGCGGCACCGTGCTCACCTCGTGGGAGGCGGTGCGTCTCATGCGCGAGCAGCCCAAGCGCGGCGCCGCCGAGGGGCGCGGGGGCGCGGCGGGGTGGGCGGGCGGGGCGGGCGGGGCGGGCGGGGCGGGCGGGGCGGGCGTGATCATCAACATGAGCTGGGACCACGTGCTCACCGGCATGGCGGGGCGCAACCCGGAGATGTTCAGTGCCGCGAAGGGCGGCGTGCTGAGCTTCAGCAAGTCGCTCGCGCGCTCGGTGGCCCCGAGCGTGCGGGTGAACATCCTCGCGCCAGGGTGGATCGAGACCGACTTCGGCAGCGGGCTCGACGAGCGCCACTACCGCCAGGTGGCGCAGTCCACGCCGCTCGGCCGCTGGGGCACCCCCGAGGATGTTGCGCGGGCCGCCGTCTTCCTCGGCTCGCGTGATTCGGCCTTTCTCACCGGCCAGGTGCTGCTCGTCGGCGGCGGCATCGTCATGTGAGCCCGCCGCGCGCCGGCGCGTTGCCGTTGTTCCGACGTCACTCGAAGGAGCGCTTCCCATGTCCGCCCAAGAGTCCAAGTACGACGATGCACAGATCACCGAGAAGCTGAAGGAGCTTCCCGGCTGGTATTACGAGAACGGCTGGATCCGCCGGCAGTACAAGACCGACGGCTGGCCGACCACGCTCATGCTGGTGAACGCGATCGGCTATCTGGCCGAGGCGGCGTACCACCACCCCGACCTGGCGGTGAGCTGGGCGAAGGTGTGGGTGAAGCTGCAGACGCACACCGCGGGGGGGATCACCGACAAGGACTTCGAGCTCGCGCGCCAGATCGAGCAAGTCGCGCTCTGGCGGCCGCGCGGCGGCGCGCTCGAGGGGACGCCGAACAAGTTCGTGCGCGGCGGCGACACGGGCTGACCGAGGCGACGATGGAGCGCTCCGCCCAGCCGGGGCACGTGCTCTTCGTCACCGGCCGGCTCGCCGAGCCGGCGCTGCGTCACACGCTCCGGGCGATGGCGCCGGCGTTCGCGTACGATGTGGCCGTCATGCACATCACCGTGGCGGCGCTCATGACCACGCCGTGGATCGCGCGCTCCCTCGTCGTGCCGCCCGACACCGATCTCGTGCTGCTCCCCGGCCTGTGCGAGGGAGATCCGGGCGTGCTCGCCGAGAAGTACGGCGTGCGCGTGGAGAAGGGACCCAAGGATCTGCGCGAGATCCCGGAGTACTTCGGCCAGGCGGCGCTCCGGCGCGAGTACGGCGCCTGGGACATCGAGATCCTGGCCGAGATCAACAACGCGCCGCGCCTCACGCGCGAGGAGATCCGGCGCGCGGCGGAGCACTATCGCGACGCCGGCGCCGACGTCATCGACATCGGCTGCACGCCGGGGCTCGAGTTCCCCGCGCTCGGCGACGTGGTACGCGAGCTGGTCGGCGCCGGACTGCGGGTGAGCGTGGACAGCTTCGAACGGGGCGAGATCCTGGCCGCCGCCGACGCCGGCGCGTCGCTGGTGCTGAGCGTGAACGG
>DASUXC010000119.1:0-29380 GCA_036378095.1 Gemmatimonadaceae bacterium | reverse complement strand
CCGCAGATGTTCTCGGCGGTGAAAGGCGGCGTCATGAGCTTCAGCAAGTCGCTCGCGCGCTCCGTGGCCCCAAAGGTGCGCGTCAACATCCTCGCCCCCGGCTGGATCGAGACGGCGTTCGGCGCCGGCGTGGACCGGCGTTACTACCGCGAGGTGGAAGCGGCCACCCCACTCGGCCGGTGGGGCACCCCGGACGACGTCGCCCGCGTCGCCGTCTTCCTGGCCTCGCTCGACGCGGCGTTCCTGACGGGGCAGATGGTTATGGTGAATGGGGGAGTGATCATGTGAAGCAGTGAGTCAGTGAGTCAGTGGGTCAGTGAGTCAGAAGAGGCGCGAGAGCCGAGATCTCGAGTGTGGGGGCGGCCATCATTGTGGGGGCGGCCGTCCCGGCCGCCCGGACGGGCGAGACGCCCGTCCCCACACGCACTCGCCCGGCAAGCCGTTCCTGACTCACTGACCCACTGACTCACTGACCCACTTTTCCTACGCACTCGAATCCAAGAGGAGCCCGACAACATGCCCGCAACCAAAGCTCCGACCTACGACGAAGCCCAGATTCAGGAGAAGCTCAAGGCGCTCCCGGGGTGGTACTACGAGGATGGCTGGATCCGCCGGCAGTACAAGACCGACGGGTGGCCCACCACCCTCATGCTCGTGAACGTGATCGGCTACCTGGCCGAGCAGGCGTATCATCATCCCGACCTCACAGTGACGTGGGCGAAGGTCTGGGTGAAGCTCCAGAACCACGCCGCCGGCGGGATCACGGACAAGGATTTCGAGCTCGCGCGCCGCATCGAGGACACCGTGCTCTGGCGCCCGGCGGAAGATGCCGCGCTCGAGGGGACGCCGAACAAGTTCGTGCGCGGCGGCGACGCGAAGTAGCCGCCGTCCGAGGACCGCATGGGGACGGAGCAGCCGGTGACGCCCACGCGCGTCCTCTTCGTCACGGGCAAGCTGGCGGCGCCCGCGCTCGAGCAGACGCTCGCCGCCATGGCGCCCGCGTTCGCCTACGAGGTCGCGGTGCTGCGGATCACCGTGGCCGCGCTCATGACCACGCCGTGGATCGCGCGCTTCCTCGTCGTGCCGCCGGGCACCGACCTCGTGCTCCTCCCCGGCCTGTGCGAGGGGGACACGAGCGTGCTCGCCACGAAGTACGGCGTGCGCGTGGAGAAGGGGCCCAAGGACCTGCGCGAGATCCCCGAGTACTTCGGCCAGGTGGCGCTCCGGCGCGAGTACGGCGCGTGGGACATCGAGATCGTGGCCGAGATCAACAACGCGCCGCGCCTGACGCGCGAGGAGATCCGGCGCGCCGCGGAGCACTACCGCGAGGACGGCGCGGACGTGATCGACATCGGCTGTACGCCGGGGCTCGAGTTCCCATCGCTCGGCGACGTGGTGCGCGAGCTGGTGGACGCCGGCGTGCGCGTGAGCGTGGACAGCTTCGAGCCGAGCGAGATCCTCGCCGCCGCGGACGCCGGCGCGTCGCTCGTGCTGAGCGTGAACGGCTCGAACCTCGATGTCGCCCGCGAGCTCGCCGGGCGCGACGTGCGAGTGGTCGTCATCCCCGACTTCGGCGGCCCGCTCGAGACCCTGGAGCCGAGCATCGCGCGGCTCGGCGAGTGGGGCGTGCCCTTCCTCATCGACCCGGTGATCGAGCCGATCGGCTTCGGCTTCACGGCGTCGATCGTGCGCTACGCCGAGACGCGGCGGCGGTGGCCCGACGCCGAGATGATGATGGGAATCGGCAACCTCACCGAGCTGACCGCGGCGGATTCCACCGGCGTCAACGCCGTGCTCATCGGCATCTGCCAGGAGCTCGGCATTCGCACGGTGCTCACCACCGAGGTGATCGAGTGGGCGCGCGGCGCGGTGCGCGAGGTGGACGTGGCGCGCCGCCTCATGCACTACGCGGTCGCCAACAAGGTGGTGCCCAAGCACGTGGACGACCGCCTGGTCACCACGCGCGACGCGCGCATCCTGGCGTACACCGAGGAGGAGCTGCGCGAGCTGCAATCGCGCATCACCGATCCCAACTTCCGCATCTTCACCGACCGCGACACGATCACCGTGCTGAATCGCGAGACGTTCGTGCGCGGCACGGACATCCAGGAGATCTTCCTCCAGCTCGGCGTGGACGAGGCCACGCACGCCTTCTACCTGGGAAAGGAGCTGGCCAAGGCGAAGCTGGCCATCACCCTCGGGAAGACGTACCGGCAGGAGGGCTCGCTCGACTGGGGCTATCTGACGCCGCCGGACGAGGTGAAATCGGAGCACGTGCGCCTCACGCAGCGCTCGGAGCGGAGCGCCCGCGCCCGGCGCGAGCGACCCGAGGCATGATCCACCCGCTCGTCGAGGAGCTCTCGCCGCCTCCCGACCCGATCGAGAGCTGCGCGCGCTTCCTCGGCCAGCCGTACCTGATCTTCCTCGACAGCGCGCGCGACCCGGAGCAGTTGGGACGCTGGAGCTTCCTGGCCGCCGATCCGGCGGTCGTCGTGCGCGACGTGCGCGGGCGCGCGGAACGCATCACGACCGCCGACGGCACCTCGGTGTCGCTCGGCGCCGATGCGCTCCATGCCGTGCGCGAGCTGCTCGCGCCGCACCGCGCGAGCGCGGAGCGGGGGCTCCCGCCCTTCCTGGGCGGCGCGGCGGGATACCTCGCCTACGATTGGGGCGCCGTGCTCGAGCGGCTCCCCGCGCCGCGCCACGACGACCTCGGCGTCCCCGACGCGCTGCTCGGGCTCTACGACTGGGTGATCGCGTGGGATCATGCCGAACGGCGGTCGTGGATCGTGTCGTGCGGCCTCCCGGAGACCGGCGAGCGGGCGCGGACGCGCGCCGCGGAGCGCCTGGCGATGGTGAAGGCGCGCCTCGCCGCGCCGGTGCCGGTCGCGCGCGATGCGCCCTCGTCCCCGGCGGTGCGCTCGCTCGCCCGCTCGACGGCGCGCGCGCCGTCCTATCCGGTGGAGGAGGTGGAGCTCGCCGCCGCGATCGGCCTCCGCTCGTCGTTCACGCACCGGGGCTACCTCGATGCCGTCACGCGCGTGCGCGAGTACATCATCGCCGGCGACATCTTCCAGGCGAACCTGTCGCAGCGGCTCGAGGCGCCGTTGCGGGAGCCGCCATGGTCGCTCTACACGCGGCTCCGCGCGATCAACCCCGCGCCGTTCGCGGCATACCTCGACTTCGGCGAGCTGTGCATCGCGAGCGCCTCGCCCGAGCGGTTCCTGCGCGTCGACGCGGCGGGACGGGTGGAGGCCCGGCCGATCAAGGGAACGCGCCCGCGCGGCATCCACCCGGCGCACGACGCCGCGCTCGCCCGCGCGCTCGCCGACAGCGCGAAGGATCGGGCCGAGAACCTCATGATCGTGGACCTGCTGCGCAACGATCTCTCGCGCGTCTGCCGCCCGGGCTCGGTGCGCGTCCCCGAATTATTCGCAGTTGAGCACTATTCCACCGTCCACCACCTCGTGTCCACGATCACCGGAGAGCTCGAGGCGGGGCGGGATGCGGTGGACCTGCTGCGCGCGACCTTTCCGGGCGGCTCCATCACCGGCGCGCCGAAGGTGCGCGCCATGGAGATCATCGCCGAGCTCGAGCCGTCGCGGCGCGGCCCGTACTGCGGCACCATCGGCTACCTGAGCACCACGGGCGCGCTCGACGGCAGCATCGTCATCCGCACCTATGTCGCCCTCGGTGACCGCGTGTATTTTAGCGTGGGGGGCGGCATCGTCGCCGACTCGGATCCGGAGCAGGAGTATCGGGAAACGCTCGACAAGGCGCGCGCGCTCATCGCCGCCCTCGCTCGACCCGCACAGGGCACCCGGCACCCGGCATGATTCTCCTCATCGACAACTACGACTCCTTCGTCTACAACCTCGCGCGATACGTGCGCGAGCTGGGCGGCGAGCCGGTGGTGCGTCGCCATGACGCGGTGTCGGTGGAGGAGATCGCGGCGCTCGCGCCCTCGCACATCATCATCTCGCCAGGCCCCTGCTCGCCGACGGAGGCCGGGATCTCCACCGAGGTCGTCCGGCGCCTCGCGGGGGTGGTGCCGATCTTCGGCGTGTGCCTCGGGCACCAGTGCATCGGCGCGGCGTACGGGGCGGAGATCGTGCGGGCGCGCCGCCCCATGCACGGGAAGACGTCGCGCATTCATCACGACGGCGGCAGCGTCTTCGCCGGTCTGCCGTCGCCGTTCGTGGCGACGCGCTACCACTCGCTCGTGATCGCTCCCGAGTCGCTCCCGCCGGAGCTGCGCGTCACCGCCACGTCGGAGGATGGCGAGATCATGGCGGTGGAGCATCGCGAGCTCCCGGTGGTCGGCGTGCAGTTCCACCCCGAGTCGGCGCTCACGGAGCACGGCTACCGCATCATCGACCGCTTCCTGCGCGGCCCCGTGGCGCGGGGTGTCGAGCTCCCCGACCGGGCGGACCTGGCGTTCTCGGCCGCCGAGCCGGGTGGTGGATTCACGCCTCCCCCGGTCGAGCTCGTGCGATGACGATGGATGCGGGGAGGGCCGGGGTGGCGGAGGCGGCGGGAGGTCCGGTGCCGGGCTCGGCGGTCGAGCCGCTCGTGTGGCTGAACGGCACCGCGGTCGACGCGGCCGCGTCGCACATCTCCGCGCTCGATCGCGGCTTCACCCTGGCCGACGGCCTGTTCGAGACGGTGCGCCTCTACCACGGCGTTCCCTTCCGCCTCGATCGGCACCTGGCGCGGCTGGCCGGCGGCGCCACCGTGCTCGGCATCGAGCTTCCCGGGTCGCTCGGCGCGCAGGTGAGTGCCGCCGTGCGCGGGGCGCGCGACGCGTGGACGGTGCAGGGGGAAGAGGGGGGCGTGCGCGACGGCGCGATGCGCATCACGGTGACGCGGGGGAGCGGCGGGCGCGGCGTGGCGCCGGCCGTGGTGGGCACGCCCACGGTCGCCATCGTCCTCCATCCGCTCTCGCCATCCCCGGCATCGGCGCCTGACGAGTCGCCGCCGCTGCTCGCGCGCACGGCGCGCGCCCGGCGCAACGAGCACGCCGCCACGGCCGGGGTCAAGACGCTCGCCTACGTGGAGGCCGTGCTCGCCCTCGCCGAGGCGCGCGCCGCGGGGGCGGATGACGCGATCTTCCTCGATACCGCCGGCCACGTGAGCGAGGGGACATCGAGCAACGTCTTCGCCGTGCGGCGCGGCACGCTCGTCACGCCGCCGCGCTCGTGCGGCGTGCTCCCCGGCATCACGCGGGAAGCGGTGCTCGAGCTCGCCGGCGCGCTCGGGATCCCGGCCGCGGAGCGCGAGCTCTCCCCGGCGGAAATCGCGGCCGCCGACGAGCTCTTTCTCACCAGCTCCATCCGCGAGATCGCTCCGGTGATCTCCCTCGATGGCCACGCGATCGGCACCGCCCACGTGGGCGTGGTGACGCGCCGGATCCGCGAGGCGTTCCACGCGCTCGTGGCGGCGGAGTGCGCCCCGTGATCATCGAGTCGATCGTCACGACGATGAGCGAGTCCGGGGCGGTCAACATCGCCCCGATGGGCGTGGAGTGGGACGAGGAGCACCCGGTGCTCAAGCCGTTCCTGGAGACGACCACCTTCCGCAACGTGCGCGACACGGGTGCGGCGGTGATCAACATCATCGACGACATCCGCATCTTCGCGCTCGGCGCGATCTCGAGCCCCACGGCGCCCACCCTCCCCGCCGAGCGGGTGCGCGGCGTGGTGCTCGAGGGGGCGTGCTCGTGGCGCGAGCTGGTGGTGGAGGACATCGACGACGCGCCGCCGCGCTCGCGCATCCGGATGCGCGTGGTGCACCGCGGCACGCGTCGCGAGTTTCTCGGCTTCAACCGCGCCCGGGGCGCGGTGCTCGAGGCGGCGATCCTCGCGACGCGCACGCACCTGCTCCCGGCGGACGAGATCCGCGGCGAGTACCGCCGCCTGCAGGTGATCGTGGACAAGACGGCGGGCCCGAACGAGCGTGAGGCGATGGCGCTGCTCGTCGCGTACGTTCGCGAGCGGCTCGGCGGCGGGTTCCCCTGAGCGCACGGAGAGTGGCTACGCGCATGATCACGCCCACGTACGATGCGGTATTCGTGGAGGCGCCGGCACGCCTGCACTTCGGGATGCTCGACCTCCGCGGCGCGTTGGGGCGGAAGTTCGGCGGCATCGGCGGCGCCGTGCCCGCGCCATCACTGCTGCTCGAGGCGGCGCCGGCCGACGTCGTGTACGCCGAGGGACCGTCGAGCGACCGGGTCGTCGAGTTCGCGCGGCGCTATCTCGCCTTCCACGGCATCTCGGGGGGCGCGGCGTTCCGGGTGCACCGGGCGATCCCGGCGCACGCCGGGCTGGGGTCGGGTACGCAGCTCGCCCTCGCGGTGGCGCGCGCCCTGGCGGAGCTGTACGACTCGCCCACGGACGCCGCGCAGCTCGCGCGCGCGGTGGGGCGCGCGCGGCGCTCGGCCATCGGCACCTGGACGTTCGCCGGGGGCGGGTTCGTGCTCGAAGGAGGGCGCCGCCCGGGAGCCGAGGAGCCGGCGCCGCTCCTCGCGCGCTTCCCCTTCCCCGAGGAGTGGCGGTGCGTGCTCGCCATCCCGCCCGGACGCCCCGGGGTGAGCGGGGATGCCGAGGCGGCGGCGTTCGCGCGTCTCGCGCCTCCCCCCGAGCGCGGCGTGATGCGCGTGTCGCACCTCGTGCTCATGGCGCTCCTCCCCGCGATCGCCGAGGACGATCCGGTGACGTTCGGGCACGCGCTCACCGAGATCCAGTGCATCAACGGCCGCTGGTTCGCGCCCGTTCAAGGGGGAGCGTTCTCGCCCGGCGAGCCGGAGGGGCTGGTGGGGCGGATGACCGAGTGGGGCGCGCTCGGCGTCGGGCAGAGCTCGTGGGGACCGGCGGTGTACGGACTCGTGACCGGCGACGCGAGCGCGGCGGCGCTCGCCGAACGCGTGCGCGAGGAGATCGGCGACGAGGGTGCCGTCTACGTCGGACCGTTCTCGAACGTGGGCGCCCGCATCTGGCGCGCGCGCCGCACCGTGGCGCGCGACTAGATGGAGGGAGCCGTCACGGGGCGCCGCTCCCCCTCGCGTCGCTGTACGTCGCCTGGCCGCTCAGCCGGTAGCCCGCCTCGCAGTTGGCCTCCGTCGCGCTGAACAGGATGCAGAAGACGCCATCCTGATGCCACTGCCGGCGCCACATGCTCATGACCATCCGATCGGGCGCGGAGAAGATGATGAAGGGCTGCCCGGCGAACTTGGCGATGTGCGTGTGGACGGTGCCGAACCACCGCGGCGGGGCGCACTCCGCGAGCGAGGTGCGCGCCGAGATGTTGGCCGAATCCGCGCGCGGCGCGGAGACGGGCTCGATGCTCGTGATGTAGACCGTGTCGTGACTGGCGTGTCCACCGAGGCACGCCACGCGCTCCTGCTTGGCGTCGAGGCTGGCCGTCCAGAGGACGTGCAGCGCGGAGCGGGCGGCGGGGGAGAAGCGAAAGCCGCCGCTGGACGAGACTGACGAGACGGGGGATGAGCCACCGGCGCTTCTGTTCTGCGCGGCCGCGCCCGCCACGGGGAGGCAGAGCGCGACGAGCAGTGCCGCCGCGTGGCGACGAACGGGTGAAAGGCGGTTCGAGATTCGCATTGCGTACTCCATGGCGGAGCGGCCGAGCAAGGCAACTCCCATACCGTGCCCCGGTCTGGTCGTCGGGGCGGGCGACTCTTTCAGCGAGGTCGACCGATGTCCTCCACCCCGGCTCTTCCGTCCATGCACCATCCGCAGCGCTGGATCGCCCTGCTCCGCATGGTGGTGGGCGTGTGGTTCGTGAAGAGCCTCTTCACGAAGCTGACCATCGGCCTCGCGTGGGGCGCCCTGCCGCTTCCGATGGCGACTCCGCGTTGGGTGGCGGTGATGCCCAAGCTGCTCGCGAGGTACGCGGCGGACAATCCGATCGACTGGTATCGGTCGTTCCTGCTCGACACGGTGATCCCGCACTCGCACCTCTTCGCGCACCTCACCGCGCTCGGAGAGACGGCCATCGGGCTCTCGCTGCTGTTCGGGATCGTCACGCGCCTCGGCGCGTTCTTCGGCGGAATCCAGGTGATCTTCTATGGTCTCGCCGTGCAGCACATGAGCTCGGGGCAGCAGGGCTTTCACGTCATGCTGCTCTCGATGATGATCGCCTTCTTCTTCGCCCGTGCCGGCCGCTACTGGGGGATCGACGGATGGCTCATCGACCGGCATCCTCGCTCGCTCTGGGCGGCGTTGGGATGACGCGCGCGAGTGAGCTCGGGGGCCATCGGCGCCTCACCACACCACCTGGTCCACGTTCCTGGCCTTGTTCCAGCCGACGATCGCTTCCCGTCCGCGCACGTCGCGCATGATGGTCCCGGCGACGTTCGCGCCGGTGAAGTCGGCGCCGCCCACCGTCGCACCGCTCAGGTTCGCGCGCACGAGCGACGCCTTCCGCAGATTCGCACCGGTGAGGTCGGCGCCGGAGAGGTCGGAGTCGGCGAGGTTCGTGAACATCACCCCCATCGGCTGGTTCCCCGGGTCGGCGCCGAAGTTGGCGTGGGCCATCTTCGCGCGCACCAGCTTCGCGTCGGTGAGTGCCGCGATCACGCGCGCGCCCGTGAGGTCGGCATCGGAGAGATCGGCGCCGATGAGGATCGTGGCGTAGAGGCTCGCCTCGCGCAGCGTGGCGCGCGTGAGGTCGGTCTGGCGCATCACGGCGATGTCGAGCACGGCGCCGGTGAAGTCGGCCTCCCGTGCCACCGCCCGACTCAGCGTGACGCCGAACATCTTGGCGCGCGCCAGTCGCGTGCGCACGAGCCGCGCGCCGGTGAGGTTGGCCTGCTTGAAGTCCACGCCGGAGAGATCGAGCCCGGAGAGATCGGCGCCGCTCAGGTCCGCCGGCGACCGGTCGCTCGAGCGCGACAGGCGATCGAGCACCTCGGCGCGCGTGAGGGCGCGCCCGGTGTCGGCCGGCGCGACGGAGCGCGGGAGCGGCACGCCGGCGGTGGACGCCGGTGCCATCGCGAGCCACGCCAGCATCGCGGCGAATGCCGCGCGCCGGCGCGCGAAGTGCCGAGACACGGTTGGTCCTCCCCGACGAGGGAGCGAGGCGCGAGGGAGAGCTCGTCGAGCTCTCCCTCGGGGCGCGGTTCACCGCGCGACGATCAGCCCTTGCTCGCGGTGTGCGGGCGTCCGGGAGCGAGGCGCCCGGAGCTCCGCGCCTGCAGGTAGTGCCAGATGTTCTCGATCTGGTCCGGATCCAGGAGCTGCTTCCACGACGGCATCCCCTTCGCGAGCCGGCCATCGGTCACCGTCTTGATGAAGCAGGCGTGATCCACGCTGCCGTCGGGGCCGAGCGAATGGCGCAGGTTCGGTGCGATGCCCCCGCCCATGGCGTCGACGCCGTGGCAGCGGTAGCAGTACACGTGGAACATCTTCCACCCATCGTACTCCGACTGGTTCACGAGGAGCGGGTCCGGTCCCGGCTTGGCCGGCTGTACGCCCTTGTCGCCGTTCTCCGTGGCGCAGGAGGAATCGGCCGCCGGCGCCGCCGCGGCGGTCGTGCGCGCCTTCGCCGAGTCTCCGGCCGCCGAATCCCTGGCTGGCGCCGGCTGCTTGGCCGCCGGCTGCGTCGTCGGCTGGGTGGTCGTCGACTCCTTGGTCGCCGGGCTCACGGCCGTCGACGGCGCCTTCTTCGCCGTCGTGGCGCTGTCCGCGTGCCGCGCGCGCGAGGTCGCGGCGGCGTGCGTGGTGGCCGCGCGTGGCGCCGTCTTCCCGGTGTCCGCGTGCGTCGATGGGCGCTCCCGTGCGGGCGGCGTCGCCTCGCCGCCCGCCGCGCTCGTGGTGAGTCCCGAATCGGCCGGCGCGGCCGGTGCAGCCGGCGCGCGCGCGGTGTCCGTCGGAGTCGGGGCGGCCGCTGGCGCGGCCGCGACGGTCGCGGTGTCGCCGGCGGACTTCTCCGACCGGGAGCACGCGGCCATCACGAGGGAGAGCGCGCAACCGCCAACGAGGCCAATGACGGCCAGCCGGCGAGCGCGCGGCGAGCGGATGTCCGTGGAGTCTTTCGTCGACAGGTTCATGTTCCTTCGCGGCGTCGGCGTCGGGTTCTGATGGTTTCGGCCGACTTGAGGTGAACGGCACACGCGGGCGGCGCGCGCCCGCTACTGGGTCGAGCTCACCGTTGGAACGTTGTACTCGCGCAGGATCGCCTGGATCTCGTCGCGCTTCGCCTCGAGAATCGAATCGAGCTTCGTCTTCAGCTCCCGATCGGCGTGGCGCACGCCGATGGCCATGTCGTAGGCAAACGGCAGGCCGGTGCTGTCGGAGTCGGGTAGAGCGACCAGCTTCAGCGGGACCGGCGAGTGCTTGGCGAAGTACCCCGCGAGCGGACCCCACACCAGCGCGATGTCCACCTCGCCGTTCACCACGCCGTCGATGATGTCGCGCGGCTGGTGCTCCTCGCCGTAGAACGTGCTGTACCCCTTCAGATTCGAGATCCCGCGCGCCGCCAGCGCTTCCGCGGGCGGCGTGTTGGTGTAGTCGTAGCCAATGATGTTCACGCCGATCTTGAGCTTCTTGATCGCCGGATCGTCGAGGCTCCGCACGTCGATGTGCCGGTCGGCGCGCGACACCACGTAGTAGGTGGACGAGTAGTACGGCTTCGTCTCGAGGGCCGGATCGAATCCGGTCGGGACGCCCATGATGACGTCGCACTCCGCCGAGCGCAGCGTGCTGCGCACGAAGCCGCGGCGGTGTGGCCACCACAGGTAGACCAGCGAGTCGCCGAGCGCCGTGGCGATCAGGCTCGCGATCCGGTTCTCGAATCCCTGCTGCTTGCTGTTCGAGAACGGCATGTTGTCGGGGTCACCGCAGACGCGAAACATCTTGAGATCGCGCCACGCCTTGGTGGTGGGGATGGTCCCCTCGGGTACCCCGATCTGCGTCGTGGTGCCGGTGTCCGTCGCCTGCGCCGCGAGCGCGACGGCGCCCGTTGGAAGCGCGAGCACCGCGAGCGCAACGAGCCTGGACCATGAAGAGCGCATCGAGACCTTCCCGGGTGCGTCGAATCCGTGAATCCATGGGCGGGAGACCAAACCCGGTGCCGAAGCTTGCGCCCCGGCACCGGATCGGTCACCTCGTGCACTACATCGGGCTTACTTGGCGCTGCCAGGCAGCGAGAACACCGTCAGTGTCCCACCCTGGTTGCTGTACGCGCCCGCATCGCCGAAGGCGCCGAGCGCGCCGAGACCGGCGGTCGGATCCTCCGCCCCGATGCCCGCGGCCACGCCGATGCCGGCCCAGCCGCCGATGCCCGAGAGCACGGCCACGTACTGCTTCCCATCAGGCCCCACGTAGGTCATCGGGTTGCCGATGATCCCCGACGGAGTCTTGAACTTCCACAGGAGCTTGCCGGTCTTGGCGTCGACCGCCTTGAGCCAGCCCTCCATCGTGCCGTAGAACACGACACCGCCGGCGGTGTTCAGCGTGCCGCCGTAGGCAGCGAGGTTCTCCTTGTCCGACCACACGATCTTCCCCTTCATCGGATCCCAGGCGATCACCGCGCCGCGGTTCCCGCCGGGGCCGGGGAACATCCGCACGATCGCGCCGACGTACGGCTGGCCCGCCGAGTACTTCACCTCGACGCCCTCGTAGTCCATGCAGATGTTGTTCGTGGGAACGTAGAACAGCCCGGTCTCGGGCGAATAGCTGGCGGGCTGCTGGTCCTTGAAGCCGATCGCGGCGGGGCAGATCCCTTCGGTGTTCCCCTTCGCGTTCGTGCGCTTCGACGCGTTCTCCACCGGACGGCCGGTGGTCAGATCGATCTTCGACGCCCAGTTCACCGGGCCGTAGGGCTCGGCCACGATCACCTTGCCCGTGGTGCGGTCGAGCGTGTACCCGAAGCCGTTGCGATCGAAGTGGGCGAGGAGCTTCTTGCCGTCGCGGTCGAAGAGGATGTTCTCGTTGACGCCATCGTAGTCCCACGCATCGTGCGGCGTCATCTGGTACACCCACTTGACCTCACCCGTCTGCGGGTTGCGGGCCCAGAGCGACATCGACCACTTGTTGTCGCCGGGGCGCTGATCGGGGTTCCAGGTGCCCGGGTTCCCGGAGCCGTAGTAGAAGAGGTTCAGCTCGGGGTCGTAGGAGTACCATCCCCACGTCGTGCCGCCGCCGCGCTGCCACTCGTCCCCCTGCCACGTCGAGACGCCGAGGTCCTTCCCCTTCATGGACTCGTAGTTCGCGTTCGGCACGCCCTTGATCAGCACCTCGTTGTCCGGCCCCGTGCTGTAGCCGCGCCACATCTCGTGTCCGTCCACGGCGCTGAACGCCGTCACGCGGCCGCGCACACCGAACTCGCCACCCGAGATCCCGGTGATCACCACGTCGCCCACCACGAGCGGCGCGTTGGTCATCGTCTCGCCCTTCTTGTAATCGGCGCTCTTCACGCGGAAGACCTGCTTCCCCGTCTTCGCATCGAGGGCGAGGAGGTCGCCGGCGAGCAGCTCGATGTACAGGCGGTTGTGCTTGGGGCTGTACGCGAGCCCGCGGTTCACCACGTCGCAGCAGGCGATCGGAATGACGTCGGCCGGCTGCTCCGGCGTGAACTGCCAGATCTGTGGCGCGCCTTCCTTCGTCAGGTCGAGCGCGTACACCTTGTTCGGGAAGGAGGAGTGGAGGTACATGACGTTGCCGACGACCAGCGGGTTCCCCTCGTGCCCGCGCAGCGTGCCGGTCGACATCGTCCACGCCACCCTCAGGTCCTTCACGTTCGACGTGTTGATCTGCTTCAGCGGGCTGTGTCGCTGGAGATCCCACGTCCGTCCGGTCATGACCCACTGATTCGGATTCTTGGACAGCTCCGTCAGCTCCTGCTGCGCGACGGCCGTGGAGGCCGTGGCGCCAAGCCCGGCTGCGAGGAGCGCCCAAGAAGAAAGGCGGGTAATCCGGTTCATATGTGCTGCCCCTATTGAGTGGAGAGTGAGGATAGAGCAGAACATCGCGGAGTACGCGGCCAGCGCGGCGGCATGGGCAGGGAGTCGCATGACGACTCCACCCGCCGGCCTCGGACAGCGCGGCGCGTTCGTACCTGGGGAGGGCTTCGCTCACTACAGACCATCGCCACCTCACTTGCCGCATACTGCTCACGTGAGTGAAACGGTCGTGCGAACGTGCGATGTATCGAGCAGCGCGCGATGCGCGCCGGTTTCTCCCACCGGCGGCCTAGGGGTAAACCGCCGGTTCCCCTCCTCGATCCTCACCCATCGCTCACACCCGCGCCATGGCGCGGGCTCGTGCCCTTATGGTTGCATTCTATCCTGCACTCCGGCGACAGGCTCGGCAACCCCCATCCGGGGCAGGACCAACCACCGCCCGAGCACGGGCCACGAACGGCCGAGTGAACGGCGGGGAAACGAAAGTGAGCGACGCTCCTGACCGTGTCAACATGCGCGTCTCGCGCGTCGCACGTCGATACCGGCCTCATCCTCATCGCGCACGCCGAACGTGCACGGGCGGCCTCCCCCGGAGAAGTAGACCGCCCGCGCGTCGTGCCCATCAGCCGTTCACGGTGCGCTCGTCAGAAGAAGAGCATGAGCCCCGTGGATCCCTGGTTGGACTTGTTCCTCGAATCGTTGAACGCCTCCGACCTGGCGTAGGTGTACTCGAGCACCCACTTCAACGACTTCGTCCACTGGAAGTTGATCATCCCGTCGATCGCCATGTTGCTCTTCACCAGCGTGTTGAACTGGTCCGCCGGATCGGCATCGGTCGTCTTGAGCCGGCTGTCGCCGTAGCTCGCGCCGAAGAGCCACTTGGATGCGGGGGGCTGCCAGGTGACCTGCCCGATGTAGCCGTACGATTTGCGCTTGTCGCCATTGGCGTCGAGTGCGCCGCCGAGCTGGCCGAACATGAGCGTGGTGCCCACGCCGTCGGCGTAGTAGCCGGAGCCCACGACGGAGAAGCCGGAGATGTCGAGCTTGATCCCGCCCGCGCCGCCGACCGACGTGATGCTCGGGTTGTCACCCGAAACGGGGGCCGCCGATGCATCGGTCTTCTGGACCATGCCGCTCGCCCAGAACATGATCTTGTTCCCGCCCATCTGGCCGCTCGCCGGCGGGGCGCCGAAGTTTCCCGTCCAGACGAACTCCGCCTCGAGGCGCGGGATCTTCGTGCCCTGGTAGGCCGCGGCGGTGGCGCTGCCGCATCCGTTCTGCGGGCAGACGACGCTCGGATCGAAGACACCGATGGAGAGCTGCGCCGGCTTCCCCGCGGGGGTGCTGTACGTGAGCTGCGCGTTGAAGTTGGGGTAGATGTAGCCGAACCCGATGCGCCCGAGCGTGGTGCCACCGGCACCCAGTCCACCACCGCTCGCGCCGGTGCCCATGAGCGTCATGTCGGTGAGGATGTTCTGCCGCTGAAACAGTCCGATCTCGCGTCCGGCGAGGATCTGCCCCCACGGGCCGCCGACCGTCAGGTACACCTGCCGCATGTCGATCTGCGCGCCGAAGTTGTCGTGCAGGCTGTTGCTCTGGATCTGCGGCGCGAAGCCGAAGTGCACGCCCAGATCGAAGCCCGCCTCCTTGCCGCGCGCCTCGAAGGTGGCGAACGCTGGCAGCAGGCCGGTGCGGACGCGGCTGATCTTCTCGGCGGGCACGAGCCCACCGTCGATCGTGCCGTCTCCTCTGTCCACCTTGCCGTCGGTGTACACGGCGAAGGCGTTCACGTTGCCGGCGAACGAGAAGGTCCACCCGTTGCTCATCTGCATCGTGAGCCCCTGCGCGGGCAGCGTGCCGGCACCGGCCAGCGAAACCGCGAGACACCACAGTGCGAGTCGTTTCATGGCTGCATCTCCCAGGCTAGAGAGTACCGTGAAAACCGCGGGAGTTCGGCGATCGAAGCCGAGGCGCCGGAGCACGGGTTCGTTCCGGCGCGAGAGTCGAAGAATTCGTCGGCGATGGCACCTCCGGAGCTGCGGATGCGGGCGCGCGCGCGCACGGGCACCCTCGTTCGACATCGTGTGCCGCGCGCTACGAGCCTTTCATCTGCCGGTTGATGGTGATCATCACATCGACAATCGGCGTGTCGGCATGGTTCACCCACCAGTAGAAATCGTCGATCTGGGCCGAGTACACCGACGGGGCGTACGAGAAGTACAGCTGCTTCGCTTCGTGCAGCGCCTCGATCGCGCCGCTCGCGAGCGCCGCGCTGTCCGGCGCGCCGGTGCGCGCGGTGGCGAGCGCGCGCACCTGCTCCGCGGCCGCGCCCGCGATGAAGCCGCTCAGGTAGAGCTCCTTCTCGCGAAAGCCGAACGTCGCCCAGTCGGCTCCCGTGAGCAGCGCCGGGTGCCGCCGCGGCTGCATGGCGTTCGCCACGCCGTACCCGTAGCCGGCCGCGAACCCGCCGCCTAGCAGCATAACGAGTGCCGAACAGGCGGCCAGCGTGCGTATCGTCATGGCTCCCCCCGCGTCGGGGCTCGGGTGGAGCGCGGTGGCACCTCACCGCGCTCCCGAGCGACCTCGCTACTCCCTGGACCGCGCCGGCGCCGTGCTCGTGCCCGGCAGTGAGAACACGATCACCGCATCACCGAGCGGGTAGCCGAGCTGATAGTTCCCCCCGCAGGCCACGGCGATGTATTGCTTTCCGTCGAGCATGTAGGTGACTGGCGGTGCGTTGCACCCCGCGCCGGCCTGGAACGTCCACAGCGGCTTCCCCCCTCTCCGCGCATCGTAGGCGTTGAAATGCCCGTTTCCCTCGCCGGTGAAGACGAGATTTCCCGCCGTGGCCAGCGCGCCGCCGATCATCGGCTGCTCCGTTTCCACTTGCCAGGCGCGCTTCCCGCTGTTCAGGTCGATGGCCGTGAAGGTGCCGTACTGCCGCTCGCCAGGCACCGCCTTGAATGCCGACCCGAGCCAGAGCTTCCCCTTCTCCAGCGGCGCCGAATGCGTGATGTAGTGCATCGGCTGCTCGAGGCCGAGCACGTACATGTAGCCGAGATTCGGGTTCACCGCCGTCGGCGACCACTCCGAGCCGCCGTTCGCGCCCGGCAGCATGCGCGCCCCGTCGGGGGTCGGCTGCGTGAAGTAGTTCTCGTGCCGGTTGAACTCATCCGAGCGCCGGATGAGCTTCCCCGTCTGGGCGTCGAGCACGTACACGTACGCCGTCTTCCCGGCCTGCGCGATCGCCTTCTTCCCGTTCTTGAGCGTCACGATCACCGGCGGGCTCACGGCGTCCAGATCCCACACGTCGTGCGGCACCTGCTGGTAGTGCCACTTGTACTCGCCGGTCCGTGCATCGATCGCGACGACCGACTCGGTGTACAGGTTGTCGCCGGGGCGCACCGTGCCGTCCAGGTCGGGGGAGGGGTTCCCGACGGCGAAGTACAGCATGTGCGTCTCGGGATCGTAGGCGGGCGTCATCCACACCGACCCGCCGCCGCGCTGCCAGGCATCCCCGTACTGCGCCATCGCGGCCTTCTCCGCGGCGATGTCGCGCTTCAGGTCATCGCCCTCGTTCGTGTGCGTCGCGAAGTTGCCCTCCCACCCCTTCTCCGGGAGGGTGTAGAAGTTCCAGATCTGCTTGCCGTCGTTCTTGTCGTACGCGCGCACGAAGCCGCGAATGCCGTACTCGGCGCCCGAGATGCCGATGATCACCATGTTGTCGATGATCAGCGGCGCCATCGTCTCGCTGTATCCCGCTTCGGGGTCGGCCACCTCGACGTCCCATTTCACCTTGCCGGTCCTGGCGTCGAGCGCCACCAGCCGGGCGTCGAGCGTTCCCATGTACAGGGTGCTGTCGGAGATCGCGACGCCGCGGTTGTTCGGGCCGCAGCAGAAGATCGGCGACGCGATGCTCGGCTTGTGCTCGTAGCGCCAGATCTGCCGCCCGGTGCGCGCGTCGACGGCGATGGCGGTGTTGTACGGCGTCGTCACGTACATCACCCCGTCCACCACGACGGGACTCGTCTCGAAGGAGCCGAGCCGTGAGATCCCCGTCTGGTGGATCCACGCCACGCGCAGGTTCCTCACGTTCGCCGTGGTGATCTGCCGGAGTGGTGACCAGCGCTGATTCGTGTAGTCGCGACCGTAGATGATCCAGTTGTTGCCGTTTCGGCGGGCATTCTGCAGCATGTCGCTCGTGACGGCGGTGAACGTCGGCTCCCGCGCCCCCGCCTTGCCCGTCCGCGTCTCGACTTGCTCCTGCGTCCGCGCGGTGCTGGCCAGCATCACGAGCCCCGCTCCGACCGCCACGATCCTGGTGATACGCATGCACGATCCTCCGAGGAGTACGGTGAGCGACACGCGCCCGCCGGGGGCGCTCGTCGCGGGGACGAATCCGAACGGATGAGCGAGCACGAGACCGGAGCACGAGAGCGGGCGCCGGTGCGCGCGAGCCGGCGCTCGCGCCTGACGCGCGCTCAACGACCTGGCGCGGCGCATACCGAGCACCACACACGTGGGGCCGTGCGCGGCGATGAGCATCGCGATGCGGCTGGAAGAGGCGGCGGGAAGGAGCGGCGCGCGCGATGGGCGGCTCGTCGGTGGCTTCCCGAGCCCCTGGTGCACCGGGGAGCTCGGTGGCCGCCTCCACGGCGACGATCTCGGACGGAAGCGAGCTCCCCGGAAACCACCACAGCATGTGCCATTGGCACCTACCTGTGATTGGAACGCCGCCCGCGAGTCCCGTGTCCTGGGCCTCGGCGCTCTCCCGCGCGCGGCGTGGCGGCGCGCGGGAAGGTTAGAGCGTTCTCAATGTGTTGCAACATTTCGAATCAGCGCAAGAGGCGATCGGCTGGCCTCACGCGCTCCACGATGGGTTCATCCGTTGCCGGGTAGAGATGATGCCTCCACAGGTCGGGCATCCAAGGGCTCGTTTTCGCGACACGTGCGCGACAGATGAGGACACCGAACGAAGCGCGCCCGTGTCGTCCAAGCGACACGGGCGCACGCTCCCACTCTCGAGTCCCGCCCCCGCCCCCGCCCCCGCCCCAGCCCCGACCTCCGCCTCCGGCCATCGCCCCATCAGGGCCGCACGACGTCCCCCTCGATGTCGCGAATCGACAGCGGCGCGATGCCGGTCGCGCGGAGCTTTCCTTCTATAGTGCTGGTGTCGCCGACGATCACTACCGTCAGCCTGGTCGGATCGATGTACCGGTTCGCCACCCGCGCGACATCCGCCCGGGTGACGGCATCGATGTGCTGGACGTACCGGTCGTAGAAATCGAGTGGAAGGTCGTAGAGCACGACCGGGACGAGCTGTTGCGCGATGTCGCCGGTGCTCTCGAACTCACCGGGGAGCTGCAGCTCCAGGTAGCGCTTGGCCTTCTCGAGCTCTCCCCCGGGAACGGTGTCGTGAATCGCCCGGAGCTCCTTCATGAACTCCACGAGCGCCGAGTCTGTCTTGGCGGCCACGACCTCGGCCCGCGCGACGAACGGTCCCGCCTCCCGGCGCATGGCGAAGCCGGAGAAGGCGCCGTAGGTGTAGCCGTGCGTTTCGCGAAGGTTCTGGTTGAGGCGGCTGGTGAAGGAGCCGCCCAGGATCGTGTTCATCACCTCGATGGGGAAGTAGTCGCTCGTCGAGCGGGGGACTCCGACTCCACCGATGCGGATCGACGACTGCGCCGCGTCCGGCTTGTCGATCAGGTACAGCGTGGTGGGCGTACCGTGCGGCGGCGCGCCGTAGGTGGTGGCCGGCACCGGCCGGCGGCTCCACTGGCCGAACAGCGCCGCCACGCGACGCTCGGCATCGCCCGGGGTGATGTCGCCCACGATGATCATCGTGGCGTTGTTCGGGCGGTAATACGTCTCGTAGAACCGTCGCACGTCGGCGCGACCGATGGCGTGCACCGACGCCTCGGTCCCGGAGAGCGGGTGGCCGTAGGGATGGTGCGGGCCGTACACGATCGCGGTGAAGGCCCGGTCGGCGATCGCCGGCCCCCGGTCCTTGAGCTGGATGAGATCCGTGAGCCGCTCCCGGCGGACGCGGATGAAGTCGGCGCGCGGGAAGCTCGGGTGCAGGGCGACATCGGCGAAGAGCGCCAGCGCGCTGTCGAGCTGAGCCGTGGTGGTGTGGAGGACCACCTGCGAGCCGTCCCACCCGCTCCCGGTGCCGAGCTCGATGCCGAGGTAAGCCTCCTGATCGGCCACCTGAAGGGCGCTGCGGGTGGCCGTCCCTTCATCGAGCATCGCGGCGGTGAGCGAGGCCAGCCCTCCGCGCCCCGCGGGGTCGGCCTCGCCACCGGTGTGAACGAGGAGGATGAAGTCCGCCACGGGGAGCTCGTGCTGCTCCACCACGACCAGCTCGAGGCCGTTGGCGAGGCGCCTGGTGGTGATCGGCGGGAGCGCGAGAGTGGGGGGTGGCCCGAGCTCGGGGGGTCTGACGCGCTCGCTGTCCGTGGACGCGGTGGTGTCCGCCGGCGCCGTGTCGGCCGCCTGTCGGGCGGGGGCGGGGGCGGGGGCGGGCGCCGCGGGCTGGGGCGCTGGCGCATGGGCGCACGCCGCCGCGGTGCCTCCGAGCGCGGCGAGGACCGCGAGTCGAAGCAGGGGCGTCGCGCTCATCGGGCCCCCTGCGCGGCGGTCACCATCATGTCTCGCTTCCCCTCGGGCACGACGGTCAGCACCACGCGGTGCGCCGCCAGGTACTGGCGGGCCGCGCGCTGCACGTCGGCCGCCGTCACCCGCTCGTACCGCTCCGCATCCTGCCGCACGTAGTCCGGCGTCCCCGCGAAGTAGTTGTAGTACTGGAGCTGGTCGGCCTTGCCGAGCACCGCGGCCAGGCGGTCGATCTGCCTGGCGAGAATCGTGTTCCGCGCGCGCGCCAGCTCGCGTGGCGTGATGCCGTGGTCGATGAGCTTGCCGAGCTCCTCGTCCACGAGCGCCGCCAGTCGCGAGGGGGGCTGGCCGGGCTTGGGGGTCACGATCACCTGGAAGTAGCCGTCGAGCCGCATGCTGTTCTGGGACGCCGAGACATCCTGCGCCACCTGCATGTCGTACACGAGGCGCTTGTACAGGCGGGCGTTCTTGTCGCCGGCGAGCACGTACGCGAGCACGTCGAGCACCGCGTCATCCGGCGCGAACGCCTTCACGCTGTGCCACGTCTCGTACAGACGGGGAAGCTGCACGTGGTCCTCGAGCACGAGGAAAGTGTCGCGCGGCACCGTGAACGCCGGGACGACCGGGCGACGTGGCGTGGCGGCGCCGCGCGGGATCCCGCCGAAGTAGCGCGCGATCCACGTCCGCACGGAGTCGCGGTCGAAGTCCCCCGCCACGGCGAGGGTGGCGTTGTTCGGGGCGTAGTACATCCGGAAGAACGCCTTCACATCCTCCAGCGATGCGGCGCTCAGGTCGGCCATCGAGCCGATGACCGGCCAGGAGTAGGGGTGCCCCTCGGGGAAGAGCGCGGCGACGATCGTCTCATCGGCGCGTCCGTACGGAACGTTGTCCACGCGCTGCCGGCGCTCGTTCTTCACCACATCGCGCTGGAGGTCGAGCTTCGCCTGGTCCATGGTGGGGAGCAGGTACCCCATGCGGTCGGCGTCCAGCCAGAGGGCGAGCGGGAGCGCGTTCGACGGCATCCACTCGTAGTAGTTCGTGCGATCCTCGGTGGTGGAGCCGTTGTTGTTCGCGCCGGCCGCCTCGAGCCACTGGTCGAACGCCCCCACGGGGACGTGCTCCGACCCCATGAACATGATGTGCTCGAACAGGTGGGCGAACCCGGTGCGCCCTGGCTGCTCGTCGGCCGAGCCGACGTGGTACCAGGTGTCGACGGCGACGACCGGCGTGGAGTGGTCGGGCGCGAGGATGACCTGCAGTCCGTTCGGCAGGGTGTACGTCTCGAACGGAATCGCCGGCACGTTCTGCCCCCGCGCGGCGGCGGGGAGCAGGATGACGGCGAGCGTCAATAAGTAGCGCTTGGTTACTAATTTCATGGCTCAGGCCGACGGACGCTCCAGGAGAAAGGCCAGCGGAACCTTGATCGACTCGGCGAGCACGTACTGCCAGCGGTGCGTGGGGCTCACCGAGATGGGGCTCGTGCGGGTCGGCGAGGTGTAGGGGGTGAGTCCCAGCCGGTGCGCGAGAATCTCGAGGCGCAGCATGTGGAACGGATCGCTCACGAGGATCACGCGCCGGCCGGCGAGCGAGCCGACGAGCATGGCCACGGCGTGCAGCGACTGGCTGGTCGTCATCCCGTGGGTCTCCATGACGACCGCGCTGTCCGGTACCCCCCGCTGCATCAGGTACCTCCGACTCACCTCCGCCTCGCTCGTCGTGTCGCCCACGCCGGTGCCGCCCGTCACGATGACCGTCGGCGCCAGTCCCTGCCGCCACAGCTCGATGGCGTGGTCCAGCCGCGCCCGGAGCACGGGCGAGGGATGTCCCTCGTACTGGGCGGCGCCGAGCACGACGATCGCGTCCGCGGGGCGCGCCTCGTCACGCGCCCCCACGACGACCACGGCCAGCACCATCGCCACCCACCCGAGCACACCGAGCATCACCAACGCCCAAACGATTCGCGCACCAACGCGCTTGCGCCGCTCCATGTCGCGGAAGCTATCGATCGGATCGTGTCGCGCGGAAGAGGAGACGCGCCTCGCACGCGGTGCACGCGGTGCACGCGGTGCACGCGGTGCGCGCGGTGCGCGTGGCGCCCGTGGCCGCCCGGGGCCGCCCGGGGCGCACGCCTCACTCGGTGAGCCCCAGGAGCGAGAGCCAGAAGACATCGAACGCGGCGCGCGCGTTGAACTGCTGGTCGATCCCCGTGGCGACGGCGAGCCCGTCGATGAACGGCACGACGACGTCGGCCAGGAGCTCGGGCGGGATGCGGGGGCGGAGCGCGAGCAGCGTGAAGAGATGGTCGATGGAGGCCGCCGCGGCCTGACGGCGCTCGAGGTTGGACTCGTGCACCGCCCGTTGCACGAGCTGGCCGCGCCACTGGGCGAGCTCCATGAGCACGCGCACGTGACCGCGCTCCAGCTCCGCCGAGAGCCAGTTCCACAGATCATCGATCGCGCGGCGCGGCTCCGACTCGGCGAGCGCGGCGCGCTCGCGGTTCACGAGGTGGCGCGTCATCCACTCGACGACCCGGGCGAGCAGCGTCTCCTTGTCGTGGAAGTGGTAGTGAATGAGCCCCTTGCTCACCCCGGCCTCCTCGGCGACTTCGTGCATCGTCAGCGATGCGGCACCGGTGGAGACGATGCTCCGGATCGTCGCCCGGAGGATGCGCTCGGCCGCTTCCACCCTGGGCCGGCGTTCGGGAGTCGACGAGGTGCCCATGTGTCAGAAGGAGACCCGGGTCCGAGGGGTGGGGCAGCTCACGTGGAATCCTCTCGCGCCGAGGTCCGCGGCGAACGCATCCTGCGCGTCCGGCTCCCCGTGCACGAGGTGGACCTGGCGAAGCGCGGGTGAGGCGGCGTGCACGCGCTGCACCCACTCGAGCAGCTCCGAGTGGCCGGCGTGAGCGCTGTATCCATCGAGCACCTCGACGTGTGCCCGCAAGGGGATCTCCTCGCCGAACACCTTGATCGTGTCGCGACGCTCGACGATGCGCCGCCCGAGCGTGTGCTCCGCCTGGAATCCGACGATCAGGATCGTGTTTCGCGGATCGCTCGCCCCGTGGGCCAGATGATGGAGAATACGTCCGTTCTCCGCCATGCCCGATGCGGCGATGATGACCATGGGCCCGGTGTCCTGGTTCAGCGCCTTGGACTCCTCGACCGTCCGGGTGTAGCGCACCAGCGGGAAGTGGAAGAGCTCCCCGACCGCGCGCACCATGTCCTCGGTGGAGTCGAAGATCTCCGGGTGCATCTGGAAGACCGCCGTGGCATCGATGGCCAGGGGAGAGTCGATGACGATCGGCAGACTCGGGATCTCGTCGGCGCGCCGGAGGATGTGTAGATCGTAGACGATCTCTTGCGTCCGGCCCACGGCGAACGCGGGCACCAGGATCCGCCCGCCGCGCCGAGCGGTCTCTCGCACGATCCGGGCGAGCTGGTCGCGCGAGTCGGTGATCGGCGCGTGGTCGCGGTTGCCGTAGGTGGACTCCATGATCAGGACCTCGGCGCCGGTCGGGGGAACGGGATCCCTGATGATGGGAAGCCCCCGGCGGCCGATGTCCCCCGAGAAGACCAGCCGGCGGTGCTCGCCGTTCTCGGCGCAGTCCAGAATCACCGACGCCGAGCCGAGAATGTGCCCGGCGTCGACGAAGGTGGCGCGGACGCCGGGGACGACGTCGAAGGTCCTGGCGTACGGCACGCCCACCATGAGGTCGGACACGCGGGCGGCATCCCGCATGGTGTAGAGCGGCGGGACCGGCTTGCGGTGCCGCCGCTCCAGGAACTCCGCGTCGCTCTCCTGGATGTGCGCCGAGTCGGCGAGCATCACGGCGGCCAGATCGCGCGTGGCGGCGGTGGCCCAGATCGTCCTGGAGTAGCCGCAGGCGGCGAGGAAGGGGAGGCGTCCGGCGTGGTCGATGTGGGCGTGGGAGAGGATCACCGCGTCCAGCGCACCGGGCTCCACGGGGAGCACGCGGTTCTTCTCGTCCGCCTCCGCGCGGCGCCCCTGAAAGAGGCCGCAGTCCAGGGCGATCGTCCTCCCCCCGACGTGGACGAGATGGCAGGAGCCCGTCACCTCCCGGGCGGCACCGATGAAGGTCAGCTCCACGCGAGTCGTTCCGTGGCGCGTGACCGGCGCTCCCGACCCGCCCCCCGCCTCCGGGCGTCGGCGCGCCGGGTGCGAGGGCCGCCGGGCAATGCCTGGGGATCAGTCGCCGGCGCGCGCATCACCGCCCGGCAGCCGCTGAAACACGATCGTGAGTCGCTGGCCATCCTGCGTCATGTGCGCCGGCTCCCATCCACTTCGGCTTCGCTCGTTCAGCAGATCGGTGAGCGCATCCTCGTCCTCCTGCGTGCGCCGAGTGAGCCGCAGCACCACTGCTTGGTATTCTTTCATGCGCGCGAAGATAGTAGCTTCCCGGCCATGCACACCACCCCCGAGCTGCCCAACCTGCTCGTCACGCGGCACCCGCTGGTGCAGCACAAGCTGGCCATCCTGCGCGATCGCACGACCCCGACGAAGCTGTTCAAGGAGCTCGTGGCGGAGATCGCGACGCTCCTGGCCTACGAGGCGACGGCCGACCTGTCGCTGGAGCCGGTGTCGGTGGACACGCCGCTCGAGCACATGAAGGGGTGGCGCGTGAGCGGGAAGAAGCTCACGCTCGTTCCGGTGCTGCGCGCGGGGCTGGGGATGGTGGAAGGGGCGCTTCACCTGGTGCCGTCGGCCCGCGTGGGGCACATCGGTCTGTACCGGGACCACGACACGCTGGAGCCGGTGGACTACTACTTCAAGATCCCGGGCGACGTCACGGACCGCCACTTCTTCGTGCTCGATCCGATGCTCGCCACCGGAGGGAGCGCGGTGGCGGCGGTGGCGTCGCTCAAGCGCGCGGGGGCGACGCGCATCCGGTTCCTGTGCATCGTCGCCGCGCCAGCGGGCGTGGAGCGAATGCTCGCGGCACACCCCGACGTGCCGGTGTACGCGGCCGCGCTCGATCGCGAGCTGAACGCGCACGGGTACATCCTGCCGGGCCTCGGCGACGCCGGGGACCGGATGTTCGGTACGCGCTGATCGGCCGAGCCGGCGGGAAGGCCGGGGGCGGGCACGCGATCACGCGCCTGGCGCCCGCCCGCCGTCCGGCGCTTCGCGAATCAGCCGAACCACTCCCGCGGGCAGTCCCGCTGCTGCCGCGCGGCATCGATCACCCACTGTTGCGTCTGCGGGTTGGTGATCTCTTCCTCGACGCGCTCGAACCACTCGTTGGCGCGGGCGACGTCGCCCACGCGGCGCCAGAGCTCCCCCACCAGATACGTCAGCACGGCGCGCTCGTCGCGATCCACTCCGTCGAACGACGCGAGCGCGCGCTCGAACGTCCAGGCCGCCTGTCGGCGGAAGTAGCGCTCTGCCTCGATGTCCCCCTCATCCACGCAACACCAAGCCGCCCGCAGGAGCAGATCGGCGACGCGCCGGGGCTCGCTCCCCTGCCACGTCGCGACCTTCGCCGCGAATTCGTACTTCTCGGATCCGGGGATGAGCCCATCGGCCAGTTTCGGCGCGAGCTCGTCCCAGACGTGTTCCTTCAGCATGGGGCTCACGTCGGCTTCTTCGCCGAAGTCGCGTTCGCTCCCGGCGTAGCCGCACCGCGAGCACACGTGGATGAAATAGGGGAGGGGCTGCGCACCCGCGGCACGCTCGTGGAAGTCCGTCCGCTTGCCACCGAACGAGTTCGTGGACAGGACCGCCTGCGACGTGAAGCAGTTGAAGCAGATCGGGCACGTCAGGTCAATTTGCTTGAGCGTGGTCATTCCTGGTCTCCTGCACCCTCCTCGTGCGATGCGTTCAGGAAAGTTGCGTGCCACGCTGACGGTTCCCCTTGTTGTACCTCTCAGGCGCCGGTATCTTGCCCCGTCCGGCTGAGAGAGACTCGGCGCTCGCCCACCCGCGCTCTGGTCCTGATGCTGATCGACCTGATCCCCGACTTCCTCGCCGTTCTCCAGAGTTCCGATCCCGTCGCCGCCTACCGGCGCTACTTCACCGCCCACCGCCGCATCCTCGAGTCGTACTGGTCCAACTACGTCGTCGACCCGGAGAGCCCGCACTTCGGCGACGTGGCGCGCGGCGCCGCGCTGGCGGACCGCTCCGACCTGCACGCGATGCTGGAGCGCATCGACGTCGTCTCGCTCGCTCGCGATGCCGAGCGGCGCGCGGCGACGCTCCTCGCCGCCGACTCCGACGTCGACGTGGTGCTCATGGTCGGTGTGGGCGCGGCCAACGCGGGTGAGCTGGTGATCGAGGGGCGCGGAACGGCGTTCGTGTGCCTCGAGCACTTCACCGGGATCGCGAACACCGACACGCAGGGGCTGGGGCTCGACCCGGAGCTGATCCCGCTCTGGCTGGCGCACGAGATCGCGCACGCGGTGCGCTACACCTCGCCCACGAGCCGGAGCGAGATGCGCCGTCTGGTGGAGGAGGCGGGGGGGAACTACTCGTACTGGGAGACGGGGCGCCGCGCATCGCTGCGCGAGCTGCTGGTGAACGAGGGGCTCGCCGTGGAGGTCGCGCGGGCGGTGAGCCCCGGGCACGCGGACTGGGAGTACTTCGGCTACGGGCGGCGGCAGTACGCGCGCATCCGCGAGATGGAGGGGGTGCTCGCGCGCGCCGTGTCGCCGGACCTCGATGCCGCCGGCCTCGGACTCCGGCTGCGCTATCTCTCCGATGGGCTGAGCGAGGAGGCGCGCACGGTGGATCGCTACGTGCTCCCGGAGCGCGCAGGCTACTATCTGGGCAGCCGGATGGTGGAAGGCGCGCTCGCCGAGCGGGGCTTCCCGTGGGGGATCAGGGCCGACGCGGCCGAGCTGGTGGCCGCGGCGGGGAGTGCCGCCGCCTCGGCCTGACGACGCCGCTCACTTTCCCACGCAGAAGGCGCTGAACACGCGATCGAGCAGCTCCTCCACGTCCACCACGCCGATGAGATCCTGCAGCGCGCCCTCGGCGGCGCGCAGGTGGGTGGCGGCGATGGCGACGGGGAGCTCGCCGGCGCGCCACGCCCGCGCGAACGCCTCCACCTCCTCGCGCGCGCGCCGCACGGCGAGCCGGTGCCGCTCGCGCGTGAGGAGCGGGAGCTCGGCCGCTCCGCCCCGCCCGCCGTGCTCCCGGTCGAGGCAGGCGGCGAGCGCGCCGGCCAGCTCGCCGAGCCCCGCGCCGGTGGCGGCGCTCACGCGCGTGGCGTCGAGCGGTGTGCCCGCCATTTCGTGCTTACAGGATACTAAATTGTCATGGTGACGACCACCGCCGTCGGCGCGTATTTCGTCTCCATTGGTCAATAAATCGCACTTGGTGCGGACGGCCAGCACCGGCGCCGCGGTGAGCGGCCGCACGCGCGCCAGCGTCGCCGCCAGCACCGCGTCATCGTCGCCGCACGCGAGCACCACGTCGGCGCTCCGGAGATAGCGCTCGCTCGCCTCGATGCCGAGGCGCTCGACGACGTCCCCCGTCTCGCGCAGCCCCGCCGTGTCGACGAGGCGCACGGGCCACCGCCCGACGTCGATCACCGCCTCGATGGCATCGCGCGTGGTCCCGGGGACGTCGGTGACGATGGCGCGCGCGCGGCCGAGGAGCGCGTTGAAGAGCGACGACTTCCCCACGTTCGGCGCGCCGGCGATCACGACGAGCGCGCCGTGCCGCACCACCTCGCCCGCATCGGCGGTCGCCAGGAGGTCGGCGAGCGCGCGGCCGAGAGCGGCGATCGCCGTGTCCACGCGCTCCACGGGGATGGGGCCGTCGTCCTCGTCGGGGAAGTCGATGTCGTAGGCGATCAGCGCCTCGAGCGCCAGCAACCCCTCGCGGAGCGTCGCGATGCGGCGGGAGAGGGCGCCGTCCACGTGCTCGAGCGCGGCCCGGTGCATGGCGCGCGACGTGGCGTCGACGAGGTCCGCCACCCCCTCCGCCTGCAGCACGTCCATCTTGCCGGCCATCACCGCCCGCCGCGTGAACTCGCCGGGAAGCGCCTGGCGCGCGCCGGCGGCGAGGAGCGCGCCGAGGGCGAGCGCCGGAACGACGAGTCCTCCATGCACGGAGATCTCGACCAGGTCCTCGCCGGTGTACGAGCGGGGCGAGGCGTACGGCGTGACCACCGGGTGGTCGATGACGGCGCCGCTCTCCGGATCGCGAAGGGTGGTGAGGAACGCCCGGCCGGGCGTGGGACGCCACGGGCGCAGGACGCGCTCGGCGACGCCGTGCGCATCGGGACCGCTGAGCCGGAGGAGGGCGATCGCGCCACGCCCCGGAGCCGTGGCGATCGCCGCGATCGTGTCCTCGCCACCGGGAAGGGGCGACGATGCGCTCACGATGGCTCCGCGGCGAGCTCGAACGACGTGCCGGGCTCGAGGATCTTCACGTCGTGCCGGCGATGATGCGCCTCGAGCCGCCCGCGGAGCTGGCGAATGGCATCGAACGCGCCGGAGGTGACGTGGCGGAAGGTGCCCCAGTGATACGGGATGAAGTAGCGCGCGCCCAGCTTCTCGAAGAGCGTGAGCGCATCATCGGGGGTGAGGTGCCCGCGCCGGAAGGCGGTGCGCTTCCACCATGGCGCGTGGCCGATCGGGAGGAGGGCGACGTCGAGCGAGCGCGCGCGCGCGCGCAGCTCGTGCTCGACGATGCGATGACTGTCGGCGGTGAGCGCGGTGTCGCCGGCGAAGAAGCAGGCGCGCCGCCCCGCATCGAGGAGGTACATGTTCGCCGCGCTGCGCCAACGGTCCACGGCGTAGCGCGCGCCGAGGTGGCGCGCCGCGGCCGCCGTCACCCGCAGCTCGCCGATGGTCACCGACTCCGACGGCGCGATCGGCTCCGCGTGCGCGTACCCTCGGCGGCGCAGCCACCGGGCGACCGCCGGCGGCGCGTACAGCGGAATGTCGCTCGGGAGCGCGTCCAGCGACGCGAACGACAGGTGATCGGCGTGGGCGTGCGTGAGGAGGAGCGCATCGAGCTTCGGCAGCTCCTCCAGCGGGATCCCCGGCGGGGAGACGCGCGGCAGGATCCCCGCCAGCCTGGGATCGAAGTTGGGATCGGTGAGAATGCGCACGCCGGCCAGCTCGAGCAGGAGCGTGGCGTGCCCGACGTACGTGATGCGCATCCGATCCCCTCCGAACGTTGGCGCCGGCGAAGCGCCGGCGGGCGTCAGCCCGCCGGTCGTGGCGCCGGAACCGCTCCCTTGGCCCGCTCGCGCGCGATCATCCACTGCTGCGGGAGCGCGGCGATGTTCTGCACGGCGTAGTAGAGATTGAGCCCCGCCGCCAGCTTGAGGAAGAAGACCGTCATCAGCACGGGGAACACGTAGGCCATCATCTTGGCCTGCGCGTTCGGCGGGGAGCTGCGGAGCCCGATCCACGAGAGCACGTACATCGAGACGCCCATGAGGATCGGGAGAATGTAGTACGGGTCCTTGAGCGAGATGTCGGTCATCCACAGGAACGACACCCCGCGGAACTCGATCGTGTTCAGGAACACGAAGTAGAGCGCGAACAGCACCGGCATCGGGATGAGCATGGGGAGGCACCCCGCCAGCGGGCTGAAGGGGCTCATCCCGTGCTCCTTGTACAGGCGCATCATCTCCGCCTGCTGCTTCTCCAGATTGTTCTTGTACTTCTTCTGGATGGCCTGCAGCTCGGGCTGGATGCGCTGCAGCTTGAGGCTCGATCGCATCGCCCCCTGGTTGAGCGGCCAGAGGATGAGGCGCACCGCGACGCCGAAGATGATGAGCACCCAGCCGTAGTTGATGCGCAGGTGGTCGTGCATCCAGAGGAGCACGCGCATCACGATCGTCGCGAACGGCTGGACGATGGCGCGGAAGAA
>DASUXC010000118.1:0-88607 GCA_036378095.1 Gemmatimonadaceae bacterium | reverse complement strand
CTCGCCGCTCTCGCCGCCCCCGCCGCCGCGCAGACGCGCTTCGAGTGGCCGGACACCACGGTGCAGATCTCCAAGTACACCACGGTCGACCTGTGCCTGGCGGCGATCGGCCGGGTACGGGGCGACCTGTACCGACGCGAGGCGCTCACGGTGCGGCGGGACACGATGCCGCAGGATCCGCGCGAGAACCTGAAGCCGTGGCCCGCGCCGGTGACGGAAGCCGCCGCGCGCTGCGCGGCGCGCTTTCCCGAGGCCACGGCGAAGCTCGACGATTTCGCCCCGCTGCTCGAGCTCTATCTCATGGCCGGGCGAGACGCGGATGCGAGCGCGCTGGTGACCCGGCGGCTGGCCGCGGTGCCGGCGAAGAGCGCGCCGGAGCGACGGGCCGTCGACGACAGCCTGGTGCGCATCTACCTGGCCGCGCGGCCCGCGCACCTGGACGAGGCGGAGCGGATCCTCGTCGCGCGCGCGCACGAAGGCGGCACCGACCGGATGGATCGCATGGAGATCTACACCGAGCTCATGTCCGCCGCGAAGGGTGCCGGCGACACGGCGCGGACGCGGCGCGCGGCACGTTGGGTCGTTGCCGTCGCGGACTCGCTCACCCCGGCCGAGCGCGAGTCGGAGAAGTACGAGAAGATGGGAGGAGGAGGAGGGGGAAAGTTCGTCGTGTTCTCCGCGGTGCAGGAGTTGATGGGGATCCCCGTCATGCTCGACAGCCTGCGCCACAGTACGGCGGCGCTGGTCGCGCTCGAGCGAAGCACGTGGGCGACATTACTTCAGGAGCGCCTCGATGCGCTGCCCATCCCGACCGGCGAGCGCGCGCCGACGATCACGGCGGAGTACTGGATCCCCAGCGCGGCGGGAAATGCTCCGCGGCCGACGCCCGGGCACGTCTCCCTCCTCACCTTTCTGGACGACAAGGACTGCGTCACCGTCGATCCGCAGGGAGATGTCGGTGATCAATGCGTATCGGATCTCGCCCAGCTGCGCCGGCTGAGCGAGCGGTTTCCGACCCTCGACATCACCATCGTCAGCGGCACGCACGGATCGTTCGTGTGGGCGCCGCCGCCGACGCCGGCCGAGGAGGCCGACATGATCCAGACGTGGCTCGCGTCGTACCACATTCCGCGGCTCACGGTCGCCGTCACCTCGACGCCGTTCTGGAACCTCCCGCGCCCCGACGGCCGCCGGATCGACAAGCCCACCCAGAACTACACGAACTACACCTTCCGCAAGCTCCTGAAGCCGGAGGGGAGCAAGTACCTCGTCGATCAGGACGGGCTCATCGTCTCCGCGTTTGGCCTCGGCGAGTCGGACCTGGCGCAGTTCATCGACGTGTTGGTGCATCGACAGACGGGAGGGGAGCATGCCTCGAAGTGACGAAGGGCGGCTGTCGACGGGGCTCTCGGCTCTCGGCTCTCGGCTCTCGGCCACGGCACACGCCGGGAGGTCGGCGCGGCGTAGGAAGATGACGGGACACCTCGGGCGCCTCGCGTCGGGTGGGCTCGGGGTCGTGCTCCTCCTGGGGGCAGGGGGGACGGCGGCAGCCCGGCCCGGGCACTCGTCAGGCGAGCGTCGGGCGGTGCCGCTCCGTGATCCGGCGCTCACCGTGGGGACGCTTCCCAACGGGCTGCGCTACTACCTGCGCCCGAACGCCAGCCCCCGGCACCGCGTCGAGCTGCGGCTGGTCGTGAACGCCGGGTCGACGCTCGAGGACGAGGACCAGCGGGGGTTCGCCCACTTCCTCGAGCACATGGCGTTCAACGGCACGACGCACTTCCCGAAGCAGTCGCTCGTCGACTTCATCGAGACGAGCGGGATGCGCTTCGGCGCGGACCTCAACGCGTACACCTCGCCGGACGAGACGGTGTACATGCTCACCCTCCCCTCCGACGACCACGCGATCCTCACGAGGGGGCTCGACGTGCTCGAGGACTGGGCGAGAGGGGGGATCACGATCGACTCGGGCGAAGTGGTGGCCGAGCGCGGAGTGATCATGGGGGAGTGGCGGATGCGCTCGCTCCTCGACACGGCGAGCGAGAAGATCAAGGCGCACTACGACACGGTGCTCTACGGGGGCTCGCGCTACCTCACGCGGCAGCCGATCGGGGACACCACGCTCATCGAGCACGCCAGCGCGGGGCCGATCCGGCGATTCTACCACGACTGGTACCGGCCCGACCTCATGGCGGTGGTCGTCGTGGGGGACTTCGACGCGGCCGCGATGCGGCAGGAGATCGAGCGGCGCTTCGGGGCGATCCCGGCGGCGACGCACGCGCGGCGGCGACCCGCGCCATCGATGCCGGCGAGCCGCGCAACGGCAGTCGACGTCTATCGTGGGTCCGTGCCCCCGAACGTGGAGGTGCTCTGGCCGGCGCCGGGGGAGCCGGCCGACGTGAAAGCGGCCGAGCGGCAAGGGCTCGTGCAGGCACTGCTCTCCGACGAGCTGGAGGAGCGGCTGCTCGCGATCCGCGCGCACCCGTCGCGCCCCTTCATCACGGCGGACGTGGAGGGTGGCCGTGTGGTCCGCCCGATGAATCTGTTCGGCGTGCAGTTCCTCGCCTGGCCGGACAGCATCGAGCGTGGGCTGGCCACCGTGGTCGGGGAGCTCGAGCGGATGTCGCGCGAGGGGATCCCCGCGACCACGCTGGCGCACCGGAAAGCGATACTGCTCGCGCACCTCGAGCATGCGGCGGCGAGCGCCTCGGCACGGTCGTCCGCGGCGTACGCGGATGGCTACGTGCAGAAGTATCTCACCGGGGAAGGCACCCTGTTGAGCGCCCAGCAGGAGCTGGCCCTCGCCAAGGAGATCCTCCCCACCATCACGCCCGAGGTGCTCGCCCAGGCGGCGCGCTTCTGGCGCGCGCCGGCCGGCCGGCGCGTGATGATCGGGTTTCCCGAGTTCGCCCACGTCCGCCCGCCCACGCGCGAGTCGGTGCTCGCGCTCTTCGACTCCGTGCAGCACGCGCCGCTCGCGCCGCTGGCCGATGCAGCGCGCGCGAGTGCGGATGCGCCGCTCATGGCGACGCTTCCCACGCCGGGGAAGATCGTGAGCGAGAAGCGGGACACGCTGGCCGGGATCACGGAGTGGATGCTCTCCAACGGCGCGCGCGTGATCGTGAAGCCCACCGAGAACGATCCCGACGAGCTGCTCCTCCGCGCCTGGAGCCCGGGCGGGTTCTCCGTGACGCCCGACTCGCTCTTCTTCAGCCCGGGGCGCATGGTGGCGCGCGTGATGACGGACGTCGGAGGCTTCGGCCCCGTCGGGCACGGCGGGCTCGCCGAGCGGCTCGCGACCACCGGCGTGCGATCGTTGAACGTGAACATCGGCTACACCGACGAATCGATCGACCTCGCCGGCTCGCCGAAGGCGCTGGAGACCTTGTTCCAGCTCCTGAACATCCAGTTCACGGCGCCGATGATCGACTCGGCCACGCTCGCCGGGTGGCAGAGCCTCGGCAAGTACGAGGTGACCAACGTCACGATCGACGACCAGCTCAACCAAGTGCTGGCCAAGGGGAATCCGCGCATGCAGCCGCTGCAGACGCAGATCGCCGAGCTGGCGACGGTGCAGCAGTTGAAGGCGGTGCACCATGACCGCTTCGGGAACGCGGGGGACTTCACCTTCACCCTCGTCGGCGCGATCACGCCGGAGGAGGTGCGACCGTTCGTGGAGCGCTACCTGGCGAGCCTGCCGAGCACCGACGAGCGGGAGACGCCCAAGGGGGAGGACGTGCAGCCGTTCCTGCACCGGGTGAACACGATCCTGTCGGTCCTCCCCGTGCCCAAGGCGGTGACGTTCATGGTGTTCGACCGCCCGTTCACCTCGTCGCCCGCGGACTTCCTGCGGGAGCGGCAGCGCCTGGGCGCGCTCACCGGGGTGTTGCAGGATCGCCTGCGCGTGCGGCTGCGCGAGGAGCTGGCCGGCACCTACAGCCCGTGGGTCACGAGCGAGACGCTGGCGATTCCGGACGAGCAGTACCGGGTGCTCATGGCGTTCGACGCAGCGCCGGAGCGGATGCACCAGCTCAACAAAGAGCTGATGAAGATTCTCGACGCGCTGCGCACGAACGGCGTGACGGCCGCCGAGGCCACGCGGGCGATGACCGTCGAGCAGCGGCAGATCGAGACGCGGCTCCAGAGCAACGAGTACTGGATGAATGCCATCGGGGAGTTCCACCGGCTCGGCATCCCGCTGGATGACGTCGCGACGCCGTACCCGGAGCGGGAGGTGACGCCCGCGGAGCTGCAGGCGGCGGCAAATAAGTACCTGTCCGACGACGTCTACATCCACCTCACGCTCATGCCGGAGGACAGCACGAGCTACGGCAACCGGGACTCCACCGCCGCACGATGAGCTGACAGCGCTGGGCGGGCGAGCGGCCGAGCGGAGGACCGGTCCGGGAATCCGGCTTCCCGCACGTACGACGCACTTGCAGACGGCCCGTCACGACGGCCGCTCGACGAAGCATCTGTTTCGTCGGGCGGCCGTACGTCTTTTACGGGCTCGGGCCGTTTCGCGTGTCCGACAATATGGGAGCACATCGGCCTCCACCGGTGAGCGCCCGACCGTGGCGCGGAACACGCCGCGGTCATATCGTGGCAGTCCCACCGCCCTCCCGCGTCGCTCTCCCCGGCTCCGCCCCGCGAGCTCCATGGCAACACCCTGCCCGTCGACCACCGACCGCGATCTCGTCGCGCGCATCCGCGCGGGCGATGCCGGCGCGTTCGAGCAACTGTTTCGCGCGTACTACGAAGAGTTGTGTGATCTCGCGGCCCGCATGCTCGGCTCCGACGCGCTCGCCGAGGAGATCGTGCAGGACACGTTCTTCCACCTGTGGCGGATGCGGGAACGGTGGGAGATCGGCAGCACCCTCCAGGGATACCTCCGGATCACGGTGCGCAATCGCGTGCTCAATCACGTGCGGCGCCAGCGGCTCGAGCGGCGATGGGTGCCGCGCCTCGCCACCGACGACGAGATCGTGTCCCTCTGCCCCGAGGCGCGCCGCGCCGATGATGACGCGGCCTCGCACGAGCTCGCGGATGCAATTCGTCGCGCCGTGGCCGAGCTCCCGCCGCGCTGCCGCGAGGCGTTCCTGCTGCGGCGCGAGCGGAATCTGAGCTACGCCGAGATCGCCGCCATCATGCACACCGCCCCTCGCACCGTCGAGGCGCAGATCCGGAACGCGCAGAAGATGCTGCGCAAGCGCCTTGGCGACTGGCTCTGAGCGCGCGGTGGTGCGCCGTGCGCCCGCAGCAGTCTACGGGTGCGTCGCACGCCGCGTGTCCACTGGATGTACAGACGGCACGACCGTTCTTCGACAGGTGTGTGGATGCTCGATCGACCGACGACCGAAGCACTGATCAGACATTTCACAGGGGTGAGCTCCGCGGACGACGCGAGCGCCATCGCGGCATGGGCCGCGGGCGATGCGGCGCGGGAGCAGTACCTCGAGACCGCGCGCGTACACTGGCTCGCGACGGGTACCGTTCCCGCGCGGTTCGACGTCGATCGTGCGTGGAGCGCGCTCGATGCGCGCATTGCCGTGGCGGACGGTTCCGCGCGCGCACCTCGAGCCACCCGGTCGCGCGTACTGCGTCTCCATCCGGCCGCCGCGCCGCGAGTGGAGCGCAGCTTCCGCCGACTGGCCGCGCCGCTCGCGGCGGCGCTTCTCGTGATTGCCGCGGGCGGCACGCTCGCCTGGCCGTATCTGGCGAAGGTGATGGGCGCGCGCGTGGCGGACGTGCCGGTCCGCGAGTACTGGACGGGGAGGGGACAGCGGACCGAGATCCTGCTCGCGGATGGCACGCGCGTGACGCTGAGCGTCGACAGCCGGCTCCGCATCCCCGCAACGTACGGCGCGCACACGCGCGACATCCAACTCGAAGGGGAGGCCTTCTTCCAAGTGCGGCACGATCCCCGGCGCCCGTTCCGCGTGTACACGGGTAGCGCGGTGACGGAGGATCTGGGGACCGCGTTCGCGGTACGAGCCTACCAGGGCGACACGGCGACCACCGTCATCGTGACCGAGGGGCGCGTGGCCCTCCGGGCCGACAGCGCCGCGGTGCGCCACGTCACGCTCGCCGGCGGGCAGGTCGCGCACCTCGACCGCGCGGGGAACATCGCCGTCGAGCGCGCCGCCGACGTCGACACGGAGCTCGCCTGGATGCAGGGGCGGCTCACCTTCCAGCTCGCGCCGCTCGGCGACGTCGTACACACCATCGAGCGGTGGTACGACGTGGACATCACGTTCTCCGATTCATCGCTCGCCGCCGTCCCGCTCACGGCGACGTTCACCGGGAAGCCCCTCGACGATGTGCTCGACGTGATCGGGCGCGCCCTCGATCTCCGCTACACCAGAACGGGATCACACGTCCAGTTCGCGCCGGCGCGTCACACGAGGTGACGCGCCGACGTTTCTGCTGATCGAAGCGGCGCGTCGCGGCCCGGCGCTCCGTCACGGTGACACACACCCTTCAGGAGGACACGGTCATGCCCCTGCTCGTCCCGCTGCGGCGGTACGGCGGCGTGGGAGCGCTGCTCTGGTTCACGCTCGCGAGCACCGCGCTCGCGCAGCACGCGAGCGCCGCGCCCGAGGGCGCGCCCGCGGCGGCGGCCCAGACGGCCGGACACGGCAGCGCGGCTCGCAGTGACCGCGGCGCGGCGCTCGATCACGTGATCGCGCTCGACCTGCGCAACGTGAGCCTCGGCGCCGCGCTCGCGGAGATCGACCGCCGCGCCGGGCTCGATCTCGCGTACTCGCCGCGCGTGGTGCCCTTGAACCGGCGCGTGTCGCTGCACGCGGACAGCATCACCGCCGCGGAGGCGCTCCGGCGGGTGCTGCGGGGGACGGGGGTGCGCGTGGTGGTGACGGACGCGGGAACCGTGACGCTGACGCGGGAAGGAGAGCTTCGCTCCGCCGCGGAGCGAGACACGGTCAGGTACGGCGTGGTGGTGGTGTTCGTGATGGACACGACCACGTCGAAGCCGGTCGACGGGGCGGTGATCGGCGTTCGGGGGACGCCGATCACCGCCACGACGGCCAACCAGGGATGGGCGCTGCTGCGGCACGTGCCGTGGGGGTTGCAGGTGGTGACGGTGCGCTACCTCGGCTACGCGCCAGCCGAGCGGCGGGTGGTGGTGCCGGACAGCGAGACCGTGCAAGTGAACTTCGCGCTCCACATGGGGATGACCAGGCTCCAGGACGTGGTGACCACGGCCACCGGGCCGCGGCGGCGCTACGAGCTGGGGAACGACATCACCATCCTCGACGTCGATTCGATCGTGAAGACGCAGCCGGTGTCGAGCGTGACGGACCTGCTCGAGGGGCGAGTACCGGGACTCACCATACAGCACACGAGCGGCGCACCGGGGGATCCGAGCCGGCTCCGGCTCCGGGGGACGAGCAGCGTGCTCCGCGGGAACGACCCGATCGTGATCGTGGACGGGATCCGGGTGTACGCGGCGCAGTCGGATTCCAACAGCGCCAACCTCGCTACGGGCCACGGCTTCTCCCCGCAGTTTGCCGCGCCATCGCCGCTCGACCAGCTCGACCCGAACTCGATCGAGACGATCGAAGTGATGAAGGGGCCGAGTGCGGCGACGATGTACGGGCCCGACGCCGCGAACGGCGTCATCGTTATCGCTACCAAGCGGGGACAGGCGGGCCCCGCGCGGTGGAACGTGGGCGCCTCGCGCGGGATGTCGTACATGCCGGGGCAGTACCCTCTGGGGAGCTACCGCTTCGGGCACGATAACTTCGACACGCCGGCGCTCTGCCCGCTCACGGACTTCAGTTGCATTCCCGACAGCGTGTCACGGTTTCAGGCGCTCAACAGCGACAAGTACACCGTGCTCGGGCACGGGCAGACCACGAGCGCCTCGCTCGGCGTCTACGGCGGGACCGACGCACTCAGCTACGCGCTCACCGGAAGCTACGACGACGAGACGGGAATCCCGGAGCTGCCCGACGTGGAAGCGGCCCGCTTCGCCACGCTGCACGGGGGGGCCTCACCCCCCGACTGGATGCGGCGCCCGCAGCAGCTCACGCGTTGGAGCGCCGTGAGCAATCTCAGGGCGAAGCTCGGCGCCAAGGCCGACGCCTCGCTCTCCACGCTGCTCACGCGGGAGAAACAGCAGCGCTCCTCGCTCGAGCAGCAGCTCCGAACGCTCATGACCACATACATCGACCCCACCACCGGGACGTACTCGCGGGTGGACCCCGCCAGCGGGGCACTCTCCACCACGCCCGAGCTGCTCCCGGACTTCTACCAACGGGTGACGGACGACGCGACGAACTTCACGAATGGGGCAGCCCTCAACTGGCGTCCCCTGAGCTGGCTCACGACGAGCGCCGATGGGGGGATCAACGTGATCAGCCGCGATGACGAGCTGCTCCTTCCCCGCGGCATGCGGACGGACGCGGACAGCGGGGGGCTCCTGAATGTCGGGCACGGCGGCACGGTGCAGAGCACGGTGAACCTGCGCGCCACCGCCACGGCGCCACTCCCGCTCGGCTTCCGCCTCCTGATCGCGGCGGGCGCAAACTACTCCAAGACGTCGCAGTCCACGCTCCGTATAGGCGCGGGGGATCTGGCGCCAGGCACGAGCTCCATGAACGGCGCGGGGGAGATCAGCCTCCCGGAGCAGAGTGGGAGCGACGTGACGGACTTGGGCTGGTACATCGAGCCGTCGTTCACGCACCAGAAGTTCACCATCACCACCGGGCTTAGGCTCGATGGGAGCTCCACCTTCGGCACGCATGTGCACCTGCCGGCGTTCCCCAAGCTCGGCGCCTCGTGGCTCATCTCCGAGGAGCCGTTCTTCCCGTTCAAGAACATCTTCGACCAGTTCCGCGTGCGCGCGGCGTATGGCCGGGCGGGGGTGTGGCCCGGGCCGGCCGACCGGCTCCGGCTCTACGCGACCTCGCAGCCGTGGTGGGGCGGTGGCCTCGAGAACGCGCTGGAGGTCACGCGGATCGGTAACACGCAGCTCCGCCCCGAGCGCTCGTCGGAGATGGAAGGCGGGTTCGATGCGGACATGTTCGCTGACCGGCTCTCGATCGAGTTCACCGGCTTCCGGAAGATGCGCTACGACGCGATCGAGAACGTTCCCGTGGCGCCGTCGGTGTACGGAAATTCGGTGACAATGATGCGGAACATCGGCGTGATCCGGAACACGGGGATCGAGCTGAGCGTGACCACGCAGCTCGTGCGCACCGATCCGTTCACGTGGAGCACCACGTTCAACCTGAGCCGCAACCACAACATGGTGACGGAGCTCGGTGCGGGCGTCACGCCGTTCGGGCCGAACGATGCGCGTGTGGTGGCCGGCTACCCGCTCTTCGGCCGCTGGGCGCGGCCGATCCTCGGCTACGCGGATCTGGACAGCAACCACGTGATCACACGAAACGAGGTGATGCTCGGCGACACGCTCGTGTTCATGGGGCCGAGCGAGCCGAACTACGAGGTGAATCTGTTCAACACGTTCTCCCTGCTCCGCGGCGCCGTCACCGTGAGCGCGAATTTCACCTATCAGGATGGGCTCACGCAGGAGAACAACACCCTCGGCGGCCCCGCGCGGGCGATCTTCTCGCCGGGGCTCACCGATCCGTCGTCGTCGTTCGCCGAGCAGGCCGCCGTGGCGGTGATGAACGAGACCAGCTACGGGCTGCTCCAGACGGTGAACACACTCCGGCTCAGGAGCATTTCCGTGGCGTTCAACGCACCGCCCTCGCTCGCGCGGCGCTTCGGGACCAAGGCGCTGTCGGTCGCGCTCCAGGGGACGAACGTGGGGCTCTGGACCAACTACGCGGGGAAGGATCCCAACGTGAACGCGTTCGCGACGGGCAACTCCGTGGCCGATACCGGCGTGCTCCCCATGCCGCAGTCGTGGCAGATCTCCGTCCACGCCACCTACTGAGCGGAGCGTTCCCATGTCGATGCACTCCATGACGTCCACGGCGCTCCCGTCTCGCCGCCGCTCATACACCGGAGCGCGTGGGGTGGGCCTCGGGATCACGCTGCTCCTCACCGCCGGCACGCTTGCGGGGTGCTCGCCGGAGAAGCTGGCGGGGAACGACCAGCTCCCCCCCGACGTGCCCGATCCCGCAGAGACGCACACGCCGGCCGGGGCCATCGCCGCCTATCACGGAGCACTCGTGCGATTCCGCACCGCGTTCGGCGGGGATGCGGAATCGTTCACTCCGGTCACGGGGCTGCTCACCGATGAGCTGCGCTCGGCCGATGTGTCGGATCCAAACCGCACGACCGACCCCATGCTCGTCGACAGCCGATTCCTCCCCGAGGACCCCGGCATCGGGGATGATTCCACGACGGCGTCCCCCATCCAATCGCTGTACGGGTTGCTACAGAAGGCGCGCGGGCAGGCGCGGCAGGCGCGCGGCGCGCTGCTCGCCTATGCACCCGATAGCTCCAAGGCGCTCGTCGGCCATCTCGAGACAATAGAGGGGTACGCGGACGTCTTCCTCGCGGATCTCTTCTGCTCCGGTGTTCCGCTCAGCACCCTCGATTTCGACGGCGACTTCACCTACCAGCCGGGATCGAGCACGGAGGAGGTCTACGAGCACGCGGTGGCGTTCTTCGACTCGGCGCTCGCCGTCTCGGCGGACAGTCAGAGCGTGATGAACCTGGCGCGGGTGGGGAAGGGGCGCGCGCTGGTCGCGCTCGGTCGGTACGCGGAAGCCGCGCAGGCGGTGGCTGACGTGCCTGACGATTTTCGCTACACGTTCGACTTCAGCGCGACGGCGGCCCAGAACGCCATCAATGACGACGTGAATCGGATGTACTCCTACCGCGACTTCGGATTGAGCGCCAGCGCCCAGATGGTATTGACGATGGTGGATGCGGAAGGCGGCAACGGCTTCCCGTACATCTCGAGCGGCGACCCCCGCTCGGCGTGGGTGTCGGGCCCGAGCGTTGCCGGTATCGCGCTCGTGCGACCGGCGGCATATCCCACCGATGGGAGCGGCTCGCTCGTGCTGGCGAGCGGAGTGGAAGCGCGGCTCATTCAGGCCGAGGCGGCGCTCCAGGCGGGTGACCCGAGCTGGCTCACGGTGCTCAACGCGCTGCGCACCGACGGCACGTACGACACCCAGCGAGATCCCGGCGACTCCACGAAGACCGACACGCTCTGGCACGCGGGCACGGGTGGGGTCGCCGGGCTCGCCCCGCTCCAGGATCCCGGCACTCCGGATGGACGCGTGTCGCTCCTCTTTCAGGAGCGCGCGTACTGGCTCTTGCTCACCGGGCACCGCCAGGGGGATCTGCGCCGGCTCGTGCGCAATTACCGGCGCTCCACCGAAAGTGTGTACCCCACCGGGAGGTACCCGGGGGCCTACGACACCTACGGTACCGACGTCACCGCGCCGATTCCCGGAGCCGAGCGGGTGAGCAATCCACTGTTCACCGGCTGCCGCAGCCGAGGAGCGTGAGCCCATGTCACTTCGAAACGCCCCGACCGCGCGCCGCCCGCTCGTGATGCGGCGTCCATCCGCGCGGTGCGTCGCGGCCGCGATGGTGCTCGCGGCGGCCGGCTGCGCCACGGACGCCGCGGTGGCGCCGTCGCCGCTGGTGAACGATCCGCACATGTACTGGGCGCTCACGCTCGACCGTCACGCGATCACGATGTCGACCGTGGCGCCGTACGACACCATTCGCCTGACGGCGACGCCGCGCACCTCGGATGGGACGCCGATCGACAGCCTGCCGGCGCCGACCTTCACCTCGCTCGACCTGGACCACGCGCAGGTGAGCGCCGATGGGCTGGTGCACGTGATCGCGGCGGGGGAGGAGATCCCCGTGGTGGCCACGCTCACGGTCGGGAATCTCCGGCACGCGGATACGGCGTTCATCAACGTGGACACACTGGCGGCGCCGCCGGTGCTCGACACGTTCTCCATCCACCCCGATCCGACCGACAGCGCGAAGACCGCCCTCTACACCACCAAGACGATCGTGCCGCGGGTGACGACCGCCGACGGCACGCCGATCACGGGGCTGTCCGTCTATTACACGGTCTCCGACCCGACGACGGCCAGGATCGACCGCACGATGGGGCTGCTCACTCCCGTGCGCGCGGGACCGGTGACGGTGATCGCGACGGCCACCGCGTACGGCGTGACGAAGGCGGACACGCTGCCGTTCACGATCGGTCACATCGTATTCGTGGAGCTCGACGTCATCGCGGAGAAGAACGCGAGCGGCCAGACCGTCAACGGTTTCAAGCAGAACCAACTGGTGCTCGGCCCGGGGGCCACGGTGCTGATCATCAACGCGACGGGCGTCGCCACCGACCTGACGTTCGATGATCCGTCGAACATCGTGGCGGACCCCTTCTACTGCGACAACTTCAGCGCTCTGAATCCGGCGCTCTGCGACAGCGGCAGCGTCGAGGCGTTCGCCCAGGATCCGGACGACCAATTCGGTCTCACGGGGCTGCGCGTGCGGCGCTTCCCGGTACCGGGCACGTACCACTACCACAGCACGATCTTCGGCACCTCCGGCACCATCGTCGTGGCCGACGAGAGCACGCCCACACCCTGATCGCATGCCAATCACAAGACGGAGATTTCTCGAGGCCGGCGCCCTCGCGGCGGCGGCCACGGCCCTGCCGCGCCCGTTGCTGGCGCAAATCGGCCGGGATCCCGAGCCGCTCCCGCCGATCGAGGACCCGCGGCTGAAGGCGCTCGCCGCGCGCGCGCTCGACGCGGCGCGGGCGGCCGGGGCGAGCTACGCCGACGTGCGCCTCACGCACACGCGCGAGCGCCTGTTCTTCGCGCTGTTCACCCACGACGGGGAGAGTCTGGAGGTGGGTGTGCGCGCTCTCGTGGACGGCTACTGGGGGTTCGCGTCCGGGCCAGTGTGGTCGCCTGACGAGCTGGCACGACTCGGACGCGAGGCGGTGCACCAGGCGAAGGTGAACGCGCTGGGGAAGCCGCGCGTAGTCGATCTGCCGCCGGTGCCGGTGGTGGCGAACGGGCACTGGGACATGCCCGTTGCGATCGACCCGTTCGAGATCTCTCCCCTCGAGGTACAGGACTTCCTCGGGAGCCTGGGCTCGTACAGCGCCCGCCTTCCCGGCGTCCACCAGGTGAATGGAGCAACCGCGAGCGCCACGGCGCAGGAGAAGGCGTTCGCGTCCACCGAGGGGAGCTATTGCACTCAGCGATCCTGGCAGATGTCGGGCGATTTCAGCGTGGTACTGGAGCTGGAGAAGCCGCAGAAGCGGGCTGCATTCGGGCTGGACTGCCTGACGCCGGCGGGGATGGGGTGGGAGCTGTTTGCCGCGGAACGCATTCCGCGCGTGCGCGACCACTCGCTCTACGAGGAGATCCGCCGCGGCGTCGAGGAGACGAAGGCGGACATGCTCCTCCCCGTGAAGCCAGTGGATGTGGGGCGCTATGACACGGTGCTGGACGCGCTCTCGATGGCGAGTCTCGTGGACGGGACGCTCGGTCGGGCCACGGAGCTCGACCGCGCGCTCGGCTACGAGGCGAACGCCGGCGGGACGAGCTACCTGAACGATCCCTTGGGCATGGTCGGCACCTACCGGGCGGGGGCACCGAGTCTCACGCTCACCGCCGAGCGCGCGGAGCCTGGCGCGGCAGCCACCGTCAGGTGGGACGACGAGGGCGTGGCGCCCGATGCCTTCACACTGGTGAAGGATGGCGTGCTCACCGACTTCCAGACCACGCGCGAGAGCGCGGGGTGGATGAAGGACAGCTACGCGAAGCGCGGTCTGCCGTTCCGATCGCACGGTTGCGCCGGGGCGTCGACCGCGATCGAGACACCGCTCCAGCAGGCGCCGAACCTCACGCTGGCCGCAGGCCGCGAGGCGCACGACTTCGAGTCGCTCGTCAGCGGCATCACCACGGGAATGGCGATCAAGGGAGCTGGGGTCGACATGGATTTTCAGCACTCGAGTGGCCTCGGCGCGGGGCAGGTGTTCGAGGTCAAGAACGGGAAGCGCGTGGCGGTGATCGCGTCGGCGGGCTTCCTCTTCCGATCGACGGAGCTGTGGAAGGCGCTCCACACGGTGGGCGGGGAGGCGAGCCTGCGCCGGTACGGGATGCGGACGGCGAAGGGGGAGCCGGCGGAGTACTGCTACCACAGCGTGACCGCGGCACCGGCGGTGGTGAAGGAACTCACGCTCATCGATCCGTTGAGGAAGGCATGAACCGCCGCGCGGGTGGACCAGCACGGCTGGCGGACAACGCGGACAGCGAGCGCATTCTCTCCAAGGACGAGTGCGACGCGATCGTGCGGCGCGTGATCGGCTTCGCCAAGGGCGGGGGCGAGACGAAGGTGCAGATCCAGAGCTGGTGGAACGGGGAGCTGCGCTGGGCGCGGAACCGGGTGAGCCTCGCGAGCGACCGGCGTGACCTCCGCATGCAGGTGTGGCGTACCGTGGGCGTGGGGCGCGGGAACGTGAGCACGAACCAGCTCGATGACGTGTCGCTCGAGGCGGCAGTGCGCGCCGCCGAGCGCGCCGCCATGCTCGCGCCGCAGATCATGCGCCCGACGCCTTCGGGGATGCCGCCGATCCCGCACGCGGAGCGGCCCAAGACGGCGATCTGGAGCGACGCGACCTATGGTGCGACCCCCGAGACGCGGGGCGAGGTGGCGCGCGGGCTCATCGCGCCGGCGGAGACGAAGGGGATGCTCTCCGCTGGCTACCTCGAGATGCGCGCCGGCTCGCTCGCCTATGTCAGCTCCGAGCGCCTGGCCGATCCCTATGCGCCGTGGGATACGCCGTACGTGCAGTGGACGCAGGCGCAGTGCTCGATGACCGTGCGCGACCAGCAGGGGACGGGCTCGGGGTGGGCGGGGCTCTCCTCGTACGACTGGGGGAAGATCGACGCGCCGGCGCTCGCCGCTCGGGCGCTCCAGCAGTGCGAGGCGTCGCGGAACCCGGTGGCGCTCGAGCCCGGGCGCTACACCGTGATCCTCGAGCCGCAGGCCGTCGCCGACCTCGTGGAGATGCTCGTTGGGCCGCGCGAACCCACCGAGGACGGGTATGGACCCTGGGCGCTGGCGTACGATGAGGTGCTCAAGCTCTGGCGCACCAAGCTCGGGCTCAAGGTGGTCGACGAGCGGATCACGATCAGCCACGACCCGGCCGATCCCCAGCTCGGCATCCTCCCCACGCCCTGGATGCAGCCCGTGACCTGGATCGACAAGGGCGTGCTCACGAACATGTGGTACGATCGCGAATACGCGCTCAGTATGCTGCACGAGAACGCGGCGCTGCGCGGGATGACGGGCTATCGGATGAGCGGGGGGACGACGTCCGTCGAGGAGATGATCGCCACCACGCAGCGCGGCTTGCTGGTCACGCGCTTCTCCGACATCCACGGGTTGGATCCGCGGAGCGGGCTCGCGACGGGGCTCACGCGCGACGGCCTGTGGCTCATCGAGCACGGGAAGATCACCAAGGCGGTGAAGAACTTCCGCTTCACCGAGTCGCCCTTGTTCGTGCTCAACGCCATCGAGCAGCTCGGGCCCCCGGTGCCCGTCTTCCGTCCGGTAAAGAATCCGTACGAGCAGCAAGAACCGCTCACGCCCGCGATCGTGCCGCCGCTCAAGGCCCGCGACTTCAGCTTCACCTCCACGATCGATGCGATCTGACATGAGCCACACGACTACACGGGCGCGCCCCGCGCGCCGGTCGCTCGCCGTGGTGCTGGTGGGGAGCGCGCTCGCGCTTGCGCTCGCGACCGCGCCGGCCACCGCGCAGACGCGCTTCGCATGGCCGGACACCACGGTGGACGTCTCCAAGTACACCACCGTCGACCTGTGCCTGGCCGCCGTCAGCCGGGCGCAACACGGCGTGGACGTACGCGAGGCGCTCTCGGGGCGGCGCGACACGATACTGCGAGATCCGCGCGACCAACTGAAGCCGTTGCCCGCGCCGGTGACGGACGTCGCCACGCGCTGCGCGGCGCGCTTTCCCGAGGCCACGGCGAAGCTCGAGGACTTCGCCCCCCTGCTCGCGCTCTATCTGGTGGCCGGGCGCGATACGGATGCGACGGCCCTGGTGGCCCGGCGCCTGGCCGTGGTGCCGGCGAAGAGCAAGCCGGAACGAAGAGCCGTCGAGGACACCACCATCCGCATCTACCTCGCCGCGCGCCCCGCGCGCCTGGACGCGGCGGAACGGATCCTGGTCGCGCGCGCGCATGAAGGGGGCACCGACCGGATGGATCGCATGGAGATCTACACCCAGCTCATGAAAAGCGCGGCGGGCGTCGGCGACACCGCTCGAGCGCGGCGCGTGGCGCGGTGGATCGTGGCCGTGGCCGACTCGCTCACCCCGGCCGAGCGCGAGTCCGAGAAGTTCGAGGGGATGGGCGGAGGCGGAGGGAAGTTCCTGGTGTTCGACGCGGTGCAGGAGCTGGTGGGACTCCAGGTCATGCTCGACAGCCTGCGCCACAGCACGGCTGCGTTGGTCGCATTGGAGCGGAACACGTGGGCGGCACAACTCCACGAGCGCCCCGAGGCACTGCCGATCCCCATCGGCGAGCGCGCGCCCACGATCAAGGCGGACTACTGGCTGCCGGCCGAGGCGGCGAGCACCCCGCGCCCGGCGCCCGGACACGCCTCCTTTGTCATCTTCCTGGACGACAAGGATTGCTTGCGGTTCGAACAGGATGTGGACGCCGTCAGCGATGGCTGCGGAAGTGAGCTCGCCACGCTGCACCGGTTCAGCGAGCGGTTCCCGACGCTCGACATCACCATCGTGAGCAGCACGCACGGCCACTTCGTGTACGCGCCGCCCATGACGCCGGCCGAGGAGGCGGGCATGATTCGCAACTGGTTGGAGCCGTACCACATTCCGCGGCTCACGGTCGCCGTCACCTCCACGCCGTTCTGGAATCTCCCGAGCCCGGACGGACGGCGGATCGAGAACCCCACGGCGAACCAGACGAGCTACAGCTTCGCCAAGCAAGTGCAGCCCCAGAGCGCCGAGTATCTCATCGATCAGGATGGAATCCTCGTCACCGTGTTCAGCCGGAACGAATCGGAGCTGGCGCAGTTCATCGACGTCCTGGTGCATCGGCAGACGGGAGGGGAGCATGCGGCGAAGTGACGAAGGGCGGCGTGAGACGCGGTTGTCGGCTCTCGGCGCTCGGCTCTCGGCGACGGCACACGCCGAGAGACCGGCGCGGCAAGGGAAGATGACCGGACGCATCGGGCGCCTCGCGGCGGGTGGGGCGGGGGTGGTGCTCCTCCTGGGGGCAGGGGGGGCGGCGGCGCCCCGGGCTCGGCGCTCGTCAGGCAGCGCGGCGGCTCCGCTGCGCGATCCGGCGCTCACGGTGGGGACGCTCCCGAACGGGATGCGCTACTACCTGCGCCCGAACGCCATGCCCCGGCACCGCGTCGAGCTGCGCCTCGTGGTCAATGCCGGTTCCACGCTCGAGGACGAGGACCAGCGGGGGTTCGCGCACTTCCTCGAGCACATGGCGTTCAACGGCACGACGCACTTTCCCAAGCAGTCGCTCGTCGACTTCATCGAGACGAGCGGAATGCGCTTCGGGGCGGACTTGAACGCGTACACCACGCCCGATGAGACGGTCTACATGCTCACCCTCCCGAGCGATGACCACAGGATTCTCGAGCGCGGCCTCGACGTGGTGCAGGACTGGGCGAGCGGGGGGATCACGATCGACTCGGCGGAGGTGGTGGCCGAGCGCGGGGTGATCATGGGGGAGTGGCGCATGCGCTCGCTGCTCGACACGGCGAGCAAGCGGGTCAGGGCGCATTACGACACGGTACTCTTCGGGGGATCACGCTACCTGACGCGGCAGCCGATCGGCGACACGACGCTCGTCGAGCACGCCACCGCCGGGCCGATCCGGCGGTTCTATCATGATTGGTATCGGCCCGATCTCATGGCCGTGGTGATCGTGGGGGACTTCGACGCCGCCGCGATGCGGCGGGAGATCGTGCGGCGCTTCGGGGCGATCCCCGCGCCCAAGCACGAACGACCGCGCCCCAAGCCTTCGATGCCGTCGAATGCCCAGACGGCGGTGGACATCTACCACGGGCGGGTGAGTCCCTCCGTGGAAGTGCTCTGGCCGGCGCCGGCCGAGCCGGCGGACGCCAAGGCGGCCGACCGGGAGCAGCTCGTGCAGGACTTGCTCTCCGGCGAGCTGGAGCAGCGGCTGCTCGCGATCCGCGCGCATCCGTCGCGCCCATTCATCACCGCCGGCGTGGAAGGCGCCCGTATCGTGCGACCGCTGACCGTGGACGGCGTACAGCTCCTCGCTGTGCCGGACAGTCTCGAGCGTGGGCTCGCCACGGCCGTGGGAGAGCTCGAGCGGATGGCGCGGGAGGGGATCCCCGCGACGACCCTCGCGCGCCGCAAGGCGGTGCTCCTCGCGCACCTCGAGCACGCAGCGGCGAGCGCGAGCGCGCGGTCGTCCGCGGCGTACGCGGACGGCTACGTGCAGCGCTACCTCACCGGGGAGGGGTCGCTGTTGAGCGCGCAGCAGGAGCTGGTGCTGGCGAAGGCGATCCTCCCGACGATCACCCCCCAGGTGATCGCGGACGCGGCGCGCTTCTGGCGCGAGGCGGCCGGGCGGCGCGTGCTGATCGGGTTTCCCGAATTCGAGCACGTGCGGGCGCCCACGCGCGAGTCGGTGCTCGCCCTCTTCGACTCGGTGCAGCACGCCCCGCTCGCGCCGCTGGCGGACAGCGCGCGAACCGCCGCGGATGCGCCGCTCCTGGCGACGCTTCCCACGCCGGGGAAGATCGTGAGTGAGACGTACGACGCGAAGGCCGGGATCACGGAGTGGACGCTGTCGAATGGCGCGCGGGTGATCGTCAAGCCGACGCAGAACGATCCCGACGAGCTGTTGATGCGCGCCTGGAGCCCGGGCGGGTTCTCCGTGATGCCCGACTCGCTCTTCGAGACCCCCGGGCGGATGGTCGCCCGGGCGATGACCGACATGAGCGGGGTCGGGGAGGTCGGGCAGAATGCGCTCGGCCAGCGGCTCGACCGGAGCGGCGTCCGGTCGCTGAACGTGAACATCGGCTACGCCGACGAGTCCATCGACTTGGCCGGCTCCCCGAAGTCGCTGGAGATCTTGTTCCAGCTCCTGAACACTCAGTTCACGGCGCCGATGCTCGACTCGGCCACGCTCGCGAGCTGGCAGAGCATGGCCAAGTACCAGATCCAGGGCGTCTCGGAAGATGACCAGCTCAACCAGGTGCTCGCGGGCAACGACCCGCGCATGATGCCGGTGCAGACGCAGCTCGCCGAGCTGGCGACGGTGCCGCAGTTACTGGCGGTGCACCACGACCGGTTCGGAAACGCGGGGGACTTCACCTTCACCCTCGTCGGCGCGATCACCCCGGAGGAGGTGCGACCGTTCGTGGAGCGCTACCTGGCGAGCCTGCCGAGCACCGACACGCGGGAGACGCCCAAGAAGGAGGAAGTGAAGCCGTTCCTGCACCGGGTGAACACGATCCTCAAAGACCTTCCGCTGCCGAAGGCGCAAACGTTCATGGTGTTCGACGGCCCGTTCTCCTCGGCGCCGGCGGACTACCTGCGCGAGCGCGAGCGGCTCTCCGCGCTCACCGGCGTGCTGCAGGACCGGCTCCGCGTGCGGCTGCGCGAGGAGCTGGCCGGCACCTACAGCCCCTTCGCCACGAGCGAGACCCTGGCACTTCCGGACGAACACTATCGCGTGCTCATCGCCTTCGACGCGGCGCCGGAGCGGATGCACCAACTCAACAAGGAACTCATGACGATCCTCGATGCGCTGCGCACCAAGGGAGTGACGGCCGCTGATGCGGCGCGGGCGGCGACGGTCGAGCGACGGCAGCTCGAGACGCGGCTCCAGACCAACAGCTACTGGCTGAACGCCATCGGGGAGTTCCACCGGCTCGGCATCCCGCTGGACGAGATCGCGACGCCCTACCCGGAGCGGGAGGTGACGCCGGCGGAGCTCCAAGCGGCGGCGCAGAAGTACCTGCCGGACGACGTCTACCTCCACCTGACGCTCATGCCGGAGGACAGCACGAGCTACGGCAACCGGGACAGCACCTCGGCACGCTGAGCAGCTACGCGCGCGCGGCACAGGCAGACGGCTCTCGGCTACGGCACACGCCGAGAGCCGAGGGTCGACAGCCGAGTCGTTCAGTGGATCACAGAGAGCGCCTCCGTACTCGCGGAGGCGCTCTGTCGTTGGGAGCGGCGGCGCGGAGGAGCCGTAGGGGGAACGTCCAGCCCTGGTGTCTTCTTTAGTAAGAAGCGCTGTCGTAATCCTGTCGCTACCGTGCCGCGCAACATGTTTCCCCGGCATCGCAGCGCAGAGGCGGGAGGTACGCGCTGCATGCCGTACGCAGGTGAGTCGCACATGAGTACCACGAGCACCACGAGTAGCACACCTTCCAGCCGGCGGTCGGCCGCCGGCACCCGGTCCGGCGCCCAGCTCGGGCAGGCGCGGACCGCGGTCGCCCCGGACGGGGAACACTGGCTCATCTACGAGCGCTCGGCCGCCGGCACCCCGGGTGCTCGCGCCGCCACCTGTCTGGTGCTCGACTGCGGGGCGATCTGCCGGCGGGTCTGGCGCTATCCGCACGATTGGACGATGTGGACGGTCGAGCGCCTGCTGGCGCTCGACCCGTACGGCGCGGAGCCGGGCCAGGAGTGAGCGCGTTGACCTCTACTCCCGATTCCCCCGCTCCGTGCCGCTCTTCCCCTGCTCGTGCTTGTCCTTCCGTGCTCCCCTCAGCTGCTGGATGAACGACGGCGCCCGCGCCGTCTGCGTGTCGTCCAGCACCGCCGCCCCGGCCTTCGCCGACGCCAACATCGCCTGCATCATCTTCGGCATCACCTTCCCGATCCGCTTCTGCAGCTCCTTGTCCTTCACCTTCCCCGCGTGCTCGGTCACGTACTTCACGATGGGAGCGAGCAGCGTGTCGGACGTCGCCTCGAACCGCGCCTGGATCGCCTCGATGCTGTCCACCTGCTTCTCGGTGAGCAGGAGCGAGTCGCGCATCCGAAGGAGCGGCGCCACGGGATCGCTCACGAGCGCGGCAAGGCGAGACTTCACCTCCTCCCCGGTGAGCGGCGCGCCGTCCTTCTTGCCGCGGTCGAGCCCGAGCTGCTGCGCGAGCGTGCGATGCGGCGGGCCGCCGAGCTGCACGTCGGCCCCGATCTGCACCTGGAACGGACCGCTGAAGCGGCTGTTCCGGTAGCGGCGCGCGTGCCCCTCGCCGAACTGCTGGTTCACGCGATAGCGGAAGCGCTTCGTGTCGGGATCGAAGCCGTCGACGTACAGCAGGTTGGGATCCACCGGGTAGCTCGCGCCGGTCACGCGGCCGAGCGGGGTGTCCTCGAGATCGAGCACGCGGAGCAGCGCGCCCATCGCGTTGGTCGTGGTGATGTTGATGTGCAGCCGGTCGCCGAAGCGGCCGAGGCCGACGTTCTGCCACGGGAGGTTGATCCCGAGGTTCACGTCGGGCTGGAGGCGCCACCCGGTGCGGCAACTGTTGCGGCCGGCGACCCGGCCGAGCTGCGATGCCAGGCAGGCGCGCGTGCGCGGGGGCGCACCTTCGAGCAGCGAGTCCATCTGCGCCGCGAGCACGGGGTCGTCGGTGCGCGCGGGGTCGAAGATGAAGGCGCGATCGTCGTTGCGCCCGTCGCCGTTCACATCCCCCATCACCATCGGGGTGTACGGGACGCCGGAGCTGAGCGTGGCGCGGAGCTGCAGGTCCACCCACCTGCTGTTGAAGAACGTGGAGAGGGTGAACTGGTGCATCGGCATCCGCCCGTCCGCCCACTCGCGAAGGAACGGGTCACCGGCGGTGCTCCCGTCCAAGCCCCGCTCCTGCGCGCGGCTCTGCATGTAAACGTAGCCGAGCGACACGGGGATCTTGCCGAACAACGGCTTCGGCGACATCAGGCTCACGTTGAGCTGCAGGGCGGTGGAGCGCAGGTCGGACAGGTAGCTCGTGACGCTCGCGAAGCGCTCGCTCACGCGCGACGCGCCCGGAGCAACCGCGCCGGTGGTCGGGACGATCGCGTCGGGCGGCACGTACACGGGGCGTCCATCCTCGCCGGGGAGGGAGAACGCGGGGGTGCGGCGGAGGTTGAGGTCGATCCCGCTCTCCCCATCGAGTCCGAGCGAGTACGTCGCCCCCACCTGGAGCGGCCACCCCTTCACGGTGATCCCGCCAACCTGCACGTTCCCGCGCCAGCTCGTCGGCGCGCGGTACGACGGGTCGAACACGGCGACGCTCGGCTGGTTCGTGGAGAACTCCACCGGCGCGGTGCCGTCGAGGCAGGCATCGGGAGCGGACTCCGGGTCGGACGCGTAGCGCGCCCAATCGGGGAGCGGCGTCGCGTCGCCCACGCAGGTGAGCTGGCGCACGGTGTTCGCCAGCCCGGTCTGGTCGACGAGCGAGGCGATGCGGCTGGGCGGGATGACGCCACGGAAGGCGCCGATCCCGCCGGAGATGGTGAGCGGCTGGCGCCCGAAGAAGCCCGGCGGCGCCGGGTGCGGCATCCACGAGAAGCCGAGGCGCGGGCTCAGCCCCACGTCGTGCGGCACGGCGTCGGTGCGCCGGCCGAAGAGCGAGTCCACCACCGGGTTGTACGCTGGCGTGGTCCCCGAGCGCGCCATGTCGAGCCGGAAGCCGTACTGGAGCTGCAGCGCCTGTCCGGCGAGACGCGACTCGCCGCCGAGCCAGAGCGCGCCGCTCAGCGCCTTCGTCGATCGCGCGGACTGCGACAGCGTACGCATGTACGACGTGGGGCGGTTCGCGGCCAGGTCGTCCAGCGACTGGAACGCGAACGCGCCGAACGGGTTCGACTCCTGCCGCGAGTCGGACCAGTCGAGGGTGATCGACTGGCCGAAGTTCACGCGGTGCCGGCTGGACGCCGTGATCCACGACAGCTCGTTGCTCGTTTCCCAGCGCCGCGTGCGGCTGCTGTTGCTCCCCGATGTGCCGCCGCCGAAGCTCAGCGAGGTGAGCCCGGTGTGGCCATCCGCGTACTCGGCGCCCACGCGCACGTTGCCGTTGGGGAGGGAGACGAACGGTCCGGAGCTCGAGGACGAGCTCTGCACGCTCGTCTTGAGCTCGTCGATGAGCCCGTGCACGTAGCCCGAGGCGCTCACCTGGAGCGAGTAGTTGCTCGACCGGTTCGCGCCGCCGAGCGAGGGGAATCCGGTGGGGGAGATTCCCGAGCCGAGGTTGTTCGACTGCCCCGCCGTGCCGGTGACGATGAGCGAGGTGGTGGCGGTGGGGGAGAGATCCACGCGCAGGAGCGCGGAGCGCTGCGTGGCGGTGGTCTGGTCGGGCACGTCGCTCGTGGTGAGCGGGACGCCGAGCGCCCCGAGCGTGCCGGCGAGGGCATCGATCGTGTCGCGCGAGAGGCCGTACTGGTCGAGGCGCGGACCGTCGAGCGTGGAGAGGGAGAGGAGATCGCTCGTGCGGCTGTCGTTCGACAGGGCGAGGTTGAAGTACGCGAGCCCCTTCTTGACTGGACCGCTCACGCCGCCGCTCACCTGCAGGTTGCGGGCGATGGGCATGGGCGCGGCGGGATCGGCCCAGGCGAGGTGCGGATCGGCGAGGCCGATCTGCGCGTGCCCCTGGAACATGTCGTTCCCGCGCCGGGTGGTGATGCTCATCTGGCCGCCGGCGAAGTTGCCGCGCGAGGGATCGAACGTGGTGGTGGCGATCCGCGCGCTGGCGATGGCGTCGGGGGGGAGCGCCTTCCCGCCGAACGAGGAGCCATCGAGCAGCGTGCTGTTCTGGTCGGGCGATGCGCCGAGCGCCGACCACCCGCCCCGACCATCCACGCCGGGGATCGCCATCACGCCGGGTACGGACGCGGCGAGGGCATCGAGGTCCGACGGATCGAGCGAGAAGAGGGCGCCCTGCATGGCGTCCTGTCCGTTCCCGCCGATGTCCGCGTGCTGGGCGCCGGGCGCCGACGAGCCGCCCGTGCCCACGACGGTCACGGAGTCGAGCTGGACGGGCCTCGGGTCGAGCGTGATGTCGGCGATGATGATGCGAGACTCGCCGAGGCGCACGGCGCGGACCGTGGTCGGCGCGTAGCCGATCGTGCGCGCGGTGATGACGTACTCCCCCTCGCCCTCACCGAACAGCGCCGTGTAGGCGCCCTCGTCGTTCGTGCGCGTGGTGCGGGCGGTGCGAGACATGAGCCCGGTCACCGTCACCACCGCGTTGGCTACGGGCTGCTTGTCCGTGGTGAGCACGTGCCCACGGATGATCTCGGCGCCGTCCTGCGCGGCGGCCGGAGCGGGGAGGGACAGGCAGAGCAGCGCCGCCGCGATGAATCGCCACACGGGGGGGCGGGTGCGGAATGAAATGCCGCGGCGCCCGGCGTCCGCCGCTGGGCGCCGGGCTTGCGCGAAGGTAGCTGGGGGCGTGGTCACTAACTAGTAGGACACGTCGGAACTTACCATCCCCTACGAGGCGCGGGGTGCGGACGCCCCGGGGCGCGGGGTGCGGAGCGCGGGGCGCGTATGGAAGCTGGACTGAGCGACACGGGGCCGGCATTCGCCGGCCCCGTGTCGCATTCCACACTCCAACGCACCCCGCGCCCCGCACCCCGCACCCCGCGCCCCGCGCCCCGCGATTCAGCTCGCGAGGTCCACCTCACGAATGTCCAGCCACTCCTCGTCCCACCGGTCGCCGACGCACGCGAAGTAGAGGCTGATGGCGGTGTCGAGGTGGCCGGCGCGGAGCAGCCGGCGCACGCGTTCCGCGCTCTCGGGCGCGAGCTGGGCATCGGCGCAGCGCTCGACGTAGACGGCGAGCGGGGCGAGCAGGGCACCGCGCGTCGAGGCGGCGGCGACGAGACGGATGTCGTCGATCGCGCGCACGACGGCCACGTGCAGCGTGCGGGGATCGGCGTCCACGTGCGAGCCATCGCCGCGCGCGGCCGGGGCGGGCGTGGGGTGGTCGAGCCCCTTCGGCGGGCGCGCCGGATGTGGCTGGGTGGGCGGCGTGAACGGCTCGAACTCGGTCATCTGCGTTGCTCTCCAGCGGCCGTGGCGCGGCGGAGCTCGGGGGAGGGCGCGGCGTGCCAGGCGCCGGCGTGACGGCGGCACGTTCGCGGTCCCCCGGCCCCTCGGGAGCGAGCTCTTGTCGCCGCTCGGCCGCGTGATATCTTGATCATCAAGATATCAGATTACCGGGGGGCGCGATGTGAAGTCAAGAGATTCGCGGGAGCGACGACGGTTACTCGACGAGCTGGCAATGGAGGGGCGCGTCTACAGTGGCGCCACGGTGCTGTTCCACCACGCCGTCGCCGCGCGCATGGGCATGCACCCCACCGATCTCCGCTGTCTCGACCTCATCGTGACGGGTGGCCCGCTCACGGCGGGACAGCTCGCCGAGCTCACCGGGCTCACGACGGGCGCGATGACGACGGTGCTCGACCGGCTCGAGCGCGCGAAGCTCGTGCGGCGCACGCGCGATCCGCGCGACCGCCGCCGCGTGGTCCTGGAGGCGACGCCGCCACCGGCGTTCGTGAAGCGGATCACCGGCATGTACGCCTCCATCGCCGCGGCGTGGGAGAAGCTCTGCTCGCGGTACAGCACGACCGAGCTGGAGCGCTTTCTCGAGTTCATGCGGCGGAGCAGGGAGATGGTGCGGGAGGAGACGCGAAAGGTACGAGGGACCGGGGGCCGGAGGCCGGGCGCCGGAGGGGGCGGAGGGGGCGGAGGGGGCGGACAACGGGGGACGTAGGGAGCGGCGAACCGCGCGCCGACCGCCACGGCGCACCATCGGGTGATCCAGAATCCGAGCACGGCTGCCACCACGCATGCTCGTCGCCTGCCACAACGGCCCTTCGCGCTGACCAACAGGCGGCCGATCACGGCACGCCAGCGGAACGACCGCGAAGTTGCGACACGACGTGCCGTTCAGCGTCGGGAGGATCGGTGAGCGGTCGGTAGCGGATGAAGTTGCAGGAACGTGGCCGTGGCGTCGCGAGCACGCGCGGCGACGTCGCGTGAATTCGGTCGCTTGGCGACGCCGAGCAGCAGGCTGACCATCAAAGTCCCCCACAGCAACCCACCGAACTGTTCGGCGAGCTCGGCAGGGCGGCCCTCGAGCAGTCCGGACGTCCGAGCCTGATCCATGATCTGACGCAGGGCAGCACGAAGCGTCTCGCGCCCGATCGCGTCGAGCGTGTGCGCCACCTCGGGCGCGTGGACCGCCTCGGCTATCGCCAGCCGGAAGACCGCAACGACCGCGGGGTCGGTCAGCTCGCGGAGGATCTGCACCCCGAAGGAATCCAGCACATGCGCGAGGGTCTCGCGATCGTGCGGCACCGGCAGATCGGCGGGTACTTGCAGTCGTTTGGCGCGCTCGCTGATGCAGGCGACGAGCATTCGCTGCTTGTTGCCCACCAGCGCGTACAGTTCTCGTTTCGAAACGCGTGCGCGCGTGGCGATCTCGAGCGTGCTGGTCGCGGCGTAACCACGCTGCATGAACGCCGCGAATGCCGCATCCAGGATGCGCGCGCGCACCGCGGTCGCGTCATGGTCCGCCTGCTGCCCCTTCGACGGCGATGTGGTAGTCATCGTGTGGTCTCCCTTGACATATGGTACCCCCGGGTACCACATTGCGCAAGTCATGGTACCGCTGGGTACCAATCCAAAGGAGACGATCATGCGCAAGCCGAAGATCCTCGTGACCGGCGCGACCGGGAAGACGGGCAGCGTCGTGGTTGCCGAGCTGCTCGAAGCCGGCTATCCCGTGCGCGCGATGGTGCACCGAGAAGACGGCCGCAGCGCGCGACTGCAGGCGCAGGGAGCCGAGATCGCGGTCGCCGACGCGAGTGACGTCGAGCGCGTCGCCGACGCGCTGAAAGACGTGCAGCGCGCTTACTATTGTCCGCCCTCCGAACCCTACATGATTCAGGGCGCGCTCGCGTTCGCCGTCGCGGCCAGGGACTCCCGACTCGAACACATCGTCGGCCTCACCCAATGGCTGTCGAGCCCCTCGCATCCCTCCCTCATGACCCGTCAGCACTGGCTCGCCGATCGCCTCTTCTCGATGGTACCCGGAGTCACGCATACGATCGTGAGGCCAGGCTTCTTCGCCGACGCCTACCTCGCGCTGACCGGGCCTGCCGCGCACCTCGGAGTATTTCCCTGGATTTACGGCGACAGCCGCAACGCGCCACCTTCCAACGAGGACATCGCGCGCGTCGCGGTCTCGGCCCTGATGAATCCCGCGCGCCATGCCGGGAAGAGCTACCGCCCCACCGGGCCGGAGCTCCTCGGCGCGCAGGACATGGCGAGAGCGATCGGCCGGGCCGTCGGGCGATCGGTGAGGGTCGTGCCGACGCCGACCTGGCTCTTCATGAAGGCCATGCGGGCAGGCGGCTTCCCGATCGATGTGATCAGCGGTGTTCGCTACTACATCCACGATCACGAGCGCGGTGCGTTCGAGCTGGGCGCGCCAACGACCGACGTGCTCGAGGTGACCGGCCGCCCCGCCGAAGACTTCGAGACGATCGCGCGCCGCTACGCGGCGATGCCGCACCACCGGCGGACGCCCGGTCACGGGCTGCGCGAGCTCGCGCGCTTTCTGACCGCCCCGCTCAGGCGGGGCGTCGATCTCGACCGCTACGACCGCGAGCTGCACCGCCCCTTCCCATCAGAGCCGCAGTTCGCGCCAGAGTCCAAGGTCTGGCGCCACGAGCACGCGATCGCCCGAGCGGAGGGCGACACGCCGGTGGCGCACCCGCACGAGATGCTCGCCTAGCCCTGTAACGTGCCCGATCACCGGAACCTCGACCGACGGAGAGGCGCATGTCGCCGCAACTTTGCTTTTTCGTGAGTATCGGATTCAGCCTCATCGCGTGGGGAATCATCACGGCACGATACATCTGGCCGCAGCTTCGCCTCCTGCAACGGTCCGAGGCGCTGCGGCCTCTTCTCATCCTGCACAGTTTCCGCTTCGTCGGCTTGGCGTTCCTGGTCCCGGGGGTCGTATCGCCCGATCTGCCGTCCGCCTTCGCGCATTCCGCCGCCTACGGGGACATCGTCGCGGCGACGCTCGCGTTGCTTTCGCTGGTATCGCAGTCAGGTGGAGTCGGCGTCGTCGTCGCATGGAGCTTCAATCTCTGGGGCTCAGCCGATCTCTTGAACGCCTTCTACCAGGCCAATGGCGCCGGGCTCTTACCGGGCCAGTTGGGAGCTACCTATTTCATTCCCACGCTCGTCGTACCGCTGCTGCTGATCACGCACGGGCTCGTTTTCCGCATTCTCCTGCGACACCAAAGCGAGCCCGCAACGCGGGAAAGCCGGCTGCCAGCATGAGGCGCCTCGGCCATGAGGGAGCCTGGGCGAGGGAGCCTGGGCCGGGGAATTCTGGCGCGTTGCGTCGCGCCCGCCCTCACCCCCACTCCCGCTCCAGCGCGGCGACCGCCGCCTCCACACTGGACGTCGTGCCCTGCGCCATGCGGGGAGAGCCGCCGCCACGGCCACCCGTCTCGGCCAGCACTCGCTTCACCAGCGCTCCCGCGTCCATGCCCGAGTCCTCCGACGCGGCGATCACCAGGCCGCCGGCGGCGGCGATGCCGACGAACACCGCCTTCGGGAGCGTGGACACCGCCTGCGCCAGCGCGCGCAGCTCGTCGAGCGCGCCGGATTCGCGCCGCTCGATGATGCGGCGCACGCCGCGCGCATCCGGAGCGGCCGCGTTCCACAGCTCGCGGGCGTGATGGGCGTGCACGCGCGCGGCCAGCTCGCGCCGCGCGGCGGTGGCCGTACGCAGCTCCTCCTCGTGCGCGCGCACCACCGCGGGCACCTCGTCCACGCCGGCGGACAGCGCGCGCGCCGCCTCCGAGAGCGCGTCGTAGTCCGCGCGCGCGCGGCGCACGGCGCGCAGACCGCACAGGAACTCCACGCGTGTCGCTCGGCGCACCCGCTCCACCTTGCGCACGAGGATCGGGCCGATCTCCCCCGTCGCCCGCACGTGCGTGCCCCCGCACGCGCTCCGGTCGATCCGGTCGATGGTGACGATGCGCAGCATCCCCTCCCGCGCCGACGCCTTGCGCAGGCCGGCCGCATCGGCGGCACCCTCGAAGGACACGGTCACCGGCCGGTTCTCGCACACCACCTCGTTCGCCCGCCGCTCCGCCGCGAGCACCTGCTCCCGCGGCACGTGCTCGCCGCCGAGATCGAGTGTGGCGCTCGCGGCGCCGAAATGGACGCTCTCCGTGGGCAGCCCGAACAGCTCGGCGAACACGGCCGAGAGCAGGTGCTGCCCGGTGTGCTGCTGCATGTGATCGAAGCGCCGCGCCCAGTCCACGTGCCCCGTCACCACGTCGCCCGGAGGGAGCGCGGCGCCGAGCACGTGCGCCACGCGCTCGCTCTCGTCCACGACGTCCACCACCGGCACGCCGCCCAGCGTGCCGGTGTCGAACGGCTGGCCACCCGAGGTCGGATAGAAGGCGGTGCGGTCGAGCCACACGCGGCGGTCGTCGGAGTCGCGCGCCACCACCCGCGCCTCGAAATCGCGCAGGTACGAATCCGTGTAGTAGAGTCGTTCGGTCATCTGGGCAGTCCGGGCATCGGAGAGACGGCGCGTCGCGGCCCGGCGCGCCGGGGTCGGTCGGGCCTCACGAGACGACGCTCGTGGACGGCCGCGCGCGCGATGGAGAGGGTGGAGCGCCGAGCGCCGCCGCCAGCCGCTCCGCCCCGCGGAGGAGCGCCGCCGGAGCGAACGCGGCGTAGCCGAGGATGAGCGCGCCGCGATCGCGCGGCGCGACGGCGTACGCCGAGAGTGGAATCGCCTCCACCCCCGCGGCGGCGGCGGTGATGGATCGCTCGCGGTCGTCGGCGCGCGCGTCGCGCAGCCAGCCGATGAGCTGCATCCCCGCATCGGCCGGCCGCACCTCCAGGTGCTCGCCGAGCGCGGTGCGCTCCACCGCGTCGAGCAGCGCCCGCTGCCGCTCGGCGTACAGCGCGCGCATGCGCCGCACGTGACGGGCGAAGTGCCCCTCGCCGATGAAGTCGGCGAGCACCGCCTGGTCCACCGTCGGCGCATGGCGGTCGGCGGCGGCGCGCACGGCGAGGAACGCATCCACGAGCGCGTCGGGCACGATCAGGTACCCGAGGCGGAGCGCGGGGAAGAGCGTCTTGCTGAACGTGCCGACGTAGAGCACGCGCCCGCTCTCGTCCATCCCCTGCAGCGAGGCGAGCGGGCGGCTGGCGTAGCGCAGCTCGCTGTCGTAGTCGTCCTCGACGATCCAGGCGCCGGCGCCGCGCGCCCACTCGAGCAGCGCGAGGCGTCGCGACGCGCTCATCGTCACGCCGAGCGGGAACTGGTGCGACGGGGTGACGTAGACCATGCGCGCGCGCGGCGCGAGCGCCACGCCGGCGGCGATGTCCAACCCTTCCTCGTCGACGCGTACCGGCACGACCGCCGCGCCGACGCCGAGGAAGGCGTTTCGCGCGCCGGTGTAGCCGGGGTCCTCCGTCCACACCGCGTCGCCATGGTTCAGGAGGACGCGCGCGGCGAGGTCGAGCGCCTGCTGCGAGCCGCTGGTGACGATCACCTGCGATGCCGTGCAGCGCGCGCCGCGCGCGGCCGCGGCGTACGCGGCGATCGCCTCGCGGAGCGCGCGGTGGCCGGCGATCGCGCCGTACGCCAGCAGCTCCGGCGTCGGACGCCGCCACCGCCGGGCCGCGAGGCGCGCCCAGAGGCGCGCGGGGAAGACGTCGAGCGCCGGCGTGCCCGTGCGGAAGGGGTGGAGTCGTCCGATGCGCGAGACGATCGTCGGGCGCGATGCGATCACTGCGGCGGCGCACGCCGAGAGGCGCGGCGCCTCGGTGGGCGGCTGGGCGGCGCGCGCGCCGCCCAGCCGTGCGCGGGGCGCGCCGGGCGCGGCGGTGAGGAGCACGTCGGGGATGGCGCGGGCGACGAAGGTCCCGGTGCGCGCGCGTCCCTCGATGTACCCCTCGGCGCGGAGCTGGTCGAACGCGAGCGCGGTGGTGACGCGCGCGACGCCGAGCTCCGCGGCGAAGGTGCGCGTGGAGGGGAGACGCGTTCCGGGGGCGAGCCGTCCGGCGAGGATCGCGCGGCGCACGCCGTCGTAGATCTGGCGGTAGAGCGGCGCGTCGGACTTCGGATCGAGCTCGACGAGGGTGTCGGGCGCGCTCGCCGCGCGCGCGGCGGGGCGCGCTGCTGGCCTTACCGATAGTTGCCGATCTGGTGCTTTTGATGGGGCCATCGTGCTCTCATCATACTCGGGCCGCGCGGCGGCGCGCCAGGGTGGCGCGGCGTCGGACCGCGGCACAGCGAGCCGAGGCAGCCGACGACGATGAACCGTACCGACAGCTCGAGCACCGGATCCAGCGCTTCGCCGTTCGACGCCGGCGAGCCCGGGGCGGCGCCGGAGCGCCTTCGCATCCGCGTGCACGCCGACCGTGCCGTGCCTGACGAGGCCGGCGAGATCCTGGCCAGCGGTCTCGTGGCGCACGTCGGGTTCACCGATGAGGAGGGGCGGGTGGTGGTGATCCCGATGAGCTATCACTACGACGCGCTCGACCCGGCGCACCTGCACGTGCACGGCGGTCGGCACAGCCGGCTGCAGCGCCACCTCGCCGGCGGGGCACCGGTGTGCGTGACGGTGACGCTGGTGGACGGCCTCGTGTACTCGCGCGGGGCGCTGTACCACTCGATGAACTACCGGAGCGTGGTGTGCTTCGCGCGCGCGGCGGCGCCGCGGGATCTCGCCGCGCGTCGCGCGCTGCTGGAGCGGATGATCGCGCGCTACCACCCGGGGCGCACGCCGGGGCGCGACTACGAGGGCCCGACGGACGCGCAGCTCGAGGCGACGTCGATGGTGTCGCTCGCGATCGAGGCGTGGAGCGCGAAGGCGCGGCGTGGGGGCGCGACGGGGCCGCGCGACGCCGATCCCGACGCGCCGGGGAGCGCGGGGGTGGTGCCGATGACCGACGTGGTGGCGCGGCTGGGGCATGCGTGAGCGAGTGGCGGGCGCGATGCGCCGGCCGGCACGAAGCGCCCGGTGCGGGGGTCAGCGCCCGCGCGACTCCTTTCGCCGGGCGTAGTGGCGGCGCGCCTTCGCGCGGTTGCCGCAGATGGCCATCTCGCACCAGCGGCGCTGATGGTTCCGGCTGCGGTCCACGTACATCCACCCGCAGTCCTCGCCGAGGCAGGTGCGCACGGCGCCGAGCTCCGGTCCGGCGAGCAGCTCCGCGGCGCCGAGCGCGACCGCCCACCGCACGCGGTCGAGCGGCTCGCCGTCGTCCACCCACCGCCAGTGCGGCGTGCCGGTGGAGAGGTCGAGGCGGCGGTGGTGGAGGGCGTGGGTGATCGCGGCATCGAGCGTCGCCGCGCTCCAGGGGGCGGGTGGCTCGCCGGCGGCGGCGGCGGTGACCGCGGCGCGCACGGCGGCGCGCAGGGCGATCGCGCGCGCGTGCGCCTCGCGGGCGGCGTACGGCTCGCGCCGGGCACGATCGGCGAGCGCTCCCCGTTCGGCGTCGGAGAGCACGCCCGCTTCGGCGGCCCAGGCGAGGAGGGCGTCGTAGTCGCCGAGCCGGTCACGCCAGAGCGCGGCGGGGGAGGGCGGGACGTCGCTCACCGGCTCGAGCCAGTCGACGGTGTTGACGAAGTCGAGGGGGAGGGCGCCGCCGACGAACTTGAACGGCAGCGGCTCGGCGGCCCCGGCCGGGAGCGGGTGTGGGATGGTCATGGTGAGTGAAATGTAACTTGTATAACATAGTTGACAAGTTAGACACGGTCTCGTACTCTAACCTCTGATATTTGCAATAGCGGTGAAATCTGCAACTTCGAACGCGGAGAGCCCGACTCATGGAGCCGTATCCGTACACCGCGGAGAGCGCCGCGCGCGCGCTGGTGGGGCTGGCGCGGCTGGCGGCCGCCCTCATCCCGCGGCGCCGCGGCTCCGTGCGCTCCCGGCTCGACGCGAGGAGAGATGGGGCGATGATCGCACGGATGTGGCGCGGCGTGACGCCGGCGTCGAAGGCGGAGGCCTACCTGGACTACCTGTCGCTCACCGGGCTCGCGGACTATCGGGACACGCCGGGGAACGCCGGCGTGTGGGTGCTGCGGCGGGACACGACCGAGGGAACGGAGTTCCTGCTCGTCTCGCTCTGGGACTCGTACGAGTCGATCCAGCGATTCGCGGGGCCGGAGTACGAGCGCGCGGTCTACTATCCCGAGGACGATGCCTACCTGCTCGAGCGCGAGCCGGAGGTCCGCCACTTCGAGGTCGTGCTGCCGGAGGAGATCGAGGCGCCGGAGGTCAGGCGCGCCGGGTGAGCGACCGGTTCGCGCGTGGAGGTCGCCGCGTCGCCGACGGGCGCCACGCGCGATGACGAACGCGACCGAGCGCCGTGCCGGCGGCGAGGCGCGGGGCGTGACGATCCGCCCCGCGCGCGTGGAGGATCTGGGCGAGGCGAGCGCGGTGATCGAGCGCGTCGGGCTGTTCCTGGGCGGGATCGACGCGCAGTTCGGGCCGCAGTACGTGCTCGCCATTGCCGCCGATGGCGCGATCGTCGGCATGGCGGGGGTGGAGACGTACGGATCTTACGGGCTGCTCCGCTCCGTGGCGGTGCTGGATTCGTGGCGCGGGCGAGGGATCGCGGCGGAGCTCTCGCGCGACCGCATCGCGTGGGCGCGCGCCCGGTCGCTCGACGCCGTGTACCTCTTCACCAAGCACGCCGCGCCGTACTGGGCGAGGTTCGGTTTCGCCACCGTGCCGCTCGCCGCCCTTCCCGCCGCGCTCCACGCGGCCGAGCAGTGGCGCGCGGCGCGGGAGCGCGACCTCGTGTCGATGGTGCTCACGCTCCCCCGCGCGGGGAGCTGACGACCGCGGCGCGCGTGCGTCCCTCGAGCGCGGAGGCGATCGCGCCGGCGAAGCGCGCCGGCGCGGCGGCATCGTGCCCCAGGAAGAGCGACGGCTCGAGCGCCTCGAGCTCCATGAGGCGGAGCGTGCCATCCATCACGCACCCGTCCACGCGCGCGTAGAGGAGTGGCGTGCCCACCGCCTCGACGACACGGGCGGCCTGCGTCACGAGCGCGGCGTCCGGCGCCGCGGCGCGGCTCGTGCCGCCGTGGTGCTCCTGCACGAGAAAGGCGTCCGCGCCCTCCGACGGGCGCTTGAGCACCGCGTGACTGAACGCGCCCTCGAAGAAGAGGAGCGACCACTCGCCCTCCGTGGCCACCTCGCGCACGAAGGGCTGCACCATCATCGGACGCTCGGCGACCAGTGCGCGGAAGCGCGGCTCATCGCTCGCGGCGCTCGCCGGCGTCACGCGCCAGGTGGCGTGCCCGCCCGCGGACACCACGGGCTTCGCCACCGCCTCCGTCCACCCCTCCTCCTCGAGGATGGCGGCGAGCGTCACGCTTTCCTCCGGCTCGACGAAGCGCGTGGGGACGATCGGCACGCCGCGCTCGGCGAGCTCGCGCAGATACATCTTCGTGGAGTTCCAGCGCAGCACCGCCGGCGGGTTCCACAGCGGAACGGCGGCGCGCTCCAGGCGGTCCACCCAGTCGAGCAGCTCATCACGCCGGTGGTGATAGTCCCAGCAGGTGCGGACGACCACGCCGTCGAGCTCCTCCCAGTCGGCGGTCGGGTCGTCCCACACCATGGGCTCCACGTGCACGCCGAGGCGCGCGAGGTGAGGGACGACGAGCCGGTCGTCGTCGACGAGTCCGGCGGTGGAGGCGGAAGTGGCGAAGGCGATGGTAGTCATGCGGGAAGGTCAGGGGTCAGGGTCCGGGGGCTGGGGGCCGGGGGGGATGTGGGAGAGGCGAGACGGGGGACGGGGGGGAACGGCACACCGCCCCGGTCCCTCCCTGGCCCCTCCCCGGCCCCTCACCCACGACCACATACTCAGGCGCCGATCGGCGCGAAGGTTCCAACCGGAGCTCGCCCGTCGATTCCCGATTCCCCATTCCCGAGTCCCGCGCATGCCCGAGCTCCCCGACATCACGATCTACCTCGAGCACCTCGAGCGGCGCGTGGTGGGGGAGCCGCTGGAGCGCGCGCGCGTGGAGAGCCCGTTCGTGCTGCGCACCGTGGAGCCGCCGATCGCGGCGGCGGAGGGGAGGCGGGTGACCGGGGTGCGGCGATTGGGGAAGCGCATCGTGCTCGTGCTCGAGGACGACCTCTTTCTCGCGGTTCACCTCATGATCGCCGGCCGGCTGCGGTGGCGGGGAGCGAGGGGGAAGCGGCCGCGCGGGACGGTGCTCGCGGCGTTCGAGTTCCCGGCGGGGACGCTCTCGCTCACGGAGGCGGGGACGACGCGGCGAGCCTCGGTGCACCTCCTACGGGGCAGCGCGGCACTCGCGTCGCTCGATCGCGGCGGCCTCGAGCCGCTCGAGACGAACCTCGAGGCGTTCACCGAGCGCCTGACGGGCGAGCGGCACACGCTCAAGCGCGCCCTCACCGACCCGCGGCTCTTCAGCGGGATCGGGAACGCGTACTCCGACGAGATCCTCCACCGCGCGCGCCTGTCGCCGCTCGCGCACACGACCCGGCTGAGCGCCGATGAGATCGCGCGCCTGCACGCCGCCGTGCGGGAGACGCTCACGGAGTGGACGGCGCGCCTGCGCGCCGAGTGCGGGGAGGAGTTTCCGGAGACCGTGACCGCGTTCCGCGAGGGGATGGCGGTGCACGGCCGCTACCGGCAGCCGTGTCCGGTGTGCGCCGCCCCCGTCCAGCGCATTCGCTACGCGACGAACGAGACGAACTACTGCGCGCGCTGCCAGACCGGCGGCCGCCTCCTCGCCGACCGCGCGATGTCGCGCTTGCTCCGGGAGGATTGGCCGCGGTCGATCGACGAGGTGGAGTAGGGGGCCGGGGGTCGGGCGCCTGGGGGGAGCAGGGAGAGGCGGGCCGAGGGATGAGGGTGAACGGCAGAGCGCAGCGGTCCCCCGGCCCCTCCCCGGCCCCCGACTCGCGACGCTCCGGCCGGTCCTCGCTCCGACTCGCGCTTCACCCCCTACCTGCTTCGCTCCTGCTCTCCTCACTCCGACTCGCGCCTCGCCCCCCCGCGTCCCACGCCCTTCGCGCTCCTCTCCTCTCGTAGATGCCTCTCTGCAACCCCGTCAGAAACCGTCGCGCGTTCCTGCCGATCACGCGCGTGTCGTATCCACCTTCCTGCACCGCGAGCGTCGGCACCCCGAGGGCGGCGATCGCGCCGCCGATGCGCTCGAAGCCGTCCGGGGTGATCACCCACGCGCCCGTCGGATCTCCCTTGGCGATGTCGAGGCCGACGGAGAGCACCAGGTGCGAGGGCGCGAAGCGCGCGATGATGTCCAGCGCGTGCTCGAGCACCTCGAGGTAGTCGTCGTCGGTCACGTTCTCGGGGAGGGGGAAGTTGTGGTTGAACCCCTCCCCGGCGCCCGTCCCACGTTCGTCGGGGAAGCCGGCGAAGTACGGGTAGGCGTAGCTCGGGTCGCCGTGGATCGAGATCGTGAGGACGTCGGCGCGGTCGTAGAAGATCTCCTGCGTGCCGTTCCCGTGGTGGAAGTCGATGTCGAGCACGGCCACCGTGCCCACCGCGCTCAGGGCGTGCGCGGCGACGGCGGCGTTGTCGAAGTAGCAGAAGCCGCCGTACACGCGGCGCTCGGCGTGGTGCCCCGGCGGGCGGCAGATCGCGTACACGAGCTGCTCGCCGCGCAGCAGGAGATCGGCGCCGGTGAGCGCGCAGTCGGCCGCGGCGCGCGCGGCGACGTAGGCGTTGTGGGTGAGCGGGGTGAAGGTGTCGATGCAGTAGTACCCCGCGCACAGCTCCTCATCCACCGGCTGCCGCTCGCGGCGCCGGATCGGGAACACGTAGGGGTACACCGCCTCCCCCGGCTTCATGTTCGAGCAGACGCGCCGCAGGTAGTGCACGAAGTCCGCGTCGTGCACGGCGAGGATGGGCGCCTCGCCGTGCTCGGTGACGGGGAGCACCTCGATGCCGGGGAGCGGGGCGATCGCCTGCACGATCCGGTCGACGCGCACCGGCCGCTCCACGTACCCGCGCTCACGCACGTGGTGGAGCTGGTGGTTCTTCGTGACGAGCACCTTGAATGGCACGAACACGTCGTGGCGCGGGGGGACGCGCGTGGGCGCGCTCGGGCTGCGGGGCGGTTGGAGCGCGATCGGCCGCTCTCCCACCGAGTCGAGCACGCCGCGGGCGTACGCGTCGTCGGGGGGATACGCGTACTTCCGGAAGAGGAGCGCGTGCACGATGCCGCGCGTCTCCTCCACCGTCGGCGTGCGCGCGTGGCCGAGCGAGTCGAAGATGAGATACGGCTCCCCCTGCGCGCGCCCGGGGCGCTTCGTCTCGTACCCCGTGCCCGTCACCACGCGGGCGCCGTACCGCTCGTAGAAGCGGATGCGGGCGCGGTTCTCGCGGCGGAGGGCCGGATCGGGCTCGAGCTCCGGCGCGTCGGGGCGCACCTCGAGCCACAGCCCCCGGGTGCCGAGCCGCACCAGGTACTCCCGCAGCGCCTGGTAGAGCGCGCCCCCGATCCCGCGCTGCCGCACGGCGGGATCCACCACGATGTAGTCGAGGAGCGTGGCGTTGATGTCCGTGTAGTGGAACGCCATCGCGAAGGCCATCACGCGCCCGCGCGGGTCCTCGGCGGTGATGATGATCGTGCGCTGCCCCAGCTCGGCCTGCCGGCGCAGGAGATCGGGGATGCGGTCGGCGTAGCCGCCGTACGCCTCGCCGAAGTACGTGCGGAAGATGCGCTGGACTTCCGTGAGCCGCCGCGCCTCGTGGTCGGCGTCGTACACGTGCACGAACCGGATCGCCACTCGTGTCCTCCCGTGGAGCGGGCCGTTGCGCGCGCGGGCCGGGCCGCCGGGCGCGCAGCCGTCGAGTCAGCGCACGGAGCTTGCCATCGCCGCGGGCGACGGCGGCGTGGAGCGCCTGGGGCGTGTGCGCCAGGCGCGCACCGGCGCGCGCCCATCCAGGCGTCCGCGCAGCCGGCGGGGGCCGGCGCGTCAGCCGATCGCGCGCCGTCCCGGTTGTGTGATCTCGCGTTTCCGCAGCAGCACCGTGACGGCGACGACAGCGAAAAGTGCCATCGCGGCGCCCCATACCAGCCAGCCATGCCGGCTGGCCGGCAGCTCGAAGGCGCGGTAACTGATGTGCTCATCGCGAACCCGGAGCACTTCCACGAGCCACCCCCACATCTGGGTGACACCAAGGGCAAGCCCCGCCGCGACCGGCATCAGGATGATGAGCACGGCGAGCGCGAGCCAGCGATCCTCCGGGTCGTAGCCGGCGACGACGCGCTCGATGACACGACGGCTGACGACCAGGAACACCGCGCCCATGGGGAGGAAGACGGCGAGCAGGTCGACCCAGAGCACCCGCACGCCGGTGAGGGAGGCGAGCTCCGCCCGCGACACATTGTGACGATGCATGATCTCCTGCATGGAGATCTCGGTGCACCATTCCCGCGCGCGCCGGCCGGTGTCGGTGTTCACGTGTCCGAGGATGGCATCGCCATGGCGGATTCCCAGCTCCTCCGCCACGCGGATGTCCTCGATCAGGTGCGCGCGTCGGGCGGGATCACCGGGCGGCGGGAGCACCGCGGAGTCGGCCGTCCACCGACAGGCGGTGTTGAGCCGCTCTCGCGGCAGGCATCCGACGGCGCAGACGCAGGCGATGACGCCGAGGATCGCCCGCGGTGTCGTGCTCCGCCCGCCCGGCCGCCGGCACGGCGCGTGGGTGTGCATGACGGGATACTACTCCCAGGCGCCGCCGTCGCAACCGTCGCGCGGGGGCCACGGCCTTGCCGATAGTCAGGCTCCCCGGCGCCCGACTGCCGTCAGCGCACCCCGAGCCAGTAGCTCACCTTGATCGCCAAAAAGTTGTCGCCGTCGGCCGACAGCGCATCCCAGAGCGCGCCCGGGCGCACGGGGCGGCCGCTCGTCGTTTCCGAGCCGCGACGCTGCTGCCACACGAGGTAGGCGGTGCTGCCGGCACGCCACTCCCAGCGGAGCACGACGTTGCTGCGGAAGCTCAGCACGTTGAAGTCCGCATCGGGGATGGCGAACCGGGCCGCCCCATCCGTGACGACGATCGAATCGGTGCCGAACCGCGTGAGGGTCGTGCCGTTGGCGCCGTACTCGCGCATGCCGAAGCTGCGCGCGGCCGGCAGCTCGCCGAGCCGGTCGTAGTGGCCGCTCGAGGCGAACGGCTCGGCGTACGTCTCCAGTGTCAGATCGGGGGTGAGCGCGTACGCGAGCCGGAGGCGCACCGACATCTCGGTGCGATCGAGGAAGGCGAAGAGATAGCGCGTGCCGTAGGTGGCGGCGGGACCGTCGGGGAGCGCCCCGACGAACTGGCGCGAGGTGATCCCCCAACTGTACTGCGGGTCGGCGGAGAGCTCCCACCGGCTCCCCGGGCGCACCGACACTCCCGCTCCGGCCGAGGCGCTCCACCCACCCAGCTCGTCGCGGTCGTACGAGGCGTTCGCGGTCCACCGCGTCTTGCGCGCGGGGTTGCTCGACAGGCTCAGGGCGACGTTCCAGTCGCGCGGGCGCCCCATGAGCGGGCCGCCGCGCGTCAGGTTGTCGCTGAGCACGCGCGCGTTCGTCCCGAGCGCAATGTTCGCCGAGGAGAAGTTCGACCACGTGAGGTCGCCGCTCAACCCGACGTAGTCGAGCTGGCGGACGTGGTCGAAGTTCCACTCCCGGTAGCCCTGCGCGCCGATCCCCCACCCGTGCAGGTGCGCGCCGGGACGCGTGTGGCGGTAGTACAGGCTCGCGGCGAACCCCCAATCGTCGGCGGTGCTCATCCGCCCGGCATCGTTGAGCTCGAGCCCTGGCGACCGCGCGTACCCGCTCACGCTCCACAGCCAGCGCCCGGCGTTCTTGTTCACATCGGCGCTCAGGTAGTGGCCGGACAGCGACGTGCGCGAGGGATCGAGCCTGGCACGCGCCGCGTCGGGGCGCTGAAAGTAGTGCGCGCTCGACCGCTGGATGCGGAGCAGCGCGAGGCTGTCCCCCGACACACGGCTGAATCCGACCATGCCGCCCACACTGTAGTCGCCCCCGTGCAGGCGCAGATTCCAGTCGAGCGCGCCGGCGTACGCGCGACGCGCCAGCAGCTGACCGAGCGGCTCGGCTCGCGACACGTCGCGCTCCACATCGGTCAGGATGAGTCCCACGGTCGAGCCGGAGCGGCCGAGCTCCTGCTGGAGCCGGACGACGCCGAAGCCGGTGAGCGGCTCGACTGGCGCCTCGCCGAACGCGCGCGTGCTGCTCGTGTAGATGCGGGCATTCTCCCGCGCCGTCACCGCGCTCAGGATGCCGATCGACAGCCCGGACGACGTACGCCCGGTGACTTTCGCCGCGCCGAGGATGGTGGTGCTCGTGATGCGCTCGGCGTAGTCGCCCGGCGGACGACGGTGCGGCGCCTGGCCGATGCGACGCGACTCGAAGAACGTCAGCCCGCTGGTGCGCAGGAGCTGACTTCCCTCCACGAAGAACGGGCGCCGCTCCGGGAACACGGTCTCGAACGCCGTGAGGTTCACCTCCGCCGGATCGGCCTCCACCTGCGCGAAGTCGGGGTTGATGGTGGCGTCCAGCGTCAGGCTGGAGCCGAGCGCCGCCTTGAGATCGAGTCCGGTGTGCGCGATCAGGTCGCGCCGCCGCACGAAGGGATCGGCGGGATCGACGTCGCCGAGGAGTCTGGCCTCGCTCGAGGCGTACGGCATCACCTCCACGTGCCGCGGCCGCCGGATCCCCTCGAGACCCACCAGCTCGCCGAATCGCGAGGCCCACCCCGTCTGCGTGCGGCGCACGAGCATCCAGTAGTCCTCCTCGTGCCGCGCCGGCACGAGGCGGCTCAGGTTCACTCCCCACACCATCGACGATCCAGTGTTGAAGCGGAGCTGCGCGAACGGGATGCGGAGCTCCGCCGTCCATCCGCGCCGATGCACCGCGACCTTCGCCACCCACACCGGATCGAAGGTGTAGTCGCGCTTGCTCTGCGCGTCGGATGGGTGGAAGTAGTCCAGCCGGACTCCGGCGGCGGTGACGCCGAACGAGTACGCCGTGCGGCGGTCGTGGTACGTATCGAGCGACACGACGAGCTGCTCCGACGTGCCTTCCTGGTCGCGGCGCGTCACGAGCGCGCGCACGCCATCCGGCGCGTCGCTGAACATGCGGGCGCCCACGTACAGGGCGTCGTCATCGTACAGGAAGGCGACCTCGGTGCGCTGCGTGGACGGCGCGCCCTCGTCGGGCTCGCGCTGCACGAAGTCGCTCACCCATGCCGCGCCGCGCCACGCCGCATCGTCCAGCTTGCCGTCCACCCGCACCGCTGATCGCTCCAGGCGGACGGCCTCGATCCGCGCTCGGGCGCCGAGCCTCGCCGGCGCGGCGTCCGATTGCGTCGATCCGCCTGGAGCGGCGGACCCGGGCTCCTGCGCCCGGGCCGCGCCGGCGAGGCTCAGCGCCCAAGCGATGAGCGCGGCGCGTGCGACGACGGGGCGTGTCATGGGAGAGCGAGGCTCAGCAGGTCCCCGAGCACACGCGTCGCGTCGAAGTGGGCCTCGGCGATGTCGCGGGCGGCCCGGCAATGGCGCTCGTAGTCGGCGTCGATGGCCGCCAGCGCGCCGACGGCTTCGGGCACGCTCGAGAAGCGGAACAACCCCTCGCCGTTCGGGAGGAACGCGCTCGGCCCCGTGTGCTGCACCACCACCGGCTTGCCGGAGGCGAGATAGCAGAGGGTTCGATCGCTGATCCAGGCGTTCTGGAATCGCATGCAGGAGGGCTTCGCGCAACTGAACTCTCCGCGAGAACGCTGGATGTACGACTGGTACATCTCGGGCGTGCGCGCGACCTCCATCGTGTGCCGGATCCGCCAGCCGAGCGCCTCGAGATGCCGCCGGTCATCATCGTCCCCCTTTCCCATGCCGAGCGCCAGCTCGAGCCGCTGCTCCGTGAGACGGGGGAGCTCGGCGTACTCGAGGAACGAGACCCGCTTGGTGTTCTCGTGGTACGTCCCGTCATCGTTGGTGATCCACTCGCCTCCGCCGCGGCCATCGCCTCCCCACCAGCTCGACACCGTCGTGAACGGCGCATCGCGCGTGGCGCGGACGGCCGGCCAGCGGTCCACGCACACCGGGGGACGAATGTGAGCCCAGGAGAGTCCGCAGTCGGGGAAGAGCGCGCCGGGCGCGCCGACCGTCTCGCCGGTGGTGAAGTACAGGTCGTGTCGCGGAACGGCGAGCTGCCCCGCGCTGATCCAGAACTGGAGCAGGCCGGGGTCGATGTCCACCAGCGCCGTGCGCCGGAAGAGGGCGAGCAGTCCGGGAGCGATCGCGTAGCGGAAGTTCAGGAGGAGATCGGCGCGCCGGCAGATCGCCTCGGCGCTCGATCGCTCGATGCCGATGTACTCGCGCGGTGCGCTCTCGCCGTCGGTGCGGGCGTCGCTCGCGAAGAGGAGGAGATGGTCGCGCAGCCCCCATCGCTCCATCCGCTCCATGAAGACCGACAGGCTCTCCGCATCGCGCTCCGGGTGGCGGCCGCGCCGGAAGCGCTCCAGCCAGTAGACCTCGCACCCCAGTCGCCGGAGCCCGTGCACGTACTGCATGTAGACCCAGAAGTGCCCGCCGCCGTCCGGGAAGTTGGCGACGTTCGACGGGGCGATGACGATCGTCGTCATGGGTCACTCGTCCCCGCGCTCCGCGCGAGCGCGTCCAGATCGCCGAAGTGAATGAGCCGGATGCGCCGGGCCGCCAGGAGCGTCGGAAGGTCCGGATCGCACAACGTCCGCAGCTCGGCCTCGCGCTCGATCACGTAGCCGGATCGGAGCTCCGGATCGATGTAACCCGGATGGCACCCGAGCTCGGTGATCCCCTCGCCGACCTCGCCGTCCAGCAGCCGCGCGAAGCCGCGGACGCCGATCTGCTCCAGGTGCGTCTCCCCGCCCCACTGCCCGTAGAACTTCGAGCAGTAGCGCGCCGGCGAGTGCTCGCGCAGGGGGAGCCTGTGCCGGTGCGCGATCTTCAGGAAGGACGGCAGAAGCCGCGCGTCCCGGTGCGCGTTGTGGTGAGAGTCGACGTGCGTGGGCGCTCGCCCCACCAGCGCATGGAAGCGTTGCACCTGATGCCGCAGCTCGGCGTCACAGTGCTCGCCATTGAAGAGGCCCGTGCCGCACTCCAGCGTCGTGCCACTGAGGTCCACGTGCAGGCCGATGTCCAGCTCCGGCGCCTGCCGAGCCAGCACCGCCGCCTCCTCGCTCCACGGCGTGGTGACCATCAGGCTCGTGCTCGTCACGATGCCGTGGCGGTGCGCATCGAGGATGCCGCGATTGATCCCACGGCTCGCACCGAAGTCGTCCGCGTTCACGATCAGGTAGCGCACCATCGTCACTCCGGCAGGAGCGGCCCCACCTGGTCCAGCCAACCAGCGAGCGCCGCGAGCTCCCCGAACGCCCACGCGCGATCGGGGTGGTGCCGCCACACGGCGATCGCCGGCCAGATGACGAGATTGGCCAGCCGCGAGTACTCCGCCGTGGCGAAGAGCGCGTTCGAGTCGGCGATGCTCGGAAGGCTCCGCCCGGCTCGCCTCACCGACCGCCGGTAGCGGTCGAGAATCCACGCCCGGTCGCTCGCCGGCCACCGCGACAGGAACGTCGAGAGATCGTAGCTGGCAGGCCCGACGCCGGCTCGGTCCCAGTCGATGAGGCGCACGAGCGATCCGTTCGCCGTCGGGTGCACGAGCGCGTTCTTCGGCCAGAGATCGCCGTGCAGGAGCGTGTCGGCCCCCCCGTGCTCCGCGACGATCCGCGCGCGAGTGGGCGCTTCGGCGAGCAGTCCGTGCAGGCGCTCGAGCAGGCGATCGCGCACCGCCGCGTGCTCCACGCACAGCTCGAGCGCCGGCGCGCGGAGGTGCTCGAGCGCGCGAACGGCGTCCCGCACGTTCGACCCGTACGCGTGGCTCCCGTAGTCGCTCCCCCACAGGCGGCACTCGGCGAGGAGCGGGTGCCCGGCGAACCGGGTGTGCAGCGTCGCGATCACCTCGACCGCCGGCTCCACGCGCTCCGGCTCGGGCGCGCGCTCGTCGAGGATCCAGTCGCCGAGGTCCTCGTACACCTGCCACACGCGCTCGCCGCTCCGCTCCGCGGCGACGCCGAGGAGCGGGGGACCGCAGCCCTCCAGGCCGACCGCCGGAAGCCACCGCTCGGCGACGAGCCGGTTGCGCCGGGCCATCGCCGGATCCGAGCGCTTGACCACGACCGACAGTGCTCGATGCTCCATCTCGAGCCACAACCGGTGCACGCCCGCCGCGAGCTTGCGACGGCCGGCGATCCGCATCGTGGCCTCGCCGTCGGCGAACAGCTCCCGCAGCAGCATCAGCAGCTCGGCCGGGGGGTAGGCGGGGCGGGGGGCGGGGGCGGGGGCGAACCGCTCGCCGTGCTCGGGCTGCACGATCGTCCTGGTCGGTCCATCCATGCTGCACCACGTCGTCAGGCCGTGCAGAGCTCCAGCATCCGCGGGAGGACCCGCCGGTAATCCAGGTATTCCTCGGCCAGCTCGCGGGCGGCGCGGCAGTGCGCGGCGTAATCGCGATTGATGCTCTCGATCCCGGCGATCGCCTCGTCCACCGTGGCGAACGAGAGCAGTCCGCGCCCCGTGGGGAGGTGCCGCTCGAATCCCGTGGACTGCGCGAGGACGGGCTTGCCGCTGGCGAGATAGTGGCCGGCGCGGTCGCCGAGCCAACCCGAGCGCGCCTTCACGTAGGCGTTCTTCGCCACGCCGATCTCCGCCCGCGATGCGCCGATGTACGCCTGGTAGGCGGCCAGGTCGCGAATCCGGGTGCCTTCCGTCAGGATCCATCCGTTCGCGCGGAGCAGCCGGATGCGTGGATCGTCCTCGCTGTGTCGCCGGAGGGCGATCGACAGCTCCTGGTCCACCCGCCCCGGGAGCTCGACGAAGCGCAGGAACTCCGCGTACTTCGACGCGTACCACTCGCCCCGGTAGTGCACATCCGTGAACCCGCCCCAGGAGGCGATGGTGGTGAAGCGCCGGCACGAGCGGTCGATGCGCGCCGGCCAGTGCTCGGACACGAACAGGGGGAGGAGCGGGTGCCAGCGGACGCCGAGGTCGGGGATCGGTGTCGCCGCGGTGCCGATGTCGAGCCCCTGCGAGAAGAAGACATCGTGGTGTCCGAGACCGAGGTCCACGCCGTACTCCGCGCGCCAGAGCTGCGTGTACACCGGGTCCTCATCCACGTACACGCGGCGCTTCACGCTACTCAGGATGGACTCGAGCTTGACGTGCCCCGAGATGTTGACGAGCAGGTCGGCATCCCTGGCCGCGGCGAGGAGCGAGTCGAGCGGCAAACCGCGCGCGGCCTCTCCGGTGCCGTAGATCTGCGTCGCCTTCCCGGTGAAGCCGAAGCGCTCCATCACGCGCCGGAACAGGGTGCGGTTCGCGCTGCGCTCGAACGGGCAGCTCCGGCCAACCGCATCGGTGCACCAGTGCGGCTCGACCTGCTCCACATAGTACACGTCGTGCCCGAGCCGCCGGAGGCCGTCGGCGTAGTGGAGGTGGTGCCACGCCGTGCCCGGGCCGAACGGCGACAGCGACAGGACTCCGCCCACGATGATCCTCATCGGTTCGGCCGCCTCCCTACGACGATGCGGGCGCGCGCGCGCGACATCTCGGTCACACCTCAGTGAGGAGCTGCTCGGCCTCGCGCGTCCACCGAGCGACGGTGTCCAGCGGCAGTCCCCAGCTCGCGCCGTGCGCCAGACGATGGATGGTCTTCTGCAGCTCGCACGCGGCGAACAGGGCATCGAGCTCGCCCCGATCCGTGGGGAGGAGCCCGGTGCCGGCCAGCTCAGCGCAGTACGCATCGCGCATCCGCTCGTCGCTCGCCGGATCGAGCCCGTACGTCAGGTCCACCAGGTCGAGCACGCCGCACCCCACGCCGGCGACCTCCCAGTCCACGATGCCGATCCGCGCGGGGGCGTACGCGCGGTCGGCCAGGACGTTCTTGGGAGAGAGGTCGTTGTGGACGAGCGTCACGGGGCGGCGGGCCTGCGCGCCGGCGATCCGGGCGTACGCGCCGGCGACGGGCGACAGCCGGTGAGCCAGCGCCGCGTCGTAGCCGGCCACCACGCCGAGCGCGCGCTCCGCCCACTCGCGCAGGTACTCGGCATCGAGGCGGAGCAGGTAATCACGGGACAGCAGATGCCGCTCACGCGCCGCGAAGTGCGCGTGCAGCCGGGCGAGGCGCCTGGCCGCGGTGAACCAGTGCTCCAGCTCGTGGTAGCGCAGGTCCCAGTCCGGGATGTACTCCAGGAAGAGCTCGCGCCGCTCTCCGTCTTCGCTCCACTCGGATCCGTAATAACGAGCGACGGGAAGCTCGTCATCGCCGAGCAGCTCCTCGTAGATCAGGAGCTCACGATCGCGGCGCCGCTTCTCCGGGTGGTCCACCCGCCGCGAGCCGAGGTGCTTCACGAACAGGGACAGCTCGCGCCCGTCGCGGAGCGAGAGGGAGAGGACCTCGACGGGAAAGAGCGTGGTGAACGGGCTCGGGGTGCGCGTCAGCGCGCGGACCTCGGCGGGTCGTCCGTCGGCTCGCGCGAGGAGCCGCTCGACGGTGCGCCGGAGCGCCGCGTCATCCGTGGCGACGCGCGCGGCGTTCGGGGCCGCGCTCACCGGGCGGGACTCCCTTCGCGCGTGCCGGCCGCCTGACGAGGCGCCCGCCGCCCCGCGCGCCCGCACACGGCGTCCGCGAGCCGGCCGGCGATGCCGAGGAGCTTGGCGACGTCGCCCTCCCGGTATCCCTTGATCACCGCCTTGGCGAGCGTGGCCAGGATGGTGTGCAGGCGGAAGCAGTCGATCACGTGCTTCACGTCGCGGCGCGGCGGGAGGGGAAGGTCGTGCGCCCGGGCCTCCCCCCGGTACGCATCGAGCAGCGGATCCAAGGTGGGTGGCTCGATGCCGTCCAGCAGGTACGCGAGATCGTACAGCGGCGCTCCGCACGCGGCCTCCTCCCAGTCGACGATGCACACCCGGGCGGGATCCCCGGCGATCTTCACCAGGATGTTGGTGGTGCGGCACCCGCCGTGGAGCAGCGTCCGCGGCTGGTCCGTCATCACCTCCACGATCGGGGGGTAGCGCCGCGCGATGCCGGAGAGCTCCCCGCTCAACCCGGGGGCGATCCGCGACACGCAGTCGGCCGCGCGCTCCAGCGTCGACCAGAAGAAGTCGGTGGTGTGGTGGACCAGGAACTCGCACCTCGCCAGCGCATCGGCTCGCGAGGCGAACGCCCCGTGCAGCCGCCCGAGCGCGGCCGTCGCCGGCCCCCAGTACGGTACGATGTCGCAGTAGCCGACCGGGGTGCCATCGACCAGCTCCAGCAGGAGCCAGAGCCGTCCGTGGGCTTCGTCCAGCACCGAGCCATGGTACGCGGCGGTCCCCAGCGTCGTTCGCGGCAGGAGCTCCCTGTACACTCTCACCTCGCGCTCGCGCCGCTCCCTCGGGTCGTCCTTGGCGCGCACCGAGAAGCCGAAGTCCTTGAGGAAGAGCTCGAGCGACCCGCCGTCGTGGAAGTGAACGGTCACGACGCGGGCGGCGTACGAGGTCGCGAGGTCGAACCGCTTCCAGCGGATGGACGCGATCGCGGACTCCCCGCCGCACCGCTCGGCCACGACCGGCGCGAGGCACTCCCGCAGCGCCATCTCGTCGGCGGCGGTGATGATGCTCGTGGTCATCGGCGCTCCTCCCCGACGGCTTCGGCGAGCGCGTTCCCCGCCGGCGCCGGCGAGGGGAACGTCGCGTGGACGAGGCGCCCATGGGCCAGGTGCAGGAGCACATCGCACCGCCCGAGCGTCGGAAGCCGGTGGGAGATCATGAACGTCGTGCGACCGCGCGCGAGCTGCATCATCGCCTCGAGGATCGCACCCTCGGTCTCCGCATCGACGGAGCTGGTCGGCTCGTCGAGGATCAGGATCGGCGCGTCCTTCAGGAACGCGCGGGCGAGCGAGACGCGCTGGCGCTCGCCGCCGGAGAGGCGCATCCCCCGCTCGCCGACGAGCGTGTCGTAGCCTCGGGGGAGCGTGACGATGAACTCGTGCGCGTCGGCGGCCTTCGCCGCCCGAACGATCTCCTCCTGGCTCGCGTCGGGGCGGGCGTACGCGATGTTCTCCGAGACGCTGGCGGAGAAGAGGACCGGCTCCTGGAGCACGAAGGCGAACTGGTTGCGCAGGTCGGCCACCCGGCAGTCGCGCAGGTCGACGCCGTCGAGGAGGATCCGCCCCTTCGTGGGATCGTAGAAGCGCGTGAGCAGGCTCACGAGCGTCGTCTTCCCCGCGCCCGTCGCGCCGGCGACGCCGACGAGCGTACCGGGTCCGACCGCGAACGAGACGTCGTGCAGCACCGCGCGGCCGTGGACGTAGGCGAACGAGACGTCGCGGAACGCGACCGCGCCCGCGGCGCGCGCGAGCGGTCTGGCGTTCGGACGCTCGGTCACGTCGGGGGCCTCATCGAGGAGCGCGAACGCGCGCTCGGCGCTCGCCAGGTGAGACTGGAGCGTCGCCACCGTCTTGCCCATCGTCGTGACGGGAGCGTAGAGCTGCGCCAGATATCCCATCACCAGGAGCAGCTCACCGAGCGTCAGGGTGCCCGATCGGACGTGGAGCGCGCCGATCACGAGCGTGGCGGCCGTGCCGGCCGCCGTGGTCAACCTCGTGACGAGACCGAGGCTCCCCTCGATGCACGTGAGGTCGAGTCGCGCCCGGACCCCTTCGCCGGAGCGGCGGACGAAGTGCCGCTCGTGATGATCCTCCCGCCCGAACGCCTTGACCACCCGGAGGGCGCCCAGCGTCTCCTGGACGAGCGACAGCGCGGTGCTCTCGAGCTGCTTCACCTCGCGCGAGCGCGCGCGCAGCCGGCGCCGGTACACGCGCGCGACCACGAAGTGCACCGGCGAGACGGCGAGCGCCACGGCGGCCAGTTGCCAGTCGATGTGGGCCATGACGTAGATCATGCCGGCCAGCGTACCGCCCGCGGTGAGGAACGGGATGACGCCGTCGATGGCGATGTACTGGATGGCGGCCGCGTCCGACTGGATCCGGTAGAGCGAGTCGGATGTGCCGCGCGCATCGTGATACGCGAGCGAGAGGCGCTGCACGTGATGGAAGAGCCGCGCTCGGAACCCCAGGACGAGCTTCTCGCCCGTGTACGTGCGCAGCCACTTGCTCGCGAGCTCCTGGAGCTGGCTGGCCAGCGCGATGAGGAGGACGAGCGCCGCGGCGAGCGCCAGCACCGCGGTGCTCGAGCCACCGGGCGCGGCGGGGAGCAGCGGCTCGAGGACACGCGGCAGTGGATGCGAGCCGATCCCGCTGTCGACGGCGATCTTGAGCGGCAACGGCGCCAGGAGGACGAGCGGCGACGACAGCAGGCTGACGAGCAGCAGGGCGGCGATGTGCGGCCAGAAGGGCCTCGCCTGGCCCGCCAGCCGGCGGAAGAGCGAGACGTCCGAGTATCGCTCACCGGCCATCGAACCGGCCCCCAACCATGCCGATGGCGCCGAGCGCCCGGACGACGGCGCCCATGGCGCTCGCGCACTCGTGCAGCACGCGCAGCGCGATGAGCCCCACCGCGACCATCAGCGTCGCGCTCACGTGCCAGCGCCCGTCCAGCGCCGTGCCGGCGGCGAACGCCGCGAGCGCGAACGCCAGGGCGAGGGCGGGCGCGGAGCACCTGGGCCACGCCCGGAGGCGCGTCAACTGCCGCCCCTGGCCGTGCTCCTCGGCCACCAGGAGCGTCCGCACGGCGCCCAGCATGCCGCCGCGCACCTCCAGGTCCCACCGGTCGTACTCCCCACCGCAACGCGTCATCGCGTACCGCGCGTGCAGCGCCGCCTCGAGGGCGTGGAGCCGCGCGCTCGGCGCCAGCCACTGCTCGGACCAGGTCGCGACCGTCCGTGGCACCGGGAGCACGAGCGTCGATCCCCCGCACCGCCAGGGCGTGAGCCCCTCGCCCAGGCGGCCGGAGAGGCGCGCCAGCGGCTGGAGCAGGTACAGCAGCGTCGTCAGGCAATGTCGCGCGAACCGCGCGCGTCTCGAGCGCGGTGCGCTCGGGTACGAGGCCGTGGCCGCGCTCGCGCCGGCGTGCACGAGGTGCGCGCCCACGGCGAGGCCGAGCAGCGGCGCCGCGAGCACGAAGGGGCGCCAGAACGTGCCCGCGACGGAGAGAACGGCGAGCGCGAGGAGGACGAGGTACCACTCGGGCGTCATGAACAGCGCGCGGAACGAGCCGGAGGCGGGCTCGTACAGCGACTGGAACGACCCACCACCCCAGCTCCCGTAGTAGATCCGCCCGGCGCGCGAGGCGAGCGCCTGCGTGAGGTAGCTCGCGTAGATCCGTCCGCTCCACGCGACGTGTCCCACGGCGTTGTACTTCTGCGGCCACTTCCGCTCCAGCATCGCCTCGGCCCGGCCGTAGCCGCGCTGCTGTCGCCAGAACGCCCGCACCGATTTTCTGCGGTGGTGCATCACCACCGCGGCCGGGTCGAACCCCAGCTTCCACCCGCGCTCCTGCAGGCGCCAGCACAGGTCCACATCGTCGCCCGCGGCGCGGAATCGCGGGTCGAAGCCGCCGATCGCCTCGAGCGCGTCCTTGCGGAACGCCATGTTGCACCCCGGGATGTGCTCGGCCTCCCGGTCGGAGAGGAGGACGTGCGCCGGGCCACCCGGCGCGTTGGCGACGCAGTCGGCGATCGGACCGTCGTCGGCGAGCGGCAGGTTCGGGCCGCCGACGCCCACGAAAGACGTTCGCAGGAAGATCGCGGCGAGATAGGTGAGCCAGTGCCGGTCCGGACAGGCGTCATCATCGATGTAGGCGACGATCTCCCCGGTCGCGGCCGCGAGCCCGGCGTTCCGCGCGGCGCTGAGCCCCCGGTTCGGCGTGCGGATCAGCCGCACGCCGTCCGCGCGGTACTCGGCGGCGATCGTCGCGACGGCATCCGTGGTGGAGCCGTCGTCCACGACGATCACCTCGTAGTCGGGGTAGTCGAGCCGGCGCAGTCCGTCGAGACACTCGCGGATGGTCGCGTGTCCGTCGTAGCTGCAGACCACGACCGAGATGCGCGGCCACGGCAGACTCGGGGGGAGCGGCACCTCGCCGAGCGCCCTGGCCACCGCTTCCAGCGCCGGCTTCGGGCTCCGGTCCCGGCGGGTGAGGCCGAAGTCCCAGTCGATGATGTCGCTGCCGCCGCAGTGCCACTCGTCGGTCCAGGCGAACACGAACGCCCCCGCGCACCCGCTCGCGAACGCGCTCCGCACCTGCCAGTCGAGCACCCGGGCCTGCGCGGCTTCGCCGTTCCGCCGGCTGTCGAGCCCGATCTCCCCCATGATGAGGGGGCGCTCGCCGGCGAGGTTGTGCAGCCGGGCGAGGTACGCATCGAGGCGGTCCTGCGACTCGAGGTAGACGTTGAAGCAGACGAGGTCGATGAACGGGAGGCGCAGGTACTCCGTGGACGGATAGCTCACGTACGTCACGAGCGCATCCGGATCCGCGGCCTTTACCGCGTGGTACAGCCGCTCCAGAAAGCGCGCGACGCGGCGCGCCCCGAGCCAGCGCACGATCGGCGCCGGGATCTCGTTGCCGATCACGTAGCAGAGCACCGCCGGGTGACCGGCGCACGACCACGCGCTGTCGAACACCTGACGCTCGATGGCATCGGCGCGACCGGGCTCGTCCAGGAATGCCGTGTTCTGCGGCCACCACATTCCCACCATCACGCGCAGCCCGTGTCGCTGCGCGGCGTCGAGCAGCCAGCGCGGCGGGAGCGTGTACGTGCGAATGGCGTTGAAGCCGTGCGCGGCCATCGCCGCGAAGTCGTCCTCGACGACGTCCCTGCGGTAGCACTCGCCATCCGCGGCCGGGCCGAACGTTCCGTACGTGGCGCCGCGCACGTAGAGCTTCTCGTCACCGACGAAGAGAAACTTGCCCCGCACGTGCGGTCTGGCGTCGTGCCCGGTCCGCGTCACGGCCACGCGATGCTTCGGGGCGGGCGCGCGTCTGGGCCGAACCGGGGCTACCATGACCATCCTCCACGACCGGGGGTCGAGAGGATGCGGGGGCCCGGCCGAGCGGGGATGGGTACTTTCGTCCTACTCGCGCTCCCGATGCGCACACGGATCGGGGTGCGCGTGGCGAAGGAGGGTGTTCGAGACTTGTTCGCGCGGCCCGGGTGTTGTATTAATACGCACTAATAATCAACTCTGCTCGAGCCGTCGCGCACCACGACCGCCGGCCGACACCCGCCCGTGTGATCCACACCATCGCTCCGTAGTCGTATCAGCCCGTTCCGTCGTGTGATGCATTCACGATGCGTATCGCGTTGAGGGCCGACGAGACGGCTCGCCTCTCGTCCGCGCTGCTGTGTCTTCTCTCCCCGGCCGTTCAGCCCGGCGCCGACGCGTGGCTCGCGACGGCCGCGCGCGGCGTGCGAGCCCTGATCGGTGGTGACAAGGCGGTGATCGCCGTCGAGAGACGGGGCGGATCACGTCTCCACAGCGATGGCATCCCGCGCGACGTGGTGGATGCGTACACGATCCACTACGCCCGGCTCGACCTCGGCATGCTCCGCCTGCGGGAGCGGGGACTCGCGCTGTGGAGCCGGCGCATGCTCTGGGAGAAGGAGGTGCTCGCGCGGAGCGAGTACTACAACGACTTCGCGCGCCCCTTCGGCCTGCACGACACGGTCGGGCTCGCGGTCACGCTGCCGGCGTCCGCGGTCCGCGTCTGCCTCGCCGTGTTTCACCACGAGCCGGTGCGCCACTCGGCCGTGACGAGCCGACAGCTCCGTCTGCTCGCGCTCGCGCTGCCGGCGTTCAGGACCGGCGTCGCGATGTGGGCGCACGGGCGGTGGGACGCCAATCTTCACGTGGCCGGGCCCCCATGCCTGGGCACGGCACCGCCGCCGGATGCCGCGCCCGCGCCAACGCTCCATCAGCTTCGATCCCGCTACAGCCTGACCGACCGCGAGGTGCAGGTCGCGGAGCTGCTGGTGAAGCGCCGGACGAACGCCGAGATCGCCAGCGCGCTCGGCGTCAGCCTGCACACCGCGCGGCACCACACGGAGAGCGTGCTCCTCAAGGTCGGCGTCCACTCTCGAGTGGCCATCGAGCAGGTGATCGGCCAGGCCTGAATCGCGAGGTGGGCGGCGGACGTCGTCAGGTGATCACCCGCCGTTCCGGCGATCGCCTGACGATGGCACGGCGCGGGCCGGAGCCCTCACTCGCCATGCCGGCACCGCCATCGCCGGCGCCGAACTTTCCGATTGACTGAGTGCCTTTCCGATTACGTGAGTGTGCTCACCACTCGCTCGGCACATCTTGCGTGCGGATGCGCGCCCGACGACGGCGCGTGTCGCCTGACTTCACCCGTCCGCACGCCAGCGCCCCTGCCATCCGAGCGAGAGAGCACGCATGCACCGCCGACTCGTCGTTCCACCGCCGAGCCTCCGACACCGTCCCGCATCCCCCGCCACCAGAGCCCGCCCCCGCGCGGGCGCACGTCCGGGGCGCGCGAGGGCACTCGCCGTCATCCTGATCGCGGCGGCCGTCGGCACCGCGGTGGCGGAAACCACGTGGGCCCGCGGCACGCACCCGCCGGTGCTCGCATGGGCCGAGCCCGCCGATGGAACGACGGTGATGGACTCGAGCGTCGCCGTGAGCGGCACGGTCACCGATGCGACGCCGGTGACGCTCGTGGCGAACGCCACATCCATCCCGGTCGGTGCCGACGGCGTGTTCGGCGGGAGCGTATCGCTCGCCGAGGGGGCGAACACCATCACCCTCGCGGCCACGGACGCCGCGGGCAACGCGTCGAGCGAGACGCGCACGGTCACCCGCGAGCCGCCGGGCCCGCCCGATCCGGTCACCGTGGCGACGCCGGTCGTGCAAACGGAGGCGACGCTGATGCAGGAGAACACCGCGTTCCTCTACACCGGCGACGATCCGGTGCAGACGGGCGTGGCGCCGGGGACGATTCAATTCGTACGCGCGGCCGTGCTCCGCGGGCGAGTCCTGGACAAGAACCTCGCGCCCCTCGCCGGTGTCGCGGTCACGATCGAGGATCATCCCGAGCTGGGACGCACCGAGACCCGCGCCGACGGCCGCTGGGACATGGCGGTGAACGGCGGCGGGACGCTCGTCGCGGACTTCGTCAAGGACGGCCATCTCCCCGCCCAGCGGCAGGTGGACGTGCCGTGGCAGGACTACACGACCGTCGACGACGTGGTCCTGCTGCAGCCCGACTCGGTGGTGACCGTCGTCACGCTCGGCAGCACGGAAGTCCAGGTGGCGCGCGGGAGCGTCCAGACGGACGCCGACGGCGCGCGGCAGGCGACCGTGTTCATCGAGCCCGGCACCGAGGCGACGCTCGTGCTGCCCGACGGGACGACGCAACCGCTCTCGTCGTTGAGCCTCCGCGCCACGGAGTTCACCGTGGGGGAGAACGGTCTCGCGTCGATGCCCGCCGCGCTTCCGCCGGCGAGTCAGTACACGTACGCCGTGCAGGTGACCGCCGACGAGCAGCTCGCGGCGGGACCGGGAGCGGTGATCCGGTTCAACCAGGAAGTGCCGCTCTACGTCGAGAACTTCCTCGGCTTCCCCGTGGGCACCACCGTCCCGTCCGGGGCGTACGACCCCGACTCCGCGGCGTGGATCCCGCAGCCCAACGGCGTCGTGCTGAAGGTGCTGGGGACGGACTCGCAGGGGCGGGCGCTCCTCGACATCAACGGTGACGGCGTGCCGGACGCGGACTCGGTGCTGGCCTTCAACGGGATCGATCCGCTCGAGCGGATCCGTCTCGCGGGCACGTATCCGGCGGGCTCGGAGCTCTGGCGCGTCGGCATCATCGAGACGCTGCCGCACGATCTGAACTGGCCGTTGGTCCTGACGGGCGGCACGCCGCCCGCGGGGAAGGTGACCGGGCCGTGCACGAGCAAGGATGCGGACGCGCTGCGCTGCACGCTCCAGGCGCAGACGGCGTTCCAGCAGATCGGCATCGTGGGGTCGCCGTTCACGCTGAACTACGCGAGCGACCGCACGCAGGGGAACGCGGCGGAGCACCGGCTCGAGATCCGGCTGATCGGAGACACCGTGCCCGCGTACCTCGAGCGCGTGGACCTCGAGATCGACATCGCCGGCCGGCGGTTCGAGGCGGGGTTCCTCCCCGAGCCCAATCTGAAGTACACGTTCACGTGGGATGGGCTCGACGCGTACGGGCGGAAGGTGCAGGCCACCCAGCCGGCGCAGGTGCGGATCGGCTACCTGTATCCGGCCTTCTACGGCGTGCCGGCGAACGTGCTGCGGAGCTTCGGGCAGCCGTGCACCGCGGCGCCGTGCGAGCTGCCGGCCGACGTGAAGACGTCGATCCGGATGCTGCATCGCGTCTGGCAGACCGTGCGGACCACGATCGGGGGCTTCGATGCCACCGGGGCGGGACTCGGCGGCTTCACGCTCGACGTCCAGCACGTGTACGACCCGATCGCGAAGACAAGCCGAACGAGCTTGGCGACTCGGCACTGCCGGGCTACGTGGTCACCGACATCGCCTTCGCCGATGGCACCACCACCTTGGGGCTGGCCGGGGGCGACTTCGGCGTGGCCACGCTCGAGGACTCGATGGAGCTCCGGTTGACGTACGGCGGCGTGCGCTGGATCTTCGCGCTCAGCCCGGACTCGTGCGAGGTGGACTGGCCCGAAGAGCCGCTCTTCGAGCGCTACGCGACGCTCTTCCCCATGCAGGTCACGCCACGACTCGCCGCGGCGTTCGGCGAGGAGGTGACCCCCTTCGCGTTCACGGTGGCCGCCGACGGCGCCCTGCGTGCCGCCGACGCGGGCTGATCGCCGGCACCGTCGAGAGGGTGAGATGGCGACGCGCCGCAGCGCGGCGCATCACGGCGCCGTCTGCGGCCCCGCCGCCTTCGCCCTTCGCACCATCTCCCGCACGTCCGCCAGCAGCCGTGGCGCGTCGAAGACGATCCCCTGCTTGATGGTGTACCGCACGCCGCCCCGGTGCACCATCCTGCCGCGCACGGCGACGTCCACGCCGGTGCCGTAGAGCACCTTGAAGTTGTGCAGCGGGTTGCCGTCCACGATCGCCAGGTCGGCGTCGAACCCCGGACGCACGACGCCGGTGTGCGCGAGCCCCAGGAGCTTCGCGCCGTTGGACGTGGCGTGCTGGATCACCTCGAGCGGGTGGAAGCCCGCCTCCTGCTGCATCTCCATCTCGCGGATGGTGGTGAAGCCGTACAACTCGTAGATGAACCCCGCGTCCGAGCCCACGGTGACGTTCCCGCCGCGCGCGGCGTACTCGCGCACCCATCGCATCCAGATGCGGTAGTTCTCTCTCCAGCGAATCTCGTCGGCGGTGGTCCAGTCGGAGAAGTACGAGCCGTGGCGGCGCGGGTCGGGCTCGAACTGCTCCATCATCGCCGGGAGCGCGTAGTCGGCGAACCAGGGCTGGTTGCGCGCGCGCACGATGTCGCGGTTGGCCTCGTAGATGGCGAACGTCGGATCCCACGTGACGTGGTGCGCGAGCATGGTGTCGAGCACCGCCGAGAGTCGCGCCGAGTCGGCCTGACGCCAGATGTCGCCCGCCCAGCGAAAGCGGTCCAGCTCGTCGTCGTAGTCGTAGTCGTCGGGGAAGTCCTGCGGGCCGGGGATGGCCGCATCCGGAATTCCGTACCAGTGCTCGATCGATCGGACGCCCAGACGCGCCGCGTCGATGGCGTCCATCTCCTGGATCTTCATGTCGGTGGCGATCGGGAGGTCGAGCTTCTTCGCCTCGTCGGCGATCGCCGCCCACACGTCGGGGCGATTGATGAACACCTTGAGTCCGAGCGCCCCCTTCGCCTTCACGCTCCGCACCTGCGCCCGCGCCTCCTCCGGCGTGTTCGCGCCAACGACGGCGTACGGGATGATCGTCGGCGCCACGAGGCGGTTCGCCGCCGAGCCCCGAGCGTCCGCCACGATCGTGTCGATCCCCTCGGTGGAACCCGGGTCGCGGATGGTGGTGATCCCGTGCCCGAGGAGCAGCTCGTACTCGTACCCCTTGGGGAGCGTCTTCCCCGCGCGGTGGAAGTGGATGTGCGAGTGGACGTCGATGATCCCCGGCATGACGTACATGCCCGTCGCATCGATGACGCGGTCGAAGTGCCCGCCGATCGCCGGCCCCTGCACGGTGCTCCCGGAGAACTCCCCCTCGCTGGAGAGCTTCATGGCGGTGATGGTGGACCCCTCGATGGCGATGTCGTACGGCCCGCGCACGGGATTCCCGGCGCCATCGATGACGAGCGCGTTCCGGATGAGGAGCCGCCCGTAGCGCTCGCCACGCGGCGCTCCCTGCGCGGTGAGAGGGAAGGGGAGGAGGGCGGCGACGAGGAGGAGGATGGCGGCGCGCATTGCTCGGGAATCGGGAATGGGGAATCGGGAATCGACGGCCCGGGAACTATGCTGGCGCGGAGGGAGCGGACGCGCCAGAGTAATCCGCGCGGCGGGCGGTGGCGAGCCCGCTCGGGGTCCATCGGACTCGGCGGCGCCACGGGATGGGCGTCGCGCCGCCCTCGATTCCCGGTTCCCGTTTCCCGATTCCCGTTTCCCGCGTAGTTTCCGACGCACCTCCCATGCGCACCCCCGACTCCACTCCCTCCCCCGCGTCCCGACGCTGGCGCTGGCAGCACGTGGCGCTCCTCCTCGCGGCGTTCGCGACGGTGATGTGGGTGACGAACGCCGCCTACTTCTACCTGGGCGACGTGGTGCGCGGGCGGACGGGGACGTTCCTCCCGCGGCTCATCGAGGAGCTCACCGGCGCGGTGGGCGGCACGCTGCTCGTCCCGCTGCTCATCTGGGTGTCGCGGCGGTGGCCGATCGGACGTCGCTCGTGGGCGCGCCACCTCCCCGTGCACATCGTCGCCGCGGTCGGCGGCTCGGTGGCCCACACCACCTTCAACGCGGTCACCCGCGCGCTGCTCTTCCCCGCGTTCGGCCTCGGCAGCTACGACTACGGGGACATGCACATCCGCTACTGGATGGAGATGCCGCGCGACCTGTTCATGTACGCGATGATCGCGGGGATCGCGCACCTCTTCTTCGCCTACCGCGCGGCGCGCGACCACGAGCTGCGCGCCGCGCGGCTGGAGTCGAAGCTCGCGCAGGCGCAGCTCCAGAACCTCCGCCTGCAGCTCCAGCCGCACTTCCTGTTCAACGCGCTGAACACGATCTCGTCGGTGATGTACGAGGACACGCGCGCGGCGGACTCGATGATCGGAAAGCTCGGGGAGCTGCTGCGCCACACGCTGCGTGCCCCGGCGGCGCAGGAGACCACGCTCGAGGAGGAGCTCGACGCGCTCGGCCTGTACATCGACCTCATGCGCGCGCGCTTCGAGGACCGGCTCCGCGTGCGCGTGAGCGCCGAGCCGGGCACGGAGCGCGCGCTCGTCCCGCAGCTCATCCTCCAGCCGCTGGTGGAGAACGCGCTCCACCACGGGCTCGACCCGGCCACCGCGTGCGGCGACGTGGAGGTGCGCGCGCGCCGCGACAACGGGGACCTCACGCTCGAGGTACGCGACCACGGCGCCGGGCTCCGCCGCCCCGCGGCCGAGGCGCTGCGCGGCGGGATCGGACTGTCGAACACCGCCGCGCGTCTCGCGCAGCTCTACGGCGAGGGGCAGCGACTGGAGCTGCGCGATGCTCCCGGGGGCGGGCTCCTCGTCACGGTCACCATCCCGTTCCGCGCCGCCGCGCTCGTGTCGGGCGCGGCGGCGCGCGGCGCCGCCGGCGCGTGAGCGCGCTCCGCGTCTTCCTCGTCGACGACGAGCGCCCGGCGCGCGCCAGGATGCGGCGTCTCCTCGGCGAGATGGCGGACGTGGAGGTGGTGGGGGAGGCGGGCTCGGGGCGCGAGGCGGTGACGGCGATCGCCTCGCTGCGCCCCGACCTCGTCTTGCTCGACGTGCAGATGCCGGGGCTCGACGGCTTCGGCGTGCTCGCCGCGCTCGACCAGGCGACGCTCCCGCGCATCGTGTTCGTGACCGCGCACGACGCCTTCGCCGTTCGCGCGTTCGAGGTGAGCGCGCTCGACTACCTGCTCAAGCCCGTCGCGCCCGAGCGGCTCCGCGCCGCCGTGGAGCGCGCGCGCCGCTCGATCGCGAGCGAGGCGCCCGCCACGCTCGAGGAGCGGGTGCGGCGCATGGAGCACTTGCTGCGCACGCTCGACCGCTCGCCCGAGGAGGCGGGGGAGGGGGAACCCGCCTCCGCACCGGTACCGGCCGCGGCGGCGCACCGGCCGCTCGAGCGGCTCCTCGTCACCGTGGGGGAGCGCAGCTTCTTCGTCCCCGTGCGGCAGGTGCTCTGGATGGAGTCGTCGCGCAACTACGTGGAGCTGCACGTGGGGCGCGAGGCGTACACCATCCGCGCCACGCTCTCCGCGCTCGAGGAGCGGCTCGACCCCGCCACCTGGGTACGCATCAACCGCTCGCAGCTCGTGAACCTCGACGCGATCGCCCACCTCGAGCCGTGGTTCCACGGGGAGCATCGCGTGGTGCTCCGCGACGGCACGAAGCTCACGTGGAGCCGGCGGTACCTGGATCGGGCGGACGAGGTGTTGGGGAGGAAGCTGTAAGGGGCGGCTGTCGCCGCTCGTTCGTCCCTCCCCCGGGCCCGCTCGGCACCGCCACGCGACGGTCGTCCCTCGCGCGTTGCCCTCCCGGCTCGGCGACGCGAGTGTGTGCGCGTGAGCAATCCATCTGGAGATCCATCCGTGTCCACGCACACCAACATGCACCGCGCGCTCGCCGCGCTGGCGGTGCTGCTCGTCGCCACCGGCTGCTCCGCCGCGAGCGGAGCCGCCAACCGGGCCACCGAATGGCCCGCCTACGGGAACGATCCCGGCGCCTCGCGCTGGTCGCCGCTCCACCAGATCGACCGCTCGAACGTGTCGCGGCTCCACGTCGCCTGGACGTACCGCACCGGCGAGGTGGTCACCGGCACGATGCGGCACGTGCCGCCCGGCCTCGAGGCGACGCCGATCCTCGTCGACAACACGCTCTACTTCGACACGCCGTACGGCCGCGTGATCGCGCTCGATCCGGAGCGCGGCACGGCCAAGTGGACGTTCGACCCGAAGATCGACATCCACGCCGGCTACGGCGACTTCACCTCCCGCGGCGTCTCCACCTGGCTCGACACCGGCGCGTCGCCCAGCTCACCCTGCCGCCGGCGCATCTACGTGGCCACGATCGACGCGCGGCTGATCGCGCTCGATGGCGCCAGCGGGAAGCCGTGCGCGGCGTTCGGCTCCGGGGGCACGGTGGACCTGCGCAAGGGCGTGCGGAACGGGATCCACGATTTCGCCGAGTACGAGGAGACCTCGCCGCCGGCGGTGGTGAACGGGCTCGTGATCGTCGGCTCGGGGGTCGCCGACAACGTGCGCCGCACGGCGCCGAGCGGCGTGGTGCGCGCGTTCGACGCCCGCACCGGCGCGCTGCGCTGGAGCTGGGATCCGATCCCGCAGGATCCGTCGGACCCCGCGTACGCCACGTGGCAGGGCCCGAGGGCGCACGAGACCGGGGCCGCCAACGCGTGGTCGGTGATCACCGCCGACAGCGCGCGCGACCTGGTGTTCGTCCCCACGGGGAGCGCGTCGCCCGACTACTTCGGCGGCGAGCGGCTCGGGCAGAACCTGTACGCGAACTCGGTGGTCGCGATCCGCGCGTCCACGGGGAAGGTGGTGTGGCACTTCCAGGTGGTGCACCACGATCTGTGGGACTACGACGTGCCCGCGCCGCCGACGCTCATGACGGTGCACCGTGACGGGCGCGACATCCCCGCGGTCGTCGTGACGACGAAGATCGGTCACGTGTTCATCCTGAACCGCGAGACGGGGGAGCCGCTCTTCCCGGTGGAGGAGCGCCCGGTGCCGGCGAGCGACGTGCCGGGGGAGAAGGCGTGGCCCACGCAGCCGTTCCCGACGCTTCCCGCGCCGCTCGTCCCGCAGCGCGTGACGCCCGACGACGTGTACGGTGTCACGGAGGCCGACCGGAAGTTCTGCCGCGAGCAGCTCGCGTCGCTCCGCTCGGAGGGGGTGTTCACGCCGCCGAGCGTGAAGGGGACGCTGGTGATCCCCGGCAACGTGGGCGGCTCCAACTGGGGCGGGGTGGCGGTGGACCAGGCGCGCGGGCTGATCATCGCACCGGCCAACAACCTGCCGGCGGTGATGCACCTGGTGCCGCGCGACGAGTACCAGGCGGTGCGGGACACGACGTCGTCGGGCGAGCTGGCGCCGCAGGAGGGGACGGCGTACGCGATGTGGCGCGGATTCTTCCTGTCGCCGAGCCGGATCCCGTGCATCAAGCCACCCTGGGGGACACTCACGGCGATCGACGCCGCCACCGGCCAGGTTCGCTGGAAGGTGCCGCTCGGCGGGCCGGTGCCGTGGGCGAAGCCGGGAACGCTCCCGCCGGACGCCGGCTCCCCGAACCTCGGCGGGGCGATGGTGACCGCGGGCGGGCTGGTGTTCATCGGCGCCACCTTCGACAGTCACTTCCGCGCGTTCGACGTGGAGACGGGGAAGCTGTTGTGGACCGCCGACCTCCCGGTGGCGGGGAAGGCCACCCCGATGACGTACCGCGCCGCGAACGGGAAGCAGTACGTGGTGATCACCGCGGGGGGGCAGCCGAAGACGGGGCTGCCGTTGGGGGACTACGTCATCGCATACAGCGTGGAGTAGTCCGGCGCGCCGGAGGCGCGGGGCGGGGGGCGCGGGGCGCGCGAGAGTGAGGACTGCGCCGCCGGCACGGGCATTCGCCCGTGCCGGCGGCGCGTTCACGTAGTAAAGTAGTACAGTCCACGCTCACGCACCCCGCGTCCCGCACCCCGCACCCCGCGCTTGTCCCGCATCCTCCTCGCCGACGCCGACGCCTTCTTCGTCGCCGTGGCGCGCATGGTCGACCCCGAGGGGGCCGGGCAGGCGGAGCTGCTCATCGTGGGTGGGTCGCGGGAGAGCCGCGGCGTGGTGTGCTCGGCGTCGTACGAGACGCGGCGGTTCGGCGTGCGGTCGGCGATGCCGATCGCGCAGGCGCTCCGGCTCTGCCCCAGGGCGATGTGCGTTCCCGTCCCGCGCGCGGCGTGCGCGGCGAAGAGCCGCGAGATCCGCCACGTGCTGCAGCGCTTCACCCCGGTGGTGGAGGGGGCGAGCATCGATGAGTGGTACCTCGACCTCGGCGGCACGGAGGAGCTGTACAAGGGGGAGCCGCTCGAGCAGACGGCGCACCGCATCCGCGACGCGGTGCGCGCCGAGACGGGGCTCACCGTGTCGATCGGCGGGGGGGTGAACAAGCTGGTGGCGAAGCTCGCGGTGGAGCTGGCCAAGCCCAAGCCGACGAACGACGCCACCGGCGTGCACATCGTCCCACCCGGGGGGGAGGAGACGTTCATGCTGCGCTTCGCCCTCGCCGACATCCCGCTCATCGGGCCCAAGTTCCAGGAGCGGCTGCACCGGGTGGGGCTCCGCACCGTGGCGCACGTGCTGGAGCAGGACCTCGCCTCGCTCGTGCGCTGGTTCGGCGAGCGCGAGGGGCGGTGGCTGTACGACCGGGTGCGCGGGATCGACCGCACGCGGGTGGAGCCGCGCGAGGAGCCGAAGAGCATCAGCCGCGAGGACACCTTTCCCACCGACGTGGCGGACGACGCCACGCTGGAGCGCGAGCTGCTGCGGCTGGTGATGCGCGCCGCCGGCGACCTGCGGCACGACGGGCTCACCGCCCGCACGATCACGGTGAAGCTGCGCGACGCCGACTTCACCACTCGTCAGGCGAGCCGCACGCTCCCCGAGGGGGTGGTGGCGGACCGGGTGATCCACGACACGGCGCGCGCGCTCCTGCGCAAGCTCCGCGCGGCGCGCCGGTGCCCGGCGCGGCTGCTCGGCGTCGCCCTCTCCTCCCTCGCCGCCGACCCGGAGCCCGCGCAGCTCGCGCTCTTCGACCAGGGAAGCGCGAGCCCCGAGACGCCGCGCGACCGCGCGCTCGCGCGGACGGTGGACGAGCTGCGCGAGCGCTTCGGCCCCGACGCCATCGTCCCCGGGCAGCTCGCCTCCAGGGACAAACGTCGCCGCTGAAACCTCGAGGCGCCGCCGTCGTTCATCTCGTGGGGCCACCCGCTCCCCCGCGAGCGACCACCGCTCGCGCACGTGCTCGCGTCCCGTCACCCGCCTCGCCCATCGCTCCTCGCTCCCCGCTCCCCGAGCCGCTCGCGCCACGCGTCCGGCGCCCCGCACCCCGCGTCCGCCGCATCGCGCTCCTCTTCGCCCTCGCGCTCCTTCCGGCCGCCGTCCGGGCCCAGTCGTGCACGCGGCCGCGCACGGCGCTCGTGCTCTCCGGGGGCGGCGCGAAGGGGTTGGTGCACGTCGGCGTGCTGCGAGTGCTCGACAGCCTCGGCATCCGCCCCGATCTCGTCGTCGGCACGAGCATGGGCGCGGTGGTGGGCGCGCTCTACGCGAGCGGCTACAGCGGCGCGGCGATCGACTCGCTCGCCCGCGCGCTCCCGCTCGAGCGGCTCTTCCACGCCTACCAGCCGGTGGCTCCGCGCTCGCTCGACTGGATGCAGCCGCTGGTGATGTGGGAGCAGGGGGAGCGGGGCTTCGCCTTGCAGGGCGTCGCCGTCCACGACCCGGAGGTGAACGCGCTGATCTCGTCGCTGATGCTGCGGGGCAACCTCTACGCGCGCGGCCGGTTCGACTCACTCCCCATCCCGTTCCGCGCCGTGGCCACCAATCTCGCCGACCGGAGCCTCGTGGTGCTCGACTCCGGCGATCTCGCGCGCGCGGTGCGGGCGAGCTTCGCGATCCCGCTCATTTTCTCCCCCGAGCGGATCGATGGCCACGTGCTCGGCGACGGGGGGCTCTCGGCCAACGTGCCGGTGTCCGTGGCGCGCGCGGCGGGGGCCGAGCGCGTGATCGTGTCCGACGTCACCGCCGGCGTGGCGGACTCGGTGGGGCTCGACGCGCCGCTCGCCCTGGCGTCGCACCTGATCGCGTTCCTCTTCCATCAGCCGGAGGACTCGCTCGGGCCGGGCGACGTGCGCATCCGCGCCGACATGGGCCCGCTCGCCGATCTCGACTTCTCGCGCCGCAACGTCGCGCGGATGATCGGCATCGGCCGCGCGGCGGCGGCGCGCGCGCTTCGTCCGAGCGAGTGCGCCGCGGCGCCGCCGCGCGACCCGGTGCTCCCGACGCACCTCGCGCGCTTCACCGTGCAGGGTGGCCGCGAGCAGGACCGCCTCGTGCTGCGCTCGCTGCTGGGCTTCGCGCACGGCGACACGATCGATCCGGCGGCGCTGCGGCGGCGGATCCTGCGCCTCGGCGAATCCGACCGGTACACCGGCGTGTGGCTCGATCCGCGGGGCGTCGGCGACTCGGTGTCGTTCGACATCGCCGCGCGCGATGCGTCGCGGCGGGTGGCCGGGGTGGGGCTCGCGTACGATCACGAGCTGGGTGGGCGCGCGTGGCTCGGCTACGCCGATCGCCGGCTGCTCGGGAGCGACATGGAAGGGAGCGTGGTGCTGCGCGCGGGATCGCTCCGGCAGGACCTGCTCGCGAGCGTACGGCGCAACTACCTGCTCGGGCGGCGACTGTTCAGCCCCGTGGTGGCAGTGACGGTGAGCAAGGAGGACGTGCGCCGTTTCACGCCGACCGGCGAGGCGCTCGATCCCACCGTCGTGCGCGAGGCGACGGCGTTCGCCGCCTTCGAGCGCGCGTACTTCGGCGGGTGGAACGCGGCCGTGGGCGGCGAGGCGCTCGTGTGGCGCGACACCACGCGCGCGCACCGGCGCGCGCTGGGCGGCGCCCTGCGCGTGATGCGCGTCTCGCGCACGGGGGACCGGTCGTTCGAGACCACCGCGCAGTGGAACTCCGAGTTCGCGCGTGTGGCGCTGGAGGCCTCGCCGAGCGCGTGGGTGGGCGCGGTGCAGGTGAGCGGGCGCGTCCGCCTCGGCTGGGGACGCGACCTCCCGCTTCCGGCGACGTTCCCGCTCGGCGGAACCGACGGATTCCCCGGGTTGCACCTCGGCGAGCGGCGCGGCGACCGGGAGGCGTTCGCCGCCGTGCGGGTCGCCTACCCGGTGATCGGTCCGCTCCTCGCGCGCGCGGAGCTCGCGGCGGGGAACACGGCGACGGTCGGCACCGCGCTCCCGATGCGCGGCTGGTTGTTCGGCGCGCGCGCCGGGGTGGGGGTGGACACGCCGGTCGGGCCGATCCGGCTGGAGTACGGCTACAACTCGCTCCATCGGGGCGCCGTGTTCGTCCGCGTGGGCCGGTGGTTCTGAGGCGGCCGCGCTTGCGCGACGCCCCCGTCCGGCGCTTAGTTGGGGCGGATCATGCCCACGGAGCCAGGCACGTGATGTGGACCATCGCCGGATGACGAGGTCCGGCAGTCAGGAGCCGCGCTGGCGGCGCGCTCCGGAGGAACGGCCCGCACAGATCATCGGCGCCGCGCTCGAGGTGTTCGGCGAGGTGGGGCTCGCGCGCGCGCGGCTGGAGGACATCGCCAGGCGCGCCGGGGTCTCCAAGGGCACGATCTACGTGTACTTCCCCGACAAGGATGAGCTGTTCAAGGAGGTCGTGCGCTCCACGGTGATCCGGCCGATCGAGCGCGCCGAGCGCGATCACGCCGAGGGGACGCCCGCCGACCAGCTCACGGGGTTCATGCGCGAGCACTGGCGCTTTCTCCGCTCGCGCGAGTACGGCGCGCTGCACCGGATGGTGCTCGGCGAGCTGCGCAACTTCCCCGAGCTCGCCGAGTTCTACACCGTCGAAGCGATCGCGCGCGGCCTGCAGGTGCTCACGGACATCATCCAGCGCGGCATCGACGCCGGCGACTTCCGCGCGATGGACGCGCGCGCGGCCGCGCGCGGGCTCACCGCCATGTTCATCTCCCACGCGGTGTGGTGCGCCGACCGCGCGTGCTTCCCCCACCTCGCGGACAAGTCGGACGACGAGGTGTTCGCCGAGCTCTCCGACCTCTTCTTCCACGCCATCCGCGCTCGCGGCGACGCGCCGGTCGCGTAACGATTCGTTTCACTCCCGACAAGTTGACCGACGGCGTGACGCGCGCGCCGTGACCCGCGTCCCTCCCACACGAGGCTCCGACGCCGGAGCTCATCGTCGGTGCGGGCGATTCGCCCGCACGATGACGGAATGCCCGATCCGCGCCGGCGCGGACCGGCGGCTCGCTGTCAGGGGGGCAGCAGGATGCACGCACGTCGATCGTTCCCGGTGTTCTTCCGCGCGCTCGCGGCGCTCGGCGCCCTCGGCGCGCTCGGCGCGAGCGCGGCCGCGACACGGCTCGCCGCGCAGGGCGCGTCCGCGTCGAGCGCGGTGACGGGCACCTTTCACATCGTCTGGGCCGATGCGCGTCCGGGCACGGAGGCGCCTGACGACCACCGCTACGCGCTGGTGGACGATCGCGGCCGGTGGTACGACGTGAAGATCGATGCGGCGACGCTCGCGACGCTCGGCGGCGCGCGCGCGCTCGACCGCCGCCGGGTGACGGTCGACGCGAGCCGGGTGCTCGCCCCCGCCGAAGCCGACGCGCCGATGCCGGTGCTCGCCGCGCGCGCCGTGCGGCTCGCCAGCCCGCGGTCGGTGTCCGCCCTCGAAGCGGGGGTATCGCCGTACACCGTGTCCGGGTCGCAGGCGTACGCGACCATCCTCTGCCGCTTCTCCGACACGCCCTCCAACGGCTTCGTGAGCGCCGCACCCGCGCGGGCGCAGGCGCTCATGCAGTCGACCAGCTATCCCGGCGTGGACGACTACTACCGGGAAGTGTCGAACGGGCAGGTCGATCTGTCGGGGAGCCGCGTGCTCGCGCGGTGGTACACCCTGCCGCACCCGCGGTCGTACTACGTGGTGAACAACACCGCCGACCTGGGGAAGCTCGCGCAGGACTGCACGGGCGCCGCCGACGCCGACGTCGACTTCACGAGGTATCACGGGATCACCATGCAGTTCAGCGACAAGCTGGACTGCTGCTCGTGGGGCGGGAGCTGGACGCTCGACCGCGACGGACAGCGGCGCGGCTACGCGGTGATGTGGGTGGCGAGCTGGGGGCTCAACGCGGCGACCTACGACCACGAGATGGGGCACTCGTTCGGCTTCCCGCACTCGCACGGCCCGTACGGCAAGGCGTACGACTCGAAGTGGGACATCATGAGCTACGCCTACAACTACAACGATCCCACGTGGGGGAGCATCGGGCCGCACACGATCGCCTTCCACAAGGCGCTCGTGGGGTGGATTCCCGCCTCGCGGCGGTTCGCGGCGCCGGCGGGGGAGGCGAGCACGATCCTGATCGAGCGGGACGCGCAGCCGGAGGCGAACGCCGCGTATCTGGTGGCGGAGATCCCGATCCCCGGCACGTCGCAGCACTACACGGTGGAGGCGCGACGCTTCGTCGGCAGCTACGACTCGCACCTCCCCGGGGAGGCGATCGTCATCCACCGCTGCGGGACGGATGCGACGGTGGTCGATCCGGATGGCAATGGCGACCCCAACGATGCCGGCGCGATGTGGACGCCCGGCGAGACCTTCACCGACGCCGCGGCGAAGATCTCGGTGACCGTGGACGCGCTCGTGGGGAACGCGTACCGCGTGACGATCCGGAACGGCGTGTCGCTCGGGGCCGGTGTGCCGACGTTGTCGGCCGCGGCCGCCGAGCTGCTGGGAACGCCGTCGCTCACCGCGTCGGAGCGCCAGATGCTGGACGATGCGGGGAACGACGACGGGACGTACAACCTGGGAGACTTTCTCGCGTTCGCCGAGCGCACCGGGCAGCACCTGGACGGCGCACTCGTCGGCCGGCTGCTGGCCGGACCGGCGGGAACCGCGCGCGGCGCGACGGCGGGGAAGCAGGAGGCGAAGCCATGAGACGACACGTGATCCTGGCCGCGCTCGCGGCCGCCCTCGTCGCCTGCGCGCGCTCGGTCCCCTCGCCAACGGGGGTCCCGGAGGCTGGCGCGCTCGACGTGGTGCTCGACACGCCGAACGGCGACGACGGCGCGCTGCTCGTGCGCGTGAGCGGCGGACCGATCGACTCGGTGACGTCGCCCGCCGGCTACGCGGTGGTCGCGGGCGCGGACGAGGGAGGGACGCACCGCATCATCGTGCAGGGCGACGTCGTGCGAGGGGTGATCGCGCGCGTGTGGGTGAGCGACGCCTCGCGCGCCGCGTCGTACACCGCGGCGGTGGAGCAGGCCGCGTCGCGCGGCTACGCGCAGCGGGAGCTGGCGGGGTACCGCGCGTCGATCCTGGTGCGCTGAAGCAGCGGCGCCGCGCCGTCAGTACACGAACGGAATCAGCGCCGAGGTCTCACGACGGTACTGGTCGTACTGCGGGAAGGTGGCGCGCAGCCTTCGCTCCTCCATGCGGCTCTTGAGCACGAAGGAGCTGGTGGCCAGGGTGAAGGCGAGGAGCCCGTACCACTCGCCGATGGCGACCGCCGTGCCGAGGAAGGCGAGCAGCATGCCCGTGTAGATCGGATGGCGCACGTACCGGTAGGGCCCCGTGCGGATCAGCGCGTGCTCCTCCTTCAGCGTGACCGCCGCGCTCCAGTTGCCGCCGAGATGTCGTCGCGCCCACACGCTGAAGCCCAACCCTGCGGCCACGATGATCGCGCCCAGCACCAGCATGGCGGGCTCCTGCGGCAGGAAGCGCACGTGCAGGACCGGAGGCAATCGGTCGCGAACGGCCAGCAGAATGACCGCGAGCCAGAGCGGTGTGCGGTGGAGTGCCTCCGACCGCGGCGACTCGCGCCACTGTGCCGCCTTCACATCGCGCGCGGCCACCATCCAGTAGAGCAGCCACGCGATCCAGAGCGCGGGAATGACGTATTGCATGAGAGGTGAATCGATCGAGGCGGGAAGAGAGACGAGGGCCGGTCGCCGACCGCGCGTGCAGGGGCGAACCGCCCGACCCTCATTACGCCTCGCGCGACCCGCGGGTTTCGCGGGACGGCGCGTTCACGCCTCCGCCGTCGCCTCCGCTCCCAGCGGCTCGGTGCGGTCGAAGACGCGCCCGAGCCAGATCGTGATCGCCCACATCTCGCCGAGCAGCAGCAGCGCGCCGGCGGCGCACGCGGGGGGGAGCGCCCACGCGCCGATGGATGGGAAGAGCGCGTACGCCGCCGCGATCCCCACCGCCGCGGGGACGAGCAGCAGGAGCACGAGCCCGACGAGCGAGCCGAAGGTGGTGAGGATCCCCTGCCCCATCGCCTCGATCCCGCGCGGACGCGTGAGGCCGAGCCGCACCCAGGCGGGGAAGAGGAGCGCGGCCGAGTTCTGCACGAGGAGCCCGGCGCCATTCACGGCCGGGAGGGCCAGGAGCGCCGCGAGCGCCAGCGCGGCGCGCGCGCTCCGGGCGAACGCCGGCACATCGCTCGCGGGGAAGGCGATCGCGGCCACCAACGCGAGCGACATCTGGATCAGGGTGAGCGTGATCGCGGATCCGGCCACCTCGGCGCGCACCATGGAGGCGCCGCGCAGCGGGTAGGCGCGGAGCGCCTCCAGGCGCAGCATGTCGAGGCGGAGGTCGTTGCGTATCCAGAGCGGGCCGAGGATCACCAGCGCGGCGGCGAAGGAGAGCGCGATCGTGCCGATGAACCACGCGCCGCCGCGGGCGCCGGCGGACCTGGATGCGGAGATCGCGAACCCGGCGGTGCCCGCGATGGCGATGATGACGATCGACGAGAGCCGGACGGTGCGGAGGAAGGCGAGGATGTTCTTCCAGACGATCGCCATCGCCGGCGTTCCGCTCGGCGCGAGCGGGAGCCGCGCGCTCGCCGCGCGCCACCTGGGCGCGCCGGGGCGGGCGCCGCGGGCCGTGCGCCGTGCGGTTCCCCCGGCCGCCTGGGCGGCGGCGCGGCGGGCGGCCCATTCGGCCGCGCCTTCCTCGAAGGCGACGTCGGTGCGCAGCACCCATGGATAGTGCACGACGAGGAGGAGCAGGGCGGGGATCATCGTGCGCGACCACTCGCTGGCCGAGCGCGCGAACACGGGGGCGAGCAGCGCGCGGAAGGGCGCGAGGACGAGCATCACCGTGGGGGCGCGCAGCACCGCGCGGGCGGCGGCGGTGATGCCGCCGGCGTCGAGCGCGGCGCGGATCGCGGGCATCTCGCGAAAGATCCCAATGCCGCCGACGAGCGCCGCGGCGACGAACAGCGCCATCGGCCACGCGCCGCGGCGCAGCCCGGCGGCGCCGTGCTCGGCGGCGCCCGCGCGCACGAGCGAGGCCCCGGCGTGGTGCAGGTGCAGCGTCGTGAACACCACCCAGAGCGCCACCGCGCGCAGTGGGGCGGCGACGCCGCCGGCGCCGAGCAGGAAGAGCCAGATCACCGTGCTCACGAGCACCGCGCCCTGCGCCTGGAGGAGCTTGAGCTGGACGAGCTGGCGCCGCGAGAGCGGGGCGGGAAAGAGGAGCTGCACTTCGGCCGCGGTGAACGCCAGCGGCGGGCGCTCGCTCCCCAGCAGCCACCAGCTCCCCACCAGCACGGCGAGGCCGAGCGCGTACGAGAGGTGCGCGAGCCCGTTCATGGAGGCGCCGGCGAGTGGCGCGCGACGTCCCGGCGACGCGAACACCAGCCACAGGTAGGCGGCGCCGGCGATGAGGGCGAGCGCGTAGCGCGGCTGGCGCGCGCGGCGCAGCCGCTGCGCGAACCGGTTGCGCGCGCTCCGCGCCACGAGCCAGACGAGCGCGCGCATCAGCGACGGGCCGGCTCGTCCGCTCCGGTGAGCGCGAGGAAGATGTCCTCGAGCCCGCGCCCGGCGAGCTGCGGCCGCTCGGCCACGATGTCGCCGATCGCGCCGAACGCCACGAGCCGGCCGCCCTGGATGACGAGGAGACGCGTGCACAGCTCCTCCACGAGGTGGAGGAGGTGGGAGCTCAACACCACGGCCGCGCCGGCGCGCGAGCGGGCGACGATCGTCGCCTTCATCTTGCGAATCCCCGCCGGGTCGAGCCCGGTGAGCGGCTCATCGAGGATGAGCGCGCGCGGCTCGTGCAGCAGGCCGCAGGCGATGGCCAGCTTCTGCCGCATGCCGCGCGACAGCTCGCCGGGGAGCGCGTCGCGCTTGTCGCTCAGCTCGAGCTCGTCGAGCAGCGGGCCGATGCGCGCGGGCGCGTCGCTCACGCCGTACACGCGTCCCACGAAGCGCAGGTGCTCCGTGACGGTGAGGTACTCGAAGAGCTGCGGCTCATCGGGGATGAAGGCGAGCGCGCGCTTGGCGGGGACGGGATCGCGCACGATGTCGTGTCCGGCCACGCGGATCGCGCCGCGCGTGGGCCGGATGATCCCGCAGAGACTGCGCAGCGTGGTCGTCTTCCCCGCGCCGTTGGGCCCGACGAGGCCGAGCACCTCGCCCGACGCCACGCGGAAGGAGAGCCCGTCCACGGCGGTGAGGTCGTCGTAGAGCTTGGTGAGCCCCTCGACCTCGATGACCGGCGCGCCGTCGGGGCGCTCCGCCGACGGGAGGGGCGCGCCGGTGGCGCTCGTCGAGATCACGATGCGCGTCGAGCGTGCCGCGCGGCGCGCGGGCGAGGGCGATGGCGGCGGGATCTCACGACGGACGGCCTCCAGCACGGATGGGACTGCAGAAGCATACGCGGCGCGGGGCGGTTTGCCTACTGGGAGAGGCGGCCATCGGTGCACGGGAAGACACGGCTCTCGGCTCTCGGCTAAAGCCCTGCACAGAGAGCTCTCGGGGTGTGCAGCGAGCCGAGAGCCGAGAGCCGAGAGCCGAGAGCCGAGAGCCGAGAGCCGAGAGCCGTGTCTTCCCGAGCGCCGCGTTCTCTGCTCCGCTTTCCTCGCCAAGCTCGTTAAGTTGTACGCCATGCACCGCCCCTGGCCGCAGCGCGCGCTCGCGCTCGTTCTCGCCATCTGGCTCGTCGCCTGTGTCACGGCGGCGGCGGCGGTGCATCGGTGTCCGACGCACGATGGGGCGGTGGGGATGCTCGCGTCGATGCCGATGGGCGGCCACGGCGCGCATCACCACGCACCCTCACCCGGCAACGCGCCGCATCGGTGCACCTGCCTCGGCACGTGCGGCACGATCGCGTGGCCCTCCGTGCCCGAGGCACGGGAGTACGGCGTGGTCGTGGCCGCCGCCGAGCGGCGCGCGCCATGGCTCGCCGCCGACGCGCCCCGTCCACACGCGCCACCGCACACCCTCCCCTTCGCGAACGGTCCTCCGCACGCGCTCGGCGCGTAGACCGCTCGCGTTCCAACACCCTCGAAGCTCGCACGAACTCTCACATCCCCTGCGGAGGGGGAGCCATGTCACGTCTCGGTGTCTCGTTCCGGCGGCGCGCCGTGTCGCCGCTGGTCGCATCCATCATGTGCATCACGGGCGCGCTCCTGTTCGCCGCCCTCGCCGCCCTCGCCGCGCCGGCCGCGGCGGCGCAGCAGACCGCCGCCACCGACAGCGCCGCGCACGCCGACAGCGTGACGCGCGGCGACAGCGCGCGCGCGGCGTCGCGCGGACACGCGCACGCGCTTCCTCCGGTGCGTGTCGTCGCCGCGCCCTCCCGCCGCGCCGATGCGGCGAGCGGCGTGGTCATCCTCCCCACCGCCATCCGCACCACGCCGGCGACGAACGCGTGGGACATCGTGCGACAGACCGCGGGCGTCGAGGTGCACCAGCAGGGGCAGGGGCCCGGCTTCGCCTCCGACGCGGTGATCCGCGGCTTCACCTCCGACCACTCCACCGACGTCGCCGTCACGATCGATGGCGTGCCGGTGAACCAGCCGGTGAACGGGCACGCCGAAGGGTACGCCGACTGGAACCAGATCCTGCCCGAGGCGGTGTCGCGGATCAACGTGCTCAAGGGCCCGGTGTCGCCGTGGATCGGGAACTTCGCGATGGGCGGCGAGGTGGAGGTGGAGACGGTGCCGGTGGCGGTGGGCACGCACGTGAGCGCGCGCGCGGGCTCGTACGGCGATGCGCGCGTGTCGCTCCTCTCCGGGACGGCGGGAGAGCACGGCGGCTTCGTGCTCGGCGGCGACCTTCAGCGCGAGGATGGCTGGCGACCGAACAGCGACTCGCGCGCGGGGCACGTGCTGTACAACCAGACGTGGCTCCGCGCCGACGGGGGGAAGACGACGATCGGCGCGCGGGGGTACGCGGCGCGCTGGGACTCGCCCGGCTTCCTCACGCTCGACGACTTCCGCCGCGGCGATCTCGACAAGGCGATCGACCGGAGCGATGGCGGGAGGACGGGGCTCGCCACCCTCCGCGCGGAGATCGCGCGGAACGTCGGCGGCGGGACGCTGGAGTCGATGCTGTACGGGCAGGGGGGCGACTGGCGGATCTTCCTGCACATCCCACCGGAAGGCGGGATCGGCGAGGGAGCCGAGTCGCAGACGGAGGAGCTCGACCGCCGGCTCGGCGGGGGCGGATACACGCGCTTCGCGCGACAGGTGGGCGCGGTGCACCTCATGACGGGGGTGAGCTACCGCGGCGTGCGCGCGCGATACCAGCGCTACTTCACGACCGACCGTCATCGCGACAGCACCTTCCAGTTCGAGGACGGCACGCCGGCGCGAATCGAGGCGAGCTATCTCTCGCTGGCGCCGGTGGTGGAGGCGCACTGGGATGCGACCAGCCGGCTGAGCTTCGGTCTGGGGGGGCGGCTCGACTGGATGCGCTACGGCAGCACGCCGTGGGACTCCGACGCGTCGGTGAGCCACACGCGCGCCGTGGTGACGCCGAAGGTGAGCGCGATCTACCGGTTCGGCCCCGTGCTCTCCGCGTACGGCTCGTTCAACGGCGGCTTCCGCTCCGCCGACGGCGTGATCGCGGACCCGTCGCTCGAGCCGAGCCGCGCCTGGGCGAGCGAGGTGGGGGTGCGCGCGGCGGCCGACCGCTTCGAGGCATCGGTGGCGCTGTTCGACGTGGAGGTCACGAACGAGCAGACGTTCAACGAGGCGACGCTGGAGACGCTGGCGAACGGACGGAGCCGGCGGCGTGGCGTGGAGGTGGATGGACGGCTCGGTGTGACGCCCACGGTGGCGCTGTTCACCCACGCGACGGTGAACGACGCGCACTACCTGCGGCTGGTGACGGACGAGGGGGAGTCGCTCGCCGGGAAGCCGGTGTTCGGAGTGGCGCGCGCCACGGTGGAGGGTGGCGCCGACGTGCAGTACAAGGGGGCGCTGGGCTCGATCTGGGCGGCGTACACCGGTCCGTTCACGCCGATCGGCGAGCCGGACGCGAGGACGTCGCCGTACGTGCTGTTCAACGCGCGCGGTCTGATCCCGATCTCCTCGGGCTGGGCGCTGGCCGTCGGCGTGCAGAACATTCTCGACCGGCGCTACGCCGAGGTGCGCGCGAGCGGCTTCGTGAGCCCGGGGCAGCCGAGGACGGTGCTGGTCACGCTGGAGGTGAGGGAGTAGGGGCTGGGGGCCGGGGGCCGGGGGCCAGGGGGGAACGGCGGGGGTGGAGAGAAGCGGGAGGGCACACGCCGATGGCTCTCTGCCCGCCGTCCCCTGTCTTTGACGTTCCCGATCCCTCTCCCCCGTTCCCGCCTCATCCCCCCCGGCCCCCGGCCCCCAGCCCCCAGTCACTCCATCACGCCGACCGCCGCCCGGACCACCGCGGCGGCGGCGCGCTCGATGCGACGCCAGTCGGAGTCGGTGGAAGGGGTGAGGGTGAAGGTGGGGGCGGGGTCGCTGGCGCGGAGGGCGAGGTAGGAGAGAGCGGCGGAGAGGAGGGCGTGGAGCGCGGGGAGATCGACGAACGGCGGGAGGGAGAAACGGGAACGGAGCGCCTCGATGAGCCGCTCCGTCTCGCGCTCTCGAACGGCCGACAGCTCGGCGGTGACCTCGTTCCGCTCCGCCAGCTCCCAGAGGAGGATCTCCCGCGCGATGGGCTGCTCCCGCACCAGGCGCCCCGTCTCGAGCACGGCGAGGTAGAGCGCGCGCTCGAGCGTGGGCGCGGAGTCCACCACGGCATCCGCCCTGGGCCAGAGCGGATGCGCGCGGGCGAGGGTGCCGAGCAGCCCGGGGAGCCCGCCGAAGTAGCGGTAGATGAGCACCTTGTTCGCCCCCGCCTCCTCGGCGATCGCGTTCACCCCCATCGCGCGATAGCCGTCCCGCGCGAGCAGGCGCCCCGCCGCCTGCACGATGCGCTCCCTCGTTTCCGTGCTCCCTCGCGCCATGAGACCTCGCTCCCGGAATGTCACCACATGGTGACGATGGTCGTCCATGTCACCGGCCGGTGACGAAGATACGGGGCCGGCCCGTGCTCGCAAGAAGCCGGGCGGCCGAGCGGGGAGGCGGCGAGCGCGGGTCGGTGAGCCGGCGCGCCGCGGCGGCGAGGAACGTGGCGCGGGTCGGCGACATTCAGTCGGCGTGAGGAATGGCGAAGAGGCGCGAGGGTGAGAGCGAAGCTCGAGACACGATGAGCGATGCGACGGCGGCGAGCCGCCGCGCGAGCCCGCGTCGCACTGGAGAGTACGCCGAGGACGCGCGCGGCGCGGAGGCGATGCGACGGCTGCCGGCGGCCGGGGTGCTGGCGGTGGCGCTCGCCGGGTTCTGCTGCTTTCTCGACCTGTACGCCACGCAGCCCCTCCTTCCGCTGCTCGAATCGGTGTTCCACGCCTCGAAGGCGGCGGCCGGCGCGACGGTGAGCGCGGGGACGATCGCCGTGGCCCTCGGCGCGCCCGTGATCGGCCTGTTCGCCGACCGCGTGACGCGCAAGCGGCTCATCGTCGCGGCGCTGTTCGCGCTGGTCATCCCCACGGCGCTCGCCGCCACCTCGCGCGGGCTCGGCGAGCTCGTGGCCTGGCGATTCCTGCAGGGGCTCGCCGTCCCCGCGGTGTACGTCTCCCTCATCGCCTACATCACCGAGGAAGCCGGCGCGGCGTCGGTGGGGATCGTCATGGCCGGGTTCGTGACCGGAAACGTCCTCGGAGGGCTCTCCGGTCGGGCGATAGCCGGCGTGGTCGCGTCGCACGGCGGGTGGCGGCGGGCGTTCGTCGTGCTCTCCGCCCTGAATCTCGTCGGCGCCGCGGCCACCTGGCGCTGGCTCCTTCCGTCGCGCCACTTCACGCCGCACCCCGGAGGCGGACTCGGAATTCGCGAGCGGAGCGTGGCGCTCAGCGACGAACGCCTGCTCGCCACGTACGCGATCGCGTTCTGCATGCTGTTCGCGCTCGTCGCCACCTTCAGCTACATCACGTTCCACCTGGCCGCGCCGCCGTTCGGCCTCGGGCCGGCGGCGCTCGGCGGCGTCTTCCTGGTCTACCTCGTGGGTGCCGCCATCACGCCGGCCGCCGGCCGCTGGATCGATCGCGCGGGCTCGCGCATCGTCCTCACCGCCGCCGCGAGCGTGGGCGTGGTGGGAATCATCCTCACCCTGGCGCACTCGCTCCCGCTGGTGATCGGCGGGCTCGCGCTGTGCGGTTCGGCCGCGTTCATGAGCCAGTCCGCCGCGGCGAGCTACCTGCGCATCGCCTCGCCCCCGGCCGCCCGCTCGCTCGCGTCCGGAGTCTACGTGACGTGCTACTACCTGGGGGGGAGCATCGGCGGGATCCTCCCCGGTTTCCTCTGGGAGCGCGCGGGGTGGGGCGGGTGCGTGGCGCTGGTGATCGTGGCGCAGCTCGTGATCGCGACGATGGCCTGGAGGTGGTGGGAACGGCGCGACCGTTAGAAGTGGAAGCCGTACCCGAAGAACACCGGCTGCATGCCCAGCACGCCGAGGCAGCCGATCGAGATGCCGGCGAGGATGAGCACGAAGGGGACGTAGATCAGCCAGCGGAGGAGCGGGTTCTCCCACGAGACGTGGTGCATCACCGGCAGGAGCACGAACGCCAGCGCCAGGCCGAGGAAGGAAACCTGTACGAGCGCGAGGCACGTGGCGCCGAACGTCACGCCGCACAGCACCTCGAAACCCTGCACCACGGGGTGGTCGGGGTGGCTCCCCACGAGCAGACGCCGCGTGCCGGCGCGGAGCCGCGCACAGAAGGCGGACGCGGCAGCCCCCCACGAGCGCGTCGCGGGCGCGCGGGCCGCGGCGGGCGGTGATGCCGAATCCTCCGCGCGCGCCGGCGGGGGGATCACGTTCGCTCGGGCGCCGCTCTCCCCGGGCGCCGCGCTCACCAGCGTGGAGTCGGCGCGCTCGCCGGTCACGAGGAACTTGGCCTTCCCGGTGACCAGGTACGACAGCACCCCCACGCACGACATCGGGCCGAGCGCGGCGTACACGGTGCTGCTCCGGCAGAGGAAGCGGAACAGGGTGCCGGGACGCCGGGCGAGCTCGATGATGAAGCAGAGAATGGGGGCGAGGAAGGTGATCAGCGTGATGAGGAAGAAGTCCGCGCTCATCACCGCCCGGAAGTGCTGATCGAGCCCCCACGTGGGAACCACCATCTGATGGGCGCCGTACGCGATGGTGAGCAGCCGCCGGTGCCCGAACATCGACACGATGACGAGATTCGCGTCGACGATGTACAGGAAGTAGAAGAGCGAGAGCGGGAGGCTGAGCGTGGGGAAGAGGACGTCGAGCTTCTCCACGAGCGAGATGCGCCGCGACCGGATCGCCCACCGGAACTCGCGGGCGAGGAACTCGCACGTCCCCCGCGTCCACTTCATGTGCCGCACGCGGAACGCCCGGATGGTCTCCGGGAACGCCTCCTGGCAGATGACCGCCTCCTCGAAGTAGCCGCGCCACCCGTGCTCGCGGATGCGCAGCGCGAAGCCGAGGTCCTCGCTCACGATCTCGGGGAAGCCCCCCGCCTCCTCCCACGCGCGGCGGCGCAGCACCGCGCCGTGGCCGAGCAGCATGACGAAGCCGTACCGGTTGCGGAGCGGCTGGTACCAGCGCCAGTGGATGTCGATCCCCACGCCCATCGCCCCGGGGAGCGAGTCGGGATCGCGCGGGGTGCACTCGTGGTTGGCCTGCACGAACCCGCGCCGGTCGTGCTCCATGATGCGCGGCACCATCCGGGCGAGGAAATCGGGGGGGAGCACCTCGTCGGCATCCACGAGCGCGAACAGCGGCTCGGTGGTGGCCGCGTGCTCGAGCGCGTGGTTGAGGTTCCCCGCCTTGAACCCCTTGCGCGTGCCGCGCCGCACGACGCGCACGCGCTCGGGGTGCCGCGCGGCGAACGCGTCCACGCGCTCGCGGTACGCCGGCTCGGTGCTGTCGTCGAGCAGGTACACGGTGAACGCGGGGTACGACTGCGCCACGCACGACGCCGCGCTCTCCTCCACGAAGTCGTTGCACGTGGTGTAGAGCATCGCGACGGCGGGGAGCGGGCCGAGGAGCGCCGGCGGCTCGCTCCACCGCGTCCGCATCCGGTACACCCGCGCGAACACGACGACGCCGATGTTGTAGAAGCCGTACAGCCACGCCAGCTCGGTGAACAGGATGAAGAACCCGAGCGCGGCGAACCCCACTGGGCCGTTCGCCATGTCGAGCAGGTGCATGAGCCGCGGGTGAAACCAGAACACGGCGGCGAGCCACGCGCCGAAGATCGACACGTACATGGCGCGTCGCGGGCGCTCGGTGCTGGAGCGCCGCCGCCACGCGGAACCGCTCTCGTCTCTCATCAGAATCCGAGCGTCACGCCGAGCGCGACGACGGTCAGTCCGGTGCCGTGCAGGATCTGCTGGTGCCGGAGCAGCATGTGCGCGCGGTGCGCGCCGAACGGTGCCTCGGTGATCACGTACGCGTCCCACAGCTTTTCCCGGTCCGTGCCGTCTGGTAGGAGCGGGTCGCCGGGGAGGATCGATGGCGTGGTCCGGAGATCGGACACTCCGCCGGCGATCCCGGTGCCCACCTTCCACCCGTTCCGGAATGCGTACTCCCCGTACAGCAGCACGCGGCGCTGGCTCTCACCAGGGAACCCGCTCCGCGAATAGAAGAACGTCGGCTCCACGCGCAGCCGCGGCGCGACCTGGAACCCGACGGCGCCGTAGCCCAGCCACTCGGTGCGATGGTCGTTGCGCGGCCCGAGCCACCCGCCCGCCTTCACGACCGTCGATGGCGTGACGTCGAACACCTGCTCGCCGCGCACGAGCGTCTGCCGCACACCACCCGGCAGGTCGCGGAATCCCCCCTCGAGCCGCGAGGTGTAGCGCCCCGCGCCGTAGTTCACGAACCCGCCGAGATAGTACGCCGGCGCCGTCTCGCCCGCGCGCACGAAGGCGATGTTGTCGAGCGTGAGCCCGTTCTCGTACTGCGCCCACAGGCGAACGTTCGGTCGCAGCCAGTACGCCGCCTCGGCGAACCGCACGCCGAACTGCCCGGTGTCTCCGTTCCCCCTGGCGAGCGGGGTGTCGTTCACCCCGGAGAAGGCGGTGTAGCCGCCCCAGAGACTCAGCTCCACTCTGGGGCGCGTGACGACGCGGGTGGCCGCGAGTCCCTGCCGCGCATCGGCGCGCGTCGGGTCGAGCGCGAGCGCGCGGCGGAACGCGTCGCGGGCGCGCGACGTGTTCCCGGCCTTGAGGCTCGCCTGCCCGAGTCCCACCAGCGCCTCGGCGTCGTGCGGGTGCCGCTCCACCACGTCCTGGAAGCGGCGCACCGCCTCGGTGGAGTCGCCGCGCCAGAGCGACACGTAGGCGAGTCCCTTGTCGGCGTCGATGTTCTCCGGCGCGTAGTGCAGCGCCTGCTGGAAGCGCGCCTCGGCGTCGTCCCAGTCCCCGGCCCACGCGTAGTTGTAGCCGAGCCCCGTGAGCGCCGACACGTTCGCCGTGTCGACGCGCAGCACGCCCTGGAAGTCCTGCCGCGCGAGCGTGTCCTCGCGCTGCCACGAGCGCACGTAGGCGCGGCCGAGACGCGCGGCGAGGATGTTCGGATCGACCGCGAGCACGCTGTCGTACACCGCCTCCGCCTTCGCGTGGTTGCCGGTGGCGGCGAGGCGCGCCGCCTCGAGCATGAGCCCGGCCGTGCGCCCCGCGGCCACGTTCGCCGCGACCGCCGACGCGGAGGTGGTGACGTGCACGGTCGCGAGCTGCTTCCCCGCCACGTACACGCCGATCGTGTCGCGATCGCGGAGCAGCCGCGCGGGCAGGCTGAACGTCGCCTCCCCCTGCGCGTCCGTCTCCTTCGTCTCCGGAACGAACCCGGCGCGCTGCGGCGGGCGGAACTCGACCTCGCGCCCGGCGATCGCGTTGCCGTACGCGTCGGCGACGGTCACCTTCACCGTGGGCGCGTCGTGCTCCGTGGGGCTCACGGCGAGGATCTCGGGGTCGAGCGTGACCGAGCGCGCCGTCGCGGGCGTGGTGACCAGCGTGAGGTCGGCGCTGCCGGTGAGCGTGGTGCCCTCCGGCGCGGCGATCGTCAGTGGATACGCTCCCGCGCGCGTCCCCGTCGGCACGGTGAACGTCGCGCGTCCGCGCGAGTCGGTGACCGCCCCGATCTCCTCTCCGGCGCCGCCGGGGATCGCGTCGGTGCCGCGCAGCACGAGGCGCACGCCGGGCTCGGGCGTGCGGCCGCGGCGGAGCTGCACGGTGAACGTCGCCACCGTTCCGGCCATCGCCGAGACGCTCGCCTTCACGGGCGTGATGGCGAGCGGCTTGGGGGGAGGCGGAGGCGTGCGCGTGGCCACGGGGCGGTTCCCGTGCTTCACGCAGTCATCGATCTCCCTGAAGATCCTCTCCGTCGCGCCGAGCTCGCTCAGGTCCTGCCGGTCGCGCGTCGTCGGCACGAACGCGAGGCAGCTCCTGCGCACGATCCCCGCGATCTCCGACTTGGAGTACGTCGTTCCGGTGAGGAAGCGCACCAGGTCGCTCTTGCGCAGCGCGCTGTTCCCGTCCTGCGCGAGCGCGGCGGCGGGGATGGTGGCGAGAGCGGCGAGGAAGAGGGCGACGGGGCGCATGCTGGCGGTCGGAGGTCAGGGGTCAGGGGCCGGGGACCAGGGGGGATGCAGCGGGACCGGGGGAGGGGGACGGGGACGGCCTCACCGAGGTTCCTCCTGATCGCTCGAGCGATCCGTCGGCTCCCGCTGGCTCTCGGGCTCGCCCTCGTCCTCTTCGAGGATCGCGCCCTCCAATCCCTCCTTCACCGGACGAGTGCTGGGGCCGGCGTGGCGGGGAGCGCCGGGAGTGGGTGAGCCGATGCGCGTACCCTGATCGTCGCCAAATCCGCCGCGGCGCGACTGACCGCCGCGCGTGGACGAAGTGCCGGGCTCGGCGGGCTCGCCGCGCGCCGCCCGATCAGCCGATGTGGCGTGATGCGTGTCTCCGGCGGAGGAGCCGGAGCCCTTCTTCTTACGATTCGACATGTGACACTCCCGCGAACGTCGGAGCCGACGTGCGCAAGCGGGGTGCCAGGGGAAGTTCCGAGGGAGGCGGACTCGTGCTTCGAGGCGTGGCCGCGAGCGCGCGAGCCACGGTCGTGTCCGCCGGCGTCCGCCGATCCCGGCGAGCGCCGCGGGCGCTCACGCCGTCGCGGCGGGAAGGACGAGCGTGAAGGTCGAGCCGACCTCCGGGGTGCTCTCCGCCAGGAGCTGGCCTCCCATGCCGCGCGCGAGATCGCGGCTGATCGCGAGCCCGAGCCCCACGCCATCGCGCGAGCGGGTGAGGCGCTGGTCGATCTGCACGAACGGCTCGAACACTCGATCGAGCTTCTCGCGAGCGATCCCCACGCCGGTGTCCTGCACGCGAACTCGCACCAGCGACCCGTCGGCGTCGCACGCGAGGGTGATGGTGCCGCCTGGGGGCGTGAACTTGACCGCGTTCGAGAGCAGGTTGAGGAGGATCTGCTCGACCTTCTCGCGGTCCGCGAGCATGCACACGGTCGGGGCGACCCCCTCGTACGTGTAGCGGAGCCCCTGCGCCTGCACCTGGGGCGCGATGAGGGGCTCGAGCCCCGAGAGGAGCGCGTCCACGGGGATCACCGTGGTGTTGTAGCGCACCTGCCCGGCCTCGAGCCGCGCGAAGTTGAGCACCTCGTTGATCAGCGCGAGGAGGTGACGCTGCGCGCGCTGGATGCGCTCGAAGTCCTCCCGCTGCGCCTCGGTGACCGGTCCGCGAATCCCGAGCTCCAGCAGCTCGACGTAGCCGCCGATGGCGTTGAGCGGCGTGCGGAGCTCGTGGCTCATCACGGCGAGGAAGTCGCTCTTCGCGCGATTCGCGTTCTCGGCGGCCGCGCGCGCGGCGTCGGCCGCGGCGACCGCGGCCGCGAGCTCGGCGTTCGATTGTCTCAGCGCGTCGGCGAGCGCCCGCGCGTGCTCGATCTGCCGCTCGAGCTCCAGCGCCTGGTCGCGGAGCCGCTCGTTGGCCCCGAGCAGCGCGGCCTCCGCCGCGCGCCGCGTGCGGACCTCCCGCGTCAGCGCCTCGAGCTGGTGATTGAGGAGCAGGAGACGGCTGGCGGCGCCATCGCCGACGCGGAAGCGCAGGAGGATGAGCGCGGGAGCGCCGGTACGACCGGGGCGCGCCACCGAGCCCGCGACGCTCTGGCGCGCGGGGGCATCGTCGGACCCGCGCCGTCGCGGACGGAGCGATCCGGGAATCGGCGACCGGGTCCGAGTGCTGGCCGCCAGGAAGCTCGCGACCCTCTCCGGCTCGTCGGCCACGAGCTCCGCGAGCCGTGCGCCGCGGAGCGCGCTGGACGCCGTCCCGAACAGCGCCGCCGCCGCTCCGTTCGCGGCGAGGATCACGCCGGTGCTCGCGACGACGAGGAGAGCGGGATCGGACAGCGCCCGGAGCACGCCCTCGGCGAGCGCCTCGGCGGGCGACTCCGCCCACCCGGCGATCCGGGCATCGTCGAGGAGCGCGAACGCGCCGTTGCCGTCCGCGGCCGGTCCGGTCACCGCCAGCCGCTCACTGCTCCGCGCTCTCGCCGCCGAAGTACTCGCGGCCGGAGGCCGCGTCCGCCTCATCGGTGGGGCGCAGATGGACGGTGACCCGGCACCCCGGGTGCCCCATGGCGATCGTCTCCCCGAGCTCCACCTTGGCGTAGCCGAGGTTCTCGGCGACGATGGAGCCGAACACGTTGGACGTCATCATGCAGAGCGCGGGGCGGCCGATCACCTTCTCGGCGAATGGGCAGGCGCGGTTGCCGAGCACGATCCTGTCGTCATCCTGCTCGACGATGTAGAAGTCGCCCTGGATGCGCGCCTTGAGATCGACGAGGACCTGGGCGACCTGCTCGCGGCTCAATCGCGGGATTCCCAGCGCCGCGCGATAGTCGTGGTCGATCTGCCGGCCCATGTTCTGCCCGACGATGCTCACGAAGCCGGACGCCTCCTCGAGCCCCACGACGTTCTGCAGCACGCCGGCCAGCTCGCGCAGCAGGGTGCGGAGGAACACGTCCCGGTCGAGCGGGACGTCGAGCGCGCTCGCCGCGAGGGGAAGGGGGCGTCGAGGGGTGATCGCGTGGTCATCCCGACCGCTCGACGTGGCGGTCTCCGCGCGATCGGCGATGTCGTTGTCCACGGTGGTGGGCTCCTTGCCTGAGCGGCACTCGCGCCGCCTGCATTCTTTGCGCCAGACGCCGCGCGCCGATCCCGATGGGATGGTCATAGTCAGGCACGCCCCCGGCGCGCGCGACCGCGATCTCGCGTCGGCGCCGGAACATACGTGTGCCTCTCCGCCGTCGGAAGGGCGTGGTGTCGCCGGGTGTTGCCTTTGGACACCGCCGTCGGTCAACAGTGTGAACCAGCCCCGTTCCGCCCGGCACCAGTCCACAAGTGAGACCACCCAGAACGACGGAAACCACCGCCGTCCTGCCGCGCCGAGTGGCCGAGCCGCTGATCGAGCTCGCCGTCGCTCTGCAGACGCACGCTTTCTATCCCGCCGGGCATCCACAGCGCCTCCGTGCCGTGGACCGCCTCGTCCGACGGCTGGACGGGGTGCTCCTCGAGCAGTCGGTGGCGTTCGCGACGGCGCGCACGCGGCTCGTGGTGGACGGGGTGGCCACGGATCCGCTCGACCCGCTCGCGCGCGAGCTCGCGCAGCGGCTGCACCGGCAGCGCATCGGCGGTCTGCGGTTCGTGCCGGGGTTGTCGCGCGACGAGCTGGCCGACTTTCTCTCCACGGTGGCCGTGGAGCAGGATGCGCCGCCGGGCGCGCTCGACACGCGGGCGGCGCGCTGGCCGCACATCGTCGTCACCACGACCTCGTACGATCGCCTGGGGATCCTGGAGGACGATGGCGGGGTCGCCGATGACGAGGCGCGGCGCGCCGGAGTGAAGCGCATCTGGCTCGCGCTCGCCCGCGCGGCGCTCGCGTTCGACGACGACGCGGACGGCGACGAGCTGCTCGATCCGAGCGTGCTCGCGCGGGCGATCGAGATGCGCGACGGTGCCGTGTACGATGCTTCGGTCGCCGGCTTCCTCGTGGACGTCACCGCGTCGCTCCAGAGCGCGACGGGTGAGGAGAGCGCGATGGTGCGCGCCGGGGTCAGCGACCTCGTTCGCTCGCTCCGCCCGGAGACGCTCGACCGCCTGCTCGAGCTGGGCGGCGATGTGGAGCGGCGCAGGAAGCTGGTGCTCGACGGCGCGCGCCAGATGACCGCGGGGGCGGTGGTGGCGCTGGTGCGGTCGGCGGCGAACGCGTCGGGGCAACCGATCTCGCGCACCATGCTGCGCCTCCTCGGCAAGCTCGCGGTGCAGGCGGAGCAGGGGGGCGGGCCGATGCGCGCCGGCGCGAACGCGGCGCTGCGCGGCCAGGTGGAGCGGATCGTGGATGGGTGGGACGCACCGTCGGCCTTCCCGCTCGCCGCGGAGCGCCACCAGCGCGTGCTCGAAGGGCTCATGCGTCGGCGCGCCGTCCAGGTCGTGATGCAGCGCCAACACGCGTGCGAGCCGAAGCGGCTGGTGATGACGAGCCTCGAAGCCGATGCGCTCGGCGCGTCGGTGTGGCTCGCGGTGCACCAGCTCGTGTCGCACGGCGGGATCGCCATGCTGCTCGATCTGCTCGACCGCGCGGGCGAGGGGAACGCGGCGGCGCGCGCGCTCTGGCCGCTCGTGGCGACGCGCGACAACGTGCGCCTCCTGCTGCGCGAGGAGCAGGTGGATCCGGCGCTGCTCGACCGCGTCGCCGCGCGCATGGGGATGGACGCGGTGGAGCTGCTGCTGGACGCGCTGGAGACGAGCGAGACGCGCGCCATGCGCCGCAAGCTGCTCGACCTGGTGGCGCGGCTCGGCTCCGATGTGGGGCCGCTGGTGGCGCGCCGGCTCGCCGCGCACGACCTGCCGTGGTACGTGCAGCGCAACCTGCTCACGCTGCTCGGCATGCTCCCCGCGCCGCCCGCGGGCTTCGCCGCGCAGCGGTTCCTGGTGCACGAGGACGCGCGGGTGCGACGCGAGGCGCTCAAGCTCATGCTGCGCTCGGGGGAGCACCGCGACGCGGCGATCGTCGCCGCGCTCGGCGATCGCGACTCGGGGCTCGTGCGCATGGCGCTCACCGCGGCGCTCGACCGGTGCCCGAGCGCGGCGGTGCCGCTCATCACGCAGCAGGTCGAGGCACGCGCGCTCCCGAGCGAGCTGCGCGCGCTGGCGGTGCGCGTGATCGGCGCCTCGGGGGCGAGCGACACGCTGGACTGGCTGCTGGCGCGCACGGTGTCCCGACGGACGCTCCTCGGCCGCGAGAAGCTCCTGCCGAAGACGCCGGAGATGCTCGGCGCGCTCGCCGGGCTCGCGCGCGGCTGGCGCGACCACCCGCGCGCCGCCGCGGCCCTCGCCCTCGCCGAACGGTCGCCCGATGCCGACGTCCGGCGGGCCGCCACCTCGCCCGGGAGGTCGCGTGGCTGATCCCGTCCGGTTCCTCGGCGCGCTCGGCAAGGCGCTCTCGGCGATGGCGCTGTACGGGCCCACGCACCCGGCGCGAACCGGGGCGGTCGCCGTGGCGCTGGACGCGCTGCGCGAGCTCCAGGCGGAGATTCCGTGTCCCACGTTCTCGTTCCTCGCCGGCGAGGTGGTGTTCGGGAGCGCCGCGGTGCGCGAGCTGCGCGACTGGGACTGGGCCGAGCGGTTCGCGAACGCCGGCGTGCAGCGCGTGGAGATCGTGGCGCCGGTGATCCGGGAGGAGTTCGAGGACCTGCTGCACGACATCATGGGGCGGGTGAGCCCCGGGTGGCACGATCCGCGGCACCAGCAGACGGCGGAGATGCGCGACTACGCGAGCATCCGCTTCGGCGCGGTCGGGATTCGCGGCGATGGCGACCGCCTGCTCGACGACCGGCCTCCGGTGGACGGCGCGCACTTTCCGCTCACCGAGGAGATCGAGGCGGTGGGGGTCGTGTTCGGCGAGGCGCGGGCGGGGCGTGCGCTGCCGGTGGGGGAGGCGGAGGCGCTGGTGGCCTCGCTCGCGGCGGCGATGCACGGCGACAGCGAGGTCATGCTGCCGCTGCTGGAGCTGCAGGCGGCGGACGAGTACACCGCGGCGCACGCGATGAACGTCGCCGTGCTCGCCATGGCGCTCGCGGAGTACCTGGGGCTCGGCGGGCGGGATGCGCACGCGGTCGGCGTGGCGGGGCTGCTCCGCGACGTGGGGATGACGCTGGTGCCGCGCGGGATCGTGACGAAGGCGGGGCCGCCGACGGACGAGGAATGGGCGGTCATCCGCCGCCACCCGGTGGACGGGGCGCGGATCATCCTGGCGAGCGAGCCGCAGCTCGACCTCGCGGCGGTGGTGGCGTACGAGCACCACGTGCTCCCCGGCGGCGGGGGCTACCCGTGCTTCCGGTTCCCGCGCGACTGCCACTACGCGACGAAGCTCGTGCAGGTGTGCGATGTGTACGACGCGCTGCGCACGCGCCGCTTCCACCGCGGCGCGTGGACGCCGGACCGCGCGCTGCGCTACGTGGAGGAGCAGTCGGGGGTCGCGTTCGACGCCGAGGTGGCGCGCGCCTTCGCGGCGATGATGCGCCAGTGGGAGCGGCGCGTGGTGCCGGTGGATGCGGTCACGCCGGTGGTGCCGCCGGCGCGTGCCGTCGCGGCGCCCGGCGTGCCGGGGGCCGAGCCGGCACCGGCGCGGAGGCTCGCCCGATCGTGAGCGCCCCGTCCGCGCCCCCGCCGCGCGCCAGCCTCCGCGACCCCGAGACGCTGCGGCAGTTCATCGCCAAGATCCAGGAAGGCATCTACATCAGCAACGCCAGGGGGGAGATTCTCGACGCGAACCCCGCGTTCGTCGAGCTGTTCGGCGCGGCGTCGCTCGACGAGCTGCGCGCGGTCAACGTGGCCGAGCTGCTCGTGGATCCGGCGCGGCGGCAGGAGGAGATGGCGCTGCTCGCCCGCGATGGCGCGGTGCGGGAGTTCGAGCTGCAGATCGTGCGGAGAGACGGCGCGGTGCGCACGGTGCTCGACACCACGTACACGGCGAACGATGCGGGGACGGGGGACGCGGTGTTCCATGGGATCATCGTGGACATCACCGCGCGCAAGGCGCTCGAGGAGCAGCTCCGCGACCAGAGCGTACGCGACCCGCTCACCGGGTGCTACAACCGCCGCCACCTCGAGGAGGTGGAGCGTGAGCTCTCCGCGGCGTGCGACCCGGTGTCGTGGGGGTGCCTGTTCATCGACATCGATCACTTCAAGCAGTTCAACGACGAGCACGGGCACCGCGCGGGGGACCAGGTGCTCGTGCGGATGAGCCGTTTCCTGGCCCGGCACGTCCGCTCCGACGAGGCGGTGGTTCGCGTGGGCGGGGACGAGTTCGTGATCGTGCTCCGCGACGCGGACGCGGCAGTGGCCGAGCGCGTGGCGCGCCGCCTCCAGAACGCCGCGCTGCGCACGGCGCCGGTGCCGTTCTCGCTCGGCTGGGCGGCGCGGCAGGGCTCCGAGTCGCTCCAGAAGACGATCCGCCGCGCGGACCAGTGCCTCCTGGCGGTGCGCGTGGAGTCGCGGGCGCCGGTGGGGAAGGAGGGGCAGTAGGGCGGGGCCATCGGCTCCAGCCTGTCGGCTGTCGGCTCTCGGCTCTCGGCTCTCGGCTACTGCCCCGGATAGAGAGCTCCCGGCGTGTGCCGTAGCCGAGAGCCGAGAGCCGATGGCCGAGAGCCGCGAGCCGCGAGCCGCCGTTCTCCCCCAGATCCGAGTGCCGACCCACTCAGTCCGTCGCGTACCCCATCGCCGTGGCGTTGTCCCGCACGCGCGAGTCGCGCGTCACGATGGTCAGCAGCGCCGGTGGCTCACCGAGCAGCTCGGCGGTAGCCAGATGGAAGGCGTCGAGTGTACGGATCGGCTCCATAGGGAAGGGACGGCCGGCGCGCTCCAGCACGTCCTCGGTCACCGCCACGAGGTCGCAACGGGCGGCAAACGTCCGGAGCGCCCGTACGACGGCACGCTCCTGAGCGGTGTCCAACCGCCCGGCTCCGCGCGCTCGGACGATCGCTCGCTGCGCCTCCGCGATGGTGAGCACCGACGTGACGCGCTGGCCCTTCGCGCGGAGCGCGCGTTTCGCCTCGGGCTCCTGCTCGAGGAGCGCGGCGAGGAGCGCGCTGGTCTCGATGTAGCGGAGGAGATCGGCCCGTCCCCGCGTGGCAGATGCTCCCCGGCCAGGGTCAGGCACCACGGTCCTGCGCGATCAAGTCCGCCACGGTGCCGGGCGTCAGCGCCACCTCG
>DASUXC010000117.1:0-26574 GCA_036378095.1 Gemmatimonadaceae bacterium | reverse complement strand
GCAGCTCCGCGTCGCGCCGCTGCACCGCGGCATCGACGGCGTCCGCGTCGCTGAGCGCCATGCGCACGAGCGGGCGCTCCGCCTCGATCACGGCGGGATGTCCGGCGTCGAGCACGGCCATCCCCAGCGGCTCGAGCACGGCGCGGAGGAGGCTCACGAACGCGCCCCCAACGGTCTCCGCGGGCGCGTAGGCGTCCTTCACGAGGGCGAGGAGGCCCGGGTCGGCGGCGCTTCCCGCAGCGCGCTCCAGCGCGTCGTAGAGGGGCGACACGTCGCCGAGCGGGGTATCGCGCATGGAGCGCCCCGGGTGCTCCGTGGGGGGCATCTGGAGGCGCTCGACGCGGTCGCCCAGTGCGACATAACTGGCGGATGCCTCGGCGAAGTCCGCGTCGTACGTCGCCGCCCAGAACACCGGCGCCGCCGGGATCCCCGTCTCCCGCTCCACCGCCTCCGCCAGCGCGATCGCGCTCAGCGCCTTGCTCCACGTGTAGATCGGCCCCCCGAACAGGCCCGGCTGCTGCCCCGTCGTCACCACCACCCCGCGCCCCCCCGCCACACGCCCCAGGCGCGCCGCCGCCGCGCCGCTCGCCTGGAGCGCCGGCGCGAGCGCCCCGTACCAGTCGTGGCGCGCGAGGTCCGACCGGACGCGCTCCACGTGCGCGCGCCACTCCCCTCTCGACCGCGGCGGACGCGCGTACCACTCGCCGGGGAGCGTCCCGCCCATGAGGCCGCGGCCGAGCGCCCCGCCCAGTCGGCGCGTGAGCACCACCGGCTCCGTCACGAGCGCCCCCGCCCGCGCATCCCCGCGCCCTCGCCTCCGGCCGCCCCCACCGCGGCGACCATGCTCCCTCGAGCCTCGCCGCTCGTACATCGCTCCCGCTGCCTCGCCATATGCCTCTCGTCCGACGCCGCGAAGCCCCGCGCCCCCGCCTGGACGCCCACGCGGGCCCGGGACCTCACTTGTGATAGGGCTCCCCTCGAATGATGGTGCCGGCGCGGTAGAGCTGCTCGGCGAGCACCAGTCGCGCGAGCTCGTGCGGCATCGTCCACCGCGCGAACGCCAGCCGCACGCGCGCGCGCGCGAGCACCGCCTCCGACAGCCCGTACGCGCCCCCCAGGAGGAACGCCACGTCCGCGCCCGCCCGCTCCCGCTCCCCCCGCAGCCACTCGGCAAACTCGGCCGATCGCTGCAGCGTTCCCTCCGCGTCGCACGCCACCACCAGCGCCGATGGGCCGGCGGCCGCGAGCAGCCGCTCCCCCTCCCTGGCGCGGACCTCGGCCGGCGTCCGCGCGCGCGCCGGCTCCTCGCGAACCTCGCGCGTCTCCAGCGGCCAGTATCGCGCCGCGCGCGCCTCGTACTCGCGAATCGCCGCCGCCAGCCCGCGATCCCGCGGCTTGCCGACGGCGGCGATGACGATCTTCAGCGCCCGCTCACGCGTAGATCCCGCGCAGCCGGTGCACCGTGGCCACGCGCGAGATCGCCAGCATGTACGCCGCCGTGCGCATGTTCACCTTGTGCCGGCGCGACAGGTCGAGCACATCGCGGAAGCTGTTCTGCATGATCTGCTGCAGACGCTCGTTCACCGTCTGCTCCGTCCAGAAGTAGCCGCCGCGGTCCTGCACCCACTCGAAGTACGACACCGTGACGCCGCCCGCGTTCGCCAGGATGTCGGGGATCACGAACACGCCCTTCTCGTCGAGGATCGCGTCCGCCGGCGCCGTCGTCGGCCCGTTCGCTCCCTCGCAGATGATCTTCGCCTTGATGCTCGCCGCGTTCTTGCGGGTGATCACGTTCTCCAGCGCCGCCGGCACCAGCACGTCCACATCGAGCGTGAGCAGCTCGTCGTTCGTCAGGCGGTCCCCCTTCGGGTACCCCTCCAGCGACCGGTGCTCCTTCACGTACGCGATCGCGTCGGCCACGTCGATCCCCTTCGGGTCGTGCAGCGCGCCGGAGCGGTCGCCGATCGCCACCACCTTGCACCCCTGCTCCTGCAGGAGCTTCGCCGCGACCGACCCCACGTTCCCGAAGCCCTGCACCGCGACGGTCGTCCCGGCCACCTTCATCCCCAGGTGCTCGAGCGCCGCGAGCGTCACCATCATGCACCCGCGCCCGGTCGCCTCGCGACGCCCCAGCGAGCCGCCCATCTCCACCGGCTTCCCCGTCACCACCGCCGTCACCGTGTGGCGCATGTGCATGGAGTACGTGTCCATGACCCACGCCATCACGCGCTCGTTCGTGTTCACGTCCGGCGCCGGCACATCGGAGTCGGGGCCGAGCACGCCGATCAACCCGGCCGTGTACCGCCTCGTCAGGCGCTCCAGCTCGGACACGCTGAGCTTGAGCGGATCGCAGACCACGCCGCCCTTCGCGCCGCCGAACGGGATGTTCACCACCGCGCACTTCCACGTCATCCACGCCGCGAGCGCCTTCACCTCGTCGAGGTTCACGTGCTCGTCGAAGCGGATCCCGCCCTTGGCGGGGCCGCGCGAGGTGTTGTGCTGCACGCGGTAACCCGTGAACACCTCGATCTCGCCGTTGTCCATCAGCACGGGAACGGAGAGCGTGATCTCGCGCTCCGAGTGACGCAGGATCTTGTACAGGCCGGGCTCCAGGTCCAGCAGCTCCGCCGCGCGGTCGAAGCGCGACATCATGTCCTCGAAGGGATTGTCCTCGTTCAGAAAGCGGTCCTTGTCGGGCCTGACGATCTTGGCGGTGGAGAGTCTGAGGTCGGTGGGCATGATATGAGAGGAAGGCCGGAGCGGATCCGGCTGGCTCAGGGTTGGCGATGCGATGTCCCGAGCAGCGCCGTCACGAGGTGATCCAGGTGATCGGCGCCGGTCTCGACGGACAGCTGCTGAGAAACATACCACAACGGCGACGCCGCGCGAGGCCAGAGCGGCGCGAGCTTGACGGCGTCCTTGAGGGTGCACACGGGGCGCGCGCCTTCGGTCTCGGCACGCGCCGCCAGCGATGCCGCGTCCGCGGCGACGAACCGGTGATGGTCGGGGAAGGCGGCGTCGAGCACGGTGGCGCCCGTCTCCGCGAGCTGCGCGCGGAAGGCGCCCGGGTCGCCGATCGCGGAGATGGCCAGCACGCGCGCGCCGGCCATGCCGTCGATCGGCTCCTCGACGGGATCGGCGGCGGGATCGGCCGCGCGGCGCAGCGCCCCCGGAGCGAGGTGGACGACCGCGCGCGGCACGCCAGGCGCGATGGCGCCGACCTCCGCGCTCACCCGCTCCGCCCGCTCGCGCGATGCCGCCTTCCGCGTCACGAGCACGAGCGACGCGCGCCGGATCGCGCGCGCCGGCTCGCGCCACGGCCCGGCCGGGAGGAGGCGCCGGCGCGCCCCCCAGCGGTCGGCGCTCACCAGGACGACGTCGGCATCGCGCGCGGCGCGGCGGTGCTGGAAGGCGTCGTCGAGCACGGCCACGTCGGCATCGAGTTCGGCGGCGCGGGCGATGCCGGCGACGCGGTCGGCGGAGACGATCACGGGGATCTCGGGATTCAGTTGCTGGTGGACGAGGGGCTCGTCCGCCCCGTAACCGCGCAGCACGATCGCCGGGTGCGCGCCGCGCTCGGCCAGCCGGCGCGCGAGCCACGCGGACACCGGCGTCTTCCCCGTCCCGCCCACGGTGAGGTTCCCCACCCCGACCACCGCGATGCGCGAGGCATGGGCGCGCAGGAGGCGCGCGTCGTAGAGCGCGCCGCGGGTGGCGGTGGCCGCGGCGTACAGCGCCTCCAGGGGAGCGAGGGCGGCGCGCCCCAGCGCGGGGAGGGCGCCCTCGCCGTACCACACGCGCTCGATCGCCCGGACCTCAGCGGCGCGCGGCACGCGCCGTCTCCGCCATCAGCGCCTCGAACCGCGGCACCTGCTCCACCGCGTCGCGCGGCGTGGCCGCGCACACCGGCTCCGGCACCCCGTAGGCGATGGCGATCCGCGCGAACGGCTTGGGGATCATGAACGAGTCCCAGCTCCGGAGCCGCCAGCACCGCCGGGCGTGCACGGCGAGGGTGACCACCGGGGCCTCGCTCCGCTGCGCGACGATGAGGGCACCGGGCGCGAAGGTGTGCGCGGGGCCGCGCGGGCCATCCGGGGTGAAGGCGAGATCGCCGCCACGCTGCACCACCCGGCTCATGCCGAGCAGCGCGCGGTCCGCGCCGCGGGAGGTGGAGCCTCGCACGGTGCGAAAGCCCAACGACTCGGCCACCCGCGCGATGATCTCCCCATCCCCGTGCTCGCTGATGAGCACCGAGATCCCCTCGTCGCGGTGGTGCCAGAGCAGCGCGAGCATCTCGCCGTGCCAGAGGGTGAAGACCACCGGTCGCCCCGCATCGCGGAGCGCCTGGCTCGGCTCGCGGTTCACCTCGCGGATGCGCCACGTGCGGGCGAGCAGCCGGAGCACGAGACCGCCCACGCGCACCGCGAGCGCGGTGCGCCGCTCCTTCCGGCGGCGGCGCGCCTCGTCGTCGCGCACCGCGCCGCGCACCGCGCCGCTCACCGCGCCAGCTCGAGCGCGAGCGAGGCCACGCGCCCCGCCGCTCCCGCCTCGCCGAGCCGGGCCCGCACGTCGGCGAGGCCCGCGAGCATGGCGGTGCGCTCCGGCGTCCCGTGCGCGAGCAGCGGCTCGAGCAGATCCGCGGCCCGGCGCGGCTCCAGCGCATCCTGGATCAGCTCGGGCGCCACCTCGCGCCCGGCCACCACGTTCACCAGCCCGATGCGCGGGATCGTGACCACGCGGCGGGCGATCGCGTAGCTGAGCGCCCCGGTGCGGTAGGCCACGACGAGCGGGCAGGCGGCCACGGCCGCCTCGAGCGTGGACGTCCCGCTCTTGGAGAGCGCGGCATCCGCGGCCCGCCACACGGTGAACGAGGCGCCGTGCACCGCCGGATAGGGGCACCGCGCGGCGTCGAGCGTGATGCCCGGCGCCACGCTCACCACCGGGCGGAGCCCCGGCACGCGGCGCTCGAGCTCGCGCGCCGTGGCGACGAAGGCATCGAGGTGCCGGTCGATCTCCTGCGCGCGGCTCCCGGGAAAGAGCGCGAGGACCGGCGCGTCGGCGGGGAGCCCGAGCTCCGCTCGCGCCGCCTCGCGCGTGGGGAGCGAGCGCGCGCGATCGAGCAGCGGGTGCCCCACGAACGTCGCGGTGATGCCGTGCTCGCGCAGCAGCGCCTCCTCGAACGGGAGGATCACCGCGGCGTGCGTCACCGTGCGCGCCATCTCGGCGAGCCGCCCCGCCCCCCACGCCCAGACCTGCGGCGTGATGTAGTAGAGCACCGGCACCCCCGCCGCGCGCGCCGCCCTCGCCACCTTCATGTTGAAGCCCGGGTAGTCGACGAGGATCACCAGCCCCACGCTCCCCTCGCGCAGCCGGCGGCGCACCGCGCGCAGCAGGAGCCAGTGTCGCGGGATGTGCTTCAGCACCTCGGTGAACCCCATCACGGCGAGCCGGTCGGTGTGCTCGAGCAGCGACACCCCCGCGCGCTCCATGCGCGTGCCGCCGATCCCGGCGAGCGGCCGCTCCGGCGCGCGGCGGCGAAGCTCGGCGGCGACTCCGGCGGCGTGCAGGTCGCCGGAGGTCTCCCCGGCGACGAACAACACTTCACGCACGGGGCGACTCGGCCAGGGCGGGGAGCGCGCGCTCGATCTCGCGCATGATGCGCAGCGCGAGCGCGAGCGCCTCGCGCCCATCCTCGCCGCTCACCAGCACCGGCTCGTCGCCGCGCACGGCGGCGAGGAAGCTCGCCAGCTCGAGGCGCAGCGGCTCTCCCTCGGGCGCGGCGAGCGGCACCCGCTCCATGTACTCCTCGATCTGCCGCGGCGCCGCGGCGAGCGCCTCCACGTCCACGTCGCCGCGCAGGCGGAAGAACTCGCCCGTCCCCTGCGCCAGGTCGAGCGACAGGTAGCCGCTGCGCTGGAAGATGCGCAGCTTCCGCACCCGCTCGCGCGACACCCGGCTCGCCGTGATGTTGGCCACCGCGCCCGAGTCGAACCCGAGCCGCGCGTTGGCGATGTCGATCGACGGCGTGAGCACCGGCACTCCCGCCGCCGCGAGCGCGGTGACCTGTCCGCGGACGAGGGTGCGCACGAGGTCGATGTCGTGGATCATGAGGTCCAGCACCACGGCCACGTCCGACCCGCGCGGATTGAACGGCGCGAGCCGGTTGCTCTCCACGAACAGCGGCGCGCGGATGTGCGGGAGCGCCGCGCGGATCGCCCGGTTGAAGCGCTCCACGTGCCCCGTCTGCACGAGCGCGCCGCAGCGGCGCGCGATGGCCAGCAGCTCGTCCGCCTCCTCGAGCGTCGTCGTGATCGGCTTCTCGATCATCACGTGCACGCCGCGCTCGAGCGCGCGGCGCGCCACCTCGAAGTGGGCCGGCGTCGGCACGACGATCGTCACCGCGTCCACGGCATCCAGCAACGCGTCGAGGTTCTCCACCGCCGCCACGCCCAGCTCCGATGACACGCGCGCCGCGCGCTCCGCGCTGGCCTCGTGAAAGCCCGCCAGCCGCGCGCCGGGGAGCTCGCGAAGAAGGCGCACGTGGTGGTAGCCGAGGCTCCCCGCGCCCACCACGCCGATCCGCACCGGGGCGTCGCTCACATCACCACCCCGCGACCACTCGCGTCGACGAAACCCAGGAAGTGCTCCACCTCCGGGTACAGGTGCAGTTCCTGCCGCGCGCGCTCCAGCGCCTGCGACACGTTCAGCTCCGAGCGGAAGAACAGCCGGTACGCGCGCTTCAGCTCGCGGAGCACCGATGGGTCGAAGTTGTTCCGTTGCAGTCCGACGCTGTTCAGCCCGTACAGCTTGACCGGATTCCCCACCGCCTTCAGGTACGGTGGGATGTCCTTGGCGACGCGCGAGCAGCCGCCGATGAAGCTGAAGGTGCCGATGCGCACGAACTGGTGCACCGCCACGAGCCCGGAGATGATCGCCCGGTCCTCCACCGTCACGTGACCGGCGAGCTGCGTGGCGTTGGAGATGATGACGCCGTCGCCCAGATGGCAGTCGTGCGCGAGGTGCACGTACGTCATGATGAAGCACCCCTTCCCCACCGATGTCTTCATCGACTGGGCGGTGCCGCGATTGATCGTCGCGTATTCGCGCACCACCGTGTCCTCGCCGATCTCGACGGTCGTCTCCTCGCCCCTGAACTTGAGGTCCTGCGGATCGCCCCCGAGCACGGAGCCGATCCCGATGCGCACGCGCGGCGCGAGGTGCACGTTCCGCTCGAGCGTGGCGCGGGCGGCGATCACGCACCCCTCCGCCACCGTGCACCCCTCGCCGATCGTGGCGTACGCGCCCACGTCGACGTCCGCCGCCAGCTCCGCGCGCGGCGACACGATCGCCGTCGGATGGATGCGTGCGCTCATCGGTCGATGACCATCGCCGCCATGTCCGCCTCGCACACCACCTCGCCGTCCACGCGCGCGAGCCCGTGCATCCGGCACACGCGCCCGCGCACCTGGACCATCTCGAGCTCGAAGCGAAGCTGGTCGCCGGGACGCACGGGCTTCCGCCACTTCACGTTGTCGAGGGACATGAAGTACACGACCTTGCTCTCCGGGTCCTCCACCGCCCCCATGAGGAGCATGCCCCCCACCTGCGCCATCGCCTCCACGATCAGCACGCCGGGCATGATCGGATGGCCGGGGAAGTGTCCCTGGAAGAACGGCTCGTTGATCGTCACGTTCTTGATCCCCACGATCCGCTTCCGCTCCTCGATCTCGAGGATCCGGTCCACGAGCAGGAACGGGTAGCGGTGGGGGAGGACCTTCATGATCTCTTCGATGCCGAGCATCCGTTTCTCCATGGCGGCCAGTTTCACGAGTTCCCGCACGAGCATCACCGTGCCGCGGTGACTGGGCTTCACGGCGATCACCCGCGCGCGCACGCGGCGCCCGGCGAGCGCGAGATCGCCCACGCAATCCATTGCCTTGTGCCGCGCGAACTCATCGGGCCAGCGCAGCGTCGTCCCGACGACGCCCTCCTCGTCGAGCACGATCGCGTTGTCCGTCGACGCGCCCCGGATGAGCCCCTTCGCGGCGAGCGCCTCCACCTCGCGCACGAAGCCAAAGGTGCGCGCGGGCGCGAGCTCGCGCGCGAACGCCTCCCGCGTCACGGCCACGTCGCAGGTCTGCCGTCCGATCAGCCGGTGGGGGAAGTCGATCGTCACCTTGAGCGAGAGCGACGGCGCGGGCAGTACGTCGTACGCCGACTCGCCGTCGGTCACGCGCACCGGGTGCGGCAGGTCGAGATACTGCACCACCCCGGGGCGCTCGGCAATCCCCGCGCTCGTGAGCGCGTCGAGAAAGGGGAGCGCGCTGCCGTCGAGAATGGGCGGCTCCGGGCCGTCCATCTCGATCAGCAGATCGTCCAGCTCGAGCCCCGCGACGGCGGCCAGCACGTGCTCCACGGTATGCAGCGCGCGCTCCCCCTCGCCGAGCTGCGTCCGCCGCTCGCTCAGCACCGCGTGCTCCACGCGGGCCGGGATGACCGGGGTACCCGGCAGGTCCACGCGCCGGAACGCGATCCCCGCCCCCGCATCCGCCGGGCGGAAGGTGAGCCGGCAGGGCGTGCCCAGGTGCAGTCCGACGCCCTCGAGCGACACGGGCGTCTCGATCGAACGTCGCCTGGTCATCAGTCGCCCTGCCGCTCGAGCAGCCGCTCGATCCGCCGCATGAGCCCCGCGAGCTTGAACAGCGCGGCGTGCGCCCGCAGCGCCTCCTTGTGGGGGCGCGCCGGATACCCCGACCACGTCTCCCCCGCGGGAATGTCGCCGAACACGCCGGCCTGCGCCGCCAGCACCGCGCCGGCGCCCACCGTGTGGTGCCCGCTCACCCCCACCTGCCCGGCGAGGATGCACCCGTCGCCGATGCGCACGGAGCCGGCGATCCCCACCTGGGCCATGATCAGGCACAGCTTCCCGATGCGCACGTTGTGCGCGACGTGCACGAGGTTGTCGATCTTCGTACCCGCGCCGATCACCGTGTCGTCGATGCTCCCCCGGTCGAGCGCGGAGTTGGCGCCCACCTCCACATCGTCCTCGATCACGCACCGCCCCACGTGCGGGATCTTCACGTGCGCGCCGCCCGACTGGACGTAGCCGAAGCCGTCGCACGCCACGCGCACCCCCGCGTGCAGCCGCACCCGTCTTCCCACCTCGGCGCCGGGGTAGAGCGACACCGACTCCACCAGCTCGCTCTCCTCCCCCACCGTCACCCCGTCGCCCACGGTGCAGTGCGCGCCGACGACCACGCGGTCCCCGAGCACGGCCCCCGCGCCGATCACGCTGTAGGCGCCGATCGCCACGTCGCGCCCGAGCGTCGCGCCACGTCCGATGATGGCCGTGGGGTGGATCCCCGATGCGCGCGCGGGCGGCGGGTAGAGCGCCGGGAGCACGCGCAGCATCGCCTCGTGCGGACGCTCCACGATGATGCGGCACGCCGGCCCGCCCGGCGCGTCGGCCAGCTCCGGCGACACCAGCGCCGCGCCCGCGGCCGAGCGCTCGAAGAGCGGGAGATACTTGGGGACGGCGAGGAAGGTGAGGTCGTCCGCGCCGGCGCGGTCGAGGGGGGCCACCGCGCGCACGCGGCGCGCGCCGTCCCCCCGCACCGTGCCCCCCACCAGACGCGCGATGGCATCGGCGGTGAGGGCCGGACTGCCCTCACCGCCAGACTGGGGGTGCGCCGTGTCGTTCGCGGTCAACGCTCGCTAGGCGGATTCTTGGGACGAGTGGCCCCCGTCGGCCGGGCGGTCGGCCCCGCCGGCTTGGGCGCGGGCGTCGCGCTCGCCGTCGGCGGGTTCGCCTTGAGCCGCGCGATCACCTTGTCGGTGATGTCGAGCGACGAATCGGCGGCCACGACCACGCCGGCCTGGTTCCCGGCGTCGAACACCATCGCGTACCCCTCCTCCGACCGGATCTGCTCGATCACCTTGTTGATCGCCTGCATCACCGGGCGCACGAGCTCGGCCTGGCGCTCCTGCGCCTTCTGCTCGAGCTCCTGCACGCGCTGCTGGTACTCCTGCTCCTTGGTCTGGATCTCCTTCTGCCGCCCCGCCTTGGCCGACGGGCTCAGCGTCGGCTCCGCCTTGTTGAACGCGGCGACGAGCGTGTTCAGGGAGTCCCCCATCCGCTTCACCTGTTCGCGGTAGGCGTCCATCTCCTTCTGAATCTGCGCCTCCGCTTCCGCTCGCCCCGGCGCCTGGGCAATGATCTTGTCGGATCGGATGTACGCGATCTTCGGCGCGTTCTGCGCCGCGGCGACTCCGGCCGAGACCATGGAGAATGCCAGCGCTCCCAGCGCGGCGCGAATGAACGAACGCATGATCACTCCGATGATTAGAAGATTTGCCCGAGCTTGAAGTGCAGTTGCCATTTCGGGTCCTTCCGACCGGTCGCGTCGACGCGGTCGAAACCGTACGCCCAGTCGAGCCCGAGAGGCCCGAGCGGCGTCACGATGGCCACACCGATGCCCGCGCCGCGGAACAGGCGCGTGGGATCGAACTCCTCCGGCCGGTTGTACACGTTGCCCGCGTCGAAGAAGAGATCGGTGTACAGCATCTGGTTGAAGCGCAGCCCCAGCTCCGCCGTGCTCCCGAAGAACGCGTTGCCGAACGAGGAGCGCGCCGCGTTCCCGTTCGCGCCGGGCACGACGCCGTTCGGCGTGATGGAGAACTCCTCGTACCCGCGGAGCTGCTCGCCGTACTGCGTGCCGCCCATGGCGAACTTCTGCGAGTAGAAGAACGGACCGGCGTCGCCGAACAGCGCGCCCGCGCGCAGGGTGAGCCCGAGCACGAGCTTCACCGGCTGCGAGCCCGGCTGATCGCCGCCGAACGCCGCGAGCGTGGTGTAGTTCCGCAGCTCGGTGGTGTAGCGCTGGAAGCTCGACGTGCCGCCGAGCGGCCCGCCGTTGAACTGCGCCGTCACCGTGCGCATCGAGCCCGCCGAGGCGAACGGGAGGTCGATCCGGTTGTCGTGCGTGAGGGTGAGCCCCAGCGTCGAGCGGAAGTTGCTCGCCGTGCTGATCGTCGTGTCGCGGTTCGCCAGCCCGCCCGTGAACTTCACCGCCTCCCCCCCGTACGACACGTAGAGCCGCGTGTACAGCGAGTTGTGCACGGGGAAGCCGAGCTGCAGCGATCCGCCGGTACTCTGGCTCTGCCCGAGGTCGGCGATCAGGTAGCGCGACCGCGTGTGGTACGCCGTCACCGTCCCCGACACGCGCGAGAGCTTGATCGCCGGGTCGGTGTAGCTGAGCTGGAAGTCGTTGATGTAGCGCCCGAACTGCCACTGGAGCGAGGCGCGCTTGCACTTCCCGAACAGGTTCGGCTGGTCGAGCCCGATGAACCCGCCCACGCCGGTCCCCTGTCCCACCGATGCGCCGAAGTTGATGCTCCCCGTGCGCTTCTCCTTCAGGTGGAAGATCACGTCCACGTCCCCCTTGTCGTTCGCCGGCCTGGTGTCCGGCGGCGGCAGGGGCGACTCGAAGAAGCCAAGGTTCTGGATGTTCTGGTAGCTGCGGATGAGGCGGTCCTGGCTGAACACGTCGCCGGGGAGAATCACCAGCGCGTCGCGGATGCACGCCTCGGAGGTGTAGTCGTTCCCCGCGATCTCCACGCGGTTGATCGTCGCCGGCGTCCGCTCCTCGATCTCCCACCGGAGGTTCACCGTCGGGATGGAGTCCCGCCCGGTCACGCGCTCCACGACGGGGTTGATCTCGGCGTAGATGTACCCGTCGTTCGCGTACGCGGTGCGCAGCTTGTTGGTGGCGTCATCCCACGCCGCCTGGTCGAACAGGTTCTCCTCCGAGTCCCCGCCGCCGAAGAGCCCCTTCACCCGCTCGGTGAGCGACGCCTCGTGCGCGTGGAACGGATAGAACCGGTCGATGTCCTCGGTGGAGAAGTGCCGGTTCCCGATCACCTCGAACGTCCCCACGCGATAGCGCTTCCCCTCGTGCACCTGGACGCGCACCAGCGCCTTCCCCGACTGGCGGTCGACGATCAGGGTGTCCCTGGCCACCTGGAAGTCGATGAAGCCGTTCTTGGCGTAGAGCTGGGGGATGCGCTCGCCGATGTCGGCGGCGAACTTGTCCTCGTCGAACTCGCCCTTGCGCCACCACCAGAAGCCCTCGGGCTTGGTCTTCATGACGTCCACCACCTTCCCTTCGGCGAGGGTGGTGTCTCCCACGATGTCGACCCCGGACACGGCCAGGCGGCGCCCCTCGTCGATGGCGAAGTCGAGCTGCGCGACGCCGTTCACCATGGTGGTCTCGGGGCGCACGCGGGCGAGATAGTACCCCTTCGCCTCGTACAGCGAGTCGATGCGCTGCACGGCGCGCGCGACGAGCGCCGGGTCGAGCGGCTTGCCGGGGGAGAGCGCGATCTTGTCGCGCACGGTCCCTTCGGAGAGGATCTTCGTGCCCGACACCGTGTAGCCGCCGAGCATCGGGCGCTCGATCACGCTGAACACGATCGTGGCCTTCCCGCTCGCCGGGTCGACGGCGCACGTCATCTTGACGTCGGAGAACTGGCCGGTGGCGTACAGATTGCGAATCGCGCGCTGCGCCACGCGGAAGTTCAGCGTGTCCCCCTTGAGGATCCCCGCGTCGCCGAGCACGGTCGCGGTGGACACGCGGAGGTTGCCCCGCACGGCCACGGAGTCCGGCGTCGAGCACGGGTTCGCCTGCTGGGGCTGCTGCGCCCGCGCCCCGGCGGCCGCCAGCACGATGGCGAGCGGCGGGAGGAAAAGTCGTGACATGCCCGTAAGATACACACGAAACGGCCGAATGGCCCACGGAGGGTCATTCGGCCGTTCGCCGGAGGGTTGGTGCCTCAGGGAGTCTTGCTCAGGACGCGGAATTCCAGCTTGGCGCCATCGGCCGCCAGGTCGACTTCGACCTCGTCGCCCTTGGCGAAATCGCCGACGAGGATCTTCTCCGACAGCGGGTCCTCGATGTACTTCTGGATCGCGCGCTTCAGCGGACGGGCACCGAAGTGCTCGTCGTAGCCGTGCGTGCTCAGGAAGTCGTTGGCCGCCGCCGAGAGCTTGAGCGTGATCTCCTCCTCGGCGAGCCGCTTCTGCACGTCCTTGAGCAGGATCCCGACGATCTGCGAGATGTGCTCCTTGTTCAGCGGGTGGAAGACGATGACGTCGTCCAACCGGTTCAGGAACTCGGGGTTGAACACCCGCTGGATCTCCTCCTTCACCTTCTCCTGGATCCGGTCGAAGTTCTCCCGGTCGTCCGGAGCGGCGAAGCCGAGCCCGCGGTTCTTCGTGATGTCGCGCGCCCCGACGTTCGAGGTCATGATCACGACCGTGTTCTTGAAGTCGATGACGCGGCCGTAGTTGTCGGTCAGGTGTCCCTCATCCAGCACCTGCAGCAGGATGTTGAACACGTCCGGGTGCGCCTTCTCGATCTCGTCGAGCAGCACCACGCTGTACGGCTTGCGCCGGACCGCCTTGGTGAGCGTGCCCGAGTCCTCGTACCCCACGTAGCCCGGAGGCGCGCCGATGAGCCGGGACACGGAGAACTTCTCCATGTACTCGCTCATGTCCACGCGGATGAGCGCCGTGGGATCGGCGAACAGGAACCTGGCGAGCGACCGGGCGAGCTCCGTCTTCCCGACCCCGGTGGGGCCGCTGAAGATGAACGACCCGATCGGACGCGCCGGGTCCTTGAGCCCCGCGCGGCTCCGGCGGATCGAGCGCGCCAGCGCCTTGATCGCCTCGTCCTGCCCCACCACGGAGGCGTGCAGTTCCTCCTCCATGCGGAGGAGACGGGCGCTCTCGGCCTCCTGCAGCCGCATCACGGGAATCCCCGTCCACCGGCTGACGATGAAGGCGATCTCCTCCTCCCCGAGCACGGGGCGGTAGGACTGGCGCCGCTTCTCCCACTCGTCCTGCTTCCGGCGGATGTCGCCCTGGAGCTCGCGCTCCCGGTCGCGCAGCGCCGCCGCGCGCTCGAAGTTCTGATCGCGGACCGCGGCTTCCTTGTCCGTGTTCACTTCCTCGAGTTTCCCCTTGAGCTCCGCCACCTCGGGCGGCGGTGCCTGCGCGGCCAACCGGGCCCGCGCCCCGGCCTCGTCGATCACGTCGATCGCCTTGTCCGGGAGGAAGCGGTCGGTGATGTAGCGCTCCGACAACTTGGACGCCGACACGAGCGTCGTGTCGGGAATCGTGACGTGGTGGTGGTCCTCGTACTTCTTGCGCAGCCCGCGCAGGATCTCCACCGTCTCATCCACCGACGGCGGATCGACGATCACCGTCTGGAAGCGGCGCTCGAGCGCGCCATCCTTCTCGATGTACTTGCGGTACTCGTTCAGGGTGGAGGCGCCGACGCACTGCAGCTCCCCGCGCGCCAGCGCGGGCTTGAGCATGTTGCTCGCGTCGATCGCGCCTTCCGCGGCGCCCGCCCCGACGAGCGTGTGCAGCTCGTCGATGAACAGGATGATGTTCTTGTTCTGGGCGATCTCGTTCATCACGGCCTTGAGGCGCTCCTCGAACTGGCCGCGATACTTCGTCCCGGCGATCACCGCCGCCATGTCCAGCGCCAGCACCCGATGGTCGCGAAGCGACTCGGGGCACTCGCCGTTGGCGATGAGCTGCGCGAGCCCCTCGACGATCGCCGTCTTGCCCACGCCAGGCTCGCCGATGAGCACGGGGTTGTTCTTCTTGCGCCGGGTCAGCACCTCCATGACCCGCTGGATCTCCTTGGCGCGCCCGATCGTCGGATCGAGCTGTCCCTCCGCCGCGAGCTGCGTGAGGTCACGGCAGAAGTGATCCAGCGCGGGGGTCTTCGACTTCTTCTCCCCCTTCGCCTGCTGGGGCGCCGGCTGGTTCCCCGCCTGCGCGGTCGTCCCCCCCTGCGGCATCTCCGTGCCGAGGAGCCGAAGCGTCTCCGTGCGAGCCGCCTCGAGGTTGACGCCGGTGTCCGTCAGCACCTGGGCGGCGATCCCCTTCTCCTCCCGAAGGAGCCCGAGCAGGAGATGCTCCGTGCCGACGTACGAGTGGTTCAGCTCGCGCGCCTCGCTCATGGCGAGCTCGAGCACTTTCTTCGCGCGCGAGGTGTAGGGAAGGTCTGGGCCTGTGGTCTGCGCCGCTTTCCCCTTCTTGACCGTCTCCTCGATCTTTTGCTGGATCTCATCGAGATCGACGCTCAAGTTCTGGAGAACGGCCGCAGCAACACCCTCACCCTCGCGGATGAGTCCGAGCAGGATGTGCTCCGTCCCCACGTATTCGTGGTGGAGACGCGCGGCTTCCTCGCGGGCCATCGCGAGCACCTTACGCACACGCTCAGTGAAGTTGTAGCCGTTCATAGGTCCCTCAGTTCCGGGGTCCCATCATCGGGGTTCACCCGTTCGTCCCCGCCTCGTCTGCGAGCAACTGTCGCACATATCGTGCGCGAACGAGATTGGCCTCACCATCCGTGAGCGCCTTTCCCTCCGCCTGTGCGAGATGCGCAGATTGGGAAAAAATCAGGAGCTTGTTGAGGGTATATACACTCAGGCCGGCGATCAGTTTCAGGCCGACGGCCAGGCGTACGCCGCTGAGGTAGTTCATCGCCTCGTCGAACGTGAGGCTGCGCGCGTACCGGAGAGTGCCATAAGCTCGCCAGAGCTTGTCTTCAATAATATAACCCGCGTCGCGAAGCAATACCCGCCGCGCGTCCTCCTCTCGCGAGATCACCGTGCGCAGCACGTACATCAGCTGGTCGATGATCTCCTCCTCCGATCGCCCCAACGTCGTCTGGTTGGAGATCTGGAAGAAATTGCCGACCACCTCGCTCCCCTCCCCGTACAGGCCGCGGTAGGTGAGCCCCATCTGCTGCAGTCCCGCCAGCGTCTTGCCGATCTCCTTCGTGAGCACGAGCCCCGGCAGGTGGATCAGCACCGACGCCCGCATCCCCGTCCCCGTGTTCGTGGGGCACGAGGTCAGGAAGCCGAACTCCTGGTGGTAGGCGAACGGCACCCGCTCCCCCAGATCGTCGTCGATCCGCGCCAGCGCCGAGTACGCGCCCAGCAGATCGAACCCCGACCGGAGCGCCTGCAGACGCAGGTGATCCTCCTCGTTCACCATGACGCCCGTGCCGTCCCCGAGAAACACCGCCGCCCCGCTCCGCACCGGATGCTGCGGGTCGAGCCCCGCCAGCTCCCGGCTCACCAGGTGCCGCTCGTGCAGGAGGAGACGCTCGGATGTGGGCAGCTCGTCCACCCGCACCAGGAGCGTGTGCCGGAACGCCGGGATCCCCTCCATCGCCTCGCGGACGCGCGACAGGACGCGCAGCCGCTCACCCTCCCTCGCGCGCCCCGGAAAGGCGAACCCCTCGATGTTCCGCGCCAGACGGATGCGCGTGGAGAGCACGATCCCCGAATGCTCGCCCGAGGCGTCCAGCCAGCTCACCCCCCCGTCCGGGAGCAGCGACAGGTCCAGCATCACTCCAGCACCTTGATCTGGTCGCGCAGCCGCGCGGCCTCCTCGAACTGCTCCTGCTCGATCGCGCGGCGCAGCCGGTCGCGCAGCTCGGCCAGCACGGTCGCCCCCTCCGCGATGCGCGGCAGTGGCGCCTGGTACCGCTTCCCCTGGTGCCGCGAGTTCCCGTGCACCCGCCGCAGCAGGTCGCGCAGCGTCGCCTCGAAGGTGGCATAACAGTAAGCGCAGCCGAGGCGCCCGGAGTTCCGAAAATCCCGCAGCGTCCCCGAGCAGAAGGAGCAGCGCGACCCCTCCCCCGCCGCCGCCGGAAGCTGCTTCTGCACCGACAGGATGAAGTCGGTGAGCGGCTGCTTGGGCGAACTGAGCTGGGTCTCGATCCCGCGCTCCGCCGCGCACCGCTCGCACAGGTGCAGCTCCGTCACCCCCTGCGCATCCGATCGCGTGAGGGTGATCACGGAATCCCGCTCCCTGCAATTGTCGCACAACATTACGCCACTACCTCTCGAACGTCCGTGTCCCGCAGCTTGCCATCCTCCAGCAACAGCGCGCGGTCGGCCCGCGCGGCGAGCGACCGATTGTGCGTGACCACCACCATCGCCACTTCCAGCTCGCGCACCAGGCGGACGAACTCGTCGTGCAGCCGCTCGGCGTTCACGTGGTCGAGGTTGCCCGACGGCTCGTCCGCGAGCACCACGGCCGGATCGCCGGCCAGCGCCCGCGCCACCGCCGTGCGCTGCTGCTCCCCCCCGGAGAGCTCCCCCGGGCGATGCGTCATGCGCCCGCCCAGCCCCACGCGCGCCAGCAGCTCCTCGGCGCGCGAGCGAGCCCGCTTCGGATCCCAGCCCGCGATGCGCAGCGGCATCATCACGTTCTCCAGCGCCGAGAACTCGCGAAGCAGGTGGTGAAACTGGAACACGAACCCCACCTTCCGATTCCGCAGCCGCGCCAGCGCCTCGTCGTCCAACCCGTGCAGCGGCTCGCCATCGAGCACCACGTAGCCGCGCGACGGCCGGTCCAACGCGCCGAGGATGTGCAGCAGCGTGCTCTTGCCCGCGCCGCTCGCCCCGACGATCGCGATCATCTCGCCCCGCCGCAGCTCGAGCGACACGCCGTCGAGCACGGGGATCAGACCACCATCCCCGCCCACGTACGATTTCGCCAGGTCGCGTGCCTCGATCGCCGCCGTCATTCGTGCCGGATCGCCTCCACGGGGTACAGCCGCGCCGCCTGCAGCGAGGGGTACAGCGTCGCGAGCGTCGCGATCGCCACGCTGGCGGCCACGATCACCAGCACGTCCATCGGCTGGATCGCCACCGGGAGGTGATCGATGAAATATACCGTCGGGTCCAGCGAGATGAACTTCCCGCGATCGAGCGCCACGCCCACGCCGACCCCGAGCGCAACGCCGATCATCGTCCCCACCGCGCCGATCACCAGCCCCTGGGTGAGAAAGATTCTTCTAATGGACGACGACGACATCCCCATCGCCTTCAGGATGCCGATCTCCTTCGTCTTGTCCTTCACGACCATCGTGAGCGTGCTCACGATGTTGAACGCCGCGACCACCACGATGAGCAGGAGGATCACCCCCATCGCCAGCTTCTCCAGCTTCAACGCCTGAAAGAGCGACGAGTTCTGCTCCTGCCAGTCCACCACCCGGTACGGGTAGCCGAGACGCTTGGTCAGCTCATCCCCAACGGCGCCGGCGTCCCACCGCGATGTCGTCCGCGCCTCGATCCCCGTCACGGCCTCTCCGAGGCCGCCGAAGGCGCGCGCCGCATCGAGCCCGATGTAGATGTACGAGTTGTCGTACTCGTACATTCCCGTCTCGAAGATCCCCGTCACCTCGAACTGGTACATCCGCGGGACGTAGCCGCCGACCGCGGCGTTGAACTTCGCGCCGGCCGGCGAGATCAGCGTGAGCTTGTCCCCGGGCTGGACGTTCAACCGCTCCGCGAGGCGCTGCCCCAGCACCGCCCCGTGCCCGGTCCCGTCCGAGCTGGCGAATCGGAAGTCCCCCTCCCCACGCACGGCGTGGTGGCGAATCTCCGTGACCTCCGGCACCCCCGGTCCCTGGGGCGGGATCCCCTCCACGAACACCCCTTCCGCGTAGTCGTGTCCGGCCGTTGCGAGCCCCTGCGTGAGCACGAACGGACCGGCCGCCACCACGCCGGGCTCCTTCCGGACCTTCGCCAGCGCGTCGCGCCAGTTCGTCATCTTGAGGTCGTCGCCGAACGTGAGCACGCGCAGGTCCGGGCTCCCCACGAGAATCTTCTCCCGCAGGTCGTCCTGCATCCCGGTCATCACCCCGTTGATGATGATCAGCGCGCTCACCCCCACCAGCACGCCGCCCATGGCGATGACGCTGATGAAGGAGAAGAGACGCGAGCCTCCGCGGCTGCGGAGGTAGCGCCAGGCGATCGACAGCTCGAGTCTGCTCATTCCGGACGCAGCGTGGGAAAGAGGATCACGTCCTTGATGTTCGGGGTGTCGGTGAGATACATGAACAACCGGTCGATGCCCATCCCCACACCCCCCATCGGGGGCATGCCGTACTCCATGGCGCGGAGGTAGTCCTCGTCCACGCCGCTCGCCTCCAGGTCTCCAGCCGCGCGCAGCCGAGCCTGCGCCTCCAGGCGCCGGCGCTGGTCGAGCGGGTCGTTCAACTCGCTGAACGCGTTCGCCAGCTCTTTCCCCCGGGCGAACAGCTCGAACCGCTCGGTGAGCGTCGGATCCCCGCGCTTCGGCTTGGCGAGCGGCGAGAGCTCCACCGGGTAGTCGACGACGAAGGTCGGCTCCACGAGGCGTGACTCCACGAGCGCCTGAAAGAGCTCGTCGAGCAGCTTGGGGCGGCTCAGCTCCCCGACGTGTTGGACACCATGGTGCACCGCGGCGTTCCGCAGCGCGGCGTCGCTCATCGCCATGGCGCTCGTGCCGAGGGCCTGGTCCAGCGCCGGTAGCCACTCGATGCGCCGGAACGGGGGCGCGATCACCGGGACCCGGTCGGCCAGCTCCGGGACGGCGCGCACGGTCTCGGCGGCGTGGACGACGAGCGCCTCCACCACGGTCATCATCTCGCGATAGTCCGCGTACGCCTGGTAGAACTCGAGCATCGTGAACTCGGGGTTGTGCGTACGGTCTATCCCCTCGTTGCGGAAATCGTGCCCGATCTCGTACACCCGGTCGTACCCCCCCACGATCAGCCGCTTCAGGTACAACTCGTCCGCGATGCGCAGGAAGAGCGGCATGTCCAGCGCGTTGTGGTGCGTCGTGAACGGACGTGCGGCGGCCCCACCGTAGAGCGGCTGCAGCACGGGGGTCTCCACCTCGAGAAATCCGCGCGCGTCGAGGAACGCGCGGATGGCCGTGATGAGGCGGGAGCGCGCCGCGAACAGCGCGCGCACGTCGGCGTGCACAGCCAGGTCCGCGTAGCGCTGGCGGTAGCGCTGCTCGGGATCGGAGAAGCCCGAGTGGCGCACCACCTTCCCGTCCACCACCTCCTCCTTCCCGAACGGCAGCGGACGGAGCGACTTGGCGAGCAGGTCGAACGACGCCGCCCGCACCGTCGGCTCCCCGGTCCGCGTCCGGAAAAGCGATCCCTCCACCCCCACGATGTCCCCCAGGTCGAGCAGGGAGAGCACCCGCCACGGCTCCTCCCCCAGATCATCTTTACGAAAATAGAGCTGAATGCGACCCGACTGATCGGCCAGGTGCGCGAAGGTGGTCTTCCCCATCTCCCGCCAGGAGACCACCCGCCCCGCCACCCGCACCCGCTCGCCTTCCGCGCCGTCGCCGAGCGACGCCACGGCTTCCGCGGCCGAGTGCGTCCGGTCGTACGCGTACGCGTACGGCGCCACCCCGAGCTCCGCGAGCCGGTCCAGCTTCTCCCGTCTCGCCTTCGACACGAAATCGAGTTCGTCCCCGCTCACGCCACCGCCTGGCTCGCGCCGAACTTCCTGAGGTACGCTTCGATGAACGGATCGATGCCGCCATCCATCACCTTCTGGACGTCGGCGATCTTCAGCTCCGTTCGGTGATCGTTGACCATCGTGTACGGCTGGAACACGTAGCTGCGAATCTGGTTGCCGAACGAGACGTCGGTCTTCGCCGCGTCCATCGCCGCCTTCTTCCGCTCCCGCTCCTCCACCTCGCGCTGGTAGAGCGCGTTCTTGAGCATCTTCATCGCCGTCGCCTTGTTCTTGAACTGCGAGCGCTCCTGCTGGCAGCTCACGACGATGCCGCTCGGGAGGTGCGTCAGGCGCACCGCGGAGCTGGTCTTGTTCACGTGCTGCCCGCCCGCGCCGGAGGCGCGGAAGACATCCATCTTGATGTCCTCGTCGCGCAGCTCGATGTTGATCTCGTCGTCGACCACGGGGTACACGAACACCGACGCGAAGCTCGTGTGGCGCCGCGCCTGCTGGTCGAACGGAGAGATGCGCACGAGCCGGTGCACGCCGGCCTCGCCGCGGAGCAGGCCGTACGCGTCCGCGCCGTGGATCTCCAGCATCGCCCCCTTGATCCCCGCCTCCTCCCCCTCGCTGAGATCGAGCACCTCGTACGTGTAGCCGTGGCGCTCCGCCCAGCGCGTGTACATGCGCACGAGCATCGACGCCCAGTCCTGCGCCTCGGTGCCGCCGGCGCCGGCCGAGATCTCGAGCATCGCGTCGCGGTGGTCGTCGGGGCCCGCGAGCAGCGCGCGCATCTCGAACTGCGGGACCTCCTCGTCCAGCGCGGCCAGCTCGGCGTCCAGCTCCGCGCTCATCGCGTCGTCGGGCTCGAGCTCGAGCAGCTCCTCCATCTCGAGGAGCGCGCGGACCTTCCCCTCGAGCCGGTCGAACGGCTCGACGATCTCCTTCAGCTTCTTGACTTCCTGGATGACTTCCCGCGCCCGCTCCTGGTCGTTCCAGAAGGAGGCGTCGGCCATGCGCACCTCGCGCTCGGCGAGCGCCTGCCGCTTGCCGGCGACGTCAAAGATACCCCCGTAGCTCGCCCAGCCGTTCCTCGTGACGCCGCAGCCGTCGGGTGCGTTCCGTATCCGTCATGATGCTCTTCCGTCCCGCGCGTCATCGCGCGCCTGCGCCGCAGATCGATCCCACGCATGACACGAGCCGTCCCGCCGCGGCTGCGCAGGACGGCTCGTGGAGTTCGCTGAAATATAAGGGTGATGGTCGCCCGATGCAGCGGTCGACGCGGCGGCTCGGGCGCCGGACCGGGTACGCCGACCGATGCGCGCCCGCGCGCCTCAGAAGATCTTCTTCCCTCCGGCCAGCACGTCGTTCAACGCATCCTGGAAGTGCGTCGTGCTCTCGGCGAAGTCCTTCCCCATCTGGTCGACGTACTCCTCGTAGCTCTTCTTGATCTCCTCGCGAAAGAGCTCGCGCAGGTTCCCGTTGCGCTGCCCCTCGCGGTGCCGATCGGGGAAGTAGGCGATGATGTCCGACACGAGCGCCCGCGCTAGGCGCTTGGCCTTCACGTTCGGGTCGTTCGCCAGGAATGGATTGATCGGCGGACGCGTGACCCCGCCGCTGGCGGCCGGGCCGGACTGGCGCGGGATGGGCACGGTGGCGCGCGGAGTGGGCGCGACCGGGCTCGCCGGCGCACGTGGCGGAGCCGCCGGGGCCCGGGGAGGCGCGCTCGCGCCACTCGCGGCGGCGGAGGGCGCCGCCGCCGGGACGGCGACAGGTGCGCCGGGAGCGGCGGGCGACGCCGGCGCTGCTCCGGCCGGCCGCGTGGCGGATGCGCTGGCGCGGGGCTGCTGGGGCTGCGCCGGGCCGGGGACGCCAGGGTGCGGTGCCGCGGGGCGTGGAGCGGTCGCCGGCGGCGCCACCGGCCCCGCCGACCTGGCTGGTGCATGCCCGCTCGCCGTCTGCGAGGCGGGAGCGGCCGGCGCGGCCGGCGCGGCCGGCGCAGCGGGTGCGGCGGGTGCGGCGGGTGCGGCGGGTGCGCCCGGAGCACCCGGTGCGGCGCTCGCGGAAGGCGCCGGAGGCACCGCGGGCGCCTGGGGCGCCTGGGGCGCCTGGGGCGCCTGGGGCGCGGTCGCCGCGCTGCGCGCGGGGGGGACCGGTTGCTGCGGGCGCACGGGAGTGGCCGCTGGCGGCGTGCGCCGCCCGACGGAGCCGAGCATCTCCGCCACCTGCGCCCGGGTGGGCTGCGGTGGGGTGGGCATGGACACAGCCGGGCGTGGGGAGAGCGGGGGCGGCGCCGCCGCGCCGCCGGTGGCCCGTGTCGCCGCGGAGCCCGCGGCCGCCGCGCCGGGCACCGCCGCGCCGGGCACCGCCGCGCCCTTCGGCGGAGAGGGGCGCGCCGGGCGCGCCGATAAGGCCGCCGCGCTCCCGCCGGCACGCTCCCCCGCCCCCGCCCCCGCCCCCAGCGGGGGCGCAGTGGCGAAGTCGTCATCGATGCGCCCCGACTCGCCGATCGCGATCACTCCGCCGCAGACGGAGCAGCGCGCGCGCACGCCGGACAGTGGAATCTTCGCCGGGTCCACTCGAAAGACCGATCCGCACTCCGGACACGTGACGTTCATCGACGCTCCACGCCTCTCCACTCAGTGTTCCGACGCACCCACGGGCGCGCCGACCAGCGGATCCTGCCGGCGGTCCACCACGTACACCGATCCGGGCAACGTCTTCGCGTAGCTCTTCATCTCCGTCGCCAGCTCGCTCACCTGCGAGGGATGCGTGAACGCTCGCCGCTCGTTCGTCACGATCCCGATGCTCACCGTCATGAGCGGTACCCGATGCAGCTGTCCCCGCCGGTCCTTCCCGAAGAAGTACCCCGCGTGCCGGTCCTGCTCCGAGTACTGGTACGGGACCAGGGCGTCGAAGATCGCGATGATCTCCTGGCAGATCTCGGCCGCGAACGCCTGCGGTACGATGAAGATAAAATCGTCGCCGCCGATGTGCCCGACGAATCCCTCGTCGGGACACACGCCGCGCACCACATCGTGCAGGATCTTGGCGAGGATCCGGATCACCCGATCCCCCTCGAAGTAGCTGTACCGGTCGTTGTACTCCTTGAAGTGGTCCAGGTCCGCGTAGCACGTCGCGAACCGGGTGCCGGCGCCGAGGCGGCGGCCGATCTCCGCCTCGATCTCCGGCGCGCCGGGGAGACGCGTCGAGGGGTGCACGCGCACGTCGCGCTCGGCCCGCCGCAGCATCGCGTCGAGGCGCACGTGCGCCTCGCACGGCTCCATCGCCGGCACGATCACCTCGTCCGCCCCCGCCTCGAACGCCGCCACGAGCGCGGCCTCGCCATCGCCGACGAGCATGCCGCCGGGCACGACCCCCGTGTACGAGTCATCCTTCAGCCGATGGCACGCCGCGAGCGCCTCGTCCGCGCGCGTCCGCGCGTCGAAGATCACCACCGGTGGGCGCCCGCGCAGCGCGCGCGCCACGAGCTCGTGCTGCGAGGCGCACACGACGTACGGCAGCGCGCGCGCCTCGAGCCACCCGCGCACGTCCGCGGGCGGCTGCTCGGTGTCGGGGGAGAAGTAAATGGCGTGGAGCTGAGCCACGCTAGCTGGTCCTCTCGTCGGCTCGCGCCACGACGGCGGTCGTTGAGGGCGGAGGTGACCGACGCGATGTCGGTGAACGGTGTTCTTTCACGGACGATCAGAAAAAGAAGAACGCAACCGCCAGGATCGCGTAAACTATGAGCAGAAGCGCACCTTCGAGCCAGTTCGACTCGGCGTCGAAGGCGATCACCGCCGCGATCCAGACGGCGAGCGCCACGCTCGCCACCTCGAACGTCGTGAACGCGAGGTCCATCGGCCGCCCGACGACGGCGCCCAGGAGCACGAGCACCGGCGCGACGAGCAGCGCCACCTGCACCGATGAGCCCACCGCGATCGACACGGCGAGGTCCATGCGATCCTTGAGCGCCATGAGCACGGCCGAACTGTGCTCGGCCGCGTTGCCGATGATCGGGACGACGACGAGTCCCACGAACATCTCGGAGAGCCCCACCGCGTGCGACGCGGCCTCCGTGGCCCCCACCAGCAGCTCCGACAGTCCGCCGATCGCCACCGCGACGACCACGAGCACGACCACCGTCCGCCGCAGCGACCAGGCGGGCTCCTCCTCCCCCTCGGCGATGTCGCCCCCCTCGCCGAAGATCGCCCGGTGCGTCCCCATCGAGTACAGCAGCGACAGCGCGTAGCCGATGATGAGCAGCACCGCCACGAACTCCGACATCCGCACCGTACGTGCGCGCGCGGGATCGGGGTGCGCGGCGTGGAAGAGCGCCGGCACGACGAGTCCCACCACGGCGATGACGAGCAGCGCGATGCTCATCCCCGCCAGGTGCCGGTTGAACGTCTGCTTTCGGAAGCGCAGCCCCCCCGCGAGCTGCGCGGCGCCGAGCACGAGGAGGAGGTTCCCGAGGATCGAGCCGGTGATCGATGCCTTGACGAGGTCCACGAGCCCCTCGCGCAGGGCGAGCGAGGCGATGATCAGCTCGGCCAGGTTGCCGAGCGTCGCGTTGAGCAGCCCGCCGAGCGTCGGTCCCGTGTGACCGGCCAGCTCCTCGGTGGCGTCGCCGAGGAGCGCGGAGAGCGGGACGATGCCGAGGGCGCTGAGCACGAAGACGACCAGCGCCGGCGCGTGCAGCAGCGCCGCCACCGCCGCGGCCGGGACGAAGGCGAGAAGCCAGTAGCGCCACTTCATCCGGCGCTCACCCGGCGGGCGCCGCGCCGCACCCGCGTCGCGGCCGCTCAGAGCGGCGTGGCTTCATCGATGAGCATGATCGGGATGTCCTCGCGGACGGGATAGCGCAGCCGGCACGCGTGGCAGATGAGGCTCTGCTCCGCCTCGCGATACTCCAGCTCCCCCTTGCACTTCGGACAGACGAGGATCTCCAGCAGCTGCGGCGACACGCTCATGTCGAACTCTCCCCAGGTTGATCGTACCCGAAGCGGCGCACCGCGCGCGCGTCGCGCCGCCAGTTCTGCAGGACCTTGACCCAGAGGTCGAGGTACACCGGGCTGTCCACGAGCGCCTCGATCTTGCGGCGCGCGTCGCGCCCGATCTCGCGGATGCGCGAGCCCTTCTCACCGATGAGGATGCGCTTCTGGCTCTCGCGCTCGACGTAGATGACCGCTCGAATGTACAGCGGCCGGCGCTCCTCGCGGAACTCCTCCACCTCCACGGCGACGCTGTACGGGACCTCCTCCTCCAGCTGCTCGAGGGCGGTCTCTCGCACCAGCTCCGCGGTGAAGAAGCGGAGCGTCTGCGTCGCGATCTCGTCCTCGGGATAGAGGAACGGGCTCTCCGGGAGGAGGGCCGCGATGCGGTCGAGCAGCGCGTCCACGCCGTCGCCGGTGAGCGCGGAGATGGCGATGGCGCCCGGGACGCTCTCGAGGAGCGCGCGGAGCCGCGCGGCGTCGATGGCGTCGCACTTGTTGAGCACCGTGAGCACTGGTGCTCTGGGGGGCGCGGGGAGCCCCGCCGCTTCGGGGAGCGGGAGTGGCACCCCCTCGGTGGCATCCGCGAGGTAGACGATCACGTCGCCGTCGTCGAGCGCGCGCAGGGCGGCGGCTCGCATGGCGCGCTGGAGCTCGTACTTCGGCTGGAGCAGCCCCGGCGTGTCGGCGATGATCATCTGCACCTCTCCCTCGGTGCGGATGCCGACGATGCGATTGCGCGTGGACTGGGGCTTCGGGCTCGTGATGCTGAGCTTCTGCCCGATGATGCGGTTGAGCAGGGTGGACTTCCCGGCGTTCGGCTTCCCGACGACGGTGACTATCCCGGCACGAGGCATCGTTCTCTGGTGTGTCGGTGATTCCGTGAGCCGGTGGAAGATGGTGCGGGGCGCGGGGCGCGGGGTGCGGGGTGCCGGGGTGCGGGACGCGAGCCCCCCGAGCGGGAATCGGGCCAGCGGCGCGGTTCCACGCGGAAGCGCCCACGCGGAAGCGCCCACGCGGCCGTGCTCCCCCCGGGCCGTGGTCCCCCGGGGCGTGCTCCCCCGGGATGCGACGACGCCCCCGGACCGCGTGGGCGGCCGGGGGCGCGTCGAACAGAGGTGCCGGCGACGGCCTACTCTCCCGCGCCCTCTCGGGCGGAGTACCATCGGCGCTGTAGGGCTTAACGACCGTGTTCGGGATGGGAACGGGTGTGGCCCCTACGCTCTAGTCGCCAGCGATTGTC
>DASUXC010000116.1:0-43932 GCA_036378095.1 Gemmatimonadaceae bacterium | reverse complement strand
CCCGCTTCATCCCCCCTGGCCCCTGGTCCCTGGCCCCCAGCCCCGACCCGCTACCGCCGCATTCTCGCCAGGAGCCTCAGGATCTCCAGGTACAGCCACACCAGCGTCAGCAGCAGCGCGAACCCGCCGTACCACTCCATGTACTTCGGGGCGCCCATCTGCGCGCCGCGCTCGATGATGTCGAAGTCGAGCACGAGGTTGAGCGCGGCCACGCCGGCGAACACCACGCTCAGGCCGATGCCGAGCGGGCTCGCGTTGTACAGGATCGGCATCTGCACGCCGAAGAGCTGCAGCACGAGCGACAGCACGTAGAACAGCGCGATCCCGATCGTCGCCGAGATCACCACGCGCCGGAACACCGGCGTCGCGCGGATGAGTCCCGTCTGGTACGCCACCAGCATCGCGAGCGCCACCATGCAGGTGATCCCCACCGCCTGCAGCGGAAGCCCGTGATACGCCGCCTCGTACATCGCCGAGATGGCGCCGAGCGCCAGCCCCTCGAGGACCGCGTACAGCGGCGCCGTGAACGGGGCGGTGCGAGGACGGAAGATGGTGATGAGCGCCGTGACGAATCCGCCGATCAGCCCCACGAGCACCGCCGTCCCGGCGATCGCCGGGTTTCTCGGCACGGCGGACCAGACCCAGCCGGCGGAGAAGACGGTGAGCGCGATCAGCGCCATCGCCTTGAGGACCGCGCCCGAGATGGTCATGCGCTCGGCGGCCGAGCCGGCGAGCGCGTTCCTGAGGACGGACTCCCTCAGTGCGGGATTCGATCGAGCCATGTCGTGACTCTCGTTTCTGTGGGAATGGGTGCACGGAAAGCGGTGCACGGCGGCCGCGATGCCGCCTGATGGACGATACACGGGAGTCGCGCGCCCACACAAGGCGGCTTCACTCCCGTTTCCCGGACTCCTCCTCCTCGCGCCGGGTCACTTCCACCTCCGAGCCGGGGATCGGCTTCTCCTCCGTCCACCCCGTGGGGCGCTTCGTCCACACCGAGCCATCGTCGCAGATGACGAGCACCTCCTGCTCGCCGCGCCGCATCGCCGATACCGGACGGCGCACCTTCACCGCCGGCGACGCCCCCGACGTGCGCGGCTGGCGCGGCGGCGGCGACGGCTGCGGTGGCTCGGGCGGGGGGACGACCGCGCCCCGCGTCTCGGGCTCGGCGAGCGCGCGCTCGATGTCGAACCCGTCCGCCTGACGCGACGTGTCGGCGAACCCGTTCCGCACCGCCGGCACCTCGCGCTCCACCACGGCCGGTGGCGGCGGGGATGGCGGGGAGGGCGGGGAGGGCGGCGACACGCGCGCCTCCTCGCTCGGCGCGGCCCCCGGGGCGCCGGCCACGGGGGCACCCCCCGGCGGCGTGGGCATCTCGGATGCGGTGGCGCGCGGGTACGGCGACGGAGGCTGCGGGGGGACGACCGGCGCCCCCGCGCCGAACGTCCCCGGCGGCACCTCCCCCGCCGCGCGCGGAGGCGCGCCCTGGCCGGGCTCGGCGGCGGGGCCGGGGGCGGGGCGCCGGTCGGCGAATGGCACCGGGGGTGGATGCACCGGACGGTCGCGCAGCCGCGGGTAGTTGTGCACGTACCCCCACACGCGCGAGAGCAGCTCCACCGATTCCTCGTGCTCCGAGTCGAGCCGGCGCGCGAACTCCTCGCGCGTCTCGCGCAGCGCCCGCTCGGCCTCGTCCAGGCGCCGGCGCAGGAGCCCGGTCTCCGTCATCGACGCGTCGCGCTCCGTGCACGCCAGCGCGTACTGTTCCCGGAGCGTGCTCACGAACGACCGGAGCGTCGCCTGCTTCTCGGCGTTCGATCTCCGCTCCGCCGACAGCTCCGTCTCCAGCCGCTGCCGATCCTCCTCCAGCGTCCCGACCCGCCGCAGCAGCTCGGCGCGCGACTCCTGCGCCTCGGTGCGCTCCGTCTGCAGCTCCTGCGCGGTGCGCTCGAGCAGCGACCGCGTGGTGGCGAGGTCGGCCTCCAGCCGCGCCACCGCGCGCGATGCCGTCTCCCGCGCCGAGGCCAGCTCCGCGCGCAGGTTGAGCGCGCTCTCCTGCGCCGCCACCAGCTCCGCGGCGGCGCCGGCGCGCCGCGCGGCACCCTCCTGTCGCTCCGCCTCGAGCGCGCCGGTGAGCCGCAGCTCCGTCTCGCGCCCCGCGTTCCGCGTGCTCTCCAGGCTCGACCGCAGCTCGGCGATCTCCCGCCGCGCCGCTTCCACCTCCGCGACGAGCTGCTCCCGCTCGCGCCGGAGCGGCGCCAGCTCGCGAAGCTGCTCCTCCTGCCGCTTGAGCCGAGCCGTGTGCTCCTTGATCGCGCTCTTCAGGCGGTCCACCGCGCCGTCGCGCCGCCGCACGAGCAACTGCTGCTCGCGACGCGAGGCCACGTACTGCTGCCTGGCGACGATGGCCACGACCAGCGCCCCCACCGCGGCACCCACGATGGCCCAGAAGAGAACGATCGGTGCGGACACGACACCCACTGTCGGGGACCTCGGCGTCGAAGCTCTTGCGGCCCGCGTCGGCCGCTGCGCGTCATCGCGCGGCGCGCCGGCCCGAATCGCCCGGCGCGCTCACTCGTTCCAGTCCGTCGCCATGGCGGAGCGGCGACGGGCCCGACCCTCGTGCAAAGCACGGGCCCGCTGGATGCCAATTTGGCACTGCCGCAAACCATTGTCCACTAAAGTTTTATGCCAGCGACGCGGAAACCGTGGCGGCCACACATCAGCACGCCACCCCTCCTACTGTCGAGCTCGCGCCACGCCCCTGGCGCTCACCGCACGCGCGCCAGGCTGTCCCTCGGCCAGTCGCCGACGGTGATCTTCTCCTCCATCTTCTTCTTCCCCACCGTCAGCCGCACCACGTACTCCCCCGGCTCCACGCGTTTCAGCTCCGCCGTCGACGTCGGCCCTCCCTTCTCCCTCGGGCGCGGCTTCTCGCTCGTGAGATCCCACGTCACCGACTGCAGCCCCGCGTACCCCGGGCCGTGGATCTTCCGCACCGTGTCCCCGGCCGCGCTGGTGATGAGCAGGTCCACCGGGCCCGGCTGCGCGCTCTCGAGCCAGTACGAGATGCGCGCCCCGCGCGGCGGGTTCGGCGCCAGCCACGGCCGGCTGCCGAAGCTCGGGTACGTGTCGGCGTAGTGGAACTGCATGGCCGGCGGCACCCAGAACAGGTGCGCGCGCTCCGTGAGCAGGGTGTCGGTGTACTCCTCGAGCGCCGCCACGTTGGCGATCCAGATCCCGCGCCCGTGCGTCCCGAGCACCAGGTCGCGATCGCGGAACGACATGGCCATCTTCTCCACCGGCACCGGCGGCACGTTCTTCCCGAAGCGGTGCCACCGCTTCCCCCCGTCCACGGTCACGTAGGGGCCGGTCTCCGTTCCCACCCAGAGCAGCCGGGGGTTCACCACGTCCTCGTGGATCGTGTAGCTCCCGCCGCCCTGCGGAAGCCCTTCGGTCATCTCCGTCCACGTCTTCCCGAAGTCCGTCGTCTTCCACACGTGCGGCCGGTAGTCGTCGCGGCTGTGGCAGTCGTACGTGAGATACGCGGTGGCGTCGGCGAATCGCGAGGCGACGATCGTGGACACGAAGCAGCTCGTCGGCGCCCCCTTCGGGAAGTTCCCCGTGACGTTGCTCCACGTCCTCCCCGTGTCGCGGCTCACCCACACGAGCCCGTCATCGCTCCCCGTCCACAGAATGCCCGCGCTTCGCGGGCTCTCGGCGATCGAGAAGAGCGCGTGGTACGACGTGTTCCCTCCCTCGGGCGCCGGGTGCTCGCGGTTCGCGCGCGTCATGTCCGGGCCGAGCATCTCCCAGTCGTCGCCACGGTGCGTCAGGCGGAAGAGCTGGTTCGCGCCCACGTACAGCACCGACGGATCGTGCTGGGAGAGGAGGATGGGCGCCGTCCACCCCCAGGTGAAGTCGTACCCGCTCCCGGCGCCGGCATCGAGCGCCACCGGCTTGATCTCGTCGCGCTTCCAGGTGCGCAGGTCGAGCCGCGACATCGACCCGAACTGCCACTCGGAGTACACCGTGTTCGGGTCGTTCCACGGCACCTGCACCCACATCCCGTCCCCGCCGTTCACGCTGTACCAGTCGGCGTCGGAGACGCCGAGCGAGTCGCGCGACTGGCTCGGGCCGCACCACACCCCGTTGTCCTGCAGCCCTCCGCACACCCGGTACGGCGTCACCGAACTGTCCACGATCACGGTGTAGAACTGCCCGATGGGGAGGATCATGTGCATCCACGCCTTCCCTCCATCCTCGGTGACGTACGCCCCCCCATCGTTGCCGAGGATCATGTGCGCGGAGTCCGCGGGATCGATCCACAGCGCGTGGTTGTCCACGTGCACGAGGTGCAGCGAGTCGGCGGCGAACGTCTTGCCGCCATCCTTGCTCTCCAGGAGCGGCGACGCGAGCACGTACACGTGGTCCGCGCTCCTCGGATCGACGCGGATCTCGTCGTAGTAGTAGTGCGGGACCGCCTGCAGGTCGTTCACCTGCGTCCACGTGGCGCCCCCGTCGGCGGAGCGGAACACGCCGCCGTAGCGCCCCTGACGCGGATCGGTGACGCCGCGGTCCACCTGGATCATGGCGTACACCACCTTCGGATCGCTCGGCGCGATCGCGAGACCGATGCGCCCCATGCGATCGGTGGGGAGGCCGTTGTGCAGCTTGGGATCGGTGAGCCTGGTCCAGGTGGCGCCGCCGTCGGTGGTGCGCCAGATCCCGCTCCCCGTCCCCACTCCCTCCATGCGCGAGCCGCCCCATCTGAGCCGGTGCCACGACGAGGCGAGGAGCACCGCGGGGTTGGACGGGTCCATCACGAGGTCCACGAAGCCGGTGCTGTCGTCCACGAACAGCACGCGCTTCCACGTCTTCCCGGCATCGGTGGTCTTGTAGATGCCGCGCTCCTCGTTCGCCCCCCACAGGTGCCCGAGCGCGGCCACGTACACCGTGTTCGCGTCGCGCGGGTCGATGACGATGCGGCCGATCGCGCGCGTGTCGCCGAGCCCGGCGTGCCGCCACGTCTTGCCGCCGTCGGTGGAGACGTGGACCCCGTTCCCCCACGCCTGCGATCGCAGCGAGTTGCGCTCGCCCGTTCCCACCCAGATCACGTTCGAGTCGGAGGGCGCGACGGCCAGATCGCCGATCGTCTGCACGCCGAGGCTGTCGCCGATCTGCTTCCAGGTGATCCCGGCGTTCGTGGTCTTCCACACGCCGCCTCCCGCCGCTCCCACGTACCACGTCTTGTGGTAGGGGGTGGGGACGGCGATCGCCGTGACGCGGCCGCTGTACGCGGCGGGTCCGAGATTCCGGAAGGTGAAGCTGCCGAGCAGGCGCGTGAGCGGATCCGCCGGGGGAGCGGGCCTGGTCGTGTCGGCCGTGGTGGTGTCGCGCCGCGCGCGGCGCGCGGCCCGGCGTCGCGGCACGTCGCGCGCGCTGTCGCCGCGCGCGGCGCGCGCCGTGTCCTCGCGCTGCCGCGAGCTCTTCTGTGCGGCGAGCGGGGCGGCGCATGCGGCGAGTGTGAGCGCGGCCGCGATGGCCGCGAGGAAGCGGGAGAGCGAGCGGGAGCGGGAGTGGAGCATGGTCGATTGTGCGGAGAGATCGAGCGGGACGGGCGAAGCGGGGAATGATGGGGCGCGGAACCGGCGTTGGCCACCGGTGGACGCGCGCGGGGAGAGGGGTGGCGCTCGGCGGGCGAGACGGCTCTCGGCCGTCGGCTCTCGGCTCTCGGCTACCGGCACAGGGTGGAGCGCTCTCGGGGTGTGCCGTAAGCCGATGGCCGAGAGCCGAGAGCCGACAGCCCGGTCCCGAGCGCCGACAGCCGCGTCTTCCCGAGAGCCGATGACCGAGAGCCGACGACCTGGTCTTCCCCGCCCCCTCCCGCCTAACGAGCGACCGTCGCAGCGACCGTCACGCGGAGCGGAGCACCTCCACCAGCCGCTCGGGGCGCGCGTAGGAGTCGGCGCCGAGCACGAGGCGGGCGCGCGGCAGCTCGGTGGCGCGCTCGAGGAGGGTGACGAGCGCGGGCGCCGCCGCCGCGTCGGCGGCGAGCCACGGGCACTGGTGCGTGAGCGTGGCGAATGCCGCCGCGTGCGTCATCGGCTCGAGCCGCGTCGGCTCACCCGCGCGCACGACGGGGAAGAGCATCCCACCCAGGCGCGCCGTCCGGCACCACCGCCCGGGCCCCAGGCGGATCGGGTCGTGCACGACGCGCTCCCCGGTGCGCACGCCCCTCACCCACCCCGGGTCGATGTGGAAATCGCTCCGCCACCCCTCCACGCACCCGTCGGCGGAGAGCAGCACGTGGTCGTCGGCCACCCAGTTCCAGCCGGCGGCGATGAGCGTGGCGCAGGTGGTGGATTTTCCGGAGCGCGACGTGCCGGCGAGCAGCCATGCCGCGCCGTCGGGGGCGACGACCGCGCCGGCGTGCAGGAGCGCGTGCCCGAGCCGCCCGAGGAGAAGCGCGGCGGTGATCCCGATCGACGTCGAGAGCGTGGCTCGCCCCACCCGCGCCTCGTCGCGCACACGCAGCATGGCGCGCCGCGCGGCGAGGCTCGCGCTCCCCTGCACGCGCGCGCCGGCGTGGAGGAGCACGTGCCCCGCCGGCCCGTGTCCGATCCAGACGGCGACGTCGCGCACGCGGAGCGTGGGCGCGGGCTCGGGCGGCGCCGCGGGGAGCACCGGCGAGGTGGACACGATGAGCGAGGCGTGCGCGGGCCCCGACCAGTCGGCATCGACGAGCGGGAGCGCGTCGCGCGCGAGGGGGAGGAGCGCGGCATCCATGTCCACCGCCAGCCGAGCGCAGGCGAGCGGGCGGAGCGCGATGCGCTGCTCGTCGTCCGAGGCGCGTCCGCTCCCCGGCGGCGTCGTGTGCTGGCGCGTCACGGCGTGAGCTGCGGGGGTCGATGCACGCGTTCGGGCGCCTCGGCGCGGCGCGAGCGAGGGAAGTACGGCGGGACGCCGACGAACTGCGGAGGTCGGCTCGCGACGATCCATAATATTAGCCGTCGTTAACGCCGCAAGAGGAAAAAGACCGGGGAGGGGGAATCACGCGCGGCGTGCACGGTCGTCCTATGAACGGGGGCGCGGCTCGGTGCCGGCGCCCCGATCGTGACGCATCGCGCCGCCCCGGCGCCGCGGACCTTTCTCTCCACCTCGATTCACGCCATGCGGCATCGCGCCATCTTCGCGGTTCTCATCGCCACCGGATTCGTCGCGGCCGTCGCCGCGCCGGTCGCCGCTCAGCAGGCCCCCGCACCCGCGCCCACGGCATCGCCCACGGCATCGCCCACGGCGGCGCCCACCGCGGCGCCCGGAGGGGTCCGGACGCGCCGCGCCGCGCACCGGCGCCGGCGTCCGCCATCGGAGGAGCTGCTCTTCATCTGGGCGCAGACGCTCGCCGCCCCCGACAGCGATGCCGCGGCGAAGGCGGGGGAGTCGCTCGTCGGCGCCGGCGCGCGCGCGCTTCGGCACGTGAAGCCCCTGCTCCAGAGCTCCGACTCCACGGTGCGCCAGCGCGCGGCGGACGTGATCGCGCGCATCGGGACGCCGGCCACGCGCGCCGACTCGAGTGGCGCGGCGGCGCAGACGAAGAAGACCGCGGCCGCGGAGACGAAGAAGACCGCGGCGGCGGAGACGAAGAAGACCGCGGCCGCGGCGACCACCGCGCAGCGGGAGGACGTGTGGAGCGGCGCGCGGATCGTGGTGCCCACGAGCAATGCGGCCAAGGCATCGACCGGCGCCACCGCCAGCCGGAGCTCGCCGGCGACGTCCGCGTCCGCGGCGACGGTCGCCGAGATCGTGGCGCAGCTCGCGACGTATCCGCCCAACGTCCAGGGGGAGCCCGTGCGCCGGCGGCTGCTCATCGCGCTTCGCGACGCGGGGCCCGCCGCCGCGCCCGCGGTGCCGGCGCTCCTCGCCGCGCTCCGACACAACGACACGCTCACCACCAGCGCGCTGGGCGAGGCGGCGGAGAACTGGCGCCTCACCTTCGACGTGTTCGCCGCCATCGGTCCCGGCGCGCGCTCGGCCATCCCGGTCATGCTCGCCGCGCTCGACCAGAACGCGGCGTGGTCGCCCAGCGATCGCGATGCGGCCTTCCGCGATGCGACCGCCGCCAAGGCGCTCGCCGCGATGGGGCCCGACGGAGTGGCGGCGCTCGTGTCCGCGCTGCACGACGTCAACGGGGTACGGCGCCGGAACGCCGCGTACGGCCTGAGCTACGTGCGCACCGCGCAGGCGGTGGCGGCGCTCGCCGGTGTGGTACGCGACACGGCGCACGTCGCCACGCTCGCCGCCGGCCGCGCGCGGGTGTCGTCGGAGGCGCGCTGGGATCAGGCGTGGCAGCTCGAGGCCGCGCGCATCGCCGCGATCGACGCGCTCGGCGCGATCGGTCCCACGGCGCGCGATGCGCTCCCGGTGCTCCAGTCCGTGGCCGCCAGCCCCTCCCCCACCCTGGGCGCCGCGTCCGCCGCCTCGGCCGCCAGTCAGGCGATCGACAGGATCCGTGGGGTGAAGATGGCGGCGTCCGGGGGGAGGGAGTGAGCACGACGAGGTAGTCGGTTCCCATCCACTCGCCACCACCACTCGCTAGCGCACCACCTCCACCCGCTCCACCAGCCCGCCGACGTCCGGCTCCCCGGAGTACCGCACCCGCACCAACGTCCCTGCATCCCTCCACCGCTCGAGCTGCGCCAGCGTGGCGCGGCGGGGGCGCACGATGAGCAGGTAGCCGCGCCCCATCGCGTCGAGCAGGCGGATGCGATCCTCCTGGACGATCGTGATGCGGCCGCTCACCTCGCCGCCGCGCAGCGCGCGCGAGGCGCGAGCCGGCACGCCGCGGCGGTTCGCGCGCTCGGCGCTCGGCTCTCCCGCGCCGCGCGCGCGGCGCGCCACCGTGCCCCTGTCGCGGCCGGCGAGCGCGCCGCCCGTGCCTGACGAGGCGCGAGGGCGCCAGGGCGAGCCGCCGGTGTGCACCCAGGTGTCGGCGGGCGTGCGCGCCGAGCGGTAGCCGGCGCGCACGGTGAGGAAGCGCAGCGCGAGACTCCCGGCGAGCGCGAGCGCGCTCGCCGCGATCCCGCGCCCGCCGCGCCCCGCCCCCCTCCCACGCCCGCGGTGCCGCCTGCCGCCGAGCACGTCCCGCCACACCTCGTCCTCCTCGCGCCCCCACGCCTCGTTCGTCTGCATCACGAGCGGGAGCGCGATCCCCGCGCCGAAGGTGAGCGCGCGCGCCAGCCGGGCGAGGGCGCCCTCCGCGCGCGCCGAGGGGAGCCGCCGCACCCGCCCCCACGCCGCGAGCGCCAGCACCAGCTCGGCGGCGAGCGCCACGGACTCGGCGCGCGCGAGCCGCCGGAGCGCGCGCGCGCCCGCCACCGCCCCAGCGTGCGACGCGTCGCGCCACGCCCCAGGCGCGCGCAACAGCCCCACCGCCGCCACCCCGCTGGACATTGCCGAGGCGGCGTAGAGCGGGCCGAGCAGCCGCGCGCGGCGCGCCCAGCCCGGATTGCTCGTCGTGCCGAGGAGCACGCCGGTGTAGCTCCCGACGAAGAGCGCGAGCGGAAGCCCGACCGCCTGCAGCGCGCGTCCGCCGGTGCCGCGGGTGAATCGCGCGAGGCGGGCCCGGCGCGCTCCCCGCCCGAGCACCCCGTCCTCCACCGCCTGGGCGAGCGACATCGCGCTCGTCGCGGCGCCGTACGCCGTGAGCCCCCACGCACCGAGGCTCATCGTGGACCGCGCGCGCACGATGCGCAGCATGTAGTGAGCGCGCTCCGGCCGCCCCAGATCGGCGATCAGCAGCCCGGTGCCCCCGAGCAGCGCTCCCATCGCGAGATGGCGCGCGATGCGGATCGTCCGGCGATCGTCATCCCCGACCATGCTCTCCGCCGTGGCGGCGAACCACGCCCCGGCGGAGACGCCGCCGAGCCAGATGTAGATGGGGATGTGCCACTCCCACGTCGGCGGCTTGATCGGCGGCGCCGGCTCGCGCCCGAGCTGCATCTCGCCGCCGGAGCGGCGGTGCGATCGTCGAACGTGGGGCACCCGGGGCACCCGTGTCGGCACCGTCGCGCCGACGCCGGACGGCGCCTCCACGGCACCCGGCGCTCTCTCCCTCGCGCCGGTCCGCGTCCCGCGTCCGATCCGAGTCTCCACGCTCATCGCTCCCCTCGCGCGCTCGCGAACGCCAGCATCGCCGCCGCCACCAGTCCGGCGGCGGCCGCCACTCCCGTCGCCAGCGCCGGCCCCGTCTCGCACGACGGCCGGTGCGGCACGGGAGGCAGGTTGTACACCTCCGGCTCGTCGATCAGCAGGAAGAAGCAGTTGAGCCCCGAGAGCGCGCTCGTGTCGCACTCGTCCTCGAGCACGCCGTCGGTGCCGTACAGGTACGCCGGGATCCCGCGCTCGCGCAGCTCGGCCACGCGCTTCCGCGCGCGATCGAGCAGCTCGTCCACCGGACCGAACTGGATGGAATCGGTGGGACACGCCTTCGCGCACGCCGGCTCCATCCCATCGCGCAGCCGGTCGTAGCACAGCGTGCACTTGTGCGCCTTCCCATCCCCCTCGCGGTCGAGGTCCACCACGCCGAACGGGCACGCGCTCACGCAGTACCCGCACCCGTTGCACACGTCCTGCTGCACGTACACGGAGTCGAACTCCGTGCGGATGATCGACCCGGTGGGGCACGCCTCCAGACACGGCGCGTGCTTGCAGTGCTTGCACACGTCGGACATGAAGATCCAGCGCTGCCCCGGGCGCGCCCACTCCTCGCCGCGCGTGAGCGCGCCCCACGGCTCGAACTCGGCGGGGAGATTCGCGCGGAGCGTCGGCGCATCCAGGCCGTCGAAGCGGTCGCGGTCGAACTGCTCGATGAACGCCACGTGCCGCCACGTCGTGGCCGAGAGCTCGCGCGTGTTGTCGTACGACGCGCCCGACATCTCCGGCGGCTCGGCGGGGAGGTTGTTCCACTGCTTGCACGCCACCTCGCACGCCTTGCACCCGATGCACAGCGTGGTGTCGGTGAAGAAGCCGTACGCGCGCCCCGGCGTGATGCGTACCCCCGCGGTGCGCTGCGCCTCCTGGGTCACCGGCTCGCCGGGCCCGGTGCCGCGCGCGGCGAGCGTCCCCGGCGGGGGCGCGGCGTGCGAGCTCGACGTGGTGGCGGGCCCGCGCGCCGAGCCGCCCATCTCTCCCGGCCGCGAGATCATCGCTCGCTCCCGCGGCGCGCGCCGCCGGTCCCGCCACCCGCGCCCGCCACGGCGCGCGCGCCATCCCCGGTCAGGCGCCCCGCGCGGATCGCGCAGGTGAACACCTTTCCCTCGTGGATCGACACGTTCGGGTCGGCCACCATGGATGCCAGCAGGTTCGCCGAGTCGCCGGTGACGATGCCGTCGCCGCCGAAGTGCCAGGGGAAGCCGATCTGGTGGATCACCCGCCCCTGCACGCTCAGCGGGCGCATCCGCCGTGTCACGAACGCGCGCGCCTCCGCCTCGCCGCGCGCGGTGCGCAGCGTCACCCACCCCAGGTGCTCGATCCCCTCCTCCGCCGCCAGCTCCGGGCTGATCTCCACGAACGCGCCGGGCTGCAGCTCGGCGAGCCACGAGTTCCACCGCGTCATCCCGCCGCCGGTGTGGTGCTCCGTGAGCCGGTACGTCGTGATCACGTGCGGGTACGCCGGGTTCGCGACGTCGTTGTACGGGTTGCCTGGCACGTCCCAGTGCTTGGTCACGGGGTTGCGCTCGGCTTCCGCGTACAGCGCGTTGTGCACCGGCGTCTCCCACGGCTCGTAGTGCGTCGGCATCGGGCCGTCCTTCATCCCGAACGGGAAGAAGAGCCACCCCTTGCCATCGGGCTTCATCACGAACGGCGAATCGCCGGCCACCGCCGCCATCCCGGTCGCGTCGCGATCTCCTGGATCATCGGGCCGCTTCTCGGCGGGAAAGTCGGGGACGTCGAGTCCCGTCCACCGGCCGAGCACCTCGTCCCACCACACGTACTTCTTCTCCTCGCTCCACGGGTTGCCGAGCGCGTCGGCGGAGGCGCGATTGTAGAGCAGTCGCACGTTGTTCGGCCACGAGAAGCCCCACCCCGGCGACACGTAGTCGTCAGGCACGCGCGCGGCGGCGACGTTGCGCCCGGTGTGGACGCCCGCGTACAGCCAGCACCCGCACGCCGTGCTCCCGTCGGCGCGCAGATCCGCCATGTGCTGGAGCTGCGCGCGAGCGCTCCACGTGGGTGCCCACGTGTAGCCGTTGATCTCGCGCAGCACGTAGTCGATCACCGGCTCCTCGCCATCGCCGTGCAGCGGGTAGTCCCAGGTGAGCGCCTGGATGGGGCGGTCGCGCGGCTCGCTCGAGCGCCGGTACAGCGCCTTGAGCCGCCGCCCCAGGTGGTACACGAACCACGCGTCGGAGCGCGCGTCGCCCGGCGGCTCCACGGCCTTGTCGTGCCACTGGATGAGGCGGTGCGTGTTGGTGAACGAGCCGTCCTTCTCCACCACCGTGGCGGCGGGGAGGAGGAAGACCTCGGTGTCGCACCCCGCCGGATCGCTCTCCCACGCCGTGGCGCTCTCCGTGAGGAAGATGTCGCGCACCACCAGCCACCGGAGGCGCCGCAGCCCCTCGCGCTGGTACTCCGCGTTCGGCCCGCCGACGGCCGGGTTCTGCCCCATGAGGAAGAGCCCCTGCAGCCGTCCCTCGTGCATGGCGACGAACATCGGGAAGTGCGAGTAGTCGCCGTCGATGCGCGGGAGGTACTCGTAGCAGAAGTCGTTCTCCGCCGTCGCGGCCTCGCCGAAGTACGCCTTGAGCAGCGACACGAGGTACTCGCGCGCGTACCCCCACTGCCCGGCGCCGCCTCCCTCGTTCGCGATGTACGTGTCGAGCGTGGCGTGCGTGTCGAGCTCCGTCGGCATGTGCAGGTAGCCGGGGAGCATGTCGTACAGCGTCGGGATGTCGGTGGAGCCCTGGATGGTCGCGTGTCCGCGGAGCACGAGGATCCCGCCCCCCGGCCGCCCGATGTTGCCGAGCAGGAGCTGGAGGATCGCGGCGGTGGCGATGATCTGCGGCCCGGTGGTGTGCTGCGTCCACCCGACCGCGTACGTGACGGCCGTGGTGCGGTCGGCGCCGGAGTTGGCGAGGAGCGTCTCGGCCACGCGGGTGATGCGCTCGGCCGGCACGCCGCAGATCTCGGACACCGCCTCCGGCGTGTACGGCGCGAAGTGGCGCCGGAGGAGCTGCAGCACGCAGCGCGGGTCCTGGAGCGTGGGATCGCGCGGGGGCGGCCCGCCCACCGTGCGCCCGCCGTGCAGCGAGTGCGCCTCGTGCGAGAGGATGCGGCACAGCTCCGTGTAGCGCTCGTGCAGGTGGACCACGCGCTGCGTCCCCTCGTACTGCCAGGTGTCAGGGCAGTAGTGGTCGTCCTCCCACCCGGAGAACATCCCCCCCAGCTCGCCCACATCCCTGAAGCCGCGCTCGATGATCGTCGCCGCGTTGGTGAAGCGCCGCACGTACTCCTGGAAGAACGGATCGGTGTTCCACCGCTCGCTGTGCAGCACGTGGTTGACGAGCGCGCCGAGGAAGGCGATGTCCGTGCCGGCGCGGATCTGCGCGTACTGCGTGGCGTGCGCCGAGGTGCGGTTGAAGCGCGGGTCCACGTGAACGAGCTCGGCGCCGTGCTCGCGCGCGCGCAGGGCGAAGCGGAATGCCACCGGGTGACACTCGGCGAAGTTCGACCCCATGATGAGGATGCAGTTCGCGTTCGCGACGTCGCGCGGGAACGTGCTCGCGCCGCCGCGTCCGAGCGGAGTCCCCAGACCGGGGACGGTGGCGCTGTGTCATATGCGGGCCTGGTTCTCGACGAACACGATCCCGGCGCCGACGCACAGCTTCTTGATGAGGTAGTTCTCCTCGTTGTCGAGCGCGGCGCCGCCGAGGAAGCCCACGCCCGGCGTGTGGCGGAGGGGGCGGCCGGCGCCGTCCGTGTCGCGCCAGGTGCGGTCGCGCGTCTCGCGGGTGAGGCGGGCGATGCGGTCCATCGCCCAGTCCAGGCTCACCTCCTCCCATTGCGTGCCGCGCGGCCGGCGGTAGAGCGCGGTCGTGAGGCGGTTGGGATTGACGGTGTACTGGAAGGTGTCCGCGCCCTTGGGGCAGAGCGTCCCCTGGTTGATCGGGCTCTCCGGGTTCCCCTCCACGTCCACCACCTGCCCGTCCTTCACGCGCACGAGCGTGCCGCAGCCGACGGCGCAGTAGGGGCAGACGCTCTCCACCGTGGAGGTCCCCTCCAATCGCGAGTGAAGGCGGCGGGTGCGCGCGCTCACGGCGGCGTCCCCCAAGCCGGACTCGGCGATCTGCCGCGCCACCGGCCAGCGCGCGATGGCGTTCCCGAGCACGTGCAGCGACCGACGAATCATGACCGTCACCCTCCCGAGAGGGAGACCGGGCGCGCAAGAAGCGTGCGGGGGAGGAGGAGGATGAGGTGTGCCGCCGATCGGAAGCGGTGGAAGAGTGGGCGCGTCTCGCCATCACACCCGCGCCAGCTTCACCTGCGCGAGCTCGAGCAGCACGCCGGTGTGCCCGACTCCAACCAGCTCGTTGCGGTGCTTCGCCACATCGTCGCGGCGGAGCGGGCGAGCGTGCGCGCCCGCGTTCCGCACTGGAGCGAGCTCCTCCAGCACCGGCGGCAGACTCTCCACGAACCAGCTCCCGTGCTCCAGCCGGCGGCGCAGCCACGCGCACCGCTCGCGGTCCCCCCCGATCGCCCGCGCGAGCGCGCCAAGCCCGAGCGACGTGACGCACGACAGGTCGGCCGACTCGCCGTCCACGTTCACCGTGCGCACGGCGGGGGGCGCCCCGGCGAGCGCGAGGCGCAGGAGATGGTTGCACTGCACCTCGAGCGCCTTGGCGAGGTCCACGAGCACCGCCGAGAAGTCGAACGCGGCGTCGTCGCGATGCGCCCGATAGAGCGACTCGGCGGTGGCGATGAAGGCGCGCGCCGCCGGATCGAGCGCCATCCATGCGGTGCTCCCGAACCGGTTCTCGCGCAGCTCGCGCTGCATCCCGCCCACCCCCGCGCGCTCGGCGTCGAACTCCACCCAGTGCCGCCCACCGGTGAGGAGGTCGCGCGTCGCCTGGTCGAAGTAGCGGGCGCCGTCGGCGCGAGTGACGATGAGCGGAAGATCCACCATGCCGCCGTACAGCGACACGGGGCGGTCGTGGTAGCGCGTGTTGCGGAGCTTCTTCAGCTCCTCCACCACGGCCGGCGTGTCGTCGAGCACCACGCGGCGGATGTCCCAGAGCTGGAACCAGCAGTCGCAGGGGAGCGACTTCGCGCGGTAGTACTCGGGGACGTGCTCCACCTGGTCGGAGACGTCGGCGGTGGTGACCCCCGCGAGGTGGGCGACGTAGAGCGAGCGGTAGTCGGTGAGGTACAGGTGCGTCTCGCGATCGTCGCCCTCCTCCGCCTGCGCGGAGATCGCCTCGTCGAGGGCGAGGATCTCGTCCAGGTGCGGGAGCGGCTGCTGCCGGTTGGCCGACCGCACCTTCCCCCACCACACGTACACGTCGTCCTCGTCGCGCTTCCCCGCGCGGTACTCGCGCGCGGCGCCGAGCAGGAGCGCGATGTGCTCTTCCATGGCGTCGCGCTCGTAGCTGGGATTCCAGACGGCGACGAGGTGGCGGTCGGGGGGCATGGCGGGCGTTGGGCTGGAGGGCAGGGGCCGGGGGCCGGGGGCGGAGAAACTGCTTCTCGGGGCAATGTTACCACTACACGGGCTGAGCCGTTATATTAGAGAATTCCAATTGCACGCCAACCCCCACCACGCACCTTCCAGCACTCCACGCCATGGACCGCATTCGCTTCATCAGGCACCGGGACCACCGGATCCTGGTCTACGACTTCAACGACATCACCGATGCCGACGAGGTGCTCCCGCACCTGGATCGCGCCGACGAGCTGGTGCGAGGCGAGGCGCCGGGGTCGGTGCTCGTGCTCGTGTGCGTGCGCAACCTTCGCTTCAACACTCGGAGCGTCTCCCGCCTCAAGGTCACCGTGGAGCGCAACCGCCCGTACGTGCGGGCGAGCGCCGTGGTGGGGATGAGCGGGCTGCACAAGCTCGTGTACCTCGGCTTCGTGCGGATCGCCCGCCGGGACATCCCCGCCTTCGATGACGAGGAGGCGGCGAAGGACTGGCTCGTGTCGATGGCGCAGCCGGACGCCGCCCCGCTCCCCGATCCGTGGCGCACCCCCCGCCCCGTTCCCGTGGTCCCGGTCACCTCGAAGCAAACGCCCGTACCTGCATCGCCAACCCGGCGATGATCAGCGCCGTGGCGGCGGTGGTGAGCGCCTGCGCGCGCTCCCCGGCGAGCGGGAGATAGCGCGCGCCGAGGAGGAAGAGCCCGGCGGCGAGCACGATCCCTCCCGCCGCCTCCAGCCATCCGATCTTCCGGGCCGCCAGCCCGATCACCGCGTGGGAGAGCGCGAACGCGCCCCCCAGGCCGGCGGCCGCGAGCACCACCGATTGCACCGGCCGCTCCGCTCGCGGATGGAAGATCGCCACCGCGAGCAGCAGCACCGCGGGCACGCCCAGCAGCACCATGCGTTGCGTGCGTGACATGATCACCCCCGTCAGAGGCCGAACTGCGTCTGGCAGCGCGCGGCGTACGACCCCTCCAGGCAGTCGTCGCTGGGCTCCGTCCCGCCGCTGGAGCCGCCATCGCTCGTGGATGACGTCGAGCCGCTCGAGCCGTCCCGATCCGCTTCGCGTGCGTTGTCGACGCACAGGTACAGCTCCATCTCCGCCGCGACGGCGAGGGCGAGCGCGCTGGTGTAAGAGAAGTACAGCGCGTTCAGCGCGGCGTCCCCGACCTCGCTCTCGACCGCGACCTCGATGGCGAGGATCGCCGCCGTGAGCGCCGCGGTCGCCTTCCAGTAGTTCTTGTACTGCGTCCAGCACTCGGAGAAGTAATACTGCGCCTGCGCCGCGCTCGGCGCGAACGTATACGCCAGCGCGGCCAGCAGCCCGGCGCGCACGCGGGCGAAGGGGGAGCCGCCGGCCGTCGACGACGCCACGTGGAGCGTTGCCGCGCGCGCGTCGACCTCCAGCGCGAGCGCGCCGTGGCGAAGCTCGCGTGCCACGAGCCGCCGCTCCGCCCACCCGCCGCGCACGTGCTCCCACTCCATGGCCGTCACCCGGACGAGCGTGCGCCCCACGTAGTGCTGGATCGCGCGCGGCGGCCCGCCGCTCCCATCGTACAGCGCCACGAGGTGGTGCACCCGCCCCGACTCGTCGCGCATGGTGAGCACGCGCCGGTACTCTCCCCGCCGGCCGAGCAGCCCGCGCGCGCCATCGCGCACGGCGATGAGCGGAAGCACGGCGCGCCCGCCATTGCTCCCCCGCTCGCCCTCGCCCGGCGGTCCGACCCTGCTCAGCGACACCCCGCGCGGCCCGTCGGCGCGAACGCTCGCCGGGAACGCCACCGTCCCGCGCGCGGGGACGCGCACCGAGACGGTGCCGCTCGCGCTCAGCCGCAGCGCCGCGTCGCTCGGCCCCGTGACGCCGCGCGGCGCATCGGCGCACCCCGCCAGCACCGCGCACGCCCCTCCCACCACCAGCACGTTCCGAAGCATGACCGCCTCCTGTTGGATGAGCGGACAAGCTGCGGATGCTCGGCGATCGGACCGTCACCGATCGAGCCCGAGCGGGGGCGTTCGGCGAGTCAGCCGCCGCGCGGGCCGCCGGCGCGGTCACCCGCCAGCGCCGCGAACAGCGCCTCCCCCAGCTCGCCCCGCGACCAGTACTGCACGTGCGCCCGCACGGGGCCGCGCGGGCCGCCGGCGAGGCGGACGTTCCGCACCGCCCGGCGCGCGTGCGCGGCGGGAACGGGAGACGCGTCGTAGTACTCGAGCGAGCCGCTGATCCAGTCCCACGGCGACCAGAGGTTGATCCACCGCGCGGGGCGGTTGGCGTAGTCCACGATCATCGGCTGCACCGCGCCCGCCAGCGCCTCGCGAACGGGGAGATCGTCCTTCTGCGCGCGAAAGAGGAACGCGGTCTTGTCCAGCGGCGAGCCGCAGGTGATGAGGAGCGCCGTGCGCTCGGCCACGTGGAGCCGGGCGGCACCGCCGCCGGTGGAGGCGAGCAGGAGGTCGCGGTTGATCGAGTCGTCGAGCATGTCGTAGGCGATCACGGAGCCGAGCGAGTGCCCCACCACGATCACGTCGCGATACTGGAGCGCTCCGCCCACGCCCTCGCGCGCGCCGTACACGTTGCGCGCCACGCGCCGCCCCACCGCCTGGATCTCCCGGCGCATCTCCTGGAACCGGCTCACCTCGTGCGCCGACACGTACGCCGCCACGTCGCCCACGTACTGCACGAGGTACCGGCGCAGCGCCGCCAGCGCGATCGCGCCGCCGGCGAGCAGCGCGAGCGCTCCGCCGCTCGACGTCGCCGGGCCGAGCCCACTCGTCAGGCGCGCCAGCGCCGCCGGCAGGACGCGCGCCGCCGCCGTGCTCGCCGCCAGTGCCCCCAGCGCCGCCAGCGCCGCGGCCGTGACGGCGAACAGCCGCGCTCCGAGCCCGGGACGCGGCGCCGATTCCCGGCCGCCGGCCGGCGCGCCCGCGAGCCCCGCCAGCCACGAGCCGAGCGCGCCACACGCGGCCAGCAGCGCCACGGCGGAGGCGCACCACCATGCCGCGGCGGCGAGCAGCCGGAGCGCGGTGCCGCTCGGGAGCGCGGGGTAGAGCAGCGCCAGCGCCCGCGCGAGCACGAGCGGCGCGAACGCCACGTAGAGCAGCGCCAGCGCGGCGCACGAGGCGAGCGCGAGGGCCAGCGCGTACGTGCCGCGCGCGGGGAGCCCGAACGGGCGAAGCCCGCCGAACATCCACCGGTCGAACGCGCCGCGCATCCCGTAGCGGAGCCCGCGCGCTCCCGCGCGGAGGAGGAACGCGAACACGTCTCCGAGCCCCACCTTCCCCTCGGTGATCGGCGCCCAGTACGCCTCGTAGAGGTGCACCTCGCGCGTCGCGCCTCCCGCGTCGACCGTCATCTCCACGCGCGGCAGCCAGTCGTCGCCGAACGCCACGTAGCGCACGCGCACCGCGTCGGGACGCATCGGCTCGTCCGACTGCTTGCGCCAGAGCGCCGCCGCCACCGCGTTCAGCGTCTCGAACTGCACCTGCTGCCCCATCCCGTGGCACACGATGATCGCCGCCGCGCCGCCCGCGCGCCTCGCGCCGCCGGCCGCGCTCGCCCCCCGCTCCTCCATCGCGTCGCGCGGCGCCTCCACCGCCGGACTCGCGGACGGTCCGCCTGACTGTCTCATGCCGAGCTCGCTGAAGGGACCGCGCCATCCTCGCGCGTGATGGGGCGACGCGCAAGCGGTGTGTGAGGGGCTGGGGGCCGGGGGGGATGAGGCGGGGATGGGGTAGAGGGATCGGGAACGTCAACTACAGGGAACGGCAGGGAGAGGGCCATCGGGGTGTGCCCTCCCGCCGCTCTCCACCCCCGCCGTTCCCCCCTGGCCCCTGGCCCCTGGCCCCTGGCCCCCAGCCCCCACCGCGGCCCCTGCCTCCCCCCCGTACCACCGGTTACATTTCGTATCAGGCGCGCAGTCCAGGCGCCTCACGCTGGGAGCGGCTCGTGTCGCGCACGAGCCAAGGCGTTTCCCAACCGGCCCCTCAGCGTCGCGTGAACCGTCACCAATGGGAGATCGTCGATGACGACATACCATACGCCCGTCCGCTCGCGCCACACCCCCCTCGCGACGGGCTGATTCCATGATCGCGAACGCATTCGACCTCTCCGGCGCCTCCGCCCACGCGCCGGCCGCTCCCGCGTACCCGGTGCTCCGCACCCGCGTGCTGGTGATCGGGAGCGGCGTCGCCGGCCTCCACGCCGCGTGGCGCGCCGCCCGCTCGGGCGACGTCATCCTCCTCACCAAGCGCACCCTGCTCGACAGCGCCACCGCCTACGCCCAGGGGGGGATCGCCGCCGCCCTCGGCGCCGGCGACTCGCCGGAGCTGCACCGGAGCGACACGCTCGCCGCCGGCGCCGCCCTCTGCGACCGCGACGCCGTCACGGTGCTCGTCACCGAGGGCCCCGCGCGCGTGCGCGAGCTCGTCGCCGCCGGCGCTCACTTCGACCTCGATCCGCACGGGGACTTCACCCTCGGCCGCGAGGCGGCGCACTCCGCGCGCCGCATCGTCCACGCGCGCGGCGACCAGACCGGCGCCGAGGTGGCCGCCACCCTCGCCGCCCGCGTCCGCGCCGAGCCGCGCATCACGGTGCTCGAGTACACGCGCGCGCTCGAGCTGATCGTGCACGACGGCGCGTGCGCCGGCGTTCGGGCGCTGCAGGCCGGAGTCCCGCTGGAGATCGTCGCCGACGCCACCGTGCTCGCCACCGGCGGGTGCGGCCAGGTCTTCCGTTACACCACCAATCCCGACGTCTCCACCGGCGACGGATTCGCGCTCGCCCACCGCGCGGGCGCCGAGCTGGCCGACATGGAGTTCGTGCAGTTCCACCCCACCGCGATCGACTGCGGCGGCACGCCGCTCGCCCTCGTGTCCGAGGCCGTGCGCGGCGAGGGGGCCGTGCTCCTGGACGACCGCGGCGACCGCTTCATGCCGCGCAGCCACCCGCAGGCCGAGCTCGCGCCGCGCGACGTCGTGTCGCGCGAGGTGTTCCGCGCGCGGCGTGGCAACCGACGCGTCTTCCTCGACGCGACGCACCTGGGCGACCACTTCGCCCTCCGCTTCCCTGGCATCTTCGCCCTGTGCACGGCGCGCGGCATCGACCCGCGCACCGAGCCGATCCCCGTCACCCCCGCCGCGCACTACATGATGGGGGGCGTGGTCACCGACCTCGCGGGGCGCTCGAGCCTCCAGCGCCTCTGGGCGTGCGGCGAGGTCGCGAACACCGGGGTGCACGGCGCCAACCGGCTCGCCTCCAACTCCCTGCTCGAGGGGCTGGTGTTCGCCGAGCGCGTGGCGCGCGACGTGGCCGCGGTGGAACCGCTCGCCACGCTCCCGCCGCGCTCGCCGTGGACGCCGCCCCCGGCGAGCGATCCGCGCACCATCGCCGCCGCGCGCGGCGCCGCCCGCGCGGTGCGCGACACGATGTGGGAGCACGCCGGCATCGCACGCTCGGCCGACGGCCTCCGTACCTGCCTCGACCAGCTCGACGCGATCGACGCCGCGCTTCCCGCCGGCGCCATCGACGAACGCAACATGATCGTCACCGCGCGCCTGATCGCGCGCTCGGCGCTGCTGCGCGAGGAGTCGCGCGGCGGCCACTTTCGCACCGACCACCCGCGCCCCGAGAGCGCCTGGGAGGGCCGGCACATCCGGATGGCCGCCGCCATCCCGACGGGAGCCACCCGATGACCACCGACACGACCACCCTTCAGCGCGCCATTCGCGCGCTTGCCGCCGAGCGCGATGCCGTCATCCTCGCGCACAACTACCAGCGTCCCGAAGTGCAGGACGTCGCCGACTACGTGGGCGACTCGCTCGGCCTCTCCCGCGAGGCGGCCGCCACCGATGCGCGCACGATCGTCTTCTGCGGCGTCCACTTCATGGCCGAGACGGCGGCCATCCTGTCCCCCGACAAGACCGTGCTCCTCCCCGACCTCGCCGCCGGCTGCTCCCTCGCGGAGACGATCGATGCCGACCAGCTCCGCGCCTGGAAGGCGGAGCACCCGGGCGCGGTGGTCGTGAGCTACGTCAACACCTCCGCGGAAGTGAAGGCGGAGAGCGACTGGTGCTGCACCTCGGGGAACGCGGTGGGGGTGATCGAGGCGATCCCCGCCGACCGCGAGATCCTCTTCCTCCCCGACATGTTCCTCGGCGCGCACGTGCGGCGCGTGACGGGGCGCGAGAACATCCACGTGTGGATGGGCGAGTGCCACGTGCACGCCGGGATCACCCCGGCGCGCGTGGCCGAGCAGCGGGCGGCGCACCCGGAGGCGGAGTTCCTCGTCCACCCCGAGTGCGGCTGCTCCACCAGCCTGCTCGAGGCGATGAGCGCGGGCGACATCGACTCCACGGGCGTGCAGGTGCTCTCCACCGAGGGGATGATGAAGCGGCCGGCGGCGAGCGACGCCGAGGAGTTCATCGTCGCCACCGAGGTCGGCATCCTCCACCGCCTGCGCAAGGCGCACCCGGGCAAGCGGTTCCTCGCCGCCGACGACCGCGCGTCGTGCCAGTACATGAAGCTCACCACGCTCCCCAAGCTGCACGACGCGCTGGAGCGCATGCGGCACCGCATCACCGTCCCCGCGCCGATCGCGGCGCGCGCGCGGCTGGCGATCGACCGCATGCTCTCCATCGGCGCGAGCACGGCGGCCGGCCGGGCGCCCGCGGCGATGGCCGCCGAATGAGCGCCGGACTCGCCGCCGAGCGCGCCGCCACCCCCTTGCCGCTCGCGCCCGCCGCGCTCGATGCCCTCGTGCGCGCCGCCCTCGAGGAGGACCACGCGTTCGACGACGTGACCACGCGCGCCACGGTGAGCGAGTCCGCGCGGGCCCGTGCGCGGATGGTGGCCCGGGCCGATGGGGTGATCGCCGGGCTGCCGGTGGCCGCGGCGGCGTTCCGGCAGCTCGACCCGGCCGTGCGGATCACCGTGCTCGCCGGCGACGGCACGCGCGTACGCCGCGGAGACGCGGTGATGGAGATCGAGGGCCCGGCGCGCGCCGTGCTCTCGGCCGAGCGCATCGCGCTCAACTTCGTGCAGCGCCTCTCCGGCGTGGCCACCCTCACGTCGCGCTACGCCGATGCCGTGCGCGGCACGCGCGCCCGCATCTACGACACGCGGAAGACGACTCCCGGACTCCGCGCGCTCGAGAAGTGGGCGGTGCGGCTGGGCGGGGGGACGAGCCACCGCGCGAGTCTCGCCGACGCGGTGCTGATCAAGGACAACCATCTGGCCGCGGCCGGGGGGGACGTGGCCGGCGCGGTGCGCGCCGCCCGCGCGATCGCGCCAGCGGGGGCGATCGTGGAGGTGGAGTGCGACACGGTGGCGCAGGTGGAGGCCGCGCTCGCGGGCGACGCCGCGCCGGACGTCATCCTGCTCGACAACATGACGCTCGACCAGATGCGCCGCTGTGTGGCGCTGGCGGGGGGGCGCGTGCATCTCGAGGCGTCCGGCGGGATCTCGCTCGACAGCGTGCGGTCGATCGCCGAGACGGGAGTGGACCGGATCTCCGTTGGCGCGCTCACGCACTCGGCGCCGGCGCTGGACGTGGGGTTGGATTTCGGGGTGGGGTGAGCGTGAGACGCGGCGCTCGGGAAGACGCGGCGGGAACGGCTCTCGGCTCTCGGCTCTCGGCTCTCGGCTACCTGCACAGCCTAGAGAGCCCTCGGGGTGTGCCGCAAGCCTAAGCCTAAGGCCGAGAGCCGAGAGCCATGTCCTCACGCCGGCTCCGGCCACGGCGCCACGAACCGGAACTCGCGCACCCGCGCGATGCGCTCGAAGTCCCGCCAGTTCGCAGATACTCGAACGGCGCGTACGCGGTGTGGAAGAGCTGCAGCTCGGCGTTCGCCCCGGGCTCCCGGAACGCGCGGATGTACAGGCTCGTGTCCAGCGCGTACCTCCGCTCGGCGCGGGGCACGCTCAGTCGCGCTCGAACGCGGGGGTGAGCTGAACGCCGAGCAGCGCGGCGGTGCCGGCGACGAGCTCCTTGCGGTGGGGCGGGAGCACGAGGCTGAGCCCGCCATCCTCTGGCGCCCGAGCACCCGCCCGCTCATGTTTGCCGCACGAGTCGGCCCGCGCGCCTCGCGATGCGCCGACCCGCGCCACCGCCGCGCGACGGCGGCGTCAGTCGTCAGCCAGCCTCCACCCCCACTCGGAGGGACGACCCATGCCCGGTGCCGAAGATCCCCGCGACTTCCCGTTTCATCTCCTCGACAAGGCGGGGCAGCTCCACGAGCGTGGCTTCCACGAAGCCGCGATCGTCACCGCCCAGAGCGCGTGCGAGCTGGCGTGCGAGCGCGCCATCGAGCGGTCGCTCGACCGGCGCGGTGCCTCGTACCTGCACCACTGCCTGCACGACCTGCTGCCGAGCTTCAACCTGGCGAGCCACCGGACTCGAGATGTGTACACCACGCTGGCCGGCGATCACATCGAGCGGGAGTCGTACTGGTGCGACTACACCAGGCTGGCGAAGCTGCGCCACGCCATCGTGCACGGCGGCGCGAGCGTGGGCGCGGAGACGACGGCGCGCTGCCTCATCGTCGCGCGAGTCGTCATCGAGCATCTCGAGCGTGGTGGCGCGGCGGTACTGGCCGACCGACCGGTCGCGATCCCGGACGGACGCGCACCGGTGACCACGACGCCGGGATCGTCCGCGGTCTCGTCCGCCCCGGCGCATTCGTGACCCGCGGCGCGCGCACGAGGGACGTGGACGCCGGAAACCCAGGCGCGGCCGGCGGCTGGCTAGCGGGCGCGCGTGCCCGCGCCCGCCCCCGCGCCTACCGCTCCCGCAGCGAGGCCAGGAACGCCCCGAACCGCTTTCCCCACACCGCGGCGTCGGTGTGCGTACCGTGCCCGCGCGTCTGCTCGCTCGTGGGAATGAGCCAGAAGGTGCCGTGCCGCACGCGCGGCATCAGTCGCTTCGTGATCCCGATCTCCGGCGGGTTCACCTGGTCGTCCGCCGAGTTGATCGCCAGGAGCGGCGCTTCGATCTTCTCGAGAGCCACGCTCGGATCGTAGTCGCGCGACGCGTCGAACGCGTACAGCACGTCGTTCGCGTCCTCGCGCTTCAGGATGTTCTCCTCCCACCGCCGGATGTACGCGTCCGCCGAGTCGCGCGTCGGCGCCGCCAGCTGCAGGCGCAGCGGGCTGCTGGTCATGACGAACAGGACCTGCATCGCCGCCGCGAGGCCCCGCGGCTCTGCGGTGTACTCCCCGCCCTTCCACTCCGGGTCGCTGGTGATGTCATCCATGATCATCCGCCGGAGCATCCGATTCCGCCCCGCGATCTGCGCCGGCTCGCTCGCCAGGGGCACCAGCCCGTCCATGAACGCCGGATACATCTCCCCCCACATCCACGTGTGCATGCCGCCCATCGACGTGCCCATCACGAGCCGCAGATGGTTCACGCCGAGCCCTTCGGTGAGCAGCCGGTGCTGTGCCCGCACCATGTCCGCGTAGTCGTAGTGCGGGAACCGCGCGTGCATCCCATCGCTCGGCTTGCTCGACTTTCCGTGGCCGATCCCGTCGGGAAGGATGACGTAGTATCGCGTCGTGTCGAGCGGCTCACCCGGCCCGTACAGCGGCCCGGCGAAGATCGGGGAGAGGAACTGCCGTCCCGATCCGGTGGTGCCGTGCAGCACGAGCACCGCGTTGCGCACGACCCCCGCCGCGTCCTTGCGCGGCGTACCGAGCGTCAGGTAGTGGAGACGAAGCTCCGGTAGTCGCTCCCCGTCGTCGAACCTGAAATCGTGGACGACGAAGTCCCCCTCGCGCTGCGCGCGGGCCGCTCGGGCGGCGACGGGGAGCGCGAGCGCGATCGCGAGGGCGAGACGCGCGCGCATCACCGCGCATCCCTCCAGATCGCCTTCCCGCCCTTCGGCGTGTCCTCGTAGAAGCGCACCGATCCCGGCGTGCGCTCCTTCGCGATCATGATGATCTGCCCGAGATGGAGCGCCGCGTGCTGCACGGTGGTGTAGATGATCTCCAGCACCGTGCGGCGCGCGCCGGCCACGGTGCGCTCGCGCTCGAGGTCCTCCGGGCGGAGCCGGGCGAGGATGGCGTCGGCCTGGTCGAGCACGTCGTCGAGGCGGCCCATCAGCTCCACCGCATCCGCTCCGCCATCGGCCCCGAACTCGGTCGTCCGGTCGCGCACGTCGGGCGTCTCGCCGATCCCGCTCACGATGTGCTGGCGGATGTTCCCCGCCAGGTGCAGGAGCAGGTTCCCCACGCTGTTCGACGTCGCGTTCGCCCGCCACCACAGCGCGTCCGCCGGGAGCGCCGCCACGCTCTTCCGGAGCTTGATCCGGTACTCGTCCGTGAGTAGCGCCCGCGACTGCGCGATGAACGCCTCACCGATGCTCGTGTTGCTCATGTATGGATTCCTGTTCCGGTTTCGCGATTCTCGATTCCCGATCCCCGCTTCCCGATTCCCGACCCTCGCGTCGCCACGCTCACTGCCGCGAGCACGACGACGTTCACCACCATCGCCACGATCCCGATGTTCAGGTCCGTGACCACCGATGGCAGCGAGGGGAAGAGCGTCGCCATGGTCGCCTTGCTCACCGTCAGGTACGCCACGGTGAGCGTGCCGGCGAGGATCCCGGCGAACGCCCCCTGCCGCGTGGCGATCGGCCGCCGCGGGAGCGAGAGGACGAGCGCCGGGAAGAGCTGCGTCACGAAGTTGTATCCCATGAGCAGCAGCATCACCAGCGTGTCGCCGCCGCGGAAGGTGAACGTCACCGCGACGAGTGCCACGAGCGGCACCAATCCCTTCGCCAGCCGCGTGATCTCCCGCTCGCTCGCGCCGGGCCGCGCCTTCGCGTACACGTTCTTCGCCAGGATCGTCGAGGCCGACATGAGGATCATCGACCCGGGCACCAGCGCCGTGAGCAGCCCCGCCGCGCCGATCGCCCCCACGACCCACGGGGAGAACGCCGCCTTCGACGCGCGGAGGAGGGAGAGGTCCACATCGCTCCCCCGGAGCCCGGGCACCACGGCGAGGGCCGCGAAGCCGGTGAAGAACACGAACAGCAGCACGAGCTGATACAGCGGCATGATCACGGCGTTCTTGCGGAACACGTTCTCGTCCTTCGCCGTGTACGCGGAGCCGAACGTGTGCGGCCACATGTAGAAGCCGAGCACGGTGAGCGCCACGGTGGAGATGAACCAGCTCGGGCTCATCCCCTTGGACGGCAGCACGAGGAACCCCGGCCGCGCGCGCGCGATGGACTCGAACATCGCCCGGTAGCCGCCGAACTCGTGGACGGGAAGGTAGATCCCGAGCGCCAGCACCACGGCGAGGATCATCACGTCCTTCAGTACCGCCGTCCACGCCGAGCCGCGCACCCCGGACGCGATGACGTACACCACCACGGTGACGCTGCTCACCCACACCGCGACCGCCGGGGACACGCGCCCGTACGAGGCCTCGGAGACGATGATCCCGAGCCCCTTGAGCTGCAGCACGAGGTACGGCACCAGCGCCACCACGCTCACCACGGACACGAGAATGCCGAGCGGCTCGCTCGCGTACTTGCTCACGAAGAAGTCGGCCTGCGACACGAGCCCGTGCGCCTTGGCGTAGCGCCACACGGGGGGGAGCAGGGAGTACGAGAGCGCGTACGCCAGCGCGCCGTAGCCCAGGATGTAGAACGCCGGCGCACCCTTCCCGTACGCCCACCCGCTTCCGCCGAGGAAGGTGAAGGTGGTGTAGATCTCGCCGGCCATGAGGAGGAAGACGAACAGCGTGCCGAAGCCGCGTCCGCCGACGCTCCACTGCTCGAGCACCATCTCGCGCCCGCGGCGCGCGCGCATCCCGAGCCAGAAGGCGATGACCAGGACGAGGGCGATGATGACGAGCGCCGAGGTCACCGCGAAGGATCCCCCGCGCGCTCATCGAGCGATCGCGCGCTCCGGCGGTCGAGCGCGTACACCACGCCCATGACCACCGAGGTGAGCAGCACCCAGAGCACGATCCAGAACAACAGGAAGGGGAGCCCGAGCACGATCGGCTCCACGCGGTTGGCGAACGGCACGCCCCCCAGCATGCCGATGGCCGGCACGGCGGCCAGCCATCGGTAGCGCTTCACGAGCGCCTCACGCGGCGCGCGCTCCGCCGAGAAACTCCAGCGCCGCGCCGACGAAGATCGCCACGCCGCGCTCGAGCGCGCTCTCGTCGATGTCGAACCGCTCGTGGTGGTGCGGCTGCACGATCCCCCGCTCCTCGTTCCGCGCGCCGATGAAGAAGAAGGAGCCGGGCGCGCGCTGCTGGAAGGCGGAGAAGTCCTCCCCGCCCATCGTCGCTCGCGGGTCGGTCAGCGCGTCGGCGCCGAGCGTGCGCTCCACGACACGGCGCAGCCGCTCGGTCACCCGCGCGTCGTTGATCACGGGGCGGTATCCCTCGAAGAACGTCAGCTCGTACGCCGCCCCGTGCGCCGCCGTCACCCCCCTGATGATCCGCTCCATGAGCCGGGGCACCTCGCGCCGCAGGGCGGGGTCGAAGGTGCGGAACGTGCCGGAGAGCTCCGCCGTGCCGGGGATCACGTTGTCCGCGGTGCCGGCGATGAACCGCGTGACGGAGACCACCGCGCTGTCGATCGGGTCGATGTTCCGCGACACGATGTGCTGGAGGTTGGTCACGATCTGCGCCGCCACGGCGATCGAGTCCACCGTCTGATGCGGCGCGGCCGCGTGCCCGCCCGCGCCCTGGACGATGAGCCGGAAGTTGTCGGGGGCCGCCATGAGCGCACCGGCGAGCACCCCCACCTTCCCTACCGGCATCGGCGACCAGAGGTGCGCGCCGATCACCGCATCCACGCCGTCCATCACGCCGGCGTCCACCATCGCCTGCGCGCCGCCGGGCGACACCTCCTCGGCGTGCTGGAAGATGAATCGCACCTCGCCGTGCAGCCGGTCGCGCATCCCCACGAGCGCCTTCGCGGCGCCCAGGAGCATCGAGGTGTGCCCATCGTGCCCGCAGGCGTGCATGACGCCGGGGTTCCGCGACCGGTACTCGGCCTCGTTCTTCTCGTCGATGGGGAGCGCGTCCATGTCGGCGCGGATCGCCAGCACCGGGCCCGGGGCGGCGCCGCGCAACCGGGCGACGACGCTCGTCTCCGTGGGACGCGAGAGCTCGAGCGCGCCGAAGCTCTCGAGCGTCTCGCGCACGAAGCGCGCCGTCTCGTGCTCGTGGAAGGACAGCTCGGGGTTGCGATGCAGGTGCCGCCGCCACTGCACGACGGTGTCGCGCACGCTCGCCGCCGCCTGCGTCGCGGAGATCTCGTTGGAGGTGATGCTCGCGGTCATGGAACGCTCCCGGTACGACGTTGGGCCAGTCCCGCGAATGTGCCCCTGGCGCGCGGCGGGCGCCAGGGCTCGGGCGGCGCGACCGCCGCGTGCCCCGGAACGAGCGGGGGGCCGGGAAGCATCGCCGCCCTTCCCGGCCCCCCGCTCCCACCCCGCACCGGTGCTACTGCACCACCACCACGCCTTTCATCGGGTGCCGCGTGCAGTGGTAGGCGTACGTGCCTGGCGTGCCGAAGGTGTGCTTGAAGGTGCCGGACGTCATCACGCCGGAGTCGACGCTGCCGTCATCGAGCACCACATCGTGGTCGGTCCCCGCGGCGTACTGCCAGTCCCAGGTGACCGACTTGCCGGCCGTCACCTTCACGGTGTCGGGGTTGTAGTACGTGCTCCAGACGTACACGGAGACGTCGCCGCTCGGAGGCGGCGGGGGCGGTGGGGGATTGGTGGTGTAGTCGGAGCCACCGGATCCTCCGCCGCACGAGGCGAGGATGGCGAGCGCGAAGACGAGCAGGATGGTCGAGGATCGCTTCATGGACGTTCTCCGTCAGAGGTGATGGGAGGTGCGTCGGGACGGAAGCTCCGCGGACGGTCGCGCCTCGGCCGGCGTCCTGCCGGCCGGGCCATCGCGCGGTCGCCTCCGCAGCGGCGCGCGGACGCGGGTGGTGACGCCGGGGAGCTCCGCGCGCCGCTCCCAGGCGACGAGCGCGAGGAGCACGAGCACGGTGAGCGGAACCACGGGAGGGATCGCGAGGACGACGATCTCGATCACGATCGCGCCGAGCATGACGCCGCCGAGCCAGATCGCGCCGAAGGCGGCCAGCCGGCGCACGAGGAGCAGCATCCCCCCGAGCAGCTCGGCCACGCCCACGGCGTACCGGCACCACTGCCCCATCCCCACCTGGTCGAACAGCCTCACCATCGCCGGCATGCCGGAGAGCTTGGCGAGCCCCGCGCCCAGGAAGAGCGCGGCGAGCGCCAGCCGCGTGATGGCCACCATTCGTTGCCGCGTCACGACATCGCTCCGATTCGACCCCCATGCATCGCCCTTGGCGGCGGTGGATCCACCGCGCTCGCCGCACGTCGACGCGCAATGTGGGGCACGCGGGGTGGACGCGATACGAATTGTGGGTGAAGAGTGTGCCTGACGTGGCGAGGGCTGTGTGGCTCGGGGTGAGCGCGAACGGCGCGGGGCGCGGGGCACGGGAGTATGGAATGCGACACGGGGACCGGCCTTCGCCGGTCCCCGTGTCGCTCATTCCCCGTTCATACGCGCCCCGCACCCCGCACCCCGCGCCGTTCGCACCATCAGTGCCCGATCGGAAAATCCTTCGGCAGCGCCTCGCCGATCTGCGTCGCCGACGCGCTGCACTCGGGGTGGCCGAAGCCGCTCGCGCTCACCCCCGTCGAGTCGATGTCGTAGATGATGTTGTCGTCCGCGCCGCCATCGGCCACGCCGGCGGGCACGAAATCGAGCTGCAGGTTGTCGCGGGTCTTCCACGCGATGTTGTGATCGGCGCACGAAGCATCACCGCTCACCCCGAGGCCGCCGATGAACTCGCCGTCGCTCGAGTACAACGCGAGCCCGCCGCCGAACACGTTGATCCCGCCGATGCGCTTGCCGATCATGAAGTCTCTGTCGGTGCCGTAGTCCGCCTCATCGCCGCCGTAGGCCACGTCGGGATCGACGGGGTTGCTCTCCTGCAGGCCGAACAGCGTCCCGCCGGGCTGCGATGCCGCGTACAGGTTCGCCGTCGACAGCGCGAGGCCGGGGAGGCTGAACGCGTTCGCCGTGTTCGCCTTCTGTGCCGAGATGACCCGGCTCCCCCGCCACTGGTCTCCCTCCTTCTCACCGGTGAACGCCACCGCCGCCACCCGTCCCTCGCGGTCCACCACCGACGCCCACATGTCGAGGTTGAAGCCGCCGTTGTCCGTGTTGCGCGCGGCGAGCAGCGCCGCCGCGAGCTGGTCGTGCGTGGGGAGGCGCGGGTCGGGCTTGAACGACTTCGAGCTCGTGAAGTCGCTGCACGCCATGGTCACGAGGATCGTACCGGCGGCGATGAGGTGGCGCGACCGGCCAGGGGGGAGAAGAGACGTTCGGCGCATGGGAGTGCCCTCCAGTGAAGGACCGACCCGCGCCGCAACGGCTTCGCCCACCATGGGCGGTCCGGCGCGGCGCGCGAACGTACCAGCCCCCGGACCATTGGCGATGGTCGGGGGATCGAGAACGAGACACGTGCCGCCGCGAAGCGCGTGAGGCCAGTCGCACGGAGTTTCCCGACGGGAAATTCCGCACGACTGGCCCCAGGTGTCGCTACGCGCGATCCATCATCGGCTGTCGGTGACGCGCCTCGGTCGTTCGTGCGTACGAGCGCGCCACGCTACAGACAACAGTTGAACAGTCAAGCGCGACCGCTCACCACGCGCGCGTTCCTCTCTCCGACTCCGGTCCGCCCGTCCCGATGCCCGAGTCGCTCACTTCACCTCGTTCTTCTCCCACGAGCCGTACATCGGATTCGGCAGCACGATGAACCGGTCCCCGAAGGGCGCGAGCGCGGAGTCGGGCGCATCGCGCAGCGCCTGCGTGGTGTGCGGGAAATCCTGGATGTTGTCCCCCACCCACATGAGCACGCGGAGCGGCGGGAGCGTGCCCACGCCACGCTGCACGGCGTCGAAGCGCGCGTTCTTGTCCGACTCGCTCCCGTGCTGGCAGAGCACGGTGTCCACCGCGATCGCGAGCGCACGGAAGTTCTCCCGCGTGTCGCCGCACTGCTCGTCCGCGCGGTTGGTGACGATCACCACCCGTCCGCCGATCTCGTGGACGTGCGCGATGAACGCCGCGGCGCCGGGGAGCGCCGGCGCCGCCGACCGCCGCACCCACGCCGCCCAGCTCGCCGGGGTGAACGCGGAGTCGAGTCGCGCGCGGCCGAGCTCGTACGGCGAGTTGTCCAGCACCGTCTCGTCCGCGTCGAGGATCACCCCCCACGTCCCCGCCGCGAGGCCGGTCGCCAGCTCCTCGATGTGCCGTCCGGCGAATCGGTAGATCTCGGTGTAGAGCGCCCGATGCTCGGCCGACACGCGCGTCCAGCGGACCGACGCGGGGACGACCGCGGCGGTCGTCGCGGCGGGGGCGGGAGCGGGGGCGGGCACCGGCGCGGGGGTGGTGCGCGTCGCCGGCGCGCAGGCGCCGAGCGCCGCGGAGAGCGCGGCGACGAGCGACACGCCGGTCGCGCGCGGGGCGTGGGGGGCGTGCATCGGAATGGATCCTCCTCTCGAGTCGTGGTCGGGGTCGCGCGGTCGGACGCGCGGGTCCGGGGCGCCGTGCCGTTCGGGCATTCGAGGCACCCGGGGCACCGCGCCGCTGAAATGTCCCGGCCCCGTGCTTCCGGCGCCAGGGCCGGGATCGCTTGACACCCTCCAAGCATGTAGACACCTTACACCCTCGGGTGTAGACACCCTACATGCTTCCTCCGTGGCCGCGAGGACCACCATGCCGAAGAACGACATCCCGCTCACCCGCATCGAGCTGCTCCAGGGCACGCTCGACCTGATCATCCTCCAGACCCTTCGCTGGGGCCCGCGGCACGGCTATGGCCTCGCCCAGATGATCCGCGCCGGCTCCCGTGGCGTGCTCCAGGTGGACACTGGCTCCCTCTACCCGGCGCTGCACCGACTCGCGCGCAAGGGGTGGATCGACGCCGAGTGGGAGCTCTCCGACAACAACCAGCGGGTGCGCGTCTATCGACTCACCGCGGCCGGACGCAAACAGCTCGCCGTCGAGCGCTCGCGCTGGGAGCAGTTGACCGAGGCGATCGCCGGACTGTTCGCGCCGCCGGCGGGGGAGGAGGCGTGAGCATCTTCCCCTGGAAGCGCCGCCGCGACGCCGAGCTGGACGAGGAGATCCGGGCGCACCTCGCCATGGCGACGCGCGACCGCGTGGCGGGCGGACAGTCGCCGGAGAGCGCCGAATTCGCCGCGCGGCGCGAGCTCGGGAACGTCACGCTCGTGAAGGAGGTGACGCGCGACACGTGGTCCGGCATCTGGCTCGAGCGGCTCGCGCAGGACGTGCGCTACGCCGTGCGCAGTCTCTCCCGCGTACCGGGCTTCGCGCTCGCCTCCGTGCTCACCCTGGCGCTCGGCATCGGCGCGAACACGGCGATCTTCAGCGTCGTGAACGGCGTGATCCTCCGCCCGCTCCCCTTCCCGCACCCCGAGCGGCTCGTCTTCATCAGCTCCGACTTCACGCCGCTCGGCCTCGATCACTTCCCGATCGATCCCGCCGAGTATCTCGAGCTGCGCGAGCGGAGCCGGTCGTTCCGGGACATCGGCGCGTACGCGACGGGTGCCGTGAACGTCGGGACCGAGGACGAGCCGGAGCGCGTGCCGTCCGCCGCCGCGACGGCGGGCCTGTTCGGCACGCTCGGCGTCGCGCCGCGGCTCGGCCGGACGTTCACGGAGGCCGAGACGCTTCCCGGCGCGCCGCGCGTGGCCGTGCTCTCCGACGAGCTGTGGCGGAGCGCCTTCGGGGGACGGACATCGATCCTCGGGGCGCAGGTGGACATCGATGGCGAGCGGGCCACCATCATCGGTGTCATGCCCCCGGGCTTCGACGTGCACGATCAGGGGGTGAAGCTGTGGGTCCCACTCGTGCTCGACCCGGCCAAGCGGGCGCAGTATCACGGCTCGCACTATCTGTCGCTCGTCGGCCGGCTGCAGCCCGGCGTGTCGCTCGACCGGGCGCGGAGCGAGCTGCAGTCGCTGCTCCAGCAGTGGCCGGCGACGGACGGGGTGACGGCGAGCCCCGGGCAGCCCGGGTTCATCCACACCCCGAACGCCACCACGCACCGGTTCGAGTACGACGACCTGCGGGAGCACATGGTGGGCGGGGTGCGCACCGCGCTCTGGGTGCTGCAGGCCGCCGTCGTGCTGGTGCTGCTCATCGCCTGCGCGAACATGGCGAACCTCATGCTCGTGCGCGCCGAGTCGAGGCACAAGGAGCTGGCGCTGCGCGCGGCGCTCGGCGCCGGTCGCGGACGGCTGCTGCGGCAGTTCATCGTGGAGGGGCTCGTCCTGTCGCTGGCCGGCGCGGCCGCGGGCGTGGTGCTCGCGCACCTGGGGCTGAGCGCGTTCGTCGCCGCCGACGCCGGGAGCATCCCGCGCGCGGCGTCGGTGACGCTCGATGGCGCCGTGCTGGCGTTCACCCTCGTCCTCGCGCTCGGCAGTGGCGTGGTGTTCGGGCTCGCGCCGCTCCTGCACATGAACGCCAACAGTGTCGGGCTCGCGCTTCGCGAAGCGGGGACGCGCACCACCGCCGGCGCCGCGCGCAACCGCGTCCGCCGCGGGCTCGTGGTGGCCGAGATGGCGTTCGCCGTGATGCTCGTGGTGGGAGCCGGGCTCCTGCTGCGGAGCTTCTGGAACCTCGAGCGCGTCGATGCCGGCTTCGACCCGGGCCATCTCACCACCTTCGGCATCGCGCTCCCGCGGCAGACGTACGACGGCGCCAACAGCGTGGCGTTCTTCGACCAGCTCACGCGCCGGCTCGCCGCGCTTCCCGGCGTGCGGGGCGCGGCGGCGATGAGCGGGCTCCCACCGCGGCGCGCCATGAACGCCACCGACACCGAGATCGAGGGGTACGCGCCTCGGCCCGGCGATCCGCCACAGAACATCGACTACTTCCAGTTCGTGACGCCCGGTTACGTGAAGACGATGGGGATCCGGGTGGTGTCGGGGCGCGCGTTCCGCCCGAGCGATGACGCCACGGCGCCACCGGTGGCGCTGATCAACGAGACGATGGCGAAGCGCTTCTACCCGAACGAGGATCCAATCGGCCGCCGCATCCGGCCGGTCTTCGCGAAGGACTGGTTCACCATCGTCGGGATCGTGAAGGACGTCAAGCAGGGCGGCGTGGACGCGAAGACCGGCACCGAGATCTACCTCCCGTACGCGTACGCGCAGGCGGCCGAGCGGGTCTCCAACTTCCCGCGGGCCATGAACGTCGTGGTACGATCGCCGCTCGCCCCCTCGGCGCTGGCGGGGAGCATCCGCCGCGTCGTGAACGCGCTCGATCCGTCGCTCCCCATCGTGAGCCTCCGGAGCATGGACGACGTGTTCGCCGACTCCATGAGCCGCCCGCGCTTCCTCGCGCAGCTCCTCGGGATCTTCGCCGGCGTGGCGCTGGCGCTCGCCGCGATCGGGACGTACGGCGTGCTCGCCTACACCGTCACCGAGCGTCGGCGGGAGATCGGCATCCGCATGGCGCTCGGGGCGAGCGGGCGCGGCGTGCTGTCGCTCGTGCTCCGGCAGGGGATGGTGCTGGCCGGGATCGGCGTGCTGCTCGGGCTCGTGGGCGCGCTGTTCGTGACGCGGCTCGCGTCGTCGCTCCTCTTCGGGGTGGCGCCGAGCGATCCACTCACGCTCGGCGCGGTGGCCGTGTTCATGGGCGTGGTGGCGTTCGTGGCGTGCGCGGTGCCGGCGCGGCGGGCGACGCGGGTGGATCCGGTGGTGGCGTTGCGGACGGAGTAGGGGGGATCGCGGGCTCGCGCCGCTCGCTCCGCCTGGCGGGCGGCCGTGGCCTCGATCGCACCCCACACCGGTCGCGCAGCGATGGCGAGCGAGCTCCGCGGCGACTTTCCCCGATTGACATCGTCGCCGTGGCCGCGCAGGTGTGGTGCGTCGCGCGCCGCGCGCTTCGAGCCCCCGAGAGGGAGGTCACCCTCATGCGATCCACGCTCGCGGACTGGCTCACGCTCCCATGCGTGGTGACACTGCTCGCCACCGCCCCCGCCATCGCCCAGGCGCCCGCGCCGCCCGCGCCGCCCGCGTCGCGCGCGCCCGCCGGGGCCGCGGATCGCATCACGATCCTCTACGACGCCTTCGGCGACTCCACGCCGCTCACCAAGGACTGGGGCTTCGCCGCCCTCATCGAGTACGAGGGGAGGCGCATCCTCTTCGACACCGGGAACGACGCGAAGGTGTTCGAGCACAACGTGCGCGCGCTCGGCATCGATCTCTCCACGATCGACTTCGCCGTGATCTCGCACCGGCACGGGGACCACACGAGCGGGCTCTCGTACCTCCTCCGCGTCAACCCGCGCGTGAGGATCTACGCGCCCAAGGAGGCGTTCGGCGTGTTCGGCGCCGAGCTCCCCCGCACCTTCTACCGGGCGGACGACTCGCTCCCGAGCCGGATGCGCTACTTCGGCGGCGTGCAGCCGGCCACGATCCGCTCGGGCACGCCGTGGCCCGGCGCGAACTTCACCTGGATCGACACGCTCACCGAGGTCGCGCCCGACATCTTCCTCATCTCCACCGTCTCCCGAACGCCCGGTACGGTCGAGCTCCGCGAGCTGTCGCTCGCCATCAGGACGCCCGAAGGGCTCGTGCTCGTGGTCGGCTGCTCGCACCCGGGAATCGAGCGCATCATCGAAGCGTCCACCGCGATCGGACCGCACGTCCACGTGATCGCCGGCGGGCTGCACCTGGTGGCCACCCCCGACGAGGAGATCGCGCGCATCACGAGCGCGCTGCGCGACCAGTGGAAGGTGGATGTGCTCGCCCCGGGGCACTGCACCGGCGAGCCCGCGTTCCGCGCGCTCGCCCGCGCGTTCGGCGATCACTACCTGTTCGCGGGACTCGGCTCGAGCATCGCGCTGTCGGGGGCGAGCGAGCGGGGAACGTAGGACGCGGCTGGAAGACGCGGCTGTCGGCTCTCGGCTCTCGGCCATCAGCTTGCGGCACACGCCGCGAGCTCTCGATGCGGGGTCTGAGCCGAGAGCCGAGAGCCGATGGCCGACAGCCGGGTCTTCCCGATGACCGAGCGCCGAGAGCCGCCTCCCCTCACCCCCCCACCCCCAACCTCCTCTCCAAGGCTTCCCTTCGCCCCCGGCTCACCCGCAGCCTCGCCCCGCTCTTCAGCACCACCTCGTAGTCCCCACCCTCCCCCTTGAGCAGCGTCTCGATGAGCCCGAGGCGCACGATCGCCGAGCGGTGGATGCGCATGAAGTCGCGCGGGTCGAGCCGCTCCTCCAGCGTCTGCATCGCCTCGCGGATCACGTACCGGCGATCCCCCACGTGCAGCTCGGCGTACGGACCGCTCGCCGTGATGTAGTCGATCTCCGACACGGGGACCACGCGCACCTTCCCCTTCATCTCCACCGCGATCCGCTCGAGGTACGGCTCGCCCGGCGTGCCGCCGCCGCGTCCGCCGCGCGCCGCCCCCGCGCGCGACTCGTCAGGCGGTGACGCGCCATCCCCCGCCGCGCCCCCCTCCAGCACGGCCATGAGCCGCTCCCGCATGCGGGCGAACTCCTCCAGCTCGATGCTCCGCCGCGCCCGCCGGAACGCCTGCTCGAACCGCTCGTCGTCGAACGGCTTCACCAGGTAGTCCACGGCCGCCAGGTCGAACGCCTTCAGCGCGTACTGGTCGTACGCGGTCACGAAGATCGTGGGCGGCATCGCGCCCACCCCCACCTCCCGCGCCACGTCGAGCCCGGTCTTCCCCGGCATCTGCACGTCGAGGAACACGAGATCCGGCGCGAGCCGCCGGATCGCATCCACCGCCGCGACACCGTCCGCGACCTCGGCCACGACCTCCACGCCGGGCTCCTCGCGCAGCAGGTCCTCGAGACGCTGGCGCGCGAGCGGCTCGTCGTCCACGATCATCACCCGCAGCGCTCTCCGCTCCGCCACGCGCGATTGCCCTCCCCGCTCCCTCACCCGTCCACCGTCACGGCGGCCGTCTCGAGGTCGCCGCGCGTGTGGTAGGGGACGACCACCTCGGCCACGGTCGCGCCATCCTCGCGCGTGAGGGTGAACCGCTGCTGGCTCCCGTACAACTGCTCGAGCCGCTCCCGCGTGTTCCGGAGCCCCACCCCGCCACTGCTCTCGCCGCTCCCCCACTCCCCGGCGCCCGGCGGGACGCTCGCTCCCTCCTCGCGCTCGCCAGGCGAACCGCCTCCGCCCGCCGCTCCACTCCCGCTGTCCCGCACGCGCAGCACCAGCTCCCCGCCCTTCCGCCGCGCCGTCACCTCCACCCGCCCGGCCAGCTCGCTCTTCCCCACGCCGTGCTTGATCGCGTTCTCCACGATCGGCTGCAGGATGAGATTGGGCACGAGCGCCCCTTCCGCTCCCGGCTCCACCTCGACGCGCGTCTCCAGCCTCCCCTGAAAGCGGATCTGCATGATCTCCAGGTAGCGGCCGAGCAGCTCCACCTCCCGCTCCAGCGGGATCTCCTGCTCCGCGGAGCCCTCGAGCGTGGAGCGCAGCAGCTCGCTCAACCGCGCGATCATCCGCCGCACCCCCCTGGGGTCGCGCTCCACCAACGCGGAGACGGCGTGCAGTGTATTGAACAGGAAGTGCGGATCGAGCTGCGCGCGCAGCACGGCGAGCCGGGCCTCGGCGAGCTGCGCGCGCAGTCGCGCCGCCTCGCCCATGAGCCGCACCGCCTCCGCCTGACGAGCCCGATACCGCAGGAAGTAGTCGCGCGCCACGCCGGCGGCGATCAGGGCGAGCGCCACCACCAGGTCGTTCAGGAAGCGCAGTCGCGTGATCGTCCACACGCCGAACGGACCCGCGCGGCGGCGCCGGGGCGGCGGGTACCAGTGCGACCGCAGCAGCTCCACCACCACGTCCACGAGCAGCGCCGCGATGACCGCCACGACCACGAACAGCAGCACGCGCCACGCGCGCCGCCGCCGCTCCGGATCGAACCGGCTGGTGACCCAGAAGATCGGCGGCGTGAGCAGCGCCCACAGGTACGCCTCGACGACCGGCAGCAGCACCACGCCCGCGGTGAGCGGCGGCATTCCGCGCGGGTCGAGCAGCCGGTTCCCCACGGTGAGCGCGGCGAACACGGTCCAGAACCCGAAGATGAGCGCCAGCTCCCGCCACCCGAGTGGGGATTGTTCGGCGGTGCTCGTCGGAGCGGGAGACATGCGAACGGGAATCTGGTCGGTCGGTGAATCGGACGGACGCACACCGTGCGTGCGCGGCTGCCCGAGTATGTGGGCGCGGCGATGAACGCGCGAGTGGGAGACGGTCGCTTCCCGACTCCGCATTCCCGGTTCCCGCGCCGTTCGTGCGGCCCCTCGTGCGGCTCGTGACGCCGGCGTGCAACTCATTACGAATGCGGCACTTACGGTCCTCCATCGCCGTACATTGATCACCGGACGACGAACCAGCGAGGACCACATGAGGAAGCTCCACGCCGCCATCGCCATCGCCCTGCTCGCCGGAGGGACTGGTCTCTGGCTCTACCGCCGCGCCGACGCGCGCGAGACGCCGGCGTACCGCCTCGCGACCGTCGAGCGCGGCGATCTGAAGGCGACGGTCTCCGCCACGGGCACGCTCAGCGCCGTCACCACGGTGCAGGTGGGGACGCAGGTCTCCGGACAGGTCGCGGCGATCTACGCGGACTTCAACCAGAAGGTGAAGAAGGGGCAGCTCCTCGCTCGCATCGATCCCACCATCCTCCAGCAGGCGGTGGAGGACGCGCAGGCCGGGCTCGAGCGCAACCAGGCGCAGCTCACGCAGGCGGCGCTGGAGTACAGCCGCGAGAAGCAGCTCTTCGATGCGAAGATCGTCACGGCGAGCGAGTTCAACACGGCCGAGTCGAACTGGGCGGTCGCCAGGGCGAACGTGAAGTCCGCGCAGGTGGCGCTCGACCGCGCCCGGCAGAACCTCTCGTACGCCGCGATCCACGCGCCGATCGATGGCGTGGTGGTGGAGCGCGACGTGGACGTGGGACAGACGGTGGCCGCGAGCCTCCAGGCGCCGCAGCTCTTCCTCATCGCCAACGACCTCTCGCGCATGCAGATCCTCGCCTCGGTGGACGAGAGCGACATCGGCCTCATCGAGGATGGACAGCCGGTGGAGTTCACCGTGCAGTCCTACCCGAACCGCACCTTCACCGGCACGGTGCAGCAGGTGCGCCTGCAGTCGAAGACGGCGGACAACGTGGTGAGCTACACGGTGGTCATCACGGTGAGCAATCCCGACGGCGCGCTCCTCCCCGGCATGACGGCCACGGTGCAGTTCCTCACCGGCTCCGCGAGCGACGCGCTCCTCGTGCCGAACGCGGCGCTCCGCATCCGGCCGACCCCCGAGATGCTCGCCCAGGCGGGGCTGAGCGGCGCCCGCGACTCGGCGCGCGCCCGCGCCCGCACGACCGGTGGCGGGAGCTGGACGCCAGCCGCCCAGCGTGATGCGAGCGGCGTCCCGGCCGCCGGCGCGGTGCACTCGCGCGCGCTGCTCTGGACGGTGGACGCCGGCGGCAAGCTCGCCACCCTGCGCGTCCGCACCGGTCTCTCCGACGGCCAGCGCACGGTGGTGGAGGGAACGAACCTGAAGGATGGGATGCGGGTGATCGTCGGCCTGCCGGCGTCGAGCGCCGCGGGCGCGAGCACCGGCCAGACGGCGGGCAACCCGCTCCAGCCGCAGCGCCCACGCGGCGCGCGAGGTGGCTTCTGATGCGCGACGACGCGACGATGACCACGACGGAGCGATCCGCGCCCGGCGCCGCCGGTCCGGTGATCCGCATCGAGGGCGTGACGAAGGTCTATCGCTCCGGCGAGAACCGCGTCCTCGCCCTGCGCGGCGTGGACCTCACGGTGGAGCGCGGGGAGCTCGCGGCGATCATGGGCTCCTCCGGCTCCGGCAAGTCGACGCTCATGAACATCCTCGGCTGTCTCGACGTCCCCACCCAGGGACGCTACACGCTGGACGGCACGCGCGTGGATGGCCTGAGCAGGAACGCCCTCGCCGACCTGCGCAACCAGAAGCTGGGCTTCGTCTTCCAGGGGTTCAACCTGCTCCCGCGCACGAGCGCGCTCGACAACGTGGAGCTCCCCTTGCTCTACGACCGCGGCCGGCGCCATCGCGACACGAAGGCGCTCGCCGCCGCCGCGCTCGCGCGCGTGGGGCTCGGCGACCGCCTCGACCACCAGCCGAGCGAGCTGTCCGGCGGACAGCAGCAGCGCGTGGCGATCGCCCGCGCGCTGGTGACGGAGCCCACCCTCCTGCTCGCCGATGAGCCGACGGGGAACCTGGACAGCCGCATGTCGGTGGAGGTGATGGCGCTCTTCCAGGCGCTCAACGACCAGGGGATCACCATCCTCGTGGTGACGCACGAGCCGGACATCGCGCGGTACGCGAAGCGGATCGTGGAGGTGCGCGACGGGCGGATCATCCGCGACCACCCGGTGGAGGAGCGCCGTCGCGCCGGGGACGACCTGCGCGCGATGGACGAGGCGGCGAACGCGCCGCTCGGGGAGGCCGCATGAAACGCTCGACGCTCGTGAAGGTGGCCGCGCAGAGCATCCTCAAGAACAAGATGCGCACGCTGCTCACCATGCTCGGCATCATCATCGGCGTGGGCGCCGTGATCGTCATGGTCGCCCTCGGCCATGGCGCGCAGTCGCAGATCCAATCGCAGATCGCGAGCCTTGGCACGAACCTCATCGTCGTCATGCCCGGCGCCACCGCGCAGGGCGGGGTGAGCCAGGGCGCGGCGACGTTCAACCGCCTCACGGTGGAGGACGCCGAGAAGCTCAAGCGCGAGGCGTCCACGCTCGTCGGCGTGTCGCCGGTGATCATGACGCGCGCGCAGGTGATCGGCGGCGACGGCAACTGGCGCACGATGGTCGACGGCGTGTCCACCGACTATCTGGCGATCCGCGACTGGGCCGTGCAGTCGGGCGCGCTCTTCACCGACGCCGACGTACGCTCGTCGCGCAAGGTGGCGGTGCTCGGCAACACGGTGGCCCAGAATCTCTTCCCCGGCGGCGATCCCGTGGGGGCGGACGTCCAGATCGGCCACGTGCCGTTCACCATCATCGGCGTGCTCGCCCCCAAGGGGCAGACCGCCGGCGGGAACGACCAGGACGACGTGGTGCTCATGCCGTACACCACCGCGCAGAACCGGCTGAGCGGGAACGCGCGGCTCTGGCAGATCCTGGCCAGCACGGCGTCGCCGGGCGACATCCCGACCGCGCAGGAGGAGATGACCGAGATCATGCGCGAGTCGCACCGCCTGGCCAATGGCGCGCCCGACGACTTCACGATCCGCAATCAGACGGAGATGGCGCAGGCGGCGCAGAGCACCACGGCGGTGATGACGTGGCTGCTCGCGGCGATCGCCTCGGTGTCCCTCGTGGTGGGTGGGATCGGGATCATGAACATCATGCTCGTCTCGGTCACCGAGCGCACGCGCGAGATCGGGATCCGCATGGCGATCGGCGCGCGCGGCTCCGACGTGCTCACGCAGTTCCTCGTGGAGAGCATCGCCATGAGCCTGCTCGGCGGGCTGGTGGGGCTCGTGGTGGGTGTGGGGGGCGCGGCGCTTCTCGCGCACGCGACCGGGTGGGCCACGGCCACGCCGCTCGGGGCGGTGTTCCTCGCCGTGGGATTCTCGGCCGCGGTGGGGATCTTCTTCGGCTACTACCCGGCGCGCAAGGCGGCGGGTCTCGATCCGATTGAATCGCTGCGCTACGAATGTCCGGCGCATGAATCATCCGCTCAGACACCGAAAATAGATTCGCAGTAGCCATAGACTGCGGCGCGCAACGAATGCGCTAAAAGCAACATCAAATGCGCGAATAAAAATCGGCTGTCAACACCCACGGCTAACAATCGATCAACGAACGAACCCGATGAGAAAGGAATTAAAGTCAATTCCCAAAAGGCGGGGTGCGCTAACCCGGATTTCTCATTAGCCCTGAAGACTTTTCGCTATAAGCCTCTTTTACACCTGTAGGTTGGAGTGAAAAAAGGCGCTGTTTGAAAAATACAGTCTGTTTTTCTGAGGCCGGGTTCTCAAACGAGATGCAAATTGAGTGTTTACTAGACATAGCTCCGGCGCGTTCTATCACTAATGAGAAATCCGGGCTAGATGGCTCGACCGGGCTACGAAACAAATGGTGGGAGACAGAAATTGATGTGAGTAGATGCAGTTCCTCGCCGAAACCCGATCTTCAGTTGTAAAACCCTAAATATAATCTTGCAATTAAGCGTAGCTCCCACGAGTTGTTTGACACAAGACCTGTTTCCAGGGGTAGCCTTCGCTGTGGCGGCCGTCAAGGGGCTTCGCCTTCTACGCGGCTTGCTTCGCAAGCCCTTGACTGCCGCCTCGCCTCGGCTAGATGTCAGCTAAGGAGGGCTTACGCCCTCCTGGCGCTCTAACAGTTAAGGGTGATCAGACAACAGCGATTTCTTTTACACGTAAAGTGATTACCACAGTTCCCACTTCAGAGGGCAGAATTCGGCAATCCTGGCAAAGTCACGTTTATTTACCGTCAGCAACGTAATTCCCAGTCGTGACGCGCTCGCGCCGATAAGTGTGTCGTTAGTTAGCCGCCCCCGGCCGATCTGTTCATACCCGTACTTGGCGCCAATCTGTGCGAGCACATCGCCGGTTCTTGTCCAATCGCTGAGGGCAGGGACAAGCAGCCGGCCGACTTTGTCAAAGTCACGTTCAAACCGCGCCAGTTTCTTCCGTCCTGCGGCGTCGGCCCCCGCATATAGTTCCTCCAGCACGACGGCGCTCAACCATAGAGGAGAACCATGTTCCAAGTTACGAGTCTGCATGACCGGGTCATCACCTTGACGCAGTGAAGTGATGTAGACTGAGGTGTCAAACAAGACAGGTTTCATATGCCGGGCTGATCTTCCAGAACTCCGTAGACATCTCTGATTTGAATGCCGCTTTTGAGGAACTGTTCGTGAGCCTGCCATGCGGCTCGAATGCGTTCCCGTTCGGTAATCACTTCCTCAAGAGCGCGCTCAATGGTCTCCGTTTCCGTTTTCGTGCCGAGCAACTTCTGCGCCCGCCGAATCTTGGCTTCATCCAGCACATAATGTTTATGTCTGCTTTTACTTTTTGCTCCAGCCATATATGCCTCTCTTTCGATTCGAATGTCATGTACATATTATCATCATTTATGTACACCATC
>DASUXC010000115.1:0-1884 GCA_036378095.1 Gemmatimonadaceae bacterium | reverse complement strand
CAGATCACGCCGGTCGCCCTGACGAGAGCGATCGCCGATCCCGACCGCGCTGCCGCCAAGCGCGCGTTCGATGCGATGATGCAGATGACCAAGATCGACATCGCCGCGATCGAGGCGGCGCGTCGCGGTTGAGGCTGCACCTTCGACGCACGCGCCCCGCGGAAGCGCGAGGGGTACATCCGACCTCGTCATGGTCCAGGTGCGATCCCGCTCTCCCGGCGCGCCCGAGCAACCGGGTCGATGGGTAACAGCGTTGTCCGGGATGATGGGTGACACGTCGGGAGCTCAGCCTCGGATGATGTGGTCCCGTTCTTCGAGCCGGGCGAGGAGAACGGGCCCGAGGGAGATCGACCAGAGGCGGGTGTCGATCTTCTCGAGGCCGATGTGGCGCTGCTCGAGGGCGTTGGCGATGAACAGCAGTCGATCCTCGAAGCGGAACGTGCCGGCGCTCGTCACACGCGCGACCAGCAAGTGCCTCGGGTACTCGAGCGGGGGGAGCTGCGCGGGGTAGGGGCGCGGCGACGGCGCGTAGTACGCCGCCGGGAGATCGCCGCCCCAGGCGTTGTAGGGCCGCCCGGTATTGAACTCCGTGCGGAACGCTGCGAAGGCACGCTGCTGCGCGGCGAGATTTCCCCTTGAGTGTCCGGGTCGCTTCCGCCTTCAGCGTCTTGTGCATGCGCTCGCGGGCGCCGTTCTCCTGGGGCGAGGCCAGGCGGATGGGCATCGCGAGCCTACACGTCGCGGGCATCGACTCCGTGAGCCGGATCGGCCAGTTCTACCTCGACGCCGTGACGCCGGACTACTTCGCGACCATGGGCACGCGCATGCTCCGCGGTCGCGGCATCGGGCACGAGGACGTGGCGGGCGCGCCACGCGCGGCGGTCGTGAGCAGCGCGATGGCGAAGGCGCTCTGGCCGGGCCAGGATGCGCTCGGCCAGTGCATGCGGGTCGGCGCCGGCACGATGCCGTGCACGTACGTCGTGGGCATCGCCGAGGACATCAAGACCCGGAAAAAGAGATGCCCGGCGCCTCCTACATCGCGGTCACCCCGTACGCGGAAGTCATCGGCGACCAGGTCCGCTCGTGGCAACTCGGGACCACGATGTTCGTCGTGTTCGGAGGGCTGGCGCTCGTGCTCGCCACCGTCGGCCTCTACGGCGTGATCGCCTACAACGTGACGCAGCGCTCGCACGAGATGGGCGTGCGCATCGCCCTGGGTGCGCGCGCGCCGGACGTGGTGTGGCTCATCGTGCGTCAGGGCGTCCGGTCGGCGGGCATCGGCGTCGCGCTCGGCGCCGCGATCGCGCTCACCGCCGCGGGGCGGCTCGAGCCGCTGTTGTTCGACGAGTCGCCGCGCGACGCGCTGGTGTACGGGCTCGCGGCCGCGGCGATGCTCGCGGCGGCCGCCGCGGCGAGCGTCATCCCCGCGCGACGAGCGGTCCGGGTCGACCCGAACGTGGCACTGCGGTCGGAGTGAGCCACGGTCACGGAGCCACGAGGCTCACCGACCTACGAGGGGGCCCATGCCCGTTCCGCGTGCGGCCTCGCACACTGCCGAATGCAGGAGCGCTCAGGGGTGCGCCGAGCGAGAGTTCAGAGGAGATCCGCGTATGCGGCGTGTACGGTATCTCGTGGCGATGAGCCTCGACGGCTACATCGCCGGCCCCGGCGGCGAGATCGATTGGATCGTCCACGATCCGACGATCGATTTCGCGGCGCTCTACGCGGGCTTCGACACCGTCCTGCTCGGGCGCCGCACGTACGAGCTCACGCGGCAACCGGGCGCACCGGCGTGGCCGGCGGGCTGGCGCGTCTACGTCTTCTCGCGCACGCTCGACCCGGCGGAGCATCCGGCCGTCACGGTCGTCCGCACGGGCGCCGGGG
>DASUXC010000114.1:0-3218 GCA_036378095.1 Gemmatimonadaceae bacterium | reverse complement strand
ATACACCCATGTTCAGATCCGCTCGCAGCATGCTCCTCGGCACGTTCGTGCTCCTGGCCGCGGCCGGGTGCACGAACCTGACGTCGGAGCCCAAGAGCACCGCAAGCAGCAGCAGCATCTGGGACGACCCCGGCTCGTACCGGGCGTACATCGCCAAGATCTACGGCGGGCTCCAGCTCTCCGGGCAGCAGGGTCCCGCCGGCGACCCGGACATCAAGGGGATCGATGAAGGCTTCTCCGGCTACATCCGCCTCCTCTGGCAGATGGAGGAGCTTCCCACGGACGAGGCGGCGATCGCCTGGAACGACGCCGGCGTCCAGGAGCTCAACACGCAGCTCTGGTCGGCGGACAATCAGTTCCTGGGGGCGATGTACAGCCGCATCTACTTCCAGGTCGCGCTCGTGAACGAGTTCCTGCGCGAGACGACGGACGAGAAGCTCACGGCGCGCAACGTGAGCGACGATCTGCGCGCCCAGATCCACCAGTACCGCGCCGAAGCGCGCTTCCTGCGCGCGCTCAGCTACTGGCACGGGATCGACCTGTTCGGGGACATCCCGCTGGTGAAGGAGGACTTCCCGCTCGGCACGACGCCGCCGCAGCAGGCCACGCGCGCCGAGGTGTTCTCGTACATCGTGTCGGAGCTCGACAGCATTCGCCCCGACCTGCCGGCCGCCGGTGATGGCGAGTACGGGCGCGCCGACCAGGGCGCGGTGGACATGCTGCTCGCGACGCTGTACCTGAACGCCGAGGTCTACGCCGGCGAGGATCACTACGCCGATGCCCTCCAGGCGGTGGAGCGCGTCATCGCCTCCCCAGCGTACCAGCTCGCGCCGAAGTACATGAACAACTTCCTCGCCGACAACAACACGTCGCCCGAGATCATCTTCGCGGTACCGTTCGATGGGACGCACACGCAGTCGTACGGCGGGACGACGTTCCTCACGCACGCGGAGGTGGGCGGCAACGAGATGAACGCGCCGCAGTACGGGCTCGACGGCGGGTGGGGCGGGCTTCGCCTGAAGCCAGACGCGGCCGAGCTCTTCCCCGGCGGCCCGACGGGCCCCGACAGGCGCGCCTCGTACTTCTTCACAGCCGGACACACGGAGGACATGCCCTCCCTCACGGAGTTCACCAACGGGTGGGCCGCGCCGAAGTTCCAGAACGTGACGTCCGGCGGCGCGCCGGGATCGAGCTCGCAGTTCTCCGACGTGGACTACCCGGTGTTCCGCCTCGCCGACGCCTATCTCATCTACGCCGAGGCGGTGCTGCGCGGCGGCGGTGGGACCCGGGCGCAGGCGCTCGACTACATCAACCGGCTCAGGGAGCGCGCGTACGGCGACGCGAGCGGCGACATCACGGACGCCGACCTCACGCTCGACTTCATCCTCGCCGAGCGTGGGCGCGAGCTGCTCTGGGAGGGGTATCGCCGGACCGACCTGATCCGGTTCGGCCAGTTCACGACGAACGGTGTATGGGCCTGGAAGGGGAACGTGGAGGCGGGACGGACGACGGAGGAGTTCCGGAACCTCTACCCGCTCCCGGCCACGGAGCTTGTGGCCAACCCGAACCTGAAGCAGAATCCCGGCTACTGAGCGCCCGTCGTCCGGCCGCGGGCTCTGCCCGCGGCCGGGCTGGCGGCGACCCGACGCCGCACTCATTAATCGTGCACTGCCCCGTCGTCGCGCCGTCGCGGCGGCGGGGCCCGCGCTCGATCCAACCAACATGATGTCATCTCCCCCGCCGCGCTCCGCGGCCGATCGTCCGCCCGGTGCCGGCCCAGGGGCGGCCGCCGCCGACACGCCATCGCTGACGCTGCTCGCGCCGCTCTCCGGCGTCATCGTGCCGCTCGACCGCGTCCCCGATCCGGCCTTCGCCCAGCGGCTCGCCGGCGACGGGATCGCGATCGATCCCCTGAGCGATCGCGTGCTCGCGCCGTGCGACGCCCGCGTGCTCCACGTGCACCGCGCCCATCACGCGCTCACCCTCTCCGCGCGCGGCCTCGAGATCCTCATCCACGTCGGCCTCGACACGGTGATGCTGAAGGGGGAGGGGTTCACCGCGCTCGTGAAGGACGGCGACGAGGTGCGCGCCGGCGATCCGCTCCTCGCCTTCGATGCCGACCTGGTGGCCCGGCGCGCGCGCAGCCTCCTCACCGAGATCCTCATCGCGAACGTCGACCGCGTCGCCTCCATCGAGCCGGGCGCCGGCACGGTGGTGGCTGGACGCGACGTGCTCATGCGCGTCCGCATCGCCGGCGCCGGCGCTGGGCGGGCGGAGGGCGCGCGCGCGGGGGAAGGGGAGGCCGTGGTCTCGCCGCCCATCGCGATCGGGACGGCGACCGGGCTGCACGCGCGACCCGCGGCGACGCTCGCGGCGGCGGCGCGCCAGTTCGCCGCCGACGTGCGGCTGGTGAAGGAGGGGCGCGAGGCGAACGCGCGGAGCGTCGTCTCGCTGATGGCGCTCGAGGTCGCGGGGGGCGACACGGTCACGGTGGTGGCGCGCGGCGACGATGCCGCCGCCGCGGTGGCCGCGATGTCGGAGCTGCTCGGCAAGGACCTCGATGCCGGCAACGCGCCGGCGGCGACGGCAGCCGCTCCCGCCCCGGGGGGGACGGCCGCGTCACCGGCGCCCGAGGAGAACGTGCTGCGCGGCGTCCCCGCGTCGCCCGGCGTCGTCATCGGCAACGTCTTCCAGCTCCGAGACGATGATGTGATCCCGGAGGAGCGGGCCGCCGACCCGCACCAGGAGCGGCACGCGCTCGACACCGCCATCGACAGCGCGCACCGGCAGCTCGAGGCGCTGCGCGCGCGGCTAGAGGGAGAGGGGCGCGCCGGGGAGGGGGCGATCTTCACCGCGCACCAGGAGCTGCTCGAAGACCCCGAGGTGCTGGACGCGGCCGCGGCGGGGATCCGCGCCGGCGCCACGGCGGCGCACGCGTGGCGGCAGGCGTACACCGCCCAGGCGGACCGACTGCGCGCGCTCGGCAATCCGCTCCTCGCCGCGCGCGCGGCGGACCTGCGCGACGTGGGACGCCGGGTGCTGCACATCCTCGTCGGTCGCGATGGCGCGCCGCGCGAGGTGCCCCCCGGCTCGATCCTCGTGGCCGAGGACCTGGCGCCCTCGGAGATCGCGTCGCTCGATCGCGCTCGCGTGCTCGGCTTCTGCACGACGATGGGGAGCGCCACCTCGCACGTCGCGATCCTCGCGCGCGGGCTGGG
>DASUXC010000113.1:0-37418 GCA_036378095.1 Gemmatimonadaceae bacterium | reverse complement strand
GAAGACCGGGAGCGAAGCGAGTGGGGGGTGGAGCGCGAGTCGGAGCGAGGAGAATCAGGAACGAGGCGAGTCGGGGGTAGAGCGCGAGTCGGAGCGACGACCGGCCGGAGCGAGGGGAGTCGGACGGGCGCCATACCCCCGGCGTCCCTCGCGCCGGATGGTCCTCGCTCCGACTCGCGCTCTACCCCCGACTCGCCTCGTTCCTGATTCTCCTCGCTCCGACTCGCGCTCCACCCCCCACTCGCTTCGCTCCCGGTCTTCCACCACGGCTACGCCCGGCGCCCCACCTCGCGTACATTCCTCCCATGCGCATCTACACGAGAACCGGCGACAAGGGGGAGACCGGCCTGTTCGGCGGCGGCCGCGTCCCCAAGAATCACCCGCGCGTCGAGGCCTACGGCGACATCGACGAGTTGAACGCGGCGATCGGGATGGCGCGCTCGGTGGAGATGATGCCGCGCATCGACGAGGTGCTCGCCCCCATCCAGCGCGACCTCTTCGGCCTCGGTGCGCTGCTCGCCACGCCGCAGCCCGACAAGGTGCGCCAGCAGTTGGAGAAGGCCCGCATCGACGATGACCGCATCACGCAGCTCGAGCGCGCGATCGACGACGGCGAGGCGGAGCTCGAGCCGCTCACCGCCTTCATCCTCCCCGGCGGAACACCCAAGGCCGCGGCGCTCCACGTCGCCCGCACGGTCTGCCGCCGCGCCGAGCGCCACGTCATCGCCCTCGGACACGAGATCGAGATCCCCCCGATCGTCATCCGCTACCTCAATCGTCTCTCGGACCTGCTCTTCGTCCTCGCGCGCGTCGCGAACCGGCGCGCCGGCGCGCCGGAAGTGACCTGGTAGCGGCGACCTCTCCATCCTCTGCCCGCCCGCGCGATGCCCACGCTTCCTCTTCGCGGCTACGATGTGCTGGTCGCGCCAGGCGCGCTGGACGACATCGGCGCCGTGGCCCGGCGCGCCGCCCCGGCGCATCGCTACGCCATCATCTCCGATGACCGCGTGGCGCCCCTGTACGCCGCCCGCGCCGCCGGGTCGCTCGGCGGCGCCGACGTGCTGCGCATCCCCGCGGGGGAGGAGCGGAAGACGCGCGAGAGCTGGGCGCGCCTCACCGACGAGATGCTCGCGCTCGGCCACGGTCGCGACTCCGCCATCATCGCCCTCGGTGGAGGCGTGGTCGGAGACCTCGCCGGCTTCGTCGCCGCCACCTACATGCGCGGCATCCCCGTCGTCCAGGTGCCGACGACGCTCCTCGCGATGATCGACGCATCGATCGGGGGGAAGACCGGCGTGGACACCCCCGCCGGGAAGAACCTCGTCGGCGCGTTCCACCCCCCCGCCGCCGTCATCGCCGATCCGCTCACCCTCGACACCCTGCCGATGGAGCACCGGCGCGCCGGCGCGGCCGAGGCCATCAAGCACGGCGTCGTCGCCGATGGCGCGTACTTCGACGCGCTCGCCACCACGCTCCCCGAGGCGCTCGCGCACCCGGGCAGCCGGGCGATGCGCGAGCTCATCCTGGACAGCATCCGTATCAAGGCGAGCATCGTCGAGCGCGATGCGCGGGAGAACGGCGTGCGCAAGACGCTCAACTTCGGCCACACGCTCGGTCACGCGATCGAGTCGGAGAGCGGGTACCGCCTGCTCCACGGCGAGGCGGTCGGGATCGGGATGGTGCTCGAGGGTGAGCTCGCCGAGCGCATCGGCGTGGCGCAGCGGGGGACCGCGGAGCGCATTCGCGAGGCCGTCCTCCGCGCCGGGCTCCCCACGCACGTTCCGACGGATCTGTCACCGGAACGCGTGTTGGCGGCGACCCGCAGCGACAAGAAGGCGCGGCGGGGAACGGTCGAATACGCGCTCCCGCGGCGCGTTGGCGAGATGGAGCAGGGAGACGGGGGGTGGGGGGTCCCCGTCTCCGACGCGGACGTGCTGGCGGTGCTCGACCGCGCCGGAGACGGGCGCGGCGGGAGGGGCACTACACTTGCCGATCTCCCGAGCGACCACGACCGGACGTGACCATGTCCTCCTTCGCGACCTACCTGCTCGGCTACATCATCTTCATCATCGGCCTCGCGATCGGCGCGTACCTGCTCGACGTGCCGCTCACCTGGATCGGCGTCGGGGTGCTCGTGCTCATCGGCCTCGGTGTGGTGACGGCGACCAACAGGACGAAGCCGCGCGATCCACCGACCGCGTGAGGCGCCGGGCCGGCCCCTCGCCCACCACCCGTCCGGGATTCACACGTCGCGGGAGCGCCGGGCGCGCCCCTTGCTCGCCCGCTCTCCCGCCCTCGTCCTCGGTCGCGGCGTCGCCCGCGAGGGATGCGCGCGCGACCCGCCACGCCGGCCCGATGACCATGCCGAATCCCGTACGGGGCTCCACGGTGCTGATCCTCTCCACGGATGCCGCCACATCGGGCCTCCTGAGCGTCCTCGCCGAGCTCGAGGGGTACGTCCCGATCGTCGGCGTCACCGCGGACGAGACGCCGGTGCAGATGATCGCGCGGATTCGCCCCCAGGTGGCACTCGTGGACTGCGACCACGTGGCGGCCTGCAACGACGAGTTCTACGCGCTCGCGCGCGAGATGAACGTCCGAGTGGTCACCTTCAGCCCGGGGCGCATGCGCGACGAAGTCCGCGCGTTCGCCGAAGAGCGCGACCTCCCCTGGTTCACCCTCCCGATCGACCGCAGCGCCCTCGCCTCGGCGCTTCGCTCGGCGCTCAGCGCACTTCTTCCGCTCGCCCTGCTCACCCCCTTCCCCCACTGACGACCTCTTCGTCACGTCCCGGAAAAGCAACCGGCGACGACGCTGACGCCGGTTACGTTCCCGAGCCGCAACTCCTTGCCGGACACAGCCGTGCCAGATGGGCAGAGGCTTGCGCCGCCGCGGCACGATTTGTGGCTGTTGACCTAACCAAAAACCCGCGTTATCGTGCGCGTCCCTGGCGATGTCGTGCACATCAGCCGCCTTCCGGTTCGTCCACCTTCGAAACGAGGAACGGGGCGAGTATGGAGCATGTGGCCGAAAGCAGGTCCAAAGGGTTCTTCCGGTCTTCTCCCTCCACCGCTTTCGATCAGTATCTGCAGGACATCCAGAAGCTTCCCCTCATAACCGAGCCCGAAGAAGAGCGTCGCCTGGCGCGCCGGGCTCAGAAGGGCGACGAGACCGCCGCGGAGCGGCTCGTGACCGCGAATCTCAGGTTCGTCATCTCGTACGTGAAGAAGTACCAGGGGCACGGACTCGACCTCAGTGAGCTCGTCGCCATTGGAAACGAAGGCCTCCTGAAAGCGGTCAAGAAATTCGACCCCGATCAGGGGGTCAAATTCATTTCGTACGCGGTGTGGTGGGTGCGCCAGGCGGTCCTCAAGGCGCTGGCGGAGCAGACGCGATCCGTACGCATCCCGCTCAACCAGAACTCCCAGCTCATCAAGCTCGCGCGCGCCGAGACGGTGCTGGCCCAGGTCCTCAAGCGCGATCCCACCGACGACGAGATCAGTCGCCTCATCGAAGAAACGCCGGAGACGGTCCGCGCCGCCCGGCAGATGTCCGCCACCGAAGTCTCCCTCGACGCACCGATCGACCGCTCCGACCGCGAGGCCTCCACGCTGGGCGAGCGCTTCGTGGGCGTTGACGGCGCGGAGATCGAGGACACGACCGACTTCAAGCTCATGCGCGAGTTCATCGATCGCGCCTTCCGCAAGTATCTCACCCCCCGCGAGCGGAAGATCCTCTATCTCTACTACGGTCTGGACGAGGGCGCCGAAGCGATGACCCTCGAGAAGATCGGCGCCCTGATGGGGGTGACGCGCGAGCGCATCCGCCAGATCCGCGAGCGGGCGTTCGAGAAGCTCCGCGAGTCCCCGGACGGGGCGGCGCTGGCCGGATTCTGGAACGCCGCCTGAGACGTTTGCCGGTTCGAGGCTCGAGCGACGAGGCGCCCGTGCGGTCCGCGGGCGCCTCGTCGCATCCACGGCCGTCACGGGCGGGCGCGGGCGGGCGCGGGCGCACCCGCTGGCGCACCCGCGGGCGCACCGAACGCACGTTGCCCTCCGCCGTCGACGGCGCGCAACGTGCGTTCGGCGCGCCCATGAGCCGGCCCGAGCGAGAGCCCGAGGGGAGCGCCATTCCGACGTTCCTGAACCCCGAGGCGGGGAGCGCGAGCGAGGTCCGGGAGGCGCTCGCCGATCCCACGCGCTTCGATGCGCGAACGGTGGAGCCCGGCGCGCTCCCCACGCTCGTGCGCGCCGCCGCCGATGCCGGCGCGCCCCGCGTCGCGGTGGCGGGGGGCGACGGCACCATCGCCGCCGCGGCGGCGGTGCTGGCGGGCACGGCGACGGAGTTGGCGGTGATCCCCGCGGGCACGCTCAACCACTTCGCGCGCGATCACGACATCCCCCTCGCGTGCGACGAGGCGGCGGCGGTGGCCACGCACGGGCGCGCGCGCCCGGTGGACGTGGCGCGCGTGAACGATCGCATCTTCCTCAACACCAGCTCCGCGGGGGCGTACGTGACGTTCGTGCGCGCGCGCGAGCGCCTCGAGTCGCGCGTCGGCTACGCCCTGGCGAGTCTCGGAGCCGGCGTCCAGGCGCTCGCCGCGTCGCGCTCGTTCCGCCTCGAGCTCGACGTGGCCGGGCGCGCGCGCGTCTATCGCACCATGCTCGTGTTCATCGGCGTGGGCGAGCGCGAGCTGCGCGTGCCGGTGCTCGGCGGCCGCGTGGACGGAGGGCGGCGCGGCTTGCACGTCATCGTGCCGCGCGCGCGGACGCGGCGGCGTCTCGTGCTCCTCGCCGCCCTCGCCGCCGTGCGCGGCGTGCGCGGCGCCAAACGAGCGATGCACCTGGACAGCTTCGTGGTGGACCACTGCCGGATCCACTTCCGTCGCCCGCGCGGTACGGTGGCGCTGGATGGCGAGCTCGCCCCCCTCATCGCCCCCCTCTCCTACGCGGTGGAGCGCGATGCGCTCCGTCTCGTCGCCCCCTGAGCATCCCGGCGTTCCCCGCCCCCGCCCCCGCCCCCGCCCCCTTCCACGCCTCACTCTCCGCCCCCTAGATTCCCGGGGTGGCCGCGCGCGTCCGGTCACTCGTCCCGCTGCCGCTCGCCCGCGATCCCGGCATCGCGCTCTCGCTCCACACCCCCGAGCCGCGCTCCATCGCATGCCCACCACCCCACCGCAACCGGGCACACCGCCATCCGGCGCGCCGGAGCGCGCGGACCTCGCGCGGCTCGCCGAACGACTGCGCGCGATCGTCGGCGCGCGCGGCGTGGTCGCTCGCCCGAGCGAGCTGCTGGCGTACAGCGCCGACGGCCTGCCGACCTACCGCAAGCGCCCGGCGCTCGCCGTCTTCCCCTCCACGCGCGACGAGCTGGTGCGCGTCGTGCGCCTGCTCGCCGCCGAGCATCGTCCGTTCGTCCCGCGCGGCGCGGGCACCGGCCTCTCCGCCGGCGCGCTCGCCGAGGGGGACGCGGTGATCGTGGGGCTCAACCGTCTCACGCGCATCCTGTCCATCGATCCCGTGAACCGCCTGGCGGTGGTCGAGCCGGGCGCGGTGAACGTGTCCATCACGCGCGCCGCCGGCGCGCACGGGCTCCACTACGCGCCCGACCCCTCCAGCCAGACCGCGTGCACGATCGGCGGCAACGTGGCGGAGAACTCCGGCGGCCCACACTGCCTGAAGTACGGCGTCACGCTCAATCACGTGGCGGCCCTCACCGTCATCCTCCCCGATGGCGAGATCGTCGCGCTCGGTCGCGCCGATGGCGAGGCGGAGGGCTACGACCTGCTCGGCGCCTTCATCGGCTCCGAGGGGTGCTTCGGCATCGCGCTCGACGTCACCGTGCGCCTGACGAGAGATCCGGAGGCGGTCCGCACCATGCTCGCGGACTTCACCTCCATCGAGGCCGGCGCGCGCGCCACCTCGGCCATCATCGCGAGCGGGATCGTCCCCGCCGCCCTCGAGATGATGGACGGGCCGACGATCCGCGCGGTGGAGGCATCCATCTACGCCGCCGGCTATCCCGTGGACGCCGAGGCGGTGCTGCTCATCGAGCTCGATGGGCTGGCCGCCGGACTCGACGCCGACGTGCGCCGCGTCGAGGCGCTCTGCCTCGACGCCGGCGCGCGCGCCGTTCGCGTCGCGCACGACGAGGCCGAGCGTGCGCAGCTCTGGCAGGGGCGCAAGAAGGCGTTCGGCGCCATGGGACGCATCGCCCCCGATCTCGTGGTGCAGGACGCCGTCATCCCGCGCACCCGCCTCCCCGACGTGCTCCGCACGATCCACGGCATCGCCGAGCGCTGGGGGATCCAGGTGTGCAACGTGTTCCACGCGGGGGACGGCAACCTCCACCCGAACATCGGCTTCGACGGGCGCGACGCCGACCAGACCCACCGCGTGCACCACGCCATGCGCGAGATCATGCGCGCGTGCGTGGACGCGGGGGGCACGATCACCGGCGAGCACGGCGTGGGGCTCGACAAGCTCGAGTACATGCCGCTGATCTTCTCCGAGGCCTCGCTCGAGGCGCAGTGTCGCCTGCGCCAGGTGTTCGACCCCGAGCGCCGGGCGAACCCCGGGAAGGTGGTGCCGGTGCACAGCTGCCGCGAGTGGACGATCGCCCCGGCCGCGCGCGGCATGGCCGGAGCGGGCAACGGGAGCGCCGCATCGTGACCGCCGCCCCTCCCCCGTCCACCACCGCCGTCACCGGCGTGTACGCCGCCGGCGAGCTGCAGGAGCTCGTGCGCGAGGCGAGCGCGCGCGGCGAGGCGCTGCGCATCGCCGGGCGCGGTGGCTGGCTCGACGCCGGCCGCCCGGTGCGCGCCACCCGCGTGCTCTCGGTGGCGGCGATGACCGGCATCGTCGACTACGTCCCCGGCGATCTCACCCTCACCGCGCGCGCCGGCACCTCCCTCGACGAGATCGCTCGCGCGACCGCCGCCGAGCGGCAGTGGCTGGCGCTCGACCCGTTCGGCGCCGGCGACGCGACCCTGGGCGCCACCATCGCCACCGCCTCCGCCGGCCCCCTCGCCCACGCCTTCGGCACCCCGCGCGACAACGTGCTCGGCATCGAGGCGGTGACCGGGGATGCGCGCCTCATCCACGCGGGCGGCCGGGTGGTGAAGAACGTCGCGGGCTTCGACCTCGTCCGCCTGCTCACCGGGGCGTGGGGCACCCTCGGCGTGATCACCGAGGCCACCGTGCGCCTGCGTGCGCTCCCCGAGACCGAGGAGAGCTGGGCGCTTCCCGCCCCCGGCGACGGCGCGGCGCTCGATGCCCTGCTCGCGCGCCTGCGCGCCGCGCCGCTCGCGCCGCTCGCCCTGGAGCTCGTGAGCGGCGCGCTCGCGCGCCGCCTCGGCGTGGGACAGCGCGCCACGTTTCTCGTCAGGCTGGGCGGCAACGCCGACGCGGTCGCCGGCCAGCGCGCCGCGTGGGCGGCGCTTGGCGATGCCGCGAGCGCCGACGCGGATGTCTGGCGCGCGCTGCGCGCGTGCGAGCCGTCCCGGGCCATCGTCACCCGGCTCTCCTGCGCCCCGTCGCGGGTGGCCGGGCTGTGGACGCTCGCCCTCGCGGTGTGCGACAGCACGAGCGACGCGATCGCGCACGCCTCCCCCGGGCGCGGCATCGTCCGGTGCATCCTCCCCGCGGGCGATCCCGCCGCGCTCGACCGGCTGCTCGCCGCCGCCGCGCGGGTCGGCGCCACGGTCATCCACGAGCGCCTGAGCGCCGAACGGTGGGCGTCGGTCCCGAGCGCGCTCGCGCACCGGCTCTCGCGCGCCGCCCGCGCGGCGTTCGATCCCCGCCGCATCCTCAATCCCGGCATCCTCGGACCGGACACGTGAGCGAGACCACCCTCCCCCACCAACCGGCCTGCGCGCTTCCCGGCACGCCGCTCGCCGATGCCCTGCCCGGCATCATGACGTGCGTGCACTGCGGCTTCTGCCTCCAGGCGTGCCCCACGTATCTCGCGCTCGGCGACGAGAACGACTCGCCGCGCGGGCGCATCCTGCTCATGCGCGCGGTCGCCGAGGGAGAGCTCTCCCCGGACGATCCCGATGTCGCGACGCACATCGACCGGTGCCTCGGCTGCCGCGGATGCGAGAGCGCCTGCCCATCCGGCGTCCCGTACGGGGCGCTGCTCGAGGCCACGCGCGCCACGCTCGGCGCTCGCCGCCCGGCGCCCCTCGTCGCCCGCCTGCTGCTGTGGACGTTCGCGCGGCCGCGCGTGCTGCGCCCGCTCCTCGCCGCCGCTCGCCTGCTCCGCGCCAGCGGCCTCGCCCGCCTGCTCGCGCGCCTCCCCGGACGCGCCGGGTTCGGCTTCGCCATGCTCGCCGCGTCCGCATCCCCCATCCCCGAGCGCGAGTACCGGCTCCCCGGCACCGGGGCGCGGGGACGCGTGGCGCCGCTCCTCGGCTGCGTGATGGATGGCCTGTTCGCCCACGCCAACCGCGCCACCGCGCGCACGCTGGCCGCGAACGACTACGCGATCGTCCCCGCTCCGGCGCAGGGGTGCTGCGGCGCGCTGCACGCGCACGCCGGCGACCTGGAAGGCGCGCGCGCGCTCGCCCGCGCCAACATCGCCGCCTTCGAGCGATCGGGCGCCGACTTCGTCGTCGTCAACGCATCCGGGTGCGGCGCCATGATGAAGGAGTACGGGCACCTCCTCGCCGACGATCCGGAGTGGGCGGCGCGCGCCGCCGCGCTCGCCGCGCGCGTGCGCGACGTGAGCGAGCTGCTCGCCGCGGCCGGCCCGCGCCCCGGCGCCCCCCTCCCGTACCGCGCCACCTACGACGCGCCCTGCCACCTCGTCCACGCGCAGCGCGTGACGCGGCCGCCGCTCGCCGTCCTCGCCGCGATCCCCGAGCTCGAGCTCGTGCCGCTCGCCGATGCGGAGCAGTGCTGCGGCAGCGCCGGCATCTACAACCTCGTGCAGCCGGCCATCGCGCTCCGGGTGCTCTCCCCCAAGCTGCGCAACGTGGCCGCCACCGACGCCACGCTCGTCGCCACCGGGAATCCGGGGTGCCTCATGCACATCGGCGCCGGCATGCTGCGCGCCGGCATGTCCGCGCGCGCCGTGCACCCGGTGGAGCTGCTCGATGCGGCGTACGCCGCGCTCGCCCCGTAGCGCGCGCGCGACCGGGTCCGTTAGCTTCCACACATGATCGTGATCGACGCCCTGCTCTGTGAGTTCGAGGGGGTGCTCGCCGACACCGGAGCGCTCAGACGACGCGCGCTCCGCCACGCGTTCGCCGACGAGGGACTCGCGCTGGGCGACCGGGACGCCGCCGCGTGCTCGGATGGATTGGCCGTGGAGCCCGCCGTGCGCGCCGCCCTCGCGGCGCTCGGCGTACCGCGCGACGACACGGGCGTGGCGCTCCTCGCCATGCGCGCCGCGCGCCACTTCACCGCGCTCACCTCCAAGGGCCTCTCCCTCGTGTCCGGCGCCCGCGAGTTCCTCGATCGCGCGCGCGGCGTCACGCGGCTCGCGCTCGTCACGCGCGCGACCCGGCGCGAGGTGGACTACGTGCTCGCCCTCGCCGAGCTGGACGCCGTGTTCGAGTGCATCGTCGCCGCCGAGGACGCGCCGGAGACGCCCCCCGAGCCCGATGGCTATCGCATCGCGCTCGAGCGGATGTCGCGACGGCGCCCGGTGCGGCGCGATCGGACGATCGCGCTCGTCGACGCGCCCCCGGCGGCGCGCGCCGCCCACGCCGCCGGGATCCGCGCGGCCATCGTCGGCGGGCATCCGGGCGGGGCCGCCGGTGCGGACGCCGTCACCCGCTCGCTCGCCGACCTCTCCCTCGACGAGCTCGCCCCGCTTCTCGCCAGCCGCAAGGAGACCGTCGGATGACCGCCAGCTCGATCGTCTCCGGGGAATTCCCCGTCGTCGGCGATGTCGCCGGCCATTCCGTGGTGATGCACTATGGCGACATCGCCGCCGAATACGCGGCGCTGCGCGGTTCCGCGATGCTCGTCGATCGCGGCGCGCGCGGGCGAATGCGGGTGGAGGGGGCGCGCGCGGCCGAGATGATCACGGGGCTCGTCACCAACGACGTGACCGCGCTCACCCCCGGGCACGGCCTCTACGCCGCCGCGCTCAACCCAAAGGGGAAGATCGTCGCCGACGTCCGCGTCCTCGCCCGCCCCGATCACCTGCTCATCGACACGCCACCCCGCGCGTGGGCCGGCTGGCAGGCGATGGTGCGCAAGTACATCAACCCCAGGCTGGCGCCGTACCGCGACGAGTCGGAGACGCTGCACGACATCGGGCTGTTCGGGCAGACGTCGCGCCGCATCGTCGCCGCGCTCGCCGGCGTCCCCGCCGAGGCGCTCGCCGCGCTCCCCCCGTACGCGCAGCTCGCCGCCGAGGTGGATGGGGGGGCGGTGCTCGTGGTGCGCAGCCCCGATCTCGAGCTGGAGGGCTACGAGCTGATCGGCGCCCCCGAGACGACGCGCCTCATCTGGGCGCGCGCCGCCGCCGCGGGCGCCGTCCCGACCGGGCTCCTGGCGTGGGAGATCGCGCGCATCGAGGCCGGCCGCCCGGAGTGGGGGCTCGACATCGACGAGTCGACGATCCCCCAGGAGGCGAACTTCGACGAGCTGCACGCCATCTCCTACACGAAGGGGTGCTACGTGGGGCAGGAGGTGGTCGCGCGCGTGCACTTCCGCGGCCACGTCAATCGGCACCTGCGCGGGCTGCTCTGCGGCCGCACCGAGCCGCCGCCCGCCAAGGCCGTGCTCCTCGACGACGCCGGGAAGCAGGTGGGAGACGTTCGCTCCGGCGCGCTGTCCCCCCGGCTCGGCGCCGTGGCCCTGGCCATGGTGCGGCGCGAGGTGCGACCCGGCACCACGCTCGCCGTGCAGTGGGACCAGGGCGACGGACGCGCCGACGTGCGCGAGCTTCCCTTCCCGCTGTAGTGCCACCGCGCGCGCTCGTCACCGGCGCGACCGGGATGGTCGGGTCGTACATCGTCGAGCGCCTGGTCGCCGACGGCTGGGCCGTGCGCGCCCTCGTGCGCGAGCCGAAGGCGGCGGCGTTCCTCGCCACCATGGGCGTGGATCTCGTGCAGGGCGACGTGCTCGATCCCGCCGGCTTCGCCGCCGCGGCGGCCGGGTGTCGCGCGCTCTTCCACTGCGCCGCCCTCGTCTCCGCCTCCGGCGGATGGGAGCGCTATCGCCTCGCCAACGTGGAGGGGACGCGGAACGCCATCGCCGCGGCGCAGGGCTCCGGCGCGCGACTGCTGCACCTGAGCAGCGTGGCCGTGTACGGCTCGTCGGCGCGCTACCGCGACCGCCCCACCGATGAGGACACGCCCCTCCCGCCGCTCACCGAGCCGGGCGTGTACGCGAGATCGAAGCGCGAGGCGGAGATGCTGGTGATGGCGGCCCACGCCGAGGGGCGCATCTGGGCCACCGCGGTTCGTCCCGACGTCATCTACGGCCGACGCGACCGGCAGTTCGTGCCGCGCGTCGCGCGGCTCCTCTCGCACGGCGTCTTCCCACTGCTCGCGGGCGGGCGCGCGAAGCTCGCCGTGGTGCACGCGGCCAGCGTCGCCGACGGCGCCGTCCGCGCCGTGGCGTGCGACACGGCCGGCGGACGCGCGTACAACCTGGCCAACGATTTCCCCATCGCCGTGCGCGAGTTCCTCGAGCTGGGCGCTCACGGCCTCGGCCGGCGCGCGCGGCTCATCCCCGTTCCCGTGCCGCTCGCCCGGGGCGCCCTCCGCGCGCTCCGCGCCGGACTGCGGGTCACCCGGGGCACGGGCGTGGCATCGCAGGCCGCCGGCACCATCGACTTCCTCACGCGAGACAATCCGTTCACCTCCGAGCGCGCGCGGCGCGAGCTCGGTTGGTCTCCCCCCGTTCCCCCCGAACGGGGCGTTCCCGAGGCGTTCCGATGGTGGGCACTGCACCGCTCGTGAGCGATCCGGAGCGCACGGCGCTCAAGGAGTGGGCGGTCCTCGTGGACGCGATGGCCCGCGGCGATCTCGTGGCCATGGTGCGCAAGGGCGGCATCCGCGAGCAGCGCAAGGGATTCGCCGTGCGCCACGACCGCTTCCTGTTCTACCCCACCTGGTTTCACGAGAAGGCGGCCGAGCTGGCGCCGCGCTTTCGCGAGGCGCTCCAGTCCTCGCACGCGAATCGCCCGCCTGACGGCGTGGTGCGCATCGCCCACGTCGCCGAGGCGGCCGCCGTGTGGGCGGTGAGCTCGCTCGACACGCTGCGCGCGATCGAGGGAGCGCACGGCCTCGACTGGAGCGCGGTGGAGTCCCGCTTCTCCTATCGCGGGCGCCCCGGCGTGCAGGTCGTCGCCGTCCGCGTGCGGCGGCTGCCGCGCGTGGTGGAGCTGCCCGAGGCGCGGCGCTACGGTGGCTGCGTGTCCTGGGTGGAGCTGGACCGGGACGTGAACGTCGCGGGAGCGGAGCCCGCGCTCGATGACGCGACGTTCGCCGCGCGACTCGACTCGCTCCGCGCGGCGCTCGGCGAGCCGTCACCGCGCGAGCCCTGACCGGAACGACGAGAGAGGGCGCAACCTCGCGGTTGCGCCCTCTCTCATCACCACCTGAAAGACGCGTGTTACTTCTTCGTCGTGTCCTTCTTGGTGGTGTCCATGTTCATCGTGGAGTCATGCGTCATCCCGCTGTCAGCGGACGGCGCCGGAGCGGGCGCCATGGCGGGAGCGGCGGTCGTGTCAGCGGCAGGCGCGTTCTCCTTCGCTTTGCAGGCGGCGAGGACCAACACGGCAGCGACTACGGCAAGGCGCTTCATTTACGGTCTCCTTGTGGGGGGCAGTGATGGTTCCAACCCTTCGTCCGAGCACGCACGCTGCAATGCCAGGAACGAGCGAGGTTATTCTACGCGTTGGGTAATGGCTGTCAAGGGACGTGCCGGGTGCGCGCGCGCTCGTCGACTTCGCCTCGTTCCCAGGGGCAGAAGATGGAGCAATAGTTGCGCCCGACCGCGCGCCGAGCGCCAAACGCATGCATGGCAAACACTTGCGCCGCGCTCCCCCGAGGCGCGCGGCGATCGTTGCGCGCCGCCCCCTGTCGCACGATGTTTCACCGTTCCCCGATGACGAGCCGCTCATGACTACGATCGCGACCTCGCCGGTGCACGACGCGAACGCCGACCGCCACGTGGTCCGCGGCGCGTGTCCGCACGATTGCCCCGATACGTGCGCCATGCTCGTCACGGTGGAGGGGGGACGCGCCGTGCGCGTGGCCGGCGATCCCGAGCATCCGTACACGCGCGGGTTCCTCTGCGCGAAGGTCAATCGGTACGTCGAGCGCACGTACCACCCGGAACGGCTGCTCCACCCGCTGCGGCGCGTGGGGGAGAAGGGGCGCGGCATCTTCGAGCGCATCTCGTGGGACGAGGCACTCGGCGAGATCGCCGAGCGGCTGGACGCCATCGCGCGCTCCGCCGACGGGCCACAGGCCATCCTCCCGTACTCGTACGCCGGTACGATGGGAATGGTGCAGGGCTCGTCCATGGATCGCCGCTTCTTCCACCTCCTCGGTGCCTCGCAGCTCGACCGCACCATCTGCTCCATGGCCGGGACCGTCGGCATGCAGATGACCGTCGGCGCCAACATCGGCGCGGATGCGGAGGGGATCCCGGAGAGCGACCTCGTGATCCTCTGGGGCACGAACACGCTCACGTCCAACCCGCACCTGTGGCCGTTCGTGCTCGAGGCGCGGGCGCGCGGCGCGCCGGTGATCGCCATCGATCCCCTTCGCACGCGCACCGCGCAGCAGTGCGACGAGTGGCTTCCGATCCGCCCCGGCACGGACGCGGCGCTGGCGCTCGGCATGATGCACGTGCTGTTCGCCGAGCGGCTGGAGGATGCCGACTACCTCGCGCGCCACACCCTCGGCGAGGCGCAACTGCGCGAGCGCGTGCGCGAGTATCCGCCGGCGCGCGTGGCGGAGATCACCGGCCTCCCCGAGTCGCGCATCGTCGATCTCGCCCGGCGCTACGGGGGCGCGCGCGCGGCGTTCATCCGCGTCAACTACGGGCTGCAGCGGCACGCCGGTGGCGGGATGGCCGTGCGCACCATCGCCTGCCTGCCGGCGATCACGGGGCACTGGCGCCGGGCGGGGGGCGGCGTGCAGCTCTCCACCAGCGCCAACTTCGCCTTCGACAAGGCCGCGCTCGCGCGACCGGATCTCTCCCCGCCGGTGCGCACGATCAACATGATCCGCCTGGGCGAGGCGCTCACGCGTCCCGATGCCGGCGTGGGTGGTCCCCCGGTGCGCGCGCTCGTCGTCTACAACTCGAACCCCGCCGCCGTGGCGCCCGAGCGGACCGAGGTGCTGCGCGGGCTCGCCCGCGACGACCTGTTCACGGTGGTGCTCGAGCATTTCCGGACCGACACCGCCGACTGGGCGGACATCGTGCTCCCCGCCACCACGCAGCTCGAGCACTGGGACATCCACCTCGCGTACGGGCATCACTACGTGACGCTCAACCGCCCGTCCATCGCGCCGGTGGGCGAGGCGTTGCCCAACAGCGAGATCTTCCGGCGCCTCGCCGCGCGCATGGGGATGACGCACCCCGCCCTGCGGGACGACGACCTCGAGCTCGTTCGTCAGGCGCTCGACACCGCGAGCCCCGTGCTCCGGGGGATCACGCTCGACGCGCTGCTCGAGCGCGGGTGGATGCGCCTCGCCGTGCCGCGCCCCTACCTCCCCTTCGCCGATGGCGCGTTCCGGACGCCGAGCGGGAAGTGCGAGCTGTACTCCGCGCGCCTCGCCGAGATGGGGCTCGACCCGCTCCCGACGTACACGCCGCCGTACGAGTCGCCGGAGCGCGCCCCCGAGCTCGCGGCGCTCTATCCGCTCTCCCTCATCTCGTCGCCGGCGCACCAGTTCCTGAACAGCACGTTCGTGAACATCGAGCCGCTGCGGCGCGGCGCGCGCGAGCCCGAGCTCGCCATCCATCCGCGGGATGCCGAGCCGCGCGGCATCGCGCACGGAATGCGCGTGGTGGTGTACAACGACCGTGGCCGCTTCGTCGCCGGCGCTCGGCTCACCGAGGATCTGCGCGAGGGCACCGTCTGGGCGCCGTCGATCTGGTGGTCGCGCTGGACGCCGGACGGACACAACGCCAACCACACCACGTCGCAGCGGGAAACGGACATGGGGCACGGGCCCGTCTTCTACGACAACCTCGTGGAGGTCGCGCCGGCCGATTGACCGCGGGCGGCGGGAGCGCAGGGCGCTCCGCCGCGCCGAGGCGCGGGTGTTGCACGCGTTCGCCACGACGCCCGGCGGAGACATCCCTCCGTCGCGCGTGCCGGTGCCGCCGCCCCCTGGCGCGGCCCGGTGTTGCCGCAGTACGCTCCACGGGACGGCCGTCGGCATCCTGGCCGGCAGCCAGCCGTGGCGGCACCCGTATTCTCTCCGGAGATGTCCTTGTCGTCCTATCCCGACACCCTGGGCGCGCTCGAGCGGTCACCTTTCGCCGCGCCCCACCGAGCACTCCGCTCCGTCAAGGATGAGGTGCGCGCGAACCTCCTCAAGCGGCTCGCCGCCGGCGGACCGATCGTGGAGGGCGTGCTCGGGTACGAGGAGAGCGTCATCCCGCAGATCGTCAACGCGCTCCTCTCGCGCCACAACTTCATCCTGCTCGGCCTGCGCGGGCAGGCGAAGTCGCGCATCCTGCGCTCCCTCGTCACCCTCCTCGACGATGTGATCCCCATCGTCGCGGGGAGCGAGGTGAACGACAATCCCTTCGCGCCGATCTCCAAGTACGCGCGCACGCTCATCGCCGAGCGCGGACCGGACACGCCGATCGAATGGGTGGAGCGCGACCAGCGCTACGTGGAGAAGCTCGCCACCCCGGACGTCACCATCGCCGACATCATCGGCGACGTCGATCCGATCAAGGCGGCGCGCGGCGGGCACGTGCTCTCGGACGAGCTCACGATCCACTACGGCATGCTGCCGCGCGCCAATCGCGGCATCTTCGCCCTGAACGAGCTGCCCGATCTCGCCGGGAAGATCCAGGTGGGGCTGTTCAACATCATGCAGGAGGGGGATGTCCAGATCAAAGGCTATCCCGTGCGCCTCCCGCTGGACGTGCTCATCTGCTTCACGGCGAACCCCGAGGACTACACGGCGCGCGGCAAGATCATCACCCCGCTCAAGGACCGCATCGGGAGCGAGATCCTCACGCACTACCCGGAGCAGGTGGAGCTCGGGATGACGATCACGCAGCAGGAAGCGTGGACGGAGCGCGGCGCGCTGCCGGTGCGCGTGCCGGATTTCGTGGCCGAGGTGATCGAGCGGATCGCGTTCGAGGCGCGGAACGACAAGCGGGTGGACAAGCGCTCCGGGGTGTCGCAGCGCATGCCGATCTCCGTGCTGGAGAACGCGGTCTCCAATGCCGAGCGGCGCGCGGCATCGACCGGCGAGTGCGACGTCGTGCCGCGGATCACCGACATCTACGCCGCGCTTCCGGCGATCACGGGAAAGATCGAGCTGGAGTACGAGGGGGAGCTGGTGGGTGGTGGGACGATCGCGACCGAGCTCATCCGACGTGCCGCCGACGCGACCTTCCAGGAGCGCGCGGGCGGCGTGAACACCGACGACATCGTGATGTGGTTCGATCGCGGGAACGCCCTGCAGGTGACGCACGATCTCTCCGCCGCCGCCGTGGTGCGCGGCTTCGAGCGCGTGCCCGGACTGCTCGACCTCGTGCGCGCCACCGGCCTCGCGGCGGATGGCGATGCCGCCGTCTGCGCGGCGGCGTGCGAGCTCGTGCTGGAATCGCTCGTCGCGCGAAAGAAGATCTCCCGCTCGGAGGCCGGTCAGTACGGGAGGGCGCAGCCGCCGGAGCGCCGCCGCCCGAACCAGGACTTTTTCGGCGGCGGCATGATGACGTGATCGAGCGAGAGACGCACGTCAGCGGACGGAGGGACGTCTCGCCCGCATCGGGGAAGACGCCCCCCGCCCCCACCGTTCGCGTGGCGACGGGGCGCGACCTCCCGATCGTGGTCGAGCTCCGGCTCGCGCTCCTGCGCGAGCACGCCGGCAACCCCCTGTACGAGAACCTGCGTCCCGACGCACCGGAGCGCGCCCGCCGGCTCTTCGCCGCCCAGCTCCGCTCCCCGGACGAGGTGATCCTCCTCGCCGAGCGCGAGGGGCGCGTGATCGGCATCCTCCGCTGCCTGCACGCCGCGAGCCTCCCCCTCGTGTTTCCCGCCTCGCACGGCTACATCTCCTCGGTGTACGTGGTCCCCGAGGCGCGCCGTCAGGGGGTGCTCAGCGCGCTGCTCGATGCGGCGCTCGACTGGTGCCTCGACCGCGGGCTCACCGAGGTACGGCTGCACAACGCCGTGGAGAACCAGGCCGCGAACGCCGCCTGGGAGTCGCTCGGCTTCCGGACCGCCGAGCACCTGCGAGTACGCCGGCTGCGCTGACCCGAGATCGCCCATGTCCATCATCACCATCTCGCGGATGTACGGCTCGGGCGGATCGGAGATCGCCGAGCGCGTGGCCACCGCGCTCGGGTGGCAGCTCCTCGACAACGCGTTCGTCGAGGAGGTGGCGCGGCGCCTCGGCATCCCCGCCACGGAGGTGGCGGCGCGCGAGGAGCGGGTGGCCACGCTCGCCCAGCGTCTCGCCGCCGCCATGGCGCTCGGTGCCCCCGAGATCCTCCCGGGCCCCGCCTCCGCCACCCTGCCGCCCAACGAGGCGCAGCTCGTGGAGGTCACCACGCGCATCATCCGCGAGGCGGTCCAGCGCGGGCACGCGGTGCTCGTCGGCCACGGCGCGCAGTCGGTGCTCGCCGAGCGCGGCGACGTGCTCCACGTCTTCTGCTGCGCGCCCCGCCCCGCCCTCGTCGCCCGCGCCGCCGCGCGGCTGCGAGTGTCCCCGGCCGAGGCCGAGCGCGTCGTGGACGAGACCAACCGCCAGCGCGAGCAGTACGTGCGCAAGTACTACCGCCGCGGCTGGCTCGACCCGGCGAACTACCACCTGTGCCTCAACACCGAGTGGCTGGGAATCGCCGGTGCCGCGGAGCTCGTCGTGCGCGTGGCCCGCGAGCACTTCGGCCTCGGCGCGATGCGGCCGGCCTGAGCGCCGGCCGACTCACAGGTGATGCAGCTCGCGGCGCCGCCCGAGCATCCACCACACGAACAGCAGCATGACCGCCGCGCCGATGGCGATCGCGGCGGGCGCGCCCACCACGTCCGCCACCCCGCCGGCGAGAAGCGAACCGATCGGCCCCATCCCGACGAACACGAACGCGTACGCCGCCATCACGCGTCCGCGCAGCTCGTCGGGCGCGATCGTCTGGAGCAGCCCGTTGGCGAGCGCGTTGTTCACGATCATGGTGAGCCCGACGGCGAGCAGGAGCACGCTCGACAGCCACAGCGACCGCGAGAGCGAGAAGAGGACGAGGAAGGCACAGAAGAAGTACGTGGAGAGCCGGAGCAGCCGCCCCCGCTGGAGCGTGTGCCCCGCCATCGCCAGCGAGACCGCGCCCGCCACCGCCCCCACCCCGACCGCGGCGAGCAGGATGCCGTACCCCTGCGCCCCGCTGTGCAGCGTGTCGCGGGCGATCACCGGCATGAGCACCAGGTAGGGGATGCCGAAGATGGAGTACACCGCCACCACGCTCATGAGCAGCCGCACCTCGCGCGTGCGCCACATGTACCGGAGCCCCTCCACCAGCCCCTCCATGGGCGAGCCCACCGCCGCCGCGCGCGCCCATGGCGGCAGCCGGATCATGAACAGTCCGAGCTCCACCAGGAGGAAGCTCAGCGCGTTGAGCCCGAAGCACCACGCCAGCCCCCACTTCGCGATCACGATCGCCGCCACGCTCGGCCCGATGATCCGCGCCAGGTTGAACCCGCTCGAGTTGAGCGCGATCGCGTCCACCACGTCCTCGCGCCCCACCAGCTCCACCATCAGCGCCTGGCGCGCCGGGATGTCGAACGCGGTGAACGTCCCGCCCAGGAGCGAGATGACCACCAGCCAGACGATCGTGATGTGCCCCGACCAGTCGAACCACCAGAGGAGCGTCGCCTCCACCAGCAGGAGCGACTGCGTGACCTTCACCATCCGCAGCTTCTCGTGGCGGTCGGCCACCACGCCGGCGTAGAGCGTGAGCACGAGCACGGGGAGCGACCCGGCGGCGGACACGAACCCCACCATGAACGGGCTGTTCGTGAGCTGAAGCGCGAGCCACCCTCGGGCCACGCTCTGCATCCACGTGCCGATGACCGAGCCCGTCTGCCCGAGCCAGAAGAGCCGGAAGTTGCGGTGGCGGAGCAGGACCGCGATCGGATTCTTGTACCGCGGGCGCGCGGAGAGGTCTGGCTCCGCGGCTGGTTGCTCGTCTCTTGCAGCGTGCTGGGGGGAGGCCGTCACGAACCGCCGGTCGTTTCGAGGGGTTGAACAAGATGACACGATGGCACGCCCTCGGGGAATCCCGGACGCCGCCTTCGTGCTTGCCCTCTCGTCCTCCCGATGCCAAGGTGGTGCATGCGCTCGCACACGTACTCGAAGTTCAGCCCGGAGATGGCCGACGCCATCGACCTCCAGTCGCTGCTCGACAAGCTGGCGGACTTCCTCCTCCAGTCGGGCTTCGCCGGCGGCAAGATGCAGCATCCGTACTGGGGGGAGTTCGGCGGCGATGCGGATCGCTCCCTGGAGGCGCTGCGCGAGGCGATCATGAACGCGCTCCTCGAGAGCGGCCAGTTCACCCCGGAGATGCTCGCGGCGCTTCGCGGCGAGGATGACGATGGCGAGGGCGCGGCCATGCTCGCCAAGCTGCTGGACGACCTCATCCAGCGCATGGTGAACGAGGGATACCTGAACCTGGACGCCCCTCCGCAGATGCCCTCGGGGCACCAGGAGGTGACGGGCCCCGGAGGGCTGGCCCGCGCCGCCGCGCGCGACGTGCAGTTCCAGCTCACCGAGAAGGGGATCGACTTCCTCGGCTTCAAGACGCTGCGTGGCCTGCTCGGCTCGCTCGGCAAGTCGAGCTTCGGCAGCCACGACACGCCGTACCTCGCGACCGGTGTCGAGGCCGATGCGGCCAGCCGCCCGTACGAGTTCGGCGACACGATGAACATCGACGTGAACGCCACCCTCCAGCACGCGCTCGCGCGCACCGGATCGCTCGGCGTGCCCATCGACCTCGATTACGGCGACCTGATGGTGCGCCAGGCCGAGTACCGCTCGTCGTGCGCCACCGTGCTCATGCTCGACACGTCGCACTCGATGATCCTCTACGGCGAGGACCGCTTCACCCCCGCCAAGAAGGTGGCGCTCGCGCTCACGCACCTCATCCGCACGCAGTTCCCCGGCGACACGCTGCGCGTGGTGCTCTTTCACGACTCGGCCGAGGAGATCCCTCTCGCGCGCCTCGCCCACGCGCAGGTCGGACCGTATCACACCAACACCGCCGAGGGACTCAAGCTGGCCCGCCGCATCCTGCTCGCGCAGAAAAAGGACATGCGGCAGATCGTGATGATCACCGATGGGAAGCCGAGCGCGCTCACCATGCCGAACGGGATGATCTACAAGAACTCCATGGGGCTGGACGCCATGGTCGCCGCGGAGACGCTGCGCGAGGTCGCGGATTGCCGGCGGTGCGGCATCATGATCAACACCTTCATGCTCGCCCGCGACCGCTCGCTCGTGGAGTTCGTGAAGCGCGTCGCCGCGATCAGCCGCGGCAAGGCGTACTTCACGAACACGATGACGCTCGGCCAGTTCATCCTCATGGACTTCCTGCGGCGGAAGACGCGGAAGGTGTCCTGAAGGTTCGGGAGTCGGGAATCGGGAGTCGGGAGTCGGGAATCGGGAGTCGGGAATCGGGAGTCGGGAATCGGGAGTCGGGAATCGGGAGTCGGGAATCGGGAGTCGGCGGGTCGGGGGCGCGGCGGAACGGCGTGTGCACGCCGACGCGCATCGCGCAGCAACCCAGGAGGGCTCCCGATGGACAAGCGCGAAGTGGCCTACACCGAGGCCCGCCTCGACCTGCTACAGGAGATGCTCAAGGCCGGCGCGTTCGACATGGACGCGGACACCCGACGCGACTTCGTCGCCGCCACCGCGCGCGACCTCGCCCGGCGCTACCCCGAGATGGACGACCACATGGTGCGGCAACTGATCGGCAACGGGATCCGCGCCACCTATGGCGACGCCACCGTGGCCGTGCAGGCGCGCGAGGGGAAAGGCGTGGAACGGTGAGCCCGCGGACGATAGCTTACAGGCTCGAGCACGCGGCGGCCCGACCGGGTCGCCGCGTTTCCACGTCGAGAGGTGTACATGCCAGATCGAAAACCCGACGGCTTTCTGGGGGGGAGGGCGCTGCGTCCGGAGAGCCTCATGATGAGCTACGGCTACCGCCCGGAGCTCTCCGAGGGCGCCATCAAGTGCCCCATCTTCCAGACCTCCACCTTCGTCTTCGAGAGCGCGGAAGCGGGGAAGAAGTTCTTCGAGGTCGCCTACGGGCTTCGTGAGCAGGCTCCGGGTGAGGAGCTCGGGCTCATCTACAGCCGCCTCAACAACCCCGACCTCGAGGTGCTCGAGGACCGCCTCACGCTCTGGGATGGCGCCGAAGCGTGCGCGGTGTTCGAGAGCGGGATGGCGGCGATCACCACGACGCTGCTCGAGTTCCTGCGCCCGGGTGATGTGCTCCTCCACAGCGAGCCCGTCTACGGCGGCAGCGATCACTTCATCAAGCACGTCCTCCCGCGCTTCGGGATCACGCCCGTCGGCTTTCACGCCGGGAGCGCGCGCGCCGAGATCGACGCCGCGCTCGCGCGGGCCTCCGGCGCCGGACGACTGGCCATGGTCTACGTCGAGACCCCCGCCAATCCCACGAACGCGCTGGTGGACATCGAAATGTGCGCGGCGATCGCCCGGGAGCACTCCACGCCCGAGCGCGAGGTGCTCGTGGCGGTGGACAACACCTTTCTCGGTCCACTCTGGCAGCACCCGCTCCGCCACGGCGCCCACCTGGTGCTGTACTCGGCCACGAAGTACATCGGCGGCCACTCCGACGTGATCGCCGGCGCCTGCCTCGGCTCCCGCGCCCACCTCGCCCGCGTGCGCGCGATGCGCACCTTCCTCGGCACCATGGCCGGCCCCTGGACGGGGTGGCTCCTCCTCAGGAGCCTGGAGACGCTCAAGCTCCGCATGACGTCGCAGATGAAGAACGCGCGCTACGTCGCCGACTTCCTCGCCGACCACCCGAAGGTGGAGCGCGTGTACTATCTGGGGCACCTGGGGGAGGACCATCCGCAGCGCGAGCTCTACCAGCGGCAGTGCCTCGCTCCCGGCTCGATGATCTCGTTCGACGTCGTCGGCGGCGAGCCGGAGGCGTTCCGATTCCTCGACCACCTGCAGCTCATCAAGCTCGCCGTGAGCCTCGGCGGCACCGAGTCGCTCGCCGAGCACCCCGCGACGATGACGCACGCCGACGTGGCGCCGGAGGCGAAGGCGCGCATGGGGATCGGGCCATCGATGATCCGCCTCTCGATCGGCGTCGAGCACCCGGACGACCTGATCGCGGATCTCGAGCAGGCACTGAAAGTGGTGTGACGGGCAGCGGGAGCCCCGGCGACGATCGCGCTCCGCTGGCCGCGCCGGGGTTTCCCTGACCATTCGGTCAACGCCCTGCCGGGCGCCGGTCGCTCGCGGGTGGATATCGCGGCCGGCGTGGCTAGATTCAATGGTCCGGAGTCGTTACGAGCCGTCGCGTGGCGCCGTCCCCTGACCGGGCGCGCTCCCACCACAAGGCGACGGTCGCGTGCTCCGTCGAGAGTTCAGTTCACCGCATCGCGTTTCGCCCCCACGGCCGCCTGCTTGCGACCGCGGGCTGCGGAGCCGGTGTCTTTGTTGTCGTTTGCCTGGTACGCAGTCTCGTGTCATCCCCATCCACTCGCCTGAAGAACGGGCAGCGCGCGGCGCGGCGCGAGCGGCGAAATTGGAAGCTCCGCGGCCTCTTCGCGATCTCGCAGCGCCGCGGCCCCGTGCGCTACTGGCCGTTCGGCGCGCTGCTGCTCGCGGCCTGCGCCATCTTCGTGGTCGCCTGGCGAGCCACGCGCCCAGCCACCGCGGTCAACCCGATCGTTCCCTTCTCCGAGGTCGCCGGCGCGCTCTCCGCTCACGACGTGAGCGAGCTGATCGTTCGTGACGGCGGGGCGCACATCGTCGCCACCCTCCGCGCGCCGCGCACGATCAACGGCCACGCGGTGCAGACGGTGGAGACGACCGTGCCGACGCGCGCCGTGTCGCTCGATGACCTCGAGCGGTGGAGCGCCGGCGGCGCGCGCGTGCGGGTGGTGGAGGACGCCGGCGCCCCGAGCGCCGAGACGATCATCCAGCTCATCAGCCTCTTCGCCATCCTCGGCGTGGTGGGCTACATGGTCATCCGTCAGCGCGGCGGGCTGGCCTCCGCGAGGTTCGTCCCCACCCCGCCGTCGCGGCAGCTCACGCTGGCCGACGTCGGCGGCGCGCGCGAGGCGCAGGCCGACCTGCGCGACGTCATCGCCTACCTGCGGAACCCCGATCGCTTCCGCGCCATGGGGGCGAAGTGCCCGCGCGGTGTGCTCCTCGTCGGCCCGCCGGGCACGGGGAAGACACTGCTCGCGCGCGCGGTGGCCGGCGAGGCGGGGTGTCCCGTGATCGTCGCCGCCGGCTCCGACTTCAACGAGATGTACGTGGGCGTCGGATCGCGCCGGGTACGCCACCTCGCTCGTCAGGCCCGGGAGTCGGCGCCGTGCATCGTCTTCATCGACGAGTTCGACTCGCTCGGCGGACGACGCGGCCGCCCGAACCGCTCCGGCGAGGAGGAGGTCACGCTCAACCAGCTCCTCGTCGAGATGGACGGCATGGCCGGAAACGAGGGCGTGGTGTGGATGGCGGCCACCAACCGGGAAGACATGCTCGACCCGGCCGTGCGCCGCCCCGGTCGCTTCGACCGCATCGTCGAGGTGCCGCTCCCCACCGCGAGCGACCGCCTCGAGATCCTCAAGATCCACGCGGCGACCGCGCCGCTCTCCCCCGACGTGGACCTCGAGCGCCTCGCCCAGCTCACCGTCGGTCACTCGGGCGCCGAGCTCGCGAATCTGCTCAACGAGGCCGCGATCATCGCCGTTCAGGCGGACAGCGAGCTGATCACCAGCCAGCACCTGGAGCAGGCGCGCGACAAGATCCTGCTCGGACGCGTGCGCTCGGGCGTGGTGGTGAGCGACGACGAGCGGCGCCTCATCGCGCTGCACGAGTCGGGGCACGCCATCGTCGGGATGATCGCCTGCCCCGACGACAAGCTCCACAAGGTGACGATCGAGCCCCGTGGCCGCTCGCTCGGCGCCGCGCACTTCGCGCCGGAGGCCGACCGGCACCTGCACCCCAGGCGCTATCTCGAGGGGATCATCGCCAAGGCGCTCGGCGGTCGCGCCGCCGAGCTGGTGTTTCTCGGCCCCGACGCGGTGACCACCGGCGCGGGGAGCGATCTGGTCCAGGCGACGAGCATCGCGCGCCGCATGGTGGCCGAGTTCGGGATGAGCGAGGAGGTGGGGCTGATCAGCGCCGATCCGAGCGCACAGGGAGCCGGCGGTCCGAGCGGGCAGCTGCAGGGGGAGATCGACAAGGCGACCCGCGCGCTCATCACGGCGCAGGCGGAGCGCGCCGAGGCGCTGGTTCGCGAGCACCGCGCCGCCGTGGAGGCGCTCGCCGACGCCCTTCTCGAGCGCGAGATCCTCGCCGCCGATGAGGTCTACGCCATCGCCGCGCGCCACGGGGTGCCGGGGGCGGAAGCGCGGGTCGCGTGACGCGGGGTGCGAACGGCCTGGGGCGCGGGACGCGGGGTGCGGGGCGCGTTTGAACAGAGACTGAGCGACACGGGGCCGGCACATGCCGGCCCCGTGTCGCATTCCACATTTACGCACCCCACGCCCCGCACCCCGCGTCACGCGACCCGCGCATCACAGCCTCGGCGCCAGCGGCAGCTCCAGCTCGAACGAGAAGCGCGTCCCCTGCCCCAGCGCGGTGTCCACCCGCAGCTCGCCCCCCATCGCCGCGACCAGCTTGCGACAGATCGAGAGCCCGAGCCCAGCGCTCGAGAACGTGTACTCCCCCGCCTTCCGTCGGCGGCGGAACGTCTCGAACAGGCACTGCATCACTTCCGGCGGGATCCCCCGCCCCGTGTCCTTGACCGAGAACTCCACCCGCGTGCGCGACTGCTGGCGCGCCGCCATCTCCACGTGCCCTTCGGCCGTGAACTTCAGCGCGTTGGTGATGAGGTTGAGCAGCACGCGATTGAGCGCTCCCGGCTGCCCCACGCGGAAGTCCGCCTCCGGGAGCACCAGGGTGATCGCGAGCCCCTTCTCCTCGGCCATCGGCTGCACGATGTCGCGCACCGAGTGCATGAGGTCCGCCACGGAGAACGGCACCGGATTGAGATCCACCAGGCGGTCGCCCCCGCGCGCCAGCTCGATCACGTCGCTGGCCACGACGCTCAGCCCGAACGCCGCGCTGTAGATGAGGCCGAGCTGCCGCTCCTGCACCGGATTCACCCCGCCGCTCTGCCCCTTGCGCAGCGTCTCGGCCAGAAAAAGGATGGACGCCAGCGGCGATCGCAGGTCGTGCGCCACCTCGACGAGCAGCTCGAGCCCCCCGGCCCCGGCCAGGCGGCTCGCGAAGCGGTGCGCCTCATCGCGATCGAGCGCCGCCTGCACGCGCTCCACGGCGGCGAAGAGGGCCAGCACCTCGGCGGTGGACACCGTGTCGGCGAGCGCGTGCACCTCGTCGAGCAGCGCCAGTCGCAGACGGTGGAGCACGCGCTGAACCGGGACCGCCGGGGCGGCGCGCTCGAGCGTCGGCTCCGCCCCCGCCGCGGCGGCGCGCACCGCCTCGTGCAGCGAGTCGAGCTGGAAGCGCAGGTCGTCCGCCTGCGTCCCCTGCTCGATCGCCGCCGGCTCGCGGTGCACCGCGTCCGCGGCGCGCGCCAGCGCCTCCCAGAGCGCCAGCGGCACCGTGTCCACGACCCGGTCGTCGGGCCGATCGGTTGGCGCGCCGTCCACCAGGCCCGACGCCTCCCCCGCCTCTCCCGCCTCCCGTGCCGTGGGCACGTCGTACACTGGCGACGAGCGCGGATTCACTCGGTCAGGCCCGCCAGCTCATCCCGGCGCACGTTGTGCTTCTCCATCAGCCGATAGAGGGTCGTGCGGTCGATGTTCGCCAGCCGCGCCGCGCGCGACATGTTCCCTCCCGCGCGCGCCGAGAGCCGCGTGAGGTACTCCTTCTCGAACTCGGCGATCAGGCGATCCTTCGCCGCGTGGTACGGCTCGTCCATGATCGCGGTGGGCAACGCGCTCTGCGTCGGCACCGCCGGCGCATCGTCGTAGACCGGGATGTCGTGCGGCTGGATCGGCTGCCCCGGCTCGCTCAACACCGCCACGTGCTCGATCACGTTCTGCAGCTCGCGCACGTTCCCGCGCCACGGGCGGGTGCGGAGGAACTCCATCGCCGCCTCGGTGAGCTTGGGCGCCACGTCCCCCGGCTGCCGGTGACGCGCCCAGTAATGGGCGAGGAAATGATTGGCGAGCAGCGGGATGTCCTCCGGACGCTGGCGCAGCGGCGGCAGCTTGATCGGGACCACCCGCAGGCGGTAGAAGAGATCCTCGCGCAGCACCCCCTTGTTCACCGCCTCCTGCGGGTCGCGGTTCGTCGCCGAGATGAACCGCACATCCACCACCGCATCCTGCTGCTCGCTCCCCACCCGCCGCACCACGCCGTCCTGCAGCACGCGCAGTAGCTTGGCCTGGATCGGGTGCGACATCTCGGTGAGCTCGTCGAGAAAGAGCGTCCCCCCGTTCGCCGTCTCCAGGAGCCCCGGCTTGTCCCGGTCGGCGCCGGTGAACGCCCCCTTCCGGTGCCCGAACATCTCGCTCTCCAGCAGCGGCTCGGGGAGGGCGGCGCAGTTGATCGGCACCAGCTTGCGGCTCGCCCGGCGGCTGTGGTGGTGGATGAACTGGGCGATGACTTCCTTTCCGGTGCCGCTCTCCCCCGTGATCATCACCGACGCATCGGTGGGCGCCACCTTCCGCGCCAGGTCCACCGCCTTGCGAAACGCCGGCGAGACGCCGAGCAGGGTGATCTTGTCGCTGTTCCCGTTCTGCTGCACGAGCTGCATGCGCAGGTCGTTCGTCTCGCGCGCCACCATCACGGCGTGCGACGCCCGCCCGACGAGCACCTGCAGGTGGGTGGCCGAGAACGGCTTGGGGAGGTAGTCCCACGCCCCCGCGCGGAGCGCCTCGATGCTCGACGTGACGCTCGGGTTCCCCGTCATGACGACGACGATCGTGTCCCGGTGCGCCTCGAGCGTCGCCTTGAGGATGTCGAGCCCCGAGACCGGCGTGAGGTACAGGTCCACGAGCACGATGTCGAACTTGCGGCGGCGCACCATCTCGATCGCCTCATCGCCGCGCCCGGAGAAGGTGACGTTGTAGCCATCGAGCTGGAGGACGCTCGCGCACCCCTCGCGGAGCGTGCGGTCATCGTCGACCACCAGGATCCGGATGCTCGCCTTGACCTCTGGCGGAATGGAGAGCGGATCGCGCGGCGTCGCCTGCTGGTCGGACGAGGCATCTGCCTGCGCTACGAAAGGACTGGCCATCATCGTCTCCTACGTTGCCCGCGGCGAAGCCGGGGCGGTGGGCACAGTATGGGCGGAGAGCGCGACACCACCCTCGCGACACGAACGCATCGACGGCGAGACGATCCCCCGAGTGCCCGGCCAGCATGTGCGACGCGGGGGAGACATGGCGTTGACGCTCGGCAACACGCCATGTACGGCAACCGCCACACCAGTGTTGGCCCACACCAACAGAATGAGGGTGGAAACCAAGCGCCGAGGCGGCCGGCATAAGATAGGACGTTAGATTCGACTCATGATTCGTGCGAATGTAACGATCATGTAACGGACCGTTCCAACGGTACCAGCGTCAGCGGGCAAATTGGCGAGTGTGCGCGACAATCGCTGCACGACGGCAACGCGGCGATGATCGGTTTGATGGACGCGAAGCGTGCGCGTGACGGCCTCTGCTCTTCTCCGAACGGCGAAATGCCGTGTCCGCCACACGAACTAACCTGTATGGCCCGCAATAGCGGGCTGATCCGCCACGGCGGACGAGCGTCCCCCCGCTGCACCCGCGCACCGCGCGCTCCGCGAGGCCGCACGTTATAGTAGACGCGCGCGAGCGACCCTCGCCCATCTCCCCGGCGATGGCGCCTCCCGGAGTGGGCCCGGATTTGCATCCGCTGGCGGCCGCTGGAGCGCGCGTCCGGCTGTCGTCAGGTCGGCGATTCCCGGCTCGTCATGCCGCCGTTCAACCCCAGAGTCCGGTCTCGAATGTCCGCGAACTACATCCCGTCCAACCTCCCCGTGGAGCCCGGGCGCGACCCCAACGCGCTCGCATACCCGCCGCAGGCTTGGCCCGCCATGTGGGGCCAGCAGACGGCCGAGGAGCCAGGCGTCCCCTGGGGGCGCTACCTCGCGGCACTCCGGCGCTACAAGTGGATGATCCTCCTCATCGTCATCGGCGGCACCGCCGCCGGCGTGGGAGTCACTCGCTTCATGGCGCCCGAGTATCAGGTGCAGGGCACGATCTGGATCTCCGATACCGGACCGCAGAACCGCGGCCCGGTGCGCGGCGATGAGCTGCTCGGCACCGGCGCGTGGGCGGACCTCCTCAAGAGCTCCGCCATCATGGACAAGGTCGTTCGGCGGATGATGCTCTATCTCTGGCCGACCAACATCGCCGACTCCGCGGCCTTCGCCGGCTTCGAGCCCGGGCCTGGCTTCCGCGCCGGCACCTACGAGCTGCGGACGGACCCCACCGGCACCAAGTACACTCTCGCCACCAAGGAAGGCATCGTCGTCGAGCGTGGCGCCGTGGGTGATTCGGTGGGCCGCTCCCTCGGCTTCCTCTGGCAGCCCGCCCCGGCCACGCTCGGGCGCGACCACGTCATCGAGTTCACCGTCCGCAATCCGCGCCAGATCGCGGCCGGTCTCATGAACCGGATCGACGTCACGCTCCCCAGCGGCAGCTCCTTCCTCAAGCTCACCCTCACCGGGCGGAGCCCGAGGCGCACGGCCACGATCCTCAATGCGGTGATGGAGGAGTTCGTGAACACCGCGGGGGAGCTGAAGCGGCGCAACCTCACCGAGATGTCGCACACGCTCCAGGACCAGCTCGACAGCGCTCGCGAGGCGCTGCGCTCCTCGGAGACGGCGCTGCAGAGCTATCGCACCAACACCATCACGCTCCCCACCGAGCCGACCGGGCCCGCCGCGGTGCCCGGCGCCGCGCCCGGCACCGCGCCGGTGGACGGCGGGGGCCTCGGTGATCCGGTGCTCGGCAACTACTTCGAGCAGAAGCTCGCGCTCGAGTCGATCCAGCACGACCGGCAACTCCTGGAGAACATCCTCCGCGATCCGAACAACATCACCGCGGACGAGTTCATGCCCATCCTCACCGCGCGTGAGGCGCCGGACCTGCAGGCCGCCCTGCAGGAGCTCTCCAAGCGCGAGGCGGCGCTGCGCGCCGCGCGCGAGATCTACACGGACGAGCACCAGACGGTGAAGAACCTGCAGGCGGGGGTGCAGGCGCTCCGCACGCAGACGATTCCGACGATCGTCCGCGGCCTCATCGCGCAGCTCAAGCGGCGCGAGGCGGACCTGGGCGGTCGAGTGGACCAGGCGTCGAAGGCGCTCAAGGCCATCCCGACGCGCACGATCGAGACGATGCGACTCCAGCGCGATCTCCAGTCGAAGGCCAACCTGTACACCATGCTCCAGCAGCGCTACGAGGAGATGCGCCTCGCCGAGGCGAGCGCCATCCCCGACGTGAGCGTGCTGGACACCGCCGTCGCACCGCTCGTCCCGACCAAGAACACGGCGCCGAGCATCATCGTGGTCGCGCTCCTCGCGAGCCTGGGCGGCGCGGTGGGGCTGGCGCTCCTCCTCGACCACACCGACACGCGCTTCCGCTACCCCGAGCAGGTGACCGACGATCTCGGGCTCACGATTCTCGGCGCGGTGCCGACGATCACGCGCTCGCGCGGCGGCGATCCGGACCCGGAGGAGGCGGCACAGGTCATCGAGGCGTTCCGCTCCATCCGGTTGGGCCTCACCAACGCGTACGCCGCGGCCGGACCCATCGCCTTCACCATCTCGAGCCCCGGCGCGGGCGACGGGAAGTCACTCGTCTCCTCGAACCTCGCCCTCTCGTTCGCCGAGGCGGGCTACCGCACGGTGCTCGTCGATGGCGACACGCGGCGCGGCCAGCTCCACGCGATGTTCGGCGCCAACCGGCGTCCGGGGCTGCTCGACTTCCTGGGTGGGGATGCGCCGCTCGAGGCGGTGCTGCGCGGCTCCACGCACGAGAAGCTGACGCTCATCCCGTGCGGCACGCGGCGGCATCGCGGCCCCGAACTGCTGCACTCGCAGGCGATGGTGCAGCTCATGACCGAGCTGCGCGCCCGCTTCGACGTCATCATCGTGGACAGCCCGCCGCTCGGCGCCGGCGTCGATCCGTTCGTGCTCGGCACCGCGACCGGGAACATGCTCGTCGTGCTCCGCACCGGGACGACGGACCGGAAGATGGCCGAGGCGAAGCTCAAGCTCCTCGAGCGGCTCCCGATCCGGCTGCTCGGCGCGGTGCTCAACGACATCCGCGCGCAGGGCGCCTACCGCTACTACACGTATCTGTACGGGTACACGACGAGCGAGGACGACGAGATGCCGCGCCTCGCGCCTCAGGTGGGAGAGCTCACCGGGCAGACTTGAGGGGCACGTCCTCGAACGACTTGATCGACGCGCCCGTCTCGTCGGTGCGCAGATAGCGAAGCGCGGTGGTCGCCCGGAGCAGCATCTCGACGGCGTCCACCGCGGACTCGGAGAAATCCGGGACGGCGCAGTAGCCGGCCCGGATTTTCACTTTGTGCGCCTCGTCACCGAGCGAGACGGGTTCCGCGTCCATCATCTCCTGCATGCGCTCCATCATCCGCACGGCGCCCTCGCCCCCCGTCGCGGGCGCGATGATTGCAAAGTCCATCGGGCCGAGGCGGCCGATCGCATCGGACACGCGCCCCGTGCGCCGGATCACGGCGCCGAGGTGCTCGATCACGCGATCGGAGTGGCCGTTCAACGGTCGCTCCTCGTGATCGACCGTCTGCGCCACCGGAGAGAACGCGACACAGGCAATCGGCGCGTGGAGCCGCTGCGCTTCGGCGGAGATCTCGCGCGCGCGACGAACGAGGCCGCGCATGTTGTACAACCCCGTGAGCGGGTCGATCAGACTCTCGGCACGGAGACGATCCACCTCGCGCTTGCCGCGGAGGAACGCGTTGATCTTGAGCAGGAGCACCTCACCATCGAGCGGCTGGCTGGCGAACTCCCAGGCACCGGCCTGGTACGCGGCCAGTCGCTGCTCTCGCTCGGACGCGCCGGAGGTGGTGACGATGATGGGGGTGGCGAGGCTGAACCGCGGATCCTCCCGCAATGATTGGCACACGTCGATCCCGCTGATGTCGGGCAGCCTGATGTCCACGATCACGAGATCCGGCTGTGCCGTGCGCGCCAGCTCGAGCACCTGCCGTCCGGTGTACGCGCGGAGCACCGCGTACCCATTGGGGCCGAGGATGCTCTCGAGCGACCGGGCGGACCACTCCTGGTCGTTCGCCAGGAGGATGAGTGGAGGGCGGGACGGCGTCTCGGTGTCGGACATGTGCTCCCGTCAGTCGGGCGGGTGTCGCACGCGACCAGATGGCTGGTGGCACGCGTGCTCGCGGGGGGATCTCAGCCGGTGATCGCGCCCATGCATGACTCATGCAGTCGCGGGACAGTGGTCGCAAGTCGTTCAGTCCGTGTGGGTTGCGCCATCGCTCGCAGCGTCGGGCCGGTGCTGCATGACGCACTGGCGCCACAAGAGCGATGGAGCGGCGATACGGGCGCCGCGCGCTCCGGGGAGCGCGCGCGTTCGTGATACACATCACAAAGCCGTTCCGGTCCTCCGGACGGGTCGCAAGGCGGCGCCGCGGCTTGTGGGGCGCGAGCGCGTGTTATGTTGTGATGCCGCCACACTCAGCAGTGAGCGCGTGGCGGCGGCAAGATCGTCCGCGCAAGGCAATGACATGATCCACAATGATTTCCATGCACGCGCCGGTGCCGACTCGGCTAGCACAGGTGGTGCAATGTCAGCGGAGCACTATGCAACCGTCACGTAGCGTTTCGACCATGCGCATGGCGCGACCGGCCGGCTTTGCCGTTCTCGGCGTGCTCCTCGCCGCGACCGCCGCCTGCTCGCACGGCAGCGCGCCCGCGACCTTTCCGGCGCCCGCGCTCGCCGACTCCTCCAATCGCGCCGCCGTGGCGACTCGCCAGGAGCTGGAGGCGCTCGCTGCGGCGGACGAGCGCGAAGCCCAGAGCGCGTCCGATCCGACCGTGCGCTCCCGGAAGCTGGCGGACGCGGCGGGCATCCGTGAACGGCTGCGCGATGGCGACTTCCAGGTCGGCGATCGCATCGCGCTCGTCGTGCGCGGCGACTCCTCGCTGAGCGACACCGTCTCGGTTCGCGCCGGACGGATCATCCAGCTTCCGAACCTGCCCAACATCTCGCTCCAGGGCGTGCTGCGCTCGGAGCTCGACGGGTATCTCACCAAGCAGATCGGGAAGTACCTGAAAAACCCTGACGTCGATGCGACCTCGTTGATCCGCGTGGCGATGCTCGGCCAGGTCGGGCACCCCGGCTTCTATTCGTTTCCGGCGGACATGACGCTCTCCGACGCGATCATGCTCGCCGGCGGGCCGACGCAGGGTGGCGACGTGAACAAGACAGTCGTGAAGCGAAGCAACGAGGTTCAGTACCCCGACCAAGTCGTACGCCAGGCACTCGCTTCCGGCACGACGCTTGATCAGATGAACCTCCGCGCCGGGGATCAGGTCGTCGTCGGCGAGCGGTCGAAGCACGACTGGCTCCGCATCGTGCAGGTGGCAAGTCTCGGAGCCGGAATCCTGGTCAGCATCTACGCACTCTCGCACCGTTGATCGACATGCTTTGGGAAGACGCGGCTGACGTGTGGAGCTCCGACGTGGTGGGCACGCACGGCCACGAACGGAGAAAGGTGCACCACCTGCCGCCGGAGCGCGTCCGGCGGATCTCGGGCGGCAACGCACCTGTCGCCCTGGACACCATGCGCGCCATCGAACTGGTGCGCGACACCGCCGAACGGCGCACGACGACGGCGCCCCGCGTGCAGCCGCGCACGCGATCGGAGGTGCTCAATCGTGCGGTGAACGTCCTGATCGCGGCGGTGGCGCTGGCGATCCTCTCCCCGGTGCTGTTGCTCGTCGCCCTCGCGGTGAAGCTCACCTCGCGCGGGCCGATCCTGTACACGCAGACGCGCGTGGGACTCGACCGCCGCCGCTCGCGCGCCGATGCCCTCTACGACCGGCGGAAGCAGGACACCGGCGGCCGGATCTTCACGATCTACAAGTTCCGCTCGATGTACGTGGATGCGGAGGCGCAGTCCGGCGCCGTGTGGGCGACACGCGAGGATCCGCGCGTCACCCCCGTGGGACGCTTCCTGCGCCGCGCGCGGCTCGACGAGCTCCCGCAGCTCGTGAACGTGATCAAGGGGGACATGAACATCGTCGGCCCGCGACCGGAGCGCCCGAGCATCTTCGCGCGCCTGCGCGAGGACATCACCGAGTACCCGCTGCGCCAGCGGGCCCGCCCCGGGATCACCGGCTGGGCGCAGATCAATCACACCTACGACGCCTCGATCGACGACGTCCGGACGAAGGTCCGCTACGACCTCGAGTACCTCGAGCGCCAGTGCCTCGCCGAAGACCTCAAGATCATGGTGAAGACGGTGCCGGTGATGCTGTTCAAGAAAGGAGGGTGGTGACGGGCGGGGCGTGGGGCGCGGGGCGCGTATGAGCAGGGATTGAGCGATGAGGGGGCCGGCAGTTGCCGGCCCCCTCATCGCATTCCATACTCCCGCACCCCGCGTCCCGCACCCCGCGCTAGAGCGGTCGCCGCGTCGGCTCCCACGTCGGCATGCGCTGCCGGCGCAGCACCTTCAGCCAGGCGAGCATCCCCGCCACGTTCGACGCCAGCACGAAGCCGGCGAGCGCGATCGGGAGCGGGACGCGGCGCTCCGCCGGCCAGCGCAGCGCCGCCACGCCGGCCATCACGCCGAGCGCGAAGAGCACCACCACGCCGAGCGCCACCGGCTCGCGTGGCGCGAGCAGGAGCAGCCCCACCAGCGCCGCCGGAAGCGTGAGATACACCAGCCACCGACACAGCTTGTGGCTGATCAGCATCAGCGCGAACGCGCCGTGCCGGAAGGGATTCATGAGCGCGCGGAAGTGGCGCAGCGTCTCCAGCCCCTGCGCCATCGTCCGGACCTTGCGCCTGAGCTCCGCCCGCAGCGATGCCGTGCGCGGGACGACGCACGTGGCGGCGTCCACCGACACGGCGCGCAGCCCCTGCTGCCGCGCGATGAGAGCGCTCGCGAAGTCGCGCGCCAGGTCCTCGGGAAGCCACTCCCGCTGGATCGATGCGCGCGCGGCGTAGCAGCAGCCGCTCGCGCCGACGATCGAGCCGAGGCGCGTCTCCAGCGACCGCACCCACATCTCGTATCCCACGTACCCCGACTCCCCCCGGTTCCCCTCCCGCTCCTCGTCTCCCACGCTGATGTCGCGCCCCGACGCCACACCCACGCTGGGGTCGCCGAACGCGCGCACCAGCGCCTTCACCGAGTGCGGCAGGATCCGGATGGAGGCATCGGTGTTCACCACGATCTCCCCGCGCACCGCCGCCGCCGCGCGGTTCTCGGCGTTCGTCTTCCCCCCGCGCTGCGGCACCCGGAAGAGCTCCACGCCGCGGTCGGCGTACTCGCGCACGATCGCGTCGGTGCCATCGGTGGACGCGTCCGACGCGATGAGGATCTGCCGCCGATCCGCGGGATAATCGATGGCGAGGAGGCTCTCGAGGAGCTGGCGAATGCGCCGCTCCTCGTTGTACGCCGGCACGGCGATCGTGATGAACGGCCACGTCCCCGGATCGGCCGGAGCCTCCGGGGGCGGCGCGCCGCGCGACGCGATCCAGAGGAGCGCGGGATAGACGAGGTACGCGGCGGCGAAGGTGGCGAACGGCAGCGCCACGAGGATGATGGCGAGCGTCGTCACGCGCGCCGCTCCCCGAGCGGGCCGATCACCTCGCGATAGAGCGCCTCGTATCGCGCGAGCCAGGGAGCGATCGAGAACTCGCGCTCGAGCCGCTCGCGCGCATCCGCGGCACGCTCGAGGGCGGCCGATGGCTCATCGCGCACGGCGGCCAGCGCCGCCGCCAGCCCACCCGGGTCCTCCGCCGACACCAGCAGCGCCTCCCGTCCCGACACCACGTCCGGCACACCTCCCACGCGCGCCGCCACCACCGGCACGCGCGCCGCCATCGCCTCCAGGAGCACGATCGGTATTCCCTCCGTCCGAGAGCTGAGCGCGAACACGTCGAATCCGGTGAACACGCGCGCCGCGTCGGGGATCGTCCCGAGCCAGTGCACCCGCTCGGCGATCCCGAGCAGGCGCGCGCGCTCCACGAGCGCCTCACGCTCCGGACCATCCCCCACGATCACCGCGCGCGCCGGCGCTCCCTCCCCGGGAACGAGCGCCAGCGCGTCGAGCAGCACATCCGCCCCCTTCTCGTGACTCAGGCGCCCCACCCACCCCACCACGAACCCGGCATCGGGGGCGAGCCCCAGCTCGCGGCGCGCGGCGTCGCGGGCGAGGCGGGGGCGGTCGGGGTCGAAGGCGTTGGGGATCGTGCGAATCAATCCCGGGTCCACCCCTCGCGCGGCGAGTCGCTCGGTGATCGCGCTCGACACCGACACGACGGCGTCGAAGCGTTTGAACGCCTCGACCTGCAGCCACTCGTACAGCCGGTTCTTGGCGTCGCCGCCGGTGAACCCGTGCACCGTGGTGACGGTGGCGCACCCCGCGCGCCTCGCGATCCCCGCGTCGCCGACATCGGCGCGGTAGCCGTGGGTGTGGACCACGTCGGGGCGGAGGCGCTCGCAGAGCTCGCGCACCGCCGCGCGCTCGCGGAGATAGGCGCGGGCCGGTATCTGGATGGCGGTCGTGGGCACCCCCTCGGCGGCCACCGCCTCGAGAAACGGATGATTCCCAGCCTGCGGCTCGATCACCCCCGCCACGTGGACCCGGTGGCCCATCCGGGCGTGCCCCGACGCGAGCATGCGTACCACGCTCTCCAACCCGCCAACCTCGGCGGGCGCCGTGATGTGCAGTATCGTTAAGGAGTCGGACAGACGATTTCGAGCCGGCGAAGTGTGGGAGGGTGTCGATCGGCCGGGGCCGCTCGTCATCAGGACGAGCGCCTACCCAATCCGAATACGAGCACGCGTGCCATCCGAGTTGACCGTACAAGAATCGCCAACCGAAGCACCCACCACAACGGCACGTCGCTCTCTCGATCGCGAGCTCCTGCTCGGGATCGCGTGGACGGGTGGGATGAAGTGGGCCATCCAGCTCGTGAGCTGGAGCTCCACCTTCGTCGTCGCCCGCATCCTCACCCCGTCGGATTTCGGCCTTCTCGGCATGGCGGCCGTGTATCTGGGGCTGGTCGCCCTCGTCAACGAATTCGGCCTCACCGCCGCGATTCTCAAGGGGCGGACGCTCACCGATGACCAGATCGCGCAGCTCGGCGGCCTGGGACTCGCCATCGGGACCGGCTTCTGCCTCCTCTCCATGGCCGCGTCGATCCCGATCGCCCACTTCTACGGCGAGCCGGCGGTCCGGACGATCATCGTCATTCTCAGCCTGAACTTCGTGCTCACCGCCGCCGGGGTGCTTCCGCGCTCGTTGCTCGCGCGCGACCTGCAATTCCGCAGACTGGCGTGGCTCGATGGCGCATCCAATCTTTCACAGATCGCGGCCACGCTCACCCTGGCCATTCTCGGCGCCCGCTATCTGGCCCTCGTGTTCGGCAGCCTTGTGGCGAACGCCGTGGGGACGGGGTTGGCGCTGTGGTGGCGCGGCCATCGTATCGCCATCCCCCGCTCCTTCCGCGCGCTCCGGGAGTCGGTGCACGTGGGGTGGCACGTGGTCGTCGGGCGGGTGGCGTGGTACACGTACCAGAACGCGGACTTCGCGATCGTGGGGCGCGTGCTCGGCAAGGCGGTGCTCGGCGCGTACACGCTCGGCTGGGAGATCGCCACCATTCCCGTGGAGCGGGTGAGCGCGCTCGTGGGGCGGGTGACGCCCGGCGTGTTCTCGGCGGTGGCCGCCAACCGGCCTGAGCTTCGTCGGTACTATCTGGCGGTGATCGAGGGGCTCGCGGTCATCACCTTTCCGGCCGCGGCCGGG
>DASUXC010000112.1:0-3894 GCA_036378095.1 Gemmatimonadaceae bacterium | reverse complement strand
GCTCATCACGCCGATCGCCATGGACGAGGGGCTGCGCTTCGCCATCCGCGAGGGTGGCCGCACGGTGGGCGCCGGCGTCGTCACGAAGATCATCAAGTAACGGGGCCCGGGGCCGCGGCCCGAGGGGCGGGGGACGAGAGCGCACCGGTGGTGCTCCCGTCTCCTGGCTCCCGAGCCCCTGCCCCGATCCCCGACCCACAACTCGGAATCACACCATGGCTGGTAGAATTCGCATTCGTCTCAAGGCGTTCGACCACGCGGTGATCGACCAGGCGTCGGCGGACATCGTGCGGACCGCGGAGAAGACGGGCGCGCAGGTGTCGGGACCGATTCCGCTGCCGACCAAGACGCAGCGCTGGACGGTCCTTCGCTCGCCGCACGTGGACAAGAAGTCGCGCGAGCAGTTCGAGCTGAAGACGCACAAGCGCGTGATCGACATCCTCGACTCGCGCGCGCAGACGGTCGACGCCCTGACGAAGCTGGATCTGCCGGCTGGCGTGGACGTCGAGATCAAGGTCGAGTAAGGCGGTCTGTCGGTGCGCCGGCCGGTGCGCGCGTGCGCGTGCCGGACGCGGCGGTCCGACCGGCCCCTCCATAGTCCAACTGGCGTCGTGGCGCGGTGCGCGCCGCCAGTGACTCAGCGAGGAGTGCGAGGAGAGACATGATCGGAATCATTGGCAAGAAGCTGGGGATGACCCAGATCTTCAACGAGGCTGGACAGCAGGTGCCGTGCACGGTCATCGAGGCCGAGCCGAACCCGGTGGTCCAGGTGCTCGACAAGGCGGTGATGGGGTACGCCGCGGTGCAGCTCGGGTTCGGCACGCAGCGCGTGCGCCGCGAGTCGGGGCCGAAGGAGCGGACGCCGCGCGGGCGCCGCGCGACGAAGGCGGAGGTGGGGCACGCCGCGAAGGCGGGGCTCACGGCGCCGCCGGCGGTGCTGCGCAGCTTCCGGCTGGACGACGCGCCGGGGAAGGACGCCGAGATCCCCACGTACAGCGCGGGCGACGTGATCAAGGTGGACATCTTCACCCCCGGCGAGCGGGTGAAGATCACGGGCACCACGAAGGGGCGCGGCTTCCAGGGCGTCGTGAAGCGCCACGGGTTCGGCGGCGGTCCGAACACGCACGGCAACACCAAGCACCGCCGTCCCGGCTCCATCGGCCCGGGCACCGATCCGTCGCGCGTGATCAAGGGGAAGCGCATGCCCGGCCACTACGGCGCGGAGCGGCACACGCAGGCGAACCTGCGCGTCGAGAAGATCGACGCGGAGCGCAACCTCATCTACGTCCGCGGCGCGGTCGCCGGTCCCCGCAACGGGATCGTCCTCGTCCGCAAGCAGGGGTAAGTCATGGCTGAGATGACACAGACGTTCGACGCCGCGGCGTACACCGCGAACGGGACGGCGCGGGAGCGGGTGCCGCTTCCGGAGGCGCTGTTCGACGGCACGGTGAACAAGCCCGTGATGCAGCAGGCCGTGAAGGCGTTCCTGGCCAACCAGCGCCAGGGGAACGCCTCCACCAAGACGCGCGGCAAGGTGGTGGGCGGGAACCAGAAGCCCTGGAAGCAGAAGGGGACCGGGCGCGCCCGGCAGGGCTCCACGCGCGCGCCGCACTGGGTGGGCGGCGGCACGGTGTTCGGCCCGCAGCCGCGCAGCTACGCGCAGTACGTGCCGAAGCAGGTGCGCGCGCTCGCGCGCAAGAGCGCCCTCAACGCCCGCGCGCGCGACGGGATGGTGTTCGTCGTCGACCGGTTCGCGTACGAGGCGCCGAAGACCGCGCGCATGGCGGCGCTCGTGGCCCGGATGGGGCTCGAGGGGAAGAAGGTGCTCGTGCTCACCGACGGCGTGAAGCCCGAGGTCTTTCTCTCCGGCCGCAACCTGCCCACGGTGCACGTGATGCCGTACAGCGACGTCTCGACGTACCACCTGCTCTGGTCGGACGCGGTGGTGATCGAGGCGGGCGCGATCGGGCACACGCTCGAGCCGGTCGCCGAGGCGGAGCCGGTGGCCGCGGAGCGGCCGGCGAAGGCGGCGAAGCCGGCGAAGCCGGCCAAGGCCGCGAAGCCGAAGGCGGAGAAGCCCGCCGCCAAGAAGGCCGCCGCGAAGAAGGCCGCCACCAAGCGGAGCGCGAAGGCGGAGGCCAAGCCCAAGGCGCCGGCCCGGAAGAAGACGGCCGCGAAGAAGTCGTCGGCGAAGCCGTCCACCAAGAAGAAGAAGGGGGAGTGAGCGATGCCGACGCTGCACGAGACCATCATTCGCCCGATCGTCACCGAGAAGAGCTCGGCGGCGTATCAGGAGCGCGGAGAGTACACGTTCCGCGTCCACCCGGACGCCACGAAGCACTCGATCCGCGACGCGGTCGAGAAGCTGTTCGGGGTGCACGTGACCGGGGTGTGGACGTCGAATCAGCGGGGGAAGGTGCGCCGGATGGGGCGGACCGTCGGCCGCCGCGCCAACTGGAAAAAGGCGATCGTGACGCTCCGCGAGGGCGAGGCGATCGAGATCTTCGAGGGCTGACATGGGCATCCGTCAATTCAAGCCGGTGACGAAGGGGACGCGCTTCCGCTCGGTCTCGGATTTCTCCGAGATCACGCGGACGACCCCGGAGAAGTCGCTCCTGGCGCCGCTCAAGAAGTCGGGCGGGCGCGACAACCACGGGCACATCGCGATGCGCCGCCGCGGGGGCGGGCACAAGCGCAAGTACCGGATCATCGACTTCAAGCGCGACAAGTTCGGGAGCCCCGCGGTGGTGCGGGAGATCGAGTACGATCCGAACCGCTCCGCGCGGATCGCCCTCGTGCAGTACGAGGACGGGGAGAAGCGCTACATCCTGCACCCGAAGGGGCTCGCCGTGGGGGACACGGTGACGTCCGGCCCGGGCTCGGACATCCGGCTCGGGAACGCGATGCCGCTCCGGGAGATCCCGCTGGGCACCGCGGTGCACAACATCGAGCTGAAGATCGGCAAGGGCGGGCAGATGGCGCGCTCGGCCGGGACCTCGGCGCAGGTGGTGGCGAAGGAAGGGGAGTACGTGACGCTGCGGCTCGGCTCGACCGAGGTGCGGCTGGTGCACGGGAACTGTCTCGCCACGATCGGCGAGGTCGGGAACGCGGAGCACGAGCTGCAGTCGTGGGGGAAGGCCGGGAAGACGCGCTGGATGGGGCGTCGGCCGAAGGTGCGCGGCGAGGTGATGAACCCGGTGGATCACCCGCACGGCGGCCGCACGCGCGGCGGCCGGAACGTGGTGAGCCCGTGGGGAAAGAAGGAAGGCACGAAGACGCGGAACACGAAGAAGTCGTCGCAGCGACTGATCGTGCGCGGCCGGAAGCGCGGCAAGGCGACGCAATAGTGTCGATCGGTGAGTCCGTGAGCCGGTGGGTCGGGGACGACCCGATGCCGTTGCCGACTCACTGGCTCACTGACTCACTGACTCACTGATCGAGAGAACTCGAATCATGGCCAGAAGCATCAAGAAGGGTCCGTTCGTTCACGAGTCGCTCCGGAAGAAGGTGCGGGTGATGAACGAGCGCAACGAGAAGCGGGTCGTGAAGACCTGGTCGCGCGCGAGCACGGTGACGCCGGAGTTCGTGGGCCACACGTTCGCGGTGCACAACGGGAACAAGTTCATTCCGGTGTACGTGACGGAGAACATGGTGGGGCACAAGCTCGGCGAGTTCGCGCCGACCCGCACGTTCAAGGGGCACACCACGAAGACCGAAAAGGCCGCCGCGGCGGCTCCGGCCGCGAAGGCGTAGGGACAAGCGATGGTGGAAGCACAGGCAACCGCGCGCGGCGTTCGCACGTCGGCCCAGAAGGCCGGCCTCGTCTGCGACCTGATCCGCGGGAAGAACGTGAACCAGGCGCTCGCCACGCTGCAGTTCACGCGCAAGACGATT
>DASUXC010000111.1:0-9054 GCA_036378095.1 Gemmatimonadaceae bacterium | reverse complement strand
TACAGGTCGTTCAGATCCGACGTCGCGAAGCGGCCGCCGTCGAGCGGCACCAGCGGACGCAGGTCCGGTGGAATCACCGGCACCACGTCCAAGATCATCCACTCGGCCTTGTTCCGCATGCCGCCCGCATCGCCCGAGTTCCGGAACGCGTCGATGATCTTGAGTCGCTTGAGCATCTGCTTCTTCCGATGCTGCGACGTCTCGACCGCCACCGCGGCGCGGAGCTCGTCCGAGACCTTGTCCACGTCCAAGCGTCGGAGCATCTCGCGCACCGCCGGTGCGCCGATGTCCGCCTTGAACGCCTCGTCCCCCTCCTGCTTCGCCTTGTCGCGAAGTGCCAGGTACTCGTCCTCGTCGAGGAGCTGGCTCGCCTCGACGTCCTGCTTGCCCGGCTCGATCACGATGTAGCTCGAGTAGTAGATCACCCGCTCGAGGTCCCGTAGCGTGATGTTGAGCCGATTGCCCATCGCGCTGGGCAGCGTCTTGAAGAACCAGATGTGCGCCACGGGCACGGCCAGCTCGATGTGCCCCATGCGGACGCGCCGCACGCGGCTCAAGGTGACCTCCACGCCGCACCGGTCGCAGATCACGCCGCGATACCGGATGCGCTTGTACTTCCCGCAGTGGCACTCCCAGTCCTTGACGGGCCCGAAGATGCGCTCGCAGAAGAGCCCATCCTTCTCCGGCTTGAACGACCGGTAGTTGATGGTCTCCGGCTTGGTCACCTCGCCCCAGGACCACCAGGTGCGCTGCCCGCCCATCTCCAGGCGCTCGCGCTCCTTGGGGTCCTTGGGCCCGCGAATCTCCTCCGGCGAGGCGATGCGGATCTGGATGAAATCGAAGCTCGAGCTGCGCGGCTCGCGCACGCTACGGAAGTCAATCATGTCCTACTCCTCTCCGTTGCCGTTGCCGTTCATCCCCTCGCCACCGTCCATGGATCCGAGCTTCACCCAGATGCCGAGCGCCTGGAGCTCCTTCACCAGTACGTTGAACGACTCCGGAATCCCGGGCTCCGGAAGGTTCTGTCCCTTCACGATCGCCTCGTACACGCGGCTGCGGCCGTTCACATCGTCCGACTTGACGGTCAGGATCTCCTGGAGCGTGTGCGCCGCGCCGTACGCCTCGAGCGCCCACACCTCCATCTCCCCGAAGCGCTGCCCGCCGAACTGCGCCTTCCCGGCGAGCGGCTGCTGCGTGACCAGCGAGTACGGTCCGATGCTCCGGGCGTGGATCTTGTCGTCCACGAGGTGCGACAGCTTGAGCATGTAGATCTCGCCGACGGTCACGGGGCTCTCGAACCGCTCCCCGGTGCGCCCGTCGCGCAGCCACACCTTGCCGGCGCCGGTCAGCCCGGCCAGCCGCATGAGCTCCCCCGCCGCCGCGTCCACGTCGGCCTCGCTCTTCGGGCCGAGCATCCGCGCCAGCGCCGGCAGCTCGAGCGACTCGAGCGTGTCCGCCGCATCGCGCGCGCGCAGCTTCTCGAGCTGCTTGAGCGCGTTCTTCGCTTCCGCGCGCCGCTCCTTCGGCGCCTCCTCGTCGTCGGCCAGGCGCCCGTTGATCTCGCTCTGCGCCTCGATCTCCGCCGCCTCGCGCTCCGCCAGCTCGCGCGCCGCGCCGGTGAGGAAGTCGCGCACCCGGTGGAACAGGTCGCGCGTCTCCTGCGACATCGACCGGCCGCCGAGATCGTTGAGCGTCGCCTCGCCGAGGTTCACGTGCACTTCCCCTTCCTCGCGCGACGGCTTCACGTCCGCGAGCAGCCGGCGCACGTCCTCGTCGCCGAGCGTGGGCGCGGCGAGGTGCAGCCCCAGCGCCTGCGACGCCCACTGCACGCCGGCCATCTTGAGCAGCAGCCCGATCTCGCGCTCGTTCGCCCCCTGGAACACGGGAGTCTTGGCGTAGAAGCCGAGCTGCTTCGCCACCCAACCGAGGTGCGTCTCGAGGATCTGCCCGACGTTCATGCGGCTCGGGACGCCGAGCGGGTTGAGCACGATGTCCACCGGCCGGCCGTCCGGGAGGAACGGCATGTCCTCCTCCGGCACGATGCGCGCGACGATGCCCTTGTTCCCGTGGCGACCCGCCATCTTGTCGCCCACGGACACCTTGCGCTTCTCCGCCAGGTACACCTTCACGAGCTGGATCACGCCCGGGGGGAGCTCGTCGGGCTGGAGGATCTTGTCGATCCGCTCCTCCGCCTTCTCCTCGATGCGCGCCTTCTCGGCGTTCGCCGCATCGATCACCTCGCGGATCCGGTCGTTCGCCTTCTTGTTCTCGACGCGGAAGGTCTTGAGGTCCAGCGCGGCGATGCGCAGGTCGCGCAGCGCCTCCGCCGTGAGCTTGGTGCCCGCGGGGATCGCCTCCTCCACCGTTCCGGCCTTGAGCGCGAGCGTCACCGTCTGCCCCTCGAGCAGCTCGACCAGCTCGGCGTCGCGCACCTCGTTCACGCGCAGCTTCTCCTCCGCCTCGAGGCGCCGCACCTCGCCGATGCGCTCGCCGCGATCCTTCTCGATCACCTGGTCATCGATGCGCGAGAAGATCTTCACGTCGATGACCACCCCTTCCATGCCGGGGGGGACCTTGAGCGAGGAGTCCTTCACGTCCTTCGCCTTCTCGCCGAAGATCGCGGTGAGGAGCTTCTCCTCGGGGGAGAGCTCCGTCTCCCCCTTCGGCGTGATCTTGCCGACGAGGATATCGCCCGGCTTCACGTGCGCGCCGATGCGGATGATCCCGCGCTCGTCGAGGTCGACCAGCGACTCCTCGGCGACGTTCGGGATCTCGCGCGTGATCTCCTCCTGCCCGCGCTTGGTGTCGCGGACGTGGAGCTCGAGCTCCTGGATGTGGATCGACGAGTACACGTCGTCCTTCACCAGGCGCTCGGAGAGCACGATGGCGTCCTCGAAGTTGTGCCCGTACCACGGCATGAAGGCCACGGTGACGTTCGACCCGAGCGCGAGCTGCCCCATCTCGGTGGCCGCGCCGTCGGCGAGGACATCCCCCGCCTTCACGCGCTGGCCGAGCCGGACGAGCGGGCGCTGGTTGATCGCCGTGTCCTGGTTGGTCCGCCAGTACTTCTTGAGCCGGTAGCGGTCGTGCTGCGTGAGCCGCGCCAGCGGGCGATCGCCCGCGCGCCGCTCCTCGCTCTTCGCGCGCTCGGCCGGCCCGGCATCGACCACGATCTCATCGGCGGTCACGCGCGTGACCACCCCCGAGCGGCGGGCGATGACGACCGCGCCCGAGTCGCGCGCCACCTTCTCCTCGAGCCCGGTGCCGACGACCGGCGTGCGCGGGTTGAGGAGCGGCACGGCCTGGCGCTGCATGTTCGAGCCCATGAGCGCGCGGTTCGCGTCGTCGTGCTCGAGGAACGGGATCAGCGCCGCGGCGATGGAGACGAGCTGCTCCGGCGCCACGTCCATGTAGTCGATCCGGTCCGGCGGCACGAGCGGCAGGTCGCCGCGCTGCCGGCAGAGCACGAGATCCTCGACGAACGAGCCGTCGGACTTGAGCCGCGCGTTCGCCTGCGCGATGATCACGTCCTCCTCGCGGTTCGCGTCGAGCCACTCGAGCTCGCCGGTCACCCGCCCGTTCTTCACCACGCGGTACGGCGTCTCGACGAAGCCCAGGTCGTTCACCCGCGCGTAGCAGGCGAGCGACGTGATGAGCCCGATGTTCGGCCCTTCCGGCGTCTCGATCGGGCACATGCGGCCGTACTGCGAGTAGTGCACGTCGCGCACCTCGAACCCGGCACGCTCCCGCGTGAGGCCGCCCGGCCCGAGCGCCGAGAGGCGGCGCTTGTGCGTCAGCTCGGCCAGCGGGTTCGTCTGGTCCATGAACTGCGAGAGCTGCGACGACCCGAAGAACGCTTGGATCACGGCACTCACCGTCCTCGCGTTCACGAGGTCGTCGAGGGTGATCTTCTCGGGGTCGGTGTTGATCGACATGCGCTCCTTGACGAGGCGCGCCATGCGCGAGAGTCCGACCGAGAACTGGTTGGCGATCAGCTCGCCCACCGACCGGATGCGGCGGTTGCCGAGGTGGTCGATGTCATCCGTGTGCCCCCGCCCCTCGTGCAGCTCCACGAGGTAGCGCACGATGGCCACGAAGTCGTCCTTCGTGAGCACCGTGTGCGACGCCGGCGTCTTGAGACCGAGGCGCTGGTTGATCTTGTAGCGCCCCACGCGCCCGAGGTCGTAGCGCTTGGGGGAGAAGAACAGCCGCTCGAGCGCCACGCGGGCGGTCTCGAGGTTCGGCGCCTCGCCCGGGCGGAGCAGCGAGTAGATCTGCTGCAGCGCCTCCTTCTCGGAGTGCGTCGGATCCTTCGCCAGCGTGTTCTTGATGAGCGTGGACTCGGCGCGCCCCGAGGCGACGAACACCTGGACCTTCGTGATCTCGTTGCGGCGGAGCTTCTTGATGAGCGGGTCGGTGAGCTGCTGGCCGGCATCGGCCACCACCTCGCCGGTCTCCGGATCCACGACGTCGAGCGCGAGGACGCGGCGCACCGGGCGCTCGCCGCGCTCGATCGCGTCCATCTCGTCGCGGAGATCGATCGTCATGTACGAGGCGAACACCTTCACGGTGTCGATCTCGAGGCGGCGGAGCCGGTTGTAGATCTCCGGCGTGAGCTCATCCCCTTCCTTGACGAGCAGCTCCGACTCGGCGCGCTCGCGCTCGGCGCGCGCCTTCTTGGTCTTGAGCTTGGGCGCGTCGGGGTCCGACGCCTCGCCGGCGAGGGTGATGTCCTCGGCGATGATGGCGCCGAGCACCTCGCGCTGGTCGCCGCGGCTCTCGAGCTTCTTGGTGAGGTCGAGCTCGCGAACGGCGAAGAAGAGGCGGAGGATGTCCGAGTTGGACCCGTAGCCGAGGGCGCGGAGGAGCGCCGTGGCCGGGAACTTCTTCTTCTTGTCGATGTGGACGTACACCACATCGTGGATGTCGACCGTGAACTCGACCCACGAGCCGCGGAACGGGATGATGCGCGCCGAGATGAGGCGCTGCCCGTTGGGGTGCGTCGACTCCTCGAACACGACGCCCGGGGAGCGGTGGAGCTGGCTCACGATCACGCGCTCGGCGCCGTTGATGACGAAGGTGCCGAGGGAGGTGAGGAGTGGGAGCTCACCGAGGTAGACTTCCTTCTCGATGATGTTGCGCGGCCGCTTCTGCCCGTTGACCTCCTCGTTGACGACGAGCTGGAGCGTCGCCTTGAGGGGGGCGGAAAACGTCATGTCGCGCTCGATGCACTCCTCCACCGAGTACTTCGGCTCGCCGAGCGAGTACCGAACGAACTCCAGCGAGTAGTTCTCGTGGACGTCCGTGATCGGGAAGAGGTCCTTGAAGACGCGCTCGAGACCCACGTCCTCGCGGTCGTGGGCGGCGGCATCCAGCTGCAGCAACGCTTCGAAGGCGCGCGTCTGGATGTCGAGGAGATGGGGCATGTCCATCCCCTGGTCGAGCTTGCTGAAGGAAATTTGCTTCAACGATTCTGGCATGGATCACCCGCGCGCAGACGAAAAACCGCCCCACCCCCGCGGCGGCGCCCACTGGCGCGCCGCGGGGTGAAGCACTGATAGGACTTCGGTTGTGACAGCGATGCTGGCGTTCGGACCATTCGCGCCGGGGCCAAGAGACGACCGGCAGCCGTAGCCGGTGTTATACCGGCGAGCCGCGCGGCAGTTCCCGGAGGGGGCGTGTGCCCCCATCCGGGTCCCGCGGTCGTTACTTGACCTCGACGACCGCGCCCTGCTCTTCCAGCTTCGCCTTGATCTGGTTCGCCTCATCCTTCGACACGCCACTCTTCACCGTCTGCGGCGCGCCATCGACGAGGTCCTTCGCCTCCTTGAGGCCGAGGCCGGTGATCTCGCGGACCACCTTGATGACCTGGATCTTCTTCGCGCCGGCTTCCTTGAGGTTGACCGTGAACTCGGTCTGCTCCTCGGCGGCGGGCGCGGCGGCGGCACCGGCACCGCCCGCGGCGGGCGCGGCACCCACGGGGGCGGCCGCGATCGTCACGTTGAACTTCGTCTTGAAGGCGTCGATCAGCTCGGCGAGCTCGAAGACCGACATGTTGCCGATCGCGTCGAGGATTTCGTCCTTGCCCAGGGTCGCGTTTGCCATTTTCGTGTCTCTCCGTGATATCTGCAGGGTGCGTCAGTGATCAGTGATCAGGCGCCCTCTCGCTGCTGACGCAGCCCCTCGAGCGCTCCAGCGAACATGTACAGCAGGCCGTTCAGCGCGCCAACGAAGGCGGCCATCGGCGCCTGAAGCCCCGCGCCCAGCTCGGCGAGCATCTGCTCCCGCGACGGGAGCGAGGCCAGCTGCTTCACCTGCGCGGTGTCGATCGGCCTTCCTTCGAGCAGCCCGCCCTTCACCTCGGGCTTCTGCTCGTTCTCCTTGGCGAAGTCGGTGAGCACCTTCGCCGCGACGACCGGATCGTCGCCGATCACGACCCCGGTCGGACCCCTGAGGCGCGACGCCGCGAGCCCACTCTCGCTCACCGCGCGCAGCGCCAGCGTGTTCTTGATCACGACGTACTCGACGCCCGCCTTGCGGAACCGGCGGCGGAGGTCCGTCATGCTCTTGACGTTGAGCCCCGTGAAGTCCGTGTAGTACAGGGCCTTCGCGTCCTTGATCTTGGCCGAGATCTCGGCAACGAGCTGTTCCTTCTCCGTGCGCTTCATCGTCGGTTACCGGTACGGGGTGGTGTCGATGGCGACGCCCGGCCCCATCGTGCACGAGATCGCGACGTTCTTGACGTAGACGCCCTTGGCGGCCGACGGCTTGGCGCGGACGATCTGATCCATGAACGCGTTGAAGTTGCTCGCCAGCGCATCGGCGCTGAACGACACCTTCCCGATCGGCGCGTGGACGTTGCCCCCCTTGTCGACGCGGAACTCGATCTTACCGGCCTTGAGCTCGCGCACGGCGCGCGCCACATCCATGGTGACCGTACCGGCCTTCGGGTTCGGCATGAGCCCGCGGGGACCGAGCACGCGACCGAGCTGGCCGACCTGCCCCATCTGGTCCGGCGTGGCCACGAGCACGTCGAAGTCGAGCCAGCCGTCCTTGATCCGCTGGATCAGCTCCGGGCCGACGAAGTCGGCGCCGGCGGCCTCCGCCTCGCGCGCGCGATCGCCGACGGCGATCACGGCGACGCGGACCGACTTGCCGGTCCCGGCGGGGAGCACGACCGTGCCGCGCACCACCTGGTCGGCGTGACGCGGGTCGACGCCGAGCCGCACGGCGACCTCCACCGTCTCATCGAACTTGGCGAACGCGGCGCCCTTCACGAGCTCGATCGCCTGGAGCGCCGGGTAGCTCGCGCCCCCGTTCATCTTCTGGGCGGCCGCGCGGTACTTCTTCCCGTGATCGCGCATCAGTCGCCCACCTCCACGCCCATCGAGCGGGCGGCGCCGGCCACCATGGCCATCGCCGACTCGACGCTGTCGCAGTTGAGGTCGGGGAGCTTCAGCTCGGCGATCTTGCGCACCTGCGCCGTGGTCAGCTTGCCGATCTTGTTGCGGTTCGGCTGCCCCGAGCCCTTCTCCAGCCCCAGCTCCTTCTTGATGAGGATCGCCGCGGGCGGCGTCTTCGTGATGAAGGTGAAGGACTTGTCCGAGAAGATCGTCACCTCGACGGGGAGGATCGTCCCGTTCTGCGCCTGCGTCCTGGCGTTGAACTCCTTCACGAACGCCATGATGTTGATGCCGTGCGGCCCCAGCGCGGTTCCCACCGGGGGCGCCGGCGTCGCCTGCCCCGCCGGAATCTGGAGCTTGACGAAACCTATTGCCTTCTTTGCCATGCACTCCGTCCTTACGAATGGGCGCGGCCGGAGCCGCGCCGTTCTCCCACGGTGAGTTTCACGTCGGTGTGGTCGCCGACGAAGCGGGCCCGGGGGCTGGACGCGGGAGCGCCCGCTCCCGCCCCGGCCGGAGGCCCGGCTAGTACGCGCGAAGCTGCAGGTAGTCGAGCTCCACGCTGGTCGGGCGCCCGAACAGACTCACGGACACCCGCACCTTCCCCTTGTCGGGGTACACCTCTTCGACCGTACCGCTGAAGTCGCTGAACGGCCCCTCGGTGATCTCCACGGCCTGGCCGACCATGAACGGGATCTCCTCGGCCGGCTCCTCCGCCTCCGTCTCATCGGCGATCCCGAGCAGGCGGTTCACCTCCTCGGGGCGCAACGGCTGCGGGAAGCGCTCGTGCCCGACGAACTTGATCACCCCCTGGATCCCGTTGATGACGTGCGCGGTCTCCTGGTTCATGACCATCTCCACGAGCACGTAGCCCGGATAGATCTTTCGCTCGACGGTGACCTTCTTCCCGTTCTTGATCTCCACGACTTCCTGCGTCGGCACGAGCGCCTGCCGGATCGCACGCTCCTCGGCGGGGTGCGCATCCTGCTCGATGCGACGCTGGATGAGCGAGCGGACCTTGTTCTCGTGCCCCGCCGTCGTCTGGATCGCGTACCAGCGGTGCCCGTCCATGCTCACTTACCGAACAGGGCGGGGATGCCGCGCACCAGCACGGCCTGCAGCACGACGTCCATGATCGCGATGAATCCCGCGATGACGAGGACGAAGATGACGATCGCGATCGTGGCCTGCCGGAGCTGCGCCCGGTCCGGCCACGTCACCTTGTTCATCTCCGTCCGAACTTCCTTCAGGAATTCGGTGGTCTGCGCGACGATCGCCGACATGGTTTACTTCGTTTCCTTGTGCAGCGTGTGCGTGTTGCACCGGGGGCAGTACTTCTTCCACTCGACGCGCTCGGGATGAACGCGCTTGTTCTTGTCGGAGAAGTAGTTCCGGTTCTTGCACTCGTTGCACGCGAGGATGATCTTCTCTCTCGGCATGACTCAGTCTCTCTATGTCCCGGGGGCCGGGGGTCTGGAGCGAGGGGCGGAGACGATGGTGCACCGATAGTGCTCTCGTCCCCCGCCCCTCGGGCCGCGGCCCCGGGCCCCGTTACTTGATGATCTTCGTGACGACGCCGGCGCCCACCGTGCGGCCACCCTCGCGGATGGCGAAGCGCAGCCCCTCGTCCATGGCGATCGGCGTGATGAGC
>DASUXC010000110.1:0-12627 GCA_036378095.1 Gemmatimonadaceae bacterium | reverse complement strand
GTCGAGCCCCGTGCGGTACACGCGCCGCGCGAGCAGCGAGGCGTTGTCGAGCCGGAGGCGGATCGGCATCCCCGGCCGGTACCCCGGCAGCCGCGGCGCCACCCGCGAGACGAAGTCGGCGCGCGCCCGCGCGAAGATCGTGTCGCGCGCCGCCAACCGCGCCGACCGGCTGTCGGGATGCGCCGCGAACGCGGAGTCGAGCGCGTCGTAGATCGACGACCAGAATCCCCCCATCAGTTTCTCCGCCGCCCAGTCGGTCTCGCTCTCCCTCGCCAGCGCGCTGTCGCCGCGCGTCCGGAAGAACCACATCGCGCCGTGCGCGCCGACGAAGTTCGCGAACGATTCGTTGAACACCGCCTGCCCCGGCGCGTAGAACGTGTTGTGCGTGAGCTCGTGGATCACCGTGTTCGCGAGCCCGGCCGAATCCGCCTCCAGCGTGGTGGAGACGAGCGGATCGTCGAACCAGCCGAGGGTGCTGAACGCGGACGCCGGACGCACGTACGTGTCGAGCCCCCGGCGCTCCAGCTTCCGGGCCGCATCGAGCGCGTCGCTCGGGTCGAAGTACCCCTTGTACGGCACGCTCCCCACGATCGGGAACCACCACGTGTACGACTCCAGCCGGTCGCGGTACGCGGCCGAGACCACGAGCACGAGCGTGTCCGTGTCCAGCCGGCTGTACGTGGTGAAGCTCTGCTTCGCGGCGAGGTCGATGGAGTCCACGGCGAACGCGCGCGCCGCGAGCACGAGCTCGAGCTTCGCCCGGGTGGCGGGGTCGGTGTCCGGCGATCGCACCAGCTCGCGGATCGGCTCGCGGCGGGCGAGGATCTTCCCTTCCTCCCAGGCGGCGCGCGCGAGGTAGCGCCCCATCGGCGTGAGGGTGAGGAACACCAGGATGGCGAGGGCGAGGCCGGAGAGCACCCACCGCGCCAGACGCGCGGGGGAGGTCATGCGGGAGACGCTATCTCCACCACCGCACGCCCACGCGGTGCATCGCGCCGAAGACGTCCGAGCTCTCGTACGCGTAGTCGAGCGCGAGGTGCCGCGCCCGGAGCCCGCCGCCGAAGGAGAGGGGCGAGATCTCCGCGCCGGTGGGGCGCGCGAGCGCGCCCACGCGGCCGAGGACGGTCACGCCCCCCGTGGCGTGGTACGCCACCTCGACGCCGCCGGCGCCGCGCGTCTTCTCGTCGCGGGTGTGCGTCACCTCGGCCGTCGCGAGGAAATCGAGCGGGCCCACGCCGCGCACCGGCACCGCCGCGCCCACGTGCACCATGCGCGGCAGCGGCCCGCTCTCGCCGGCGATCGAGATCTCGCCGCCGATGTTCTGCACCGACGCGCCGATCGTCGCGCCGTGCACGTCGAACGCCGCGCCGACGTCCACCGCGCCCGTGCCGCCGCTCTCGTCCACCAGCCGCTGGTTCACGTACTTCGCCGTGGCGCCCACGCGGACACCGTGCAGCGAGAGCGCGTACGCCGCCGACGCCACGTAGTCGCCGGCGGAGATGGTCGTGCCCGTGGGGTCGCCCCCACCACCGCCGGCGTTCGGGTCGCCGAGCACGCGCTCGGAGCTCCCGTAGTCGAGCACCTGGAGCCCGATGGCGAGCGTCCCCCGCCCCACGCGCGTGGCCGCCGCCGCCGCGGCGAGCGTGGAGGAGAGGAACCACTGCTGCACCGACAGGCCGGCCGACAGCTTGGGGATCACCGCGAGCTGCGCCGGATTGTAGAAGATCGCCGCCTCGTCCGTCCCCGCGGCGACGAACGTGTTGCCCAGCGAGAGCGCGCGCGTGCTCGCCGGAAGCTCGAGGAGCACGGCGGACGTGCTCCCGATCTGCGCGGCGGCGAGCGATGGGAGGAAGCTGCTGGCCGCGAGCGCCGCGGCGACGGCGAGACGTCTCATGGCAGTCCCCGGTGAGCGAGGGCGGGCGGCGCGCCCGATCGGCGGCCGCGCCCCGTGGGCGGGAGCGCGCCCGGCGACGTCGGTGGGAGCGCTCCTCGGCTCAAGTATAGCATCCGCCACGAAAAACGACACCGCGCCCGGACTCACGGTCCCGGTCGGCGCCGGGCGCGGCGGCGTACGCGACGTCACTCACGGCGCCGCCCGCGCCGCCGCGCCACGCTACTGGCAGGCGGCCGAGCTCGGGCACTGGAACACCGTGGCCTGTGCCGCCAGCGTGCTCGGGAACGCTCCACCGCTCGACGGCGCGAAGGTGATCCGCGCCGCCGGCGCCGGGTGCGGCAGGTGGACCACGTAGTACTGCGCCGTCCCCGGAACCATGCTCGACGACCGGCTCCCCGGGTCGTTCAGCGTGTCCAGCGGAAGCGGCCAGGGGCGCGGCACCAGGTCGCGCCGGGACGTCGCGTTGTACAGCGCCCGGAACAGGACGCGCAGGTTGCGCGATTGGAAGCGCAGCCGCGCCGGGACGTCCGAGCGAGCGACGGTGGCCAGGCTGTCGGTGTACAGCGCGAGCGTGAAGTCGCCGAACAGGTGCGGGAACGGCTCCCCCGACTGCGCCTCCACGTTGGCGATCCCGGTCGCCGACGTCTGCTCGAGCTTCGCGTAGATCGTGCTGTCCTTCTGGTCCCCCAGCCACCGCAGGAAGAGCCACGCCCCGCCGCGCTCCTGCACCGTCCCGCTCTTGATGAACTCCGTGATCGACACCGTCGACGGGTCGAGCATGTAGGCGTAGGCGTTGAACAGGTCCCCCGAGATGAACCCCTCGGCGGAGTCGGGGAAGATCTGCGCCGGGTTCGTGCGGCCGAGCGGCGCCGGGTACCGGCTCTCGTAGTAGCGCGATCCCATCTCTTCGGCGATGTGGCTCAGCCCCTCGTTCAGCCAGAGCGCCTCGTCCGGCCCGTTGCGCACGATCACGTGCTGGTTCCACGAGATCATGTGCTGGAACTCGTGGATGAAGGTGGCCGGCGTGTTGAACTCCACGTCGCTCACCGTGTGCGCGCAGCTGAACACCCCCGTGGAATCGGGGACGAGAGAGTAGAAGATCTCCCCCTTGTTCGAGTGCGCCTGCGAGGGAGTGAGGTCCACCCCGTAGAAGAAGCCGGAGACGTATCCCTGGCTCTGGCACGACGATGCCTGCGTGAGCGCGTTCACCTTGGGGGTGAGCAGCACGATCACGTGCCCGTTGGCGTCGATGTCCGACGGGCTCCCGAAGGTGCGGACGTCGATCTGGTACAGGTCGCGGTCGAAGAGCTGGCCGAACGAGGAGAGCTGCGTGTCGGTGAACCCGTTCGGGGGGGGCGGCGCGTCCTGGGACACGTAGATCATGATGTTCGTCCCCACGTAGCGGAGCGTGGCCGTGTCCGTGGAGAAGGAGCCGCCATCGAGGTCGTTCAGCACCTGGAACGTGCGCGTGCTTCCGAGCGGGGGCGTGGCCGCCGACACCGGGGCGCGCAGGCTCGCGCTCGCGCGCCACCGGGCCACCGCCTCGGGGGCGAGCGGCGCCAGCGCGTGCTCGCGCTCGCGGAGCGCCGCGTCGAGCCGCGCCTGCGGGGTCAGGGGGCGCGGCACCGCCACCCCGTCCAGCCCCACCGTCCGGCTGAACGAGGGCCCGCGCCGGTCGGCGGACATGGGAGTCGACACGCCGAGGTCGTACGCCACCTCGCTCCTCGCCCCCGAGCCGGTCGCGAACTGCGGCACCACGATGTACGTCCCCGAATCGGCGTCCAGCGTGAGGCAGTTGGGGAGCCCGTCGGCGTTGATCGTGATCGCCTGCATGGGACCGAGCGAGCCCTGGTCGGTGATGGCGCTCGTTCCCGCGCGGACCGACGCGGACGCGGCGGGGCCGCACCCGGGGGTTGGCGACGTCGACTTGTCGCTGCCGCAGGCGGAGAGCACGGCGGCCAGCGTGAGCAGCGCCGGAAGGACGGGCTTGGTCATGCGGATTCCTGGCTCGAGGTGAGACCCCGCCCATGACGAGGCGGGAGGTGAGGAAATCTGGCTCGCGGGCGGCCGGTGTGCCACCGCACGGCAGAGTCCGGGTGCCCCGTGCTGCGCGAGACGTGCCAGCCCGCCGCGCACCGGTCCGGCCATAGGAACCGGGTGGGCGGAGAGATATAATTGGTATGAGCTTCAAGAAGTTCGGCTCTCCCCGGGGCACCGCGCCGGCGATCCGCCGGCCCCCGGAATCGCGGGCGCGCCCGCAGCGAAACGTGACGGGTGGAACACCCCGTTGCAGACGCGACACCCTCCGCCAGCCGATGTCCTTCGTTCACCTGCACTGCCATTCCGAATACTCGCTGCTCGACGGCGCCAACCGGATCCAGGACCTCATCCGGCGCGCCCAGGAGTTCGAGCAGCCGGCGCTGGCGATCACCGATCACGGCAACCTCCACGCGGCCTGGGAGTTCCAGGAGAAGGCCAAGAAGGCGAAGCTCAAGCCGATCATCGGCATGGAGGCGTACGTCGCCCCCGGCGACCGCCGCGAGCGCGGGCGGCCGCGTCCGGGGGCGAAGCCGTACTACCACCTCGTTCTCCTCGCCAGGGACCTCACCGGCTACCGCAACCTCGTGAAGCTCTCCTCCCTCGGCTACACCGAGGGCTTCTACGTGAAGCCGCGCGTGGACCGGGAGCTCCTGAGCAAGTACAACGAGGGGATCATCGTCTCGTCGGCGTGCATGGCGGGGGAGATCGCCACCAACCTCCTCGAGGGGCGCTACGACGATGCGAAGGCCGCGGCGGAGTGGTACGCCGACGTCTTCGATGGCCGCTACTACCTCGAGGTGCAGGCGCACGACGCCGGGAAGCAGCAGTCCAAGCTCAACGCCCTCGTCTTCCGCCTCGCCGCCGACACCGGGCTCCCCGTCGTGGCCACGAACGACGCGCACTTCCTGCGCGCCGCCGACCACGACGCGCACGACGTGCTCCTCTGCATCGGCCTCGGCAAGGACCGCAACGAGCAGGACCGGCTCCGCTACGACGATGGGCTGTACTTCAAGAACGCCACGGAGATCGCCGAGCACTTCCCCGAGCGGCCGGACGTGCTGGAGAACACGCTCCGCATCGCCGACGAGGTGGCGATCGAGTTCGGGAAGAAGTACCACGTCCCCTCCTTCCCCCTTCCGGATGGGGTGGCGAGCGAGAACGACCTGCTCGTGCAGCTCGCCGAGCGCGGAGCGCGCGAGCGCTACGGCGACCCGCTCCCCGACGAGGTGCGGCAGCGGCTCGACTACGAGCTGAGCGTCATCACCAAGACGGGGTACGCCGGCTACTTCCTCATCGTCTCCGATTTCATCAAGGCGGCGCGCGACCGCGGGATCCCGGTGGGGCCGGGGCGCGGCTCGGCGGCCGGCTCGCTGGTGGCGTACGCGCTGCGCATCACCAACGTCTGCCCCCTCAAGTTCGATCTCCTCTTCGAGCGCTTCCTCAACCCCGAGCGCGTGTCGATGCCCGACATCGACGTCGACTTCTGCTTCGAGCGCCGCGGGGAGGTGATCGACTACGTCCGGCAGAAGTACGGCAAGGACGCCGTCGGGCAGATCATCACCTTCGGCACGATGAAGTCGCGGGCGGTGGTGAAGGACGTGGGGCGGGTGCTCGGCTTCACGCCGCAGGAGACCGACGCGCTGGCGAAGCTCATCCCCAACCAGCCGAACTTCTCGCTCACGGTGAAGGAGGCGATCGAGCAGATCGCCGAGGTGAAGCAGCTCTACAGGAACGACGAGCGGTACACGCAGCTCCTCGACTACGCGGTGGCGCTGGAGGGGCTGTCGCGCCACGCGGGGGTGCACGCCGCCGGCGTGGTGATCGCGCCGGGACCGCTCGACGAGTACGTCCCCATCTGCACGCAGAGCTCCAAGGGCGCGGGGGGCGGCGACGACGAGACGATCGTCGTCACCCAGTACGACATGACGTACCTGGAGAAGGCCGGGATGCTCAAGATGGACTTCCTCGGCCTCACCACGCTCACCGTGATCCACGACGCGCTCGAGGCGGTCCGGCGGCGCACGGGGGAGACGATCGACCTCGACGCGATGGAGTTCGACGACGAGGCGACGTACCGCATGCTGCGCTCCGGCCGCACGGCGGGCGTGTTCCAGTTCGAGTCGCCGCTCGCCACCGACGTGCTGCGCAGCATGCGCTGCGACCGGTTCGACGACCTCGTCGCGTCCAACGCGCTGCTGCGCCCCGGTCCGCTCGACACCGGGATGCACAAGGTCTACATCCGGCGCAAGCGGGGGGAGGAGCCGGTGGAGTACGCGCTCCCCGAGCTCGAGCCCATCCTGCGCGGGACGTACGGCGTCATCACCTACCAGGAGCAGGTGATGCGCATCGCCCAGACGCTGGCGGGAATCTCGCTCGCCGAAGCCGACGTGCTCCGCAAGGCGGTGGGCAAGAAGGACGCGGAGCTGATCAAGCAGGAGCTGGGGAAGTTCGTGGAGAAGTCGGTCGCGCGCGGCTACGACCGGCGCGTGATCGAGGAGCTCGCGGGGCAGATCGAGACGTTCGGCCGCTACGGGTTCAACAAGTCGCACTCCGTCGCCTACTCGGTGGTCGCCTATCACACGGCGTACCTCAAGGCGCACCATCCGGCCGAGTTCATGGCCGCGCTCCTGAGCTCGTGCATCGGCGACTCGGACAGCGTGGTGAAGTACATCAACGAGGCGCGGGAGATGGGGATCGAGGTGCTCGCGCCGGACGTGAACGAGTCGGGGTACAAGTTCACGGTGGTGGGGGAGACGCGCGTGCGCTTCGGGCTCGGCGCCATCCGGAACGTGGGGCGCACGGCGATCGACTCCATCCTCGAGGCGCGGCGCGAGAAGCCGTTCGCCACGCTGTTCGACCTGTGCGAGCGGGTGGACCTGCGCTCGTGCAACAAGCGCGTGTTCGAGGCGCTCATCGCCTCGGGCGCGCTCGACGGCCTGGGCGGGCACCGCGCGCAGCACCTCGCGGCGCTCGACACCGCGCTCTCGGAGGCGGCGCTCAAGCAGGAGGAGATCGCCAGCGGCCAGGGGTCGCTGTTCGGCGACAGCGCGCCCGGGGCGTCCGAGCGGCCGAGCATGGCGCGCACGCTGCCGAACGTGCAGCCGTGGAACGACTCCGAGCGCCTGGCGAAGGAGAAGGAGATCCTCGGCTTCTACATCTCGGGACACCCGCTGGAGCCGTTCCGCACGGAGGTCGAGCTGTTCGCCTCGCACACCGTGTCGCAGCTCGGGGCGTGGACCGACCAGCCGATCTCGCTCGGCGTGGTGGTGACGGCGATCAAGCGGCAGATCAGCAAGCGCTCGGGCGCCGAGTTCGCGCGGTTGACAGTGGAGGATTTTTCGGGATCTTCCGAGGTGCTCGTCTTCCCGGAGGCGTGGACGCTGCTCGGCGACCGGATCAAGGCCGATGTGCCCGTGCTCCTCAAGGGCGGCTACTCCAAGCGCGACCAGGGCGCGGAGAACCCGACCTTCATCGTGGAGTCGGTGACGCCATTCGTGGAGCTGCGCGCGACGGGAAACGTGGCGGTGTCGATCGAGCTGGTGGCGGGACAGGGGGCGCGGATGTCGCCCGAGGTGATGCACGATGTGCGTGAGGCGATCGAGGTGCACGCGGGGTCCGCGCCGCTCGAGCTCCGGTGGAGTGACGGGAACGGCGGGAGCGCGCGCCTGCGGTCGCGAAGCCTTCGAATCGCGGTGACCAACGCCGCGTTGAACGACTTGCGAGCGCTGCTCGGCCCCGAGCGGGTCCGACTGGTGCGCGGGAGCTAGCATGGCGAGCCCGACGACCATGGAGTTCGAGAAGCCGATCGCCGAGCTGGAACGGCAGATCGATGAGCTGAAGAAGACGGCGGGGAAGCGGCAACTCAGCATGGCGGACGAGATCGCGCCGCTCGAGCGGAAGCTCGATGAGCTGCGCGCGGCCGTGTACCGCAACCTCACCCCGCTGCAGCGCGTGCAGGTGGCGCGGAACGCCAAGCGGCCGTTCACGCTCGACTACGTGCAGCTCATCTTCACCGATTTCATCGAGCTGCACGGCGACCGCGCGTTCCGCGACGACGCGGCGATCGTCGGCGGGTGGGCGCGGCTCGATGGCGAGACGGTGATGCTCATCGGCCACCAGCGGGGGCGCGACACGAAGGAGAACCTGAAGCGCAACTTCGGGATGCCGCACCCCGAGGGGTACCGCAAGGCGCTCCGGCTGATGAAGCTCGCCGAGAAGTTCCACGTGCCGGTGTTCACCTTCATCGACACGCCGGGCGCGTGGGCGGGGCTGGGCGCCGAGGAGCGCGGCCAGTCGGAGGCGATCGCGCGCAACCTGCTCGAGATGAGCCGCCTGGAGGTGCCCATCATCGCCACCGTGATCGGCGAGGGGGGCTCCGGCGGCGCGCTCGCCCTCGGCGTGGCCGACCGCGTGCTCATGCTGGAGAACGCCGTGTACTCCGTGATCACGGTGGAGGGGTGCGCCGCCATCCTCTGGAAGGATGGCAAGAGCCCGGAGATGAAGGAGCGCGCCGCGACCGCGCTGCGCATCACGGCGCAGGACCTCCTCGAGCTCGGCGTGATCGACGAGGTGGTGCCCGAGCCGATCGGCGGCGCGCACGCGAACCACGAGCAGGCGGCGCGCGCCCTCCAGGAGGTGCTCACCCGGCACCTCGACGACCTGCGCCGCTTCAAGCCCGACAAGCTGGTCCGGAAGCGGCGGGAGAAGTACCTCGCCATGGGGCGGTTCGCGGAGTGACCGTGGCGCACCTCGTCGAAGTCGCGTTCAAGGGGAACCGGAAGGAGTTCTTCGTGTGGGAGGCGGAGGACCCGCCGAAGGCGCACGCCCCCGTGATCGTGGAGGCCGACCGCGGCGAGGACCTCGGGCGCGTGCACGCCACCGGCGACCTGGCCGCGAAGCGGTGCGGCGGCTGCTCGCACGGGTGCGGCACGGAGCAGCCGTCCCGGCGCATCCTGCGCCTGGCGAGCGCCGACGACGAGCGCCGCGCCGCCGATCTGCGCGCGCAGGACGAGGACGCGCGCCGGAAAGCGATGGAGCGGGTACGCGCGCACGGGCTGGTGATGAAGGTCTCCGACGCCGAGTGGCAGTGGGACCGGAAGAAGCTCACCTTCTACTTCACCGCCGAGAAGCGCGTGGACTTCCGCGCCCTCGTGCGCGACCTCGCCTCCACCTTCCGCACCCGCATCGAGCTCAAGCAGATCGGCGTGCGCGACGAGGCGAAGCGGCTGAGCGGGATCGGGCGCTGCGCCCGCGAGTACTGCTCGGCATCGTGGCTCCCGGAGCTGCGCCCGGTGAACCTGCAGGTGGCCAAGGACCAGCGCCTCTCGCTCAACCCGTCGCAGATCTCCGGCGCGTGCGGGCGCCTCATGTGCTGCCTGCGCTACGAGCACGAGTTCTACGTGCAGAGCCGCAAGCGGTTCCCGAAGGAGGGGCGGATCCTCGTGACGTCGCGCGGCGAGGAGAAGGTCGTGTCCAACGACATCTTCAACGACCGCGTCACGCTCCGCTCGGTGGAGGGGGACACGCGCGTGGTCCCGCTGGCGGAGCTGAAGGCCGAGCTCGAGCAGCGCTCGCCGCTCGCCGAGGAGCGCGAGGAGGCCACGGCGCCCGTCGGCACGGACGCCGCGGAGGACGTCGCCGTCGACGACGCGCTCGTGGACGCGGATCGCCCCGCCCCGTCCGCCCCCCGCCGCGCCCAGCGCGCCCCATCTCCCTCCCCCTCCGAGCCGGTGGCGCGGGGCGAGGGCGCCGACCGCGCCGAGAGCGGCGAGAAGGCCGAGAACGGCGACCGGACGGCCGACCGCCGCCCCCACCGCCGCCGCGGACGCCGCGGCGGGCGGCGGAACCGGAACGGCTAGCCGCCGCACCGACACCGCGAACAACCGACCGACCGCTCTTGCCTCGCTACTATCTCACCACCGCCATCGACTACGCGAATGGCGATCCGCACCTCGGGCACGCCTTCGAGAAGATCGGGGCCGACGCCATCGCGCGCTATCACCGGCTGCGCGGCGACGACGTGTGGTTTCTCATCGGCATGGACGAGCACGGGCAGAAGGTGGCCCAGACGGCCGCCGAGCAGGGGATCGCGCCCCAGCAGCTCGTCGACCAGGTCGCGGCGAGCTTCCAGGCGATGTGGCGCCGGCTCGGCATCTCCAACGACCAGTTCATCCGCACCACCGATCCCCGCCACACCGCCGGGGTGCGCGAGCTGATCGAGATGATCTTCCGGCGCACCGAGGCCGACGACCCGCCGGAGCGGCGCGACTTCTACGAGCGCTCGTACCAGGGGTGGTACTGCGTCGGGTGCGAGGCGTTCAAGCAGGACGCGGAGATCGTCGGCGGCAAGTGCGTGCTCCACCCCACGCGCGTGCTCGAGTGGGTGGAGGAGAAGAACTGGTTCTTCCGGCTCTCCAAGTACCGCGACGCGCTGCGCGAGCGCCTGACGAGCGATCCGGAGGCGGCGCGCCGGTCGTGGGGCGGCGAGCGGCCGCTCGTGCTCGTGCGGCCGGAGAGCCGGTACAACGAGATCCGCGCGCTCCTCGACCAGGGGCTCGAGGACATCTCGGCGAGCCGCGCCCGACTCGCGTGGGGCGTTCCCTTCCCCCGCCCCACCAGCGACGGCGACACGCAGGCCACGTACGTGTGGTTCGACGCGCTCCCCAACTACTGGACCGCCACGCGGGGCGATGGTGCGCGCGCCGCGTGGCCGGCGGAGCTTCACGTCATCGGGAAGGACATCACGCGCTTCCACTGCGTGATCTGGCCGGCGATGCTCCTCGCCGCCGGCCTCGCGCTCCCGCGTCAGGTGTTCGCGCACGGCTTCGTGAGTCTCGGCGGGGAGCGGTTCAGCAAGAGCGCGGGGGTGAAGCTCGACCTGGGCGAGGCGGTCGACCGGTACGGCCCGGACGCCTTCCGCTACTTCCTCCTCCGCGAGGTCCCGTTCGACGGGGACGGCAACTTCTCCTGGGAGCGGTTCGAGGAGCGGTACACCGCCGACCTGGCGAACGCGTTCGGGAACCTGGCCAGCCGGGCGATCGCGATGATCGAGAAGTATCAGGGGGGGGAGGTGCCCGCGTTCGACGCCGGCGCGGCCGCGGACGCCGCCACGATCGTGGAGCCGCACGCCGGCGACTACGTGACGGCGATGGACGGGCAGCTGCTGCACGAGGCGCTGGCGGCGGTGTCCCGCATCGTCTCCGCGGCGAACGGCTACGTGGACCAGCAGGCGCCGTGGAAGCTGGCGAAGGACCCGGAGCGCCGCGCGGAGCTGGAGCGGACGCTCGCCGTGCTCGCCCACGTGCTCGCGCGCCTCGCCGTGCTCCTCTCCCCGTTCATCCCGGCGAAGAGCGGCGAGCTCTGGACCCAGCTCGGCGCGCCCGGCTCGGTGGACCGCACCACCGCCCTCCACGCCACCGGGCCGCGCGATCCGCTGGACCCGTCGGGGTGGCGGGTGTCGAAGGGCGCGCCACTCTTTCCCAGGGAGAAGGCGGTGTGATGGCGGGGCCGGGTTCGACCCGGCCCCGTGTCGTTCCGGAAATCATTTCCGGAGCACCAGTTACGTTTCTTTGCACCGGCAAACAGACGGCGCCGAACGTGTGACCGAGGGGCCGAACGACCGTCATTGAAGGGTAGGCTCTCACCCTCGATCAACCGGCCCATGTCATCTCACCGCCGCTGGACCCTCATGCTCGTCCCCGACGGCTGCGACTCGCCGCGGAGCTTCTCCGTCTCGGAGAAGGGCCTCAAACGTGCCGCGGCGGCGCTCTCCACCCTGGGGCTGGTGGCGCTCCTCGGCGTTGGCGTGGCGATCAGCTGGATCACCGTCGGGCGGCACGCCGGCGCTCCCCACCACTCCGTCGATCCGGCGCTCCTCAACCGCCTGGAGGCGCTCAGCGACACGATCGCGGCGATCGAGCACCGCGACGAGCAGATCCGCCTCCTCGCCGGCCTCCCCGCCGATTCCGTGGACAGCACGGGCGCGCTGCTCGCGACGCTCGATGACGACTCGGCCATGGCCGGCGCGGTGCGCGTCTCGGCGCGCGCCGATGTGGACATGCTCATTCGCCGCGCCAACTCCCTCGCCGCCAGCTTCGCCGAGGTCTCCGACACCCTCAAGCGCAGCGTCGACAAGTTCGCGCGCATCCCGTCGATCATGCCCACCGCGGGGTGGCTCTCCAGCGCGTTCAGCCGCTCGCGCTTCCACCCCATCCTGCACTACGCCCGCCCGCACGAGGGGATCGACGTGAGCGCGCCGATGGGCGCGCCGATCGTCGCGCCGGCCGCGGGGACGGTCACCATGGTGGGTCGCGAGAACGGATACGGGAACGTGCTGGAGATCGACCACGGCTACGGGATCGTCACCAAGTACGCGCACTGCTCGCGCATCGTCGTCAGGAAGGGGCAGCACGTGCAGCGCGGCCAGGTGATCGCCAACGTCGGCAGCACCGGCCTCGCCACCGGCCCGCACCTGCATTACGAGATTCACGTGCATGGGAAGGTGGTGGATCCGCTGACGTACGTTCTCCCGGGTGGCGCGATCCCCGATTAGGGGTTGGGGGCCGGGGGCTGGGGGCCGGGGGAGGACCGCGAGGGGGCGGCGCATTCGCGCCGCCCCCTCGCACAATGGTGCGCGGCGCGGGGTGTGGGGGAGTATGGAATGCGAGACGGGGCCGGCAGATGCCGGCCCCCTC
>DASUXC010000109.1:0-40125 GCA_036378095.1 Gemmatimonadaceae bacterium | reverse complement strand
CGGCGTGTGCCGCAAGCCGAGAGCCGAGCGCCGAGAGCCGACAGCCGGGTCCCGAGAGCCGACAGCCGGGTCCCGACAGCCGGGTCCCAACAGCCGCGTCCGCCCCTCGACCCACCGCTCCCCCGCTCGCTGGCCCGAATCCCGCCTCTCTACACCCTCCGAAGGCGCCGAAACGGCCGCCGAAACGTCTACTTCCGATACGCCGACTCACCGACAACCGACTGACTCCACAATGGCCGAGACCGAGCTTCAACGCAGAACCGCCGCGCAGCAGCGCGGAGCGATGATCGGGATACTCGTCGTGGTGTTGATCGCGCTCGTGGTGTTCTTCTACTGGCGTGGCACTGGCGCACGCGATGCCGAGGGACATCACCCCACGAACGCGGAGATGCAGGGCCCGCGCGCGCCGGAGAACGCGCGACCCGCCCGCCCCTGATCGCGCGCACCGACGCGCCGACCGACCCGCGTACCGATCGACCGGGGCACGCGCCGGCCATGCGGCTCGGCCGGCGCGTCGCTTCCCGCTCCCCCCGCAGTAGATTCAGGAGTTCACTCCAGCTCGCGTCACCCGCACCCCCCTCCCAATGAAGCTCCGTCGATCGTTCGTCTTCGTCGCCGGCGCGCTCCTCGCGCCGGCCGCTCTCGCCGCGCAGAGGTCCGGACGTGCCGCGTCCCACATCGGCGCCGCCGAGATCGATGGGGACCTGCGCTTCCTCTCGTCGGACCTGCTCGAGGGGCGCGCCCCCGCCACGCGCGGCGGACGGCTCGCCGCCGAGTACATCGCCGACCAGCTCCGCGCCGCCGGCGTCGAGCCCGGCGTAGGCGGCTCCTACTTCCAGCACGTCCCCATCGACGTCGTCTCCGCCGACCGGAGCACCATCCACGTCGCTGCTTCCGGCAAGGCCTCGGCGACGCTCGACTTCCCCGACGACGTCGTGGTGTGGGCCGGCTCGGCCACGCCGGAGAGCAAGGCGCACGGCGAGCTCGTGTTCGTCGGCTACGGCGCCACCGCGCCCGAGTATCACTGGGACGACTTCAAGAACGTGGACGTGAAGGGGAAGGTGCTGCTCGTCCTCGTGAACGATCCGCCGGCCACGGCGAAGGAGCCGAAGCTGTTCGGCGGCAAGGCGATGACCTACTACGGGCGGTGGACGTACAAGTTCGAGGAGGCGGAGCGCCGCGGCGCGGCGGGGATGCTCATCATCCACACCACCGCCGAGGCGAGCTACCCCTGGCACACCGTGGTCGGGTCGTGGGCCACGCCGCAGCGCATGCTCCCCCGCGACTCCACGCTCCCGCCGCCGCTCGGCTTCCGCGGTTGGATCACCGACAGCGCCGCCACGGCGCTGCTCGGGAAGGCGGGGCTCGACCTCGCCGAGCTGCGCAAGCGAGCCGCGACGCGCGACTTCCGCCCCGTGCCCACCGGCATCGACATCGACGTCTCCTTTCACAACTCGGTGCAGCACCTCCAGAGCGAGAACGTGGTCGGGGTGGTGCCAGGGAGCTCGGCGAAGCTCGGCCACGAGTACGTGCTGTACAGCGCGCACTGGGACCATCTCGGGATCGGACCGGCCGTGAACGGCGACTCGATCTACAACGGCGCGGAGGACAACGCGTCCGGCGTCGCGTCGCTGCTCGCCGTCGCGCGTGCCGCCGCCGCCTCCAAGCACCCGCGCCGCTCGCAGGCGTTCGTGTTCGTCACCGCCGAGGAGTCGGGGCTCCTCGGCTCCGACTGGTACGCGCGCAATCCGACGGTGCCGGTGGAGGACATCGTGGCCGACCTCAACATGGACGTGATCACGCTCCGCGGGCGCGTGAAGGATCTGGACGTGCTCGGAGCGAACAAGTCCTCGCTCGGACCGATGCTCGCGCACCTCGTCGCGCGCCAGGGGATGCACATCGCTCCCGAGACGCACCCGGAGGCGGGGCACTTCTACCGCTCGGACCACTTCTCCTTCGCCAAGGTCGGCGTCCCCTCGGTATCGATCGGCGCGGGCACGACGTACATCGGGCGGCCGAGCGGGTGGGGGGAGAAGCAGGAGGAGGACTACACCGCGCACCGCTACCACCAGCCGTCCGACGAGTACTCCCCCGACTTCGATCTCTCGGGCGCGGTGCAGATCTCGGACATCGTGCTGCGATTCGGCAACGCGCTGGCGAACTCCCCCGTGATCCCCACGTGGAACGCCGATGCGGAGTTCAAGGCGGTGCGCGAGAAATCGCGGAAGCCCGTGACCGAATGATGGTCGCGGGCACCCGCCGCGCTCGCATGTTCCGGACGCGGCATGCGTGAGGGCGTGCGCGTCGCCGACGAGGTGGCGGGCGCGTTGCGCGCGGGGCGCGCCGTCGTCGCTCTCGAAAGCTCGGTGCTCTCGCAGGGGCTCCCCGTGCCCGCCAATCAGGAGGCGGCGCGCCGGATGGTCGGCGCCGTGCGATCGTGCGGCGCCGTGCCGGCGATCACCGCGGTCGTGCGCGGGGTTCCGTCGGTCGGCGTCGCGGAGAGCGATCTCGCGCGGTTCCTCCGGCGGGAGGGGGTGCGGAAGGTGTCGGCGCGCGACATCCCGCTGGCCATGGCGCGCGGTGCGGATGGCGCCACCACGGTGGCGGGGTCGCTGGCGCTCGCCCGCGCGGCGGGGATCGCGGTGTTCGCCACCGGAGGGATCGGCGGCGTGCACCGCGCCCTGGAGGGAGCGGGCGCGGCGGTGCGCGACGAGTCGGCCGATCTGGAGGAGCTGGCCAGGTCGCCCCTCGTGGTGGTGTGCGCGGGCGCGAAGTCGATCCTGGATCTGGAGGGAACGGTGGAGCGGCTCGAGACGTTGGGCGTCCCGGTGCTCGGTTGGCGCACCTCGGAGCTGCCGGGGTTCTTCACCGCGGAAACGGGGATCGCGCTCGACGCACGGGTGGAATCGGCCGCGGAAGTGGCGGCGGTGTGGCGAGCGCAGCGCGCGCTGGGGCGGGGGCAGGCGGTGGTGCTGATGCAGCCTCCTCCACCGGAGCACGCGCTTCCGCGTGGCGTGGTGGAGCGGGCCGTGGCGAGCGCGCTGTCGCGCGCGAGCAACGAAGGGGTCAAGGGGGGCGCCGTCACTCCGTTTCTCCTCGCGGAGGTGGAGCGTGTGACAGATGGGTCGTCCCTCGGCGTGAATCTCGCACTGCTGGAGAGAAACGCCGCGCTGGCAGCCGAAGTGGCGGTGGAGTTGGCTGCCGGGGGAAACGGCTGAGGCCGGGTGGAGGACACCGGGCTCGGAGGGCCGGGCCGAACGGGAGAAGGGAGGATAAAGTCCGCCGTAGGGCGCGAGTTGTCAACGGGTTGAACTACTCAGCCGCCCAATGGTAGTATAGGCGTACCGACACGAGTTGGAGGTCCCGATCGCCATGCCTACCCCATTCCTGAGCTCCGAGGAGTACGACGAACGCGCGCATCAGTTGTACAACGAGGGGCAGTATGACGAGGCGCTCGACGTGCTCAAGGAGGGGCTCTCGCTCTACCCGAATTCGGTGGAGTTGCACATTGGGGTCGGATACGCGCGGCTCGCGCGCGAGGAGTACGCGTGGGCGCGTCAGAGCTTCGAGAAGGCGCTGGTGCTCGACCCCGAGCACGAGGACGCGCTCGCCGGACTCGGCGAGACGCTCCTCAAGTTCGGGCAGCGCGACCAGGCGCTCCGCTCCTTTCGTCGGATTCTCGAGCTCGGGTACAACGACGACATCGACCTGATTCTCCAGGTGGGGCGTGCGCTCTTCCGCGAGGAGATGATGGACGAGGCGCGCGAGTTCTTCGACGTCGCCGCGCAGGAGGCGAGCGAGCTCTCCGAGGCCGCCGCGTGTCTGGGCTACGTCCAGCATCGTCAGGGAGACGACGACGGCGCCGTGGCGAGCCTGCAACGCGCGTTGCAGCTCGACGACGAGCACGCCGAGGCGCGCATCTACCTCGCCAACATCCTGTACGACCGCGCGGAGTACGAGACGGCGCTCTACCACCTCGAGCACACCGAGCCCGAGGATCACTGGGACGAGCTCGGCATCTGGCGTCTGGTGGAGCTCAAGAAGTCGTTCTACCGGCTCGCCGATGACGATCCGGAGCTGCGCCCGTGGGAGGAGCGGCTGGCCGAGCTCGCGGGCGATGGCGACGACATCGACGACATGCTCTCCGAGATCGAGGCGCGCGCCGCCGAGGCCGAGCAGCAGAGCGGCCGCGGGCAGCTCGAGCTGTTCGGATCGCTCCTCTCCGATCTCGCCGAGCAAAAGCACGGCGACGTGGTGACGGAGCATCGCATCACCACCGCGGACGGCACCGTGTACGTGGGGAGCTGGGAGCGGATCGTGCGCGCGATGCGCGACGCGAACCAGACCATGAACGGGCGGTCGATCCAGGAGTACATGGCCACCGAGGCGCGCCGCGGGTACTCGCTCACGGGCGTGAAGATCCCCACCGGCGACGCGGAGGCGTTCATTCGCGGGAGCGCGAACGCGGGACTGCTCCGCATCGAACGGTGATCGGCCCGAACCAGCGGTCGGCCCTCGCGGCGCTCGACGCCGCTCGCCCCACGCTCGCCAGGCTCGATGCGTCGCGGCACCCCGAGGAAGTCGCCGCCGACCTGATCGAGCTCTGGTCGGCCGTCGAAACCGCCCTCCGATCGTTGGTGGGCGGTTCGGTGCTTTCGGGACAGCCGCTCATCCGCGAGCTGCGCCAGCGCGAGCTGCTCACGCTGGAGCAGGCGCACGCGCAGCTCGAGCTGCTCGCCGTGCGCGAGCGCGTCCAGCGCACCGACTACCACCCCACCGACGCCGACGTCGCCGTGGCGCGCGAGGCGTTCCACGCGCTGGAGCAGGCGCTCGGTGGCGACGCCGCGGGCGCCACGCGCCCGGCGCCGGCTGTCGCGTCCGCGAGCGCGCCGGCGATCGCGCCGGCGAGCGCGCCCGCGAGCGGCCCCGCCGCGCCGCCGCCATCGTACATGCCGCCACCGGATGTCGGAACCCGGCGCGGTCCCGGCGTCGTCCTGTTCGCCGCGCTGGTGCTCCTCCTCATCGTGGCGGGCGGGGCGTTCTGGTACGTGAACCGGTCGGGGACGCCGGCGGCCATCGCCTCGGGCGTCTCCGAGTACCAGGCGGGACGCCGCGAGGCGGCGCGCGCCGACTTCGACAGGGCGGCGCGCGAGCAGCCCAAGCTGGCGCTCCCGCACATCTACCTCGCGCGCATCGCGCGGGAGGAGGGGGACTTCGCCACCGCCGGCGCCGAGCTGCAGAAGGCGCTGCAGCTCGAGCCGCAGAACGCGGTGGCGCACCGCGAGCTCGGGGCGTTCTTCCTCGCGCGCGGCGCGCAGTTCGCGGCGCGCGGACGTCCCGACCTGGCCACCGCCGACTACGACGCGGCGCGCCGCAGCTACGTGCGGGCGCTCGGCATCGACTCCGGCGACCGGGACGCGCAGGGATTCCTCGGGTGCACGCTCGCTCGGCTGGGGCGCGCGAGCGAGGCCGCCAGTTGGCTCGGCCGCGCCGGACAGGGACCGTGGTCGGTGTGCTCGGCGATGCTCCAGCCGCCCGCGCCGAACGCGCGCCCCCCGCGAGGACCGTGATCGAGCTGCGCGACGTCACGAAGGTCTTCCGCTCCCCCCTCGGTCGCGACGTCCGCGCGGTCGAGGGGTTTTCCTTTCGCGTCGCGCGCGGCGAGGTGCTCGGGATCGCCGGGCCGAACGGGGCGGGGAAGAGCACCCTCATCGACCTGCTCCTCGGCTTCCTGCGCCCGACCTCGGGGGCGATCACCATCGAGGGGGTGCCGCCGCGTGAATACGTGGAGCGGCGAGGCGTGGGCTACCTGTCCGAGCTGGTGCACATCCCGCCGTCGTGGACGCTGGAGGGCGCGCTCGTCCGCTACGCCCTCCTCGCCGGAGTGCCGGACGCCGAGCTCGCGCCCGGTGTGGCGCGCGCCATCGCGCGGCTGGGGCTCGAGGAGCATCGCGGCAAGCGAGTGCGGCATCTCTCCAGGGGGACGCTCCAGCGCCTGGGGCTCGCGCAGGCGATCGTGCGCGACCAGGCGCTCGTCATCTTCGACGAGCCGACGAACGGGCTCGACCCGGTGTGGGTGCACCGCTTTCGCGCCCTGGTGCGCGAGCTGCGCGCCCCCGACCGGACGATCCTGATCGCATCGCACGACCTGGTCGAGCTGGAGCGCGTGGCCGACCGGGTGGCGATCATCGACCGTGGGCGGCTGGCTCGCGTGGTGGAGGTGGGCGCTCGCCCGGGCGCGGCGGGGTCGGGAGGGGGAGTGGGACGGTGGCGCATCGAGCTGGCTGATGGAGGGGAGCAGGCGAGCGCCGTCTTTCCTGGCGCGGAGATGCTCGCGGGTGGCGTGGTCGAGGTGGATGTCCCCGGCGTCGACGCGCTCAACGCGGGGCTCGCCGAGCTGATCGCCCGGGGCGCGCGCATCACCGCGCTCGCGCCCGTGCATCCGTCGCTCGAGCGGCAGTTCCACGAGGCGGTGCGCGAGTGATGGCCGGCCGCGCGCGCCTCGCTCGCTACGCGCTGTACCAGGGGCGCGACTTCGCCGTGCAGCGCGGCGTCCCGATCCTCATCGTGGGCGCGCTCCTGCTCCTCCTCTCGGTGGAGGGAGCACGCGCGTGGCGGGGCGCGGGCGGCGCGGGGGGAGCCGCGGAGCTGGCGCGCGCATCGCTCGCGGCGCTCCTCGACGTGTTCGCGCCCACGGCCACGCTGCTCGCCGTGAACGGCATCGTGTCCAACGACCGGCGCCGTCGGTTCTACCGCCTCCTGTTCGCCAAGCCCGTGTCGCTCTCGCGGTACTACGTGCAGGCGTGGCTGGTGAGCGCGGCGGGCACCCTCGTCTGCGCCGTGCTCCTGCTGGGCGCGTTCGCGCTCGTCGTCCAGCCGGTCTTCCCACCCGGTGCGCTCCTGTTCGTGGCGCTGTATTTTCTCCTCTTCGGCGGGCTGGGCTTCCTGCTCTCCGCCGTGACGCGTCACGACTGGCTGGCGCTCGGCCTCGTGTGGGCGATGGCACGGCTACTGCGCTCGCTCCTTCCCGCGGACGCGAGCTGGTACGGCCGCGCGATCGATCTCCTGCTGCCGCCGTTGCACGTGCTCGAGGCACTGGGCGGCCCGCTGGTCCACGGCGAGCCCGTGCCGGGCGCCGGTTGCGCCTGGATCGTGGCGTACGGCGTGGCCTCGCTCGCGCTCGGATCGATCATCGTTCGTCGCCGTCCACTCGCATCCTGATCCCGTCGTGATCACCCTCCCGCTCATCGATCCCCAGTCCGTGCATCGCGCCGTCCTCGCGAACGGGCTCACCGTGCTCGTGCGACGCGATGCGTCCGCTCCCGTGGTGGCGATCGAGACCCACGTCAAGGCCGGCTACTTCGACGAGACCGACGACGTGGTGGGGATCGCGCACGTGCTCGAGCACATGTACTTCAAGGGCACCGAGCGCCGCGGGGTGGGAGAGATCTCGCAGGAGACGAAGGCGGCCGGCGGGTACCTGAACGCCGGGACGATCTACGACCACACGAGCTACTACACCGTGCTCCCGGCGAGCGGATTCGCGCGCGGGCTCGACATCCAGGCGGATGCCTACGCCAACTCGCTCATCGACGCCGAGGAGCTGCGCAAGGAGCTCGAGGTCATCATCCAGGAGGCCAAGCGCAAGGCGGACAACCCCTCGGCGGTGACGATCGAGACGCTGTACGCCGTGCTCCACGACCGGCACCGCATGCGCCGCTGGCGCATCGGGCGCGAGGCGGAGCTCCGGCGCCTCGGGCGCGGCGACGTCGCGCGCTTCTACCGCGAGTTCTATCGTCCCGCCGAGACGATCCTGTGCGTCGTGGGCGACGTGGATCCCGATGCGGTGCTGCGCGACGTGGAGCGCGCCTACGGCGGGCTCGCCGGCGGAAGCGCGTCGCGCGTGCCGGGGCCCAGGGAGGGGGAGCACACCGGCTTCCGCTACCGCGAGCTGGCGGGGGACATCGGCCAGACGCAGCTCGCGCTGGGGTGGCGCACGCCTGGAACGCTGCACACCGACACCGCGCCGCTCGAGCTGCTCGCCACCGTGCTCGGGAGCGGGCGCGCCTCGCGGCTGTACCGCGCCGTGCGCGAGCGCAAGCTCGCGTCCTCGGTCAGCGCGTTCGACTACACGCCCACGGAGATCGGCGTGTTCGTGATCCACGCGGAGGGGCCGGCCTCCACCGCGCGGGACGCCGCGCGCGCGGCATGGTCCGAGGTGCGCGACGCGCGCGATGGCGGGGTGGGGAAGGACGAGCTGTGGCGCGCGCGGCGGCTGCTCGAGTCGCGCTGGATCCGCCGGCTGGAGACGATGGAGGGGCAGGCGAGCTACCTCGCCGAGTGGGAGGCGCTGGGCGACTGGCGGCTCGGGGAGCGCTACCTGGAGCACCTGCTCACCGCCACCCCGGAGCAGGTGACGGAGGTGGCGCGCCGCTACCTGGCGCCGGAGCGGTGCGGGATGGTGGCCTACCGCCCCGCGAGCGAGCCCGCGCTGGCCGCCGATGCGGACGCGATGCGCCATCTGCTCGATGCGCCTCCGAGGCCGGCGCCCCTCGCGCCGACGCCCCCCCTCGATGCGCGGGCGCCGGCCGTGCTGCACGCCGCGCCGGTGCTCGAGCGCGAGGAGGGACGCGTGCGCGTGTACCGGACGGCCCGCGGCGTGCCGGTGCTCGTCAGGCGGAAGGGCGGCGCCCCCCTCGTGCACCTGGGCGCCTACGTGGCCGGCGGCGCGACCGAGGAGCCGGAGCGGCTCGCCGGGCTCACCACGCTCCTCTCGCGCACCGCCCTCAAGGGGACGGAGCGGCGCACCGCCGCGCGGATCGCCGAGGAGGCCGAGCTGCTCGGCGGGAGCATCGCCGCGAGCACCGGGGCGGAGAGCTTCGGGTGGTCGCTCTCCGTTCCGTCGACGCACGCGCCCGCGGCGATGGAGCTGCTCGCCGACGTGGTGCAGAGCGCCACGATCCCCGATGCGGCGCTGGAGACCGAACGTGCCCTCGCGATCGCCGACCTCGCGCGGCTCCGCGACGACATGTACCGCTATCCGCTCCGGCTGCTCTCTCGCGCGGCCTTCCCGGACCATCCGTACGGCGTGCCGGCGTCGGGGTTCGAGTCGTCGCTCGCGGCGATCGATGCGCCGCTCGTGCGCGACTGGCACGAGCGGCGCGTGCTCGAGGCGCCGTCGGTGATCGCGGTGGTCGGCGACGTGGACCCCGACGAGGCCGCGGCGGCCGCGGCGCGCCACTTCGACACGCTGCGCCCCGCGGAGCCGTCGCTCCCCCGCGCGCCGCGGTGGCCGCACTCGCCGGTCATGTCCTACGAGACGCGCGACAAGGCGCAGACGGCGATCGCGCTGGCCTATCCGGCCCCCGACCGGCGCGACGACGAGCGCTTCGCCACGCACCTCATCGCCGGCGTGGCGAGCGGGCTCGGTGGGCGCTTCTTCGAGGAGCTGCGCGACCGGCGCTCGCTCGCCTACACCGTGAGCGCGTTCGCCAGCGAGCGCCGGATGGCGGGGATGTTCGTGTCGTACATCGCCACCTCGCCGGAGCTGGAGGAGGAGGCGCGGCACGGGCTGCTCGAGCAGTTCGCGCGGCTGCGCGAGGCAGCGGTGACGGACGCGGAGCTCGCGCGGGCCCGGGAGTACGCGATCGGGACGCACGCCATCCGCCAGCAGAGCGGGGCATCGGTGCTGGCGGACGTGCTCGACGCGTGGATGTTCGGCCGGTCGCTCGCCGAGCTGGACGAGTTCGAGGCGCGCGTGCGCGCGGTGACGCCGACCCAGATGCGCGCCCTCGCGCGCCGCTACTTCGACGACACGCGGCTGGTGCAGGGCGTGGTGCGCGGCGCGGCCGTTCGCGGCGGGGTGGCGGCGGCGGTGGTCGGGGCGTGAGGGCTCGGGTATCGGGGGGCGGAATCCCCGCGCCGTTCACTCCCCGAGCGACAGCACCGCCGCCCTGAGCAGGGCGGCCGCCGGGCGGAGGCGGCCGCCCGGGGCGCGCAGCCCTTCCGGCGCCTCGTAGTCGCCGGCGTCGTACGCGATCACTCCCTTCACCGCCGCGCGGCTGGTCGCCCAGGCCAGCGTCCCCCAGATCGCCCGTGCCTGGCTCGCCTCGCCGTGCGCGAGGGGGAATCCGCCGGTCTCCAGCACCCAGTGCTCCCGGTCCGAGCGGTAGGCGCGGAGCCAAGCGTCCGCGGCGCGCATGCGCGCGTCGAGCGCGTTCGCGCCGCCGAGCCAGGGAAAGAGGGAGAGGCCGACCGCCTGCACCGGCGCCGATGGCGAGACGGCCCAGGCGTACAGCGTGCTGTCGCGGGGGCCGAAGCCGCCGAGGTGCACCATCACGCGCGTCACCGGCCTCGCGCGGTGCGCGGCGGCCGCCGCCTCGCTCAGGTACGCGATCCACCCCCGCGCGCCGACGGCGCCGATGGCGCGCTCGGCCGCCCCCGTGGGATCGAGCACCGGCACCACGTAGTCGGGGCGCAGACGGCGGACGATCCGTTCCACGTCCGCGGCGCGCGCGCCGAGATACCGCGCGCGCCGGGCCGCCGGCACGGGGCGCTCGGCCGAGAGGTCGAGCGCCACCACGAGGCGGCGGTCGCCGCGCGCGTCGTCGAGCGTGTGGGCGATCGAGTCGAGCGTCGCGGGCGTGGCGCCCGCGGGGGTGACGTACACGCTCAGCACCTCCGCGCCCACCGTGTCGGCGAGCGCCAGGTCGCTCTGGATCGAGAGCGGAGGCGGCCCCTTGCGGAGCGTCGGGAAGATCTTCACGCCGATGGCGAAGTCGCTGTCCGGGCGCTCCTGCAGCCGCTCGCCGGCGTACCGGCCGTAGCTGCGGACCGCGCGCGTCGCGCCCGGAACATCCACCACGGCGAGCGCCGCCCAGGCCGCGGCGATGGTGGCCACCGCCGTGCGCAGGAGCGTCCCCCCGCCGCGCCGTCCGGGCGTGGCGGGCGCGAAGATCGGCACGTAGACCAGCCAGGGCGTGCGCAGCGCGAGCGGCTGCGCGCTGAAGGCGAGCGCGCCTCGCTGCGCCGCCACGAGCGCGACGAGCGGAGCGGGCACCGGATGGCCGATGAACATCGCGTAGCGCGCCGCGTACGTGACCGCCAGGAGCAGGTCGAACACGGCGATCGAGATCGCGATCGGCGGCGCGGCGAGCCGGCGGAAGAGCGCGTACACCGCCTGCGCGGCGACCAGCGCGACCGTCACCGGCCAGACCCAGGCGATCGAGAAGAGCGCGCGCCCCGAGAGCATCGAGTTCGAGACGAGGAACACGACCAGCGCCGGCACGAGCAGCAGTCCGGCGAGCGCGCTGAGCAACGCCATCGGGCGCGGCGTGGCGCGGAGCTGCGCCGTGCGCCCGGCGATGTACAGGTCCCAGAGCAGCACCAGCGCGCACAGCCCCAGGTGCACCGCGACGAGGCGCGGTTGACTCGCGAGCCAGGTCATCCGCGCGCGCGGGTCTCGCTGCGGACCTCGCGCGGCTCGAGGCGGCGCGCGAAGACGTCCAGCGCCTTGCGCGCATCGCTCGTCGCCGACGCGAGCACGTCGAGCAGCAGCAACCGGCGCTCGGGAAACGCGTAGATCACGATGTGGCAGTGGTCGAGGAGCAGCACCCCGGTCACGTCATCGCTCGGCAGCCGATGCACGATCGGCGCGCCCACGGTGGTGAACCCGGCGGCGCCCGCCGACGCGATGAGCAGCCCCGCGAGCACCGTCGTGTCGCGCAGCCGGTCGGCATCGATGCCGAGCAGGTCGGCGCTCAGATGGGAGAAAGCGGGCAGAGGAGGATCGGCCATGGGCTCGTGGTGGCGTGGGGCGTGGTCCGAGCGAGCGGATCGCCGACGCGACGCCCCACGCTCCACCGTACGGCGGACATCAGAACATGCTCAACGCCATGACCGACCGCAGCGACTCGTTCGTCGCCCGGAGCCGCGCGCTGAGCATCCGCACGACCGCCCACAACACTTTCTGGGCCAGGTCGCGGTCGAAGTCGAGGAGCATCTCGAACTCCGGGCGCGCGATCGTGATCAGGCGCGTGGCGACGTGCGCGATCGCGTCCGTGGAGCGCTCGCTGCGGTCGAACACCGACATCTCCCCGAACATCGCGCCCGGATCGAGCACGGCGAGCGCCTCCTCCCCGGCGCCGGGGATCTGACGACTGATGCGCACCTGCCCCGCCACGATCACGAACAGCCGGTTCCCCGGCTCGCCTTCGTGGAAGATGTGCTCCCCCGCTGCGTACGACTTCTCGACGGCGAGCTCGGCAACCTTCGCCAGCTCCTCGTCGGAGAGCTCCCGAAAGATGGCGAGCCCGCGCAGCAGCTCGACGGTCGTGGCCACTCGCGTTCCTCCCGTGGTTGGTGCGTTGGTCCGGCGGGAAAGCTACCGTACTCCTCAGCGCCCGGAAGGGCGCGGGGCGCGGGGCGCGGGGCGCGTATGAACAGGGAATGAGCGACACGGGGACCGGCGTGTGCCGGTCCCCGTATCGCATTCCGTACTCCCGCGTCCCGCGTCCCGCGCCCCGCGTCGTTCGCGCCCCGCGCAGTTCGCGCCCGAGAGTTTCCCGCTTAAGTTCCCCTCGTGCGCCCCTCCCGCCTGTTCACCCCGCCGAACCTCCTCTCGCTGGCGCGTTTCCCGCTGGCCGCGGCGTTCCTGCTGGCGCCGGGGACGTGGGCGCGCGTGGCGCTCGTGGCCGCGGCGGCGCTCACCGACCTGCTCGACGGCTGGATCGCGCGGCGCGGGGAGACCACCGAGCTGGGCGCGCTCCTCGATCCGGTCGCCGACAAGACGTTCGTTCTCGCCGCCCTCTCGGCGTTCCTCCTCGACGGCACCATCGGGACGGGGGCGTACTTCGTCGTGCTGTCGCGCGACTTCGCGACCGCGATCGGGTTCTTCGTGGCCTACTTCACCCCCGGACTCGATCCGGCCAAGTTCAAGGCGCGCCTCTCCGGGAAAGTGGTCACCGTGCTTCAGCTCCTCGCGCTCCTCGGGCTCCTGCTGCGTCCCGCGCTCTTCCCCGCGTTCCTGCCGGTGCTCGCCGCCGCATCGGCATGGGCGATCGCCGACTACACGCTCGTGCTCCATCGCACGCGGGCGCGTGCGCGCTCGCGTGCGCGCTCGCGTGCGCAGTCGCGGGCGCGCTCGTGAGCCGCGCCCGCGTGCCACTGGCCGCCGCTCTGCTCCTCGCGGGCGCGGTCGCGCCCGCGCGGGCGCAGTTCCGCGAGCCAGCGCGCGTGCAGCCCGCGGGACGCGTGGACGTGCTCGCGTCGCACATCACCGCCATCCAGGCGGGAACGGAGCTGAGCCTCCCGGCGGGGCGCGCGCTGCGCCTCTCGCTCGTGGGCGGGGCTGGCGGATCGTGGGCCGATGGACGGAGCGGGCTGAGCGCCCGCGCCGAGCTGGCGGGACGCTTTCTGCTCGATCCCAACTTCAGCGCGCGGTGGGCACCGTACGTGGGAGGAGGCGGCGGAGCGCGCTACGACCACATCGCCGGCTGGCGCGCCGTGCTGGTGGTGTTCGTGGGAATGGAGGGGCCGAACTGGAACGGCGTGATCCCGTTCGTGGAGGTGGGGTACGGCGGGGGTGGGCGGATCGGACTCGGGCTCAGAAAGACGCGCGGGCGCGGACGCTGACCTCGCGTGGCGCACCGGCCGCTCGCAACCGCGGCATGGCACCACCCTCCCCGCCACCCTCGAGACGACGAAGCCCCCGCGGACGGAGCGGGGGCGCACGCACTCACCAGACTAGGACCTACCGAAGCAAATCACGCCGCCGAAGCGGCGTTGACGGTGTCGTCGCTCTCCACCTTCGACTTTGGTGGCTGGCAGAACCGGACGCCGAGCGTCTTCAGCTCTCCCATCTTCGCCTCGTCGAGCTCCGGATACCGCTCCTCGAGGTAGGCCATCGTGTCGTCGAACCACTCCAGTTGGTGCTCTGGCGCGGCCTGGAGCACGCCACACCGGATGATGTGCTGAAACAACTCATCGCGCGCCTGCTCGAACGGCGTTGGCGCCGCGACTTCCCTGCGACGATTTCTATTCTTGGCCATGCAATCCATGTTGGGCTAGAGTCTTCATAATATAACGCTTTCGGCGCGCGGATTGAAGGTCTCGCAGGGTGCATTGTCCGTTCCAGCGTCGCGCTCGCGCGATGCTCGCGCGCCGCGCACCGGGCGACCGGGCCATGCCCTCACGACGCGTCCCCGAGCTCCATCAGCTCCAGGAGCGCGCGCGCGAGCACGTCCGGCGCCTCTTCCGGAACGAGACGACCCACTCCGGGCAGGCGGAGCAGCGCGCACGCCGGGATCGCGTGCCGGAGCCGCTCCGCGAGCCCGCTGTCGAGCCAACGGTCCGCTTCACCCCACACTACGAGCGAGGGCACGCGAACGCTGGACAGCTCCAGCTCCTCCACGTCGTCCGCCCGGAGCGCGCGGGCGAGGGTGAGGAGGTGCGCGACCCCCTCCGCGCCCACGTAGGGCGCGAGGTAGCGCGCGACGAGACGCGCCGGCATCGCTTCGGGGTGGGCCACGCTCCCCTCGAGCACGCGCCGGAGCAGCGGGGCCGCGCCGAGCACGCTGTGCGTCACGCGGAACGCGAAGCGGGCCGTCCCCAGCTGCACCGAGCGCACGTCGCGCCCCGGGCACTCGTCGAGCCCCACGCTGTTCACGAGCGCGAGCCGCTGCACGCGGTCGGGGTGCAGCACCGCCAGGCGTTGCGCGATCCCACCGCCGATCCCGAGACCGGCCACGCTGGCGCCGGCGATGCGCAGCGCGGCCATGGCGCGGTCCAGGTACTCCGCCTGCGCGGCGATCGAGTAGTCCGCCTCCAGCGGGCGGTCGGATTCGCCGTATCCCAGCAGGTCCACCGCGTACACGGTGTGGCCGGCGTCGGCGATCGGCGGGGCGACCGCGCGCCAGAGAAAGCTCGATGTGGCGAATCCGTGGATCAGCAGGATGGCGCGGCCGCCGTGGCCGTAGCGCTCCACGTGGATGGAGCCGGGCCCGACGGGCACGCGCAGGAGGTCGGCGTCGATGGTAGTCTCCAGCGGGTGGGGCGCGACGGTGCGCCGCGCGATGATGCTCGCTCGCCGGCGCGCGCTGGTCAAGCGCGCGGTTGCTTGCGCTACGTCGCCCACCCGGTAGTTTTCAACGCAGCACGAGCCGGCGTTCCCATCCGCTTCCCCGCCTTCCGCCCACCCGTACGCACCCGGAACCGCCGCACAGAGCGCGGCGCGGGCGGTCGCACCACGACGCCATGGCCGGGGCTGGCCAACTGGGCCGGCCGGCTCGCCCTCGGACTTTCAGCCGGACTGTCGCATGCCGGAGCAGGACCAGACGTACGACGAGGGGAGGGCGCGCAATCTCGAGGCGCTCCTACGCGCGCTCGCCGCGCGCATCGCCGAGCTCGATGCGCGGGGCGAGCTGCTGCGCCACGCCGGTGAGCTCACGCGGCTCATCGGCGACATCCGCAGCGAGTTGTTTCACTACGAGGTGCGTGCCACCTACGACACCCCCGAGATCGCGGAGAGCCGCCGCATCGTCGAGGACGCCAAGAAGCGAATCGAGAGCCAATGGGAAAGAACCGAGTGGAGCACGGACGAGGACGACGAGCCAACGTGGTGAGGCAGCAGCGCGCGGATTCCACCCGCGTCTTCTACATCGCCCTGGGCGTCATCGCGATCATCGGCATCGCCCTGGTGGCCCGCACGGCCCGCCACGGCGCGCGCGCCAGGCAGGCGATCGACGTGCAGGCCACCCCGGCCCAGGCCGAGGGGTACCTGCTCGGGAACCCCAACGCGCCCGTCCAGATCATGGAGTTCGCGGACTTCGAGTGCCCGGCGTGCGGCCAGTTCGCCACCATCACCGAGCCCGACGTCCGCCAGCGCATCGTGAACACGGGGCTCGCGAGCTACCGCTTCTTCGACTTCCCCCTCTCGCAGCACCGGAACACGATGCCGGCGTCCAACGCCGCCGCGTGCGCCGCCGACCAGGGGAAGTTCTGGCAGATGCACGACAAGCTGTTCTACGGACAGCCCGAGTGGAACGGCGAGGCCACCGACGATCCGATGAAGGTCTTCTCCCGCTACGCCAAGGAGATCGGCCTCGACGTCGGCACCTGGACGACGTGCGTCGAGGAGCAGCGCCACCTGCCGCGCATCCTCGGCAACCGCGCGGAGGGGATGCGCCGCAAGGTGCAGTCCACCCCCACCTTCGTGATCGGCACCAAGCAGATCGACGGCGCGCTCTCCTACGACGAGATCAAGGCGTACGTGGACAGCGCCGCGAAGCAGGCGGCATCGCGCCCCGCGGCGCCCGCGGCCGGCGCGGGATCCACCGCGTCGAGCGCCGCGCCGGCCGCCGCGCCGGCCGACACGGGAGCGGCGGCCAAGCGATGAAGCCGCGCATGCTCATCGCGCTCCTCGCGCTGGTGGGCGCGTTCGTGGCTCTCTACCTCACGCTGTACAAGGTCGGAGTGATCGGGGAGCTCTCGTGCACGGTCGGATCGTGCGAGACGGTCAACACCAGCCGGTGGGCCACCTTCCTGGGGCTGCCGGTGGCCGCGTGGGGGCTCGGCAGCTACGTCGTGCTGCTCGCCCTCGCGCTCGTCGGGATGCAGACGTCGTCGCGCCTCGTCGCGTGGGCGATCACCGTGCTCGCCACCTGGAACTTTCTGTTCTCGGCCTGGCTCACCTACCTCGAGCGCTACGTGATCCACGCGTATTGCATGTGGTGTCTCATCTCCGCCACGCTGGTGACGCTCATCTTCATCACCGCGGTCGTGGACCTGAAACGAACGTTGCGCCCCGCCTGAGCCCATTTTGCCGACCGGACGGGCGGCTCGGTCGCGCCGGCCGAGCGGGCACGGTCAGAATGGCCGGCGCGGAGGGGGAGTGAATCCTTTCGTGCCGCTCCATCGTCCTGTATCCGGCCAAGCGAGCACTGGTACGGAGTCTGCTTCACTCGAGCTCGCGACGCCGCCAACGCAGTCCGTGTGGCTCACTCCTCCGAATGGAGCGTCTCATGTGGGGCAAGCTGTTCCCTGAACGGATATTCTCGCGGCGGCTGCACCCGGCCGCGGAAAAGCGACTCCGGCTCGCGCAGGCGCGGGCCGAGGAGTCGATCGTGCGCGCGCACGTGGACAACGCGCTGATGTTCGTCGATACCCTGGCCGAAGACCTCCCCTTCGATCGCGCGATCGAGACGTACGTGCGGGTGATGGGGATTCCGGAGCCGCTGGCGAGTACGGTGGTCACTCGGGCGCTCGTGCTGCTCGGCGAGGACCTCGTGCCCTACCGCCGGCGCGCCACCGTGGAAGCACCGCGCACGGAGGAGGCGGGACGTCCGCCGCTGCGCCTGAACGACGCGTCCGACAGTCGCGTGCGCGCCGTGCGTCGCGCCTGAGCGCGGAGCGCGGCCCGGCCGCGCGGATGTGACGAGGGGCTCGCCTCCACGGTGGAGGCGAGCCCCTCGTCACATCCGCGCGGTGGCGCGGGTGGTCAGCGCTGGGCGGGGAACACCGCGCGCAGCATCTCCTGGAGCACGGGGTCGGAGAGCGAGACGTCCTCCAGGCGGGGGACGACGTACATCTGGAGGTGCGGATTCTCGTACTGCGGGCCGCGCTCGAACGGGCCGCGCTCCTCGAGCCTCAGGGCGGGCGCCGCCTCCCAGATGGCGAGCAGGTCTGGCTCGCGCGCCGCGAGGCGGAGGAGGAGCTCTCGCGCGGGAGGGGGCAGCATCGCGAGCAGCCGCTCGAACGCGTCCAGGTCGATGTCCTGGCGGAGCGCCGCGCGCTCGTCAGGCCCGAGCACGAACGCGGAATCGGATCTGGTTCCGGAGTGGTGCATGGCCCGCTCGTGGTGGAGAGGCCAAAGTACGGTCGGACGGGGCGGGGCGCCAGCCGGCGCCCTCGTCCGCCCCCGCCCCCGCCCCGGCTCACGCTCGCTCCAGCGCCGCGAGCTGCGCCGCCCGATTCGGTGGAGCGTAGAAGCCGAGTCCGCAGGGGTGGAGCCCCGCGCGGCGGAAGCGGGCGAGATACCACCGTCGGTCGCGCCGCCGCATCGCCCGCACGTCTCCCTCCACCGCGTCCTCGCTCGTGAACAGCGGGATGTAGGCGATCCCGCCCGTCACCTCGCGGATCGCTCGCAGCCCGCGCGCGAGCTCGTCGTCGTCCACGTAGTGCAGCACGTCGACGCACACCACGAGGTCGTACGGCGCTCGCAGGTCGAGCGTCGCCAGCTCTCCCACGCTCCCCCGCCGAATCCCGCGCGCGCGGCCGAAGCGCCGCACCACGTACTCGCTCGCGTCCACGCCGTGCCACCGCGCGCGGGGGCGGAGCCGCAGCACCGCGGCGCGCCACGCGCCCTCCCCGCATCCGACGTCGAGCACCGAGCGCACCGGGCGCTCGAGCAGCCACTCGGCCACCCCGAGCGCGAGCGCCACCCGCCGCCGCACCTCGGCGGCGGTGGCGACCCGGCGTTGCGGATCGCGATACCAGCGATCGAAGTACGCGCGGTCGAAGCGGTCGTGACGGGGCAGGGGGAGCTCGGTGGCGAGGGGGAGGGTGGATGTTCGGAATATAGACGCGGCTGTCGGCCAGCGGCCATCGGCTCTCGGGAAGACACGGCTGTCGGCTCTCGGCTCTCGGCCATCGGCTTGCTGCACACGCCGAGAGCTCTCTACGCCGTGCCGTACGCCGAGAGCCGAGAGCCGAGAGCCGAGAGCCGCTGGTCGAGAGCCGCTGGTCGAGAGCCGCCTCGTCGCCCCGCCATTGTGCCCCGCCGCTCGCGTGCGCATGATTCGCGCGCCGGGAGACCACACTTCGAGGAGGAAGGAGTATGACCGATCGACGCGACGCGGGAGCGGACAGGGAGGGGCTGAGCCGGCGCTCCTTCGTGGGCACGGGGCTGCTCGGCGGCGCCGCCGCGCTGGCCGGTGCCGCGCTCCCCTGGCTTCCCGGCACCGCGGCCGCGGAGTCCGACGTCCCCGCACGCCCCGCCCCCGCGGCCCGGCCGGCGCCGTTCGAGCTGGAGGAGGCGACGATCGCCGCGCTCCAGGAGGGGATGCAGTCCGGCAAGTACACGGCCCGCTCGCTCGCCGAGATGTACCTGGCGCGCATCGAGGAGCTGGACCAGCAGGGGCCCGCGATCAACCAGGTGCTCGAGGTCAACCCCGACGCGCTGGCGATCGCCGACCGGCTCGATGCCGAGCGGAAGGCGAAGGGGGCGCGCGGCCCGCTGCACGGGATCCCCGTCCTCCTCAAGGACAATCTCGCGACCGCCGACCGCATGAGCACCACCGCGGGATCGCTCGCCCTCGCCGGCTCGATCGCGCCGCACGATTCGTTCGTCGCGCGCAAGCTGCGCGAGGCCGGGGCGGTGCTGCTCGGCAAGACCAACCTGAGCGAGTGGGCGAACTTCCGCAGCACGCACTCGTGCAGCGGATGGAGTGGGCGCGGTGGGCAGACGCACAACCCGTACGCGCTCGACCGCACCCCCTCCGGCTCCAGCTCCGGATCCGCCGGCGCGATCGCCGCCAACTACGCGGCGGTGGCGATCGGCACGGAGACCGACGGGTCAATCGTGTCGCCGTCGGCGGCATGCTCGGTGGTGGGGATCAAGCCCACGCTCGGCCTCGTGAGCCGCGCCGGCGTGGTGCCGATCGCGCACAGCCAGGACACCGCGGGCCCGATCGCGCGCACCGTGCGCGACGCGGCCATCCTGCTCGGCGCGATCGCCGGCGTGGACCCGGACGACGCGGCCACCGCCGCGGGGCGGGGGAAGGGGCGCGCCGACTACACCACGTTCCTCGACCCGAACGGACTGAAGGGCGCGCGCATCGGTGTGGCGCGCGAGCGGTACATGGGCTACAGCCGCGCCTCCGACGCGCTCGTGGAGGACGCGATCCGCGTGATGAAGGACCGGGGCGCGACGATCGTGGACCCGGCGAACATCCCGACCGCCGGCAAGTGGGACGACTCCGAGTTCGACGTGCTGCTGTACGAGTTCAAGGCGGACCTGAACAAGTACCTCGCCTGGCTCGGGCCCTCCGCGCCGGTGAAGTCGCTCGCTGACGTGATCCGGTTCAACGACGAGCACGCGGCGCGCGAGATGCCCTTCTTCGGCCAGGAGATCATGCACATGGCCGAGAAGAAGGGAGCGCTCACCGACCCCGCGTATCGCAAGGCGCTCGCCAAGAATCACCGCCTGACGAGAGCGGAGGGGATCGACGCGGTCATGGACCGGCACCGGCTCGACGCGCTGATCGCGCCGACGCAGGGGCCGGCCTGGCTCATCGATCTGGTGAACGGCGATGCGGCATCGGGGGGGAGCTCGTCGCCGGCGGCGGTGGCGGGATACCCGAGCATCACCGTGCCGGCGGGGTACGACTTCGGGCTGCCGGTGGGACTGTCGTTCATCGGGCGGGCGTGGTCGGAGCCCACGCTCATCCGGCTCGCGTACGCGTACGAGCAGGCGACGACGCACCGGCGCCCGCCCGCGTTCGCGCTTCACGCCGCGGTGCCCGCGAACGGTCGTCCGGCCGCCTGAGCGGGGAGACTTTCTCGACGACGCTCGGATGGCGAACGTGATGGGCGGGGGAGGGCGGACCGGCGGTGGCGTCGGCGCGCGCATCGCGTGCGCGCTGCTCGCCATCGGCGCCCCGGCGGTGGTGCTCGTCGCGCTCCCGTACAAGGTGTTCGATCTGGACCGCTTCTTCGTCCCGAAGGAGCTGGTGCTGCACGTCGTCGCGGCCGGGTGCGCGCTGGCGCTGCTGGCGCGCGTGCGACGGCTCGAGCTGACGCGCGTGGACACGCTGCTCGTCGCGTTCCTGCTCCTCGGCTTCGCGTCGGCCGCGGTCGCACCCAACCGGTGGCTCGCCGAGCGCGCGCTCGCGGTGTCGCTCTCCGGCGCGGCCGTGTTCTGGAGCGCGCGCGCCGTGGCCGGCACCCCGCTCCGCGGCGCGCTCGTCGGCGCACTCGCGCTGGCCGTGGTGCTGGCCGCCATCACGTCGCTCCTCCAGGCGTACGGGGTGGAGTCGGAGCTGTTCAGCATCAATCGCGCGCCCGGCGGCACGCTCGGCAACCGCAACTTCGTGGCGCACCTCGCCGCGGTCGGGATGCCGCTGCTCGTCGCGCTGGCGCTCCAGGCGCGCGGCCGCCTCGCGGCGCTCGCCGGCGCGCTCGCCGTGTCGGTGACCGCGGCGGCGCTCGTGCTCTCCCGCTCGCGCGCGGCGTGGCTGGCGCTCGCCGTGTGCGCGGTGATCGGGGCGTTCGCCGTGCTCGCCGGGTGGCGCACGTGGCGCGCGGCGCACCTCGGCCCCCGGGTGCGATCCGTGGGTCTGTTCGCCGCCGCCGGCGTGGCCACCGCGCTCCTCGTTCCCAACACGCTCGACTGGCGGAGCGACTCGCCGTACCTCGACTCGGTGCGCGACGTGGTGAACTACCGCGAGGGGAGTGGCCGCGGGCGGCTCGTGCAGTACCGCAACTCCGTGCGCATGGCGCTCGCGCACCCGGTGCTCGGCGTCGGACCGGGCAACTGGCCGGTGCGCTACCCCGCGTACGCCTCGCGGCACGATCCCTCGCTCTCCGACCGCGATGGGATGACGGACAACCCGTGGCCGAGCAGCGACTGGATCGCGTTCGTCTCCGAGCGCGGCGTGCCGGCTTTCGCCTGTCTCGTGCTGGCGCTCGTGGGGCTCGGCGTCGGCGCGCTGCTGGCGATGCCGGGCGCCGACCGCGCCGAGAAGCTCATGCCGCCGGTGGCGCTCCTGGCGACGCTGGCCGCGACCGCGGTGGTGGGTGCCTTCGATGCGGTGCTCCTGCTCCCCGCGCCGGCGCTCGTGATCTGGGCCCTGCTCGGCGTGCTCGCGACTCCGGCGCGGGCGCGACGCGAGATCGCGCTCGACGGCGCGCGCGGGCGCTGGCTGCTGGTCGTGGTGCTCGTCCTCGGCGCGATCGCCGTGGCGCGCGGCGCGGCGCAGGCGCGATCGATGGCGCTGTTCGCCGACGGGAGCCGGCGCTCGGTGCTCGAGCGCGCCTCGGCGCTCGATCCCGGCAGCTACCGCATCCACGTGCGCCTCGCCGAGCTGTACGCGCGGCAGGGACGCTGCTCCGCCGCGCGATCACACGCGCGCGCCGCCCGCGACCTCTTCCCCAGCGCGCCGGAGCCGAGGCGGACGCTGCGCGCGTGCTCGCGCCGGGGGCGGTAGCGTCAGTCGCTCTTCGGCAGCCCGGCCATGCGCTCCGTCTGCAGCTTCGCCATGTACCGCTGCGCCTCCGAGATCCGCTCCACCTCGATCGCCATCGAGTCCACCGTCTGCTCGATGCGCTGGAGCTGCTCGGCCACCCCCGAGTCGAGGAGAGGCACCGGCTTCCGCTCCACACGACGCGCGTAGGCGCGCGCGATCGGCTTGCCGATCGCGATCACCGCGATCATCACGAAGAACGCGATGACGATGTCCACCGCCTGCGGCGGGATGGCGGGCTCGATCGGCGGCGGCACGGGCACGCCGATCATCGTGCCGCCCTGGGCGCTGCGCGCGGCCAGCGCCTGCTGGCGCGCGGCCTCCACCTGCTCGCGGATCTGCTCGCGGATCTGCCTGCCCAGATCGGCCGCGTCGCCACCCTGCCGCGGCATCGCGGGCGGCACGGGCGCTTGGGGCGTTGGCGTCGGTGTCGGCTGAGGCGTTTGCCCGCTGGCATTCTGCATGGTCACCCGCTCCGGAGCGCGGGACGCGTGGCGCGTGAGTTCGCGCGTGCACGCTCCCGCTCGAAGGTGAAATCTACGATGGCGCGGGGAGCGCGGTCGAGTGGCGCGGTCACCGCCGTCCTCACCACCCGTTCCGCTCCCGCAGCGCCGTGATGTGCGCCACGTGGTGCCGGCCGTGCCACGCGTAGAGGCCGATCACCTCCGTGAGGGGGACGACCCGGCCGTACTCCGGGTGACGGTATCCACGGCGGAAGTCGTCCGGCGTCATCGCGCGCAGCAGCGTCACCCAGCGCGCGTGCAGCGCATCGAGCAGCGCGAGCGACGTCTCCACCGGCGTCTCGCTCGAGTCGGGCAGCTCGGCCCAGCGCGATTCCTGGTACGGCTTCACGAACGGCTCATCCTCGGTGAGGGCGAGCTTCACGCGCACGTACCCGTTCGGGTGGCTGTCGGGCACGTGATGCACCACCTGCCGCACCGTCCACCCATCGGGACGATAGGGGGTGTCGAGCTGCGCGGGGGAGAGCCCGGCGACGGCGGCCCGGAGCGCGGCGGGGGCGGCGGCGATCTCGCCGATCCACCGCTCGCGCTGCGCGGCGTCGACGTTGGCGACGGGGGAGAACTTGCCTACGGGATAACGAAGGTCGGCCACGGGAGTGCTCGATTGTGAGAGAATCGCTCGAATGTGCGAGAACCGTGAGACGGGCACGAACGGGAAACTTCCCCCCTCACCAACCGTACGATGAGGTGCCGGACGAAGGTTTCCGGCGGAGCGTTGGCGGCCCACGCTTGGTGCGGGCCGGTGTCGTGCGATGCGAGGTGGTCATGAAGCTGGCATGGAATCCAGGAGATTACGCGACCAACCGGTGCCCCTACTGCCGGAAGACGGTGCGCACGCGCTTCGAGCTGCGCACGGTGCGACTGGCGCGATCGCGGCTGTGCGTGAGCGACCTGCTCGTGGACGTGTGCACGGAGTGCGATCACATGGTCTCGATCCCACCGCAGTCGGTGCCGCAGCTGCGGGAGGCGGGGATGGCGAAGTGAGTCACTGATCCCCACCCGGCAGCCGCGTCGCCGCCAGGCGCACGAGGCGGCGCTCGTTCTCGAACGCGAGACGGGTCGCCGCCTCGTCCAGCGGCACCCACCGGGCCTCGCGCACCTCGTGGTCGTGGTCCTCCACGCTCCCGCTCTCGTAGCGCATGAGGTAGAAGTGGACCTGCTTGTGATAGCGCACGCGCGAGCCATCGCGCGCCGTCCCCACGTACCAGTAGTCGATGGGGTCGAGTGGCTCCAGCGGGGAGGCGCTCACGCCGGCTTCCTCGCGCACCTCGCGCACGGCGGTCGCTTCGGGCGATTCGCCCTCCTCCACGATCCCCTTCGGCAACTGCCACCGCGGCGGCTCGCCGACCGAGATGAGCGCGACCTCGGGACCGCGCTTCCCATGGCGCACCACCACGCCCCCGGCGGAGCGCTGCCGCTCGGTTCGCATCACGTGGCCCGGGTACCGGGAGATGGAAACCGGGAATGGGGGATCGGACCGTGCCTCACCGGACCCGCACTTCCCGCCTGAGCGGGGTCCACGTGGGACTGTCCCCGATGAAGTCCACGGCGAGCTCGTAGCTCCCCGGCGCGAGCCCCTCGATGGTCGCCGCGAAGGCGCGCGGGCGGGCCGGCGCGGGATCGTGACAGACCATCACCCGCCGCACCCCCGAGACCCTGACGTGGATCTCGCGCCCATCCACGGCATAGCGTCCCGACGGGGTCACCACATCGCACCCGTTCGCGCTCGTCAGCACCACGGTCACGGCGCCCGCTCCTCCGAGCGCCGCCACGCGGGAGCCGGCCGTCGAATCGGCCAGCGAGTCGGCGCGCGCGAAGGTGAGCGGTCCCTCGGGGACCGCGGCGGGCGCCGGAACGGGGCGCCGCGCGCACGCGGCCGAGGCCGCGGCGATCACGAGCATCGAGATGTGGCGGATGCGAACCTCCCGTTGCGCGGTACGTTACACAGATTTCGCGAGCCACGTCACCCCCCGGGACACGCGCCGGCGCACGGCCGGCGGAGCCGGAGGGCTGTCGCATGATCACCCGCACATCCACCCGCCACGCGCACGACGTGAACCCTCTCCCCATCGACGCGGCGCTCCCCGAGCTGCGCGCGGCGCTCGGCGCCGGCCCCGGCGCCGTGCTGCAGGCGCCCCCCGGCGCCGGCAAGACCACTCGCGTGCCGCTGGCGCTGCTCGACGAGCCCTGGCTCGGCGGCGGGCACATCCTGCTTCTCGAGCCGCGCCGCCTCGCGGCGCGCGCCGCCGCCTGGCGGATGGCGCACACGCTCGGCGAGCGCGTGGGGGAGACGGTGGGGTGGCGGATGCGCATGGACACGCGCGTGGGGAAGCGCACGCGCATCGAGGTGGTCACCGAGGGGGTGCTCACGCGCCTCATCCACGCCGACCCCGCGCTGGAGGGGGTGGGACTCGTCATCTTCGACGAGTTCCACGAACGGAGCCTGAACGGCGACCTCGGCCTCGCGCTCACCCTCGAGACGCGGGCGATCCTGCGACCGGAGCTGCGCATCCTGGTGATGTCCGCGACGCTCGACGGTGCCGCGGTGGCGGCGCTCCTCGGCGGCGCGCCGCTGGTGTCGAGCGCCGGGCGGGCGTTCCCGGTGGAGGTGCGATACCGCCCGCGCCGCGCCGAGGTGTGGGTGGAGCGCGCGGCCGCCGCCGCGGTGCGGACCGCGCTCGCCGAGTCGGACGGGGACGTGCTCGTCTTCCTCCCGGGCGCGCGGGAGATCCGCCGCGCGCGCGAGCTGCTCGAGGCGGAGCCGCTCCCGCGGGGGTGCTACGTCGTGCCGCTCGCGGGGACGATGCCGCAGGAGGAGCAGGATCTGGCGATCGCGCCGAGCCCGGCCGGGCGCCGCAAGGTGGTGCTCGCCACATCGATCGCCGAGACGAGTCTCACGATCGAGGGCGTCCGCGTGGTCGTGGACGCGGGGCTCGCGCGCGTGCCGCGCTTCTCCCCGCGCACCGGGATGACGCGGCTGGAGACGGTGCGCGTGTCGCGCGCCTCCGCGGAGCAGCGGCGCGGACGCGCGGGGCGCGTGGCGCCCGGCGTGTGCTACCGGCTGTGGGCGGCGGCGGAGGATGCGCACCTGGTGCCGCACGCCACGCCGGAGATCCTCGAGGCCGACCTCGCGCCGCTGGCGCTCGACCTGGCGGAGGCTGGCGTGCGCGATCCCGCCGAGCTGTCGTGGCTCGATGCGCCCCCCGCCGCATCGTTCGCGCGGGCGCGGGAGCTGCTCGCCGAGCTCGGCGCGCTCGACGGGGAGGGGCGCATCACGCCGCACGGCCGGCGCATGGCGAAGCTCGCCATGCACCCGCGCCTCGCGCACATGGTGCTCGCCGCGCGCGAGCGCGGCGCCGGTGCGGCCGGCGCGGCCGACGCGGCGCTCGCCTGCTCGCTGGCCGCGCTGCTCGTCGAGCGCGACGTGCTGCGCGGCGCGAGCGGAGCGGCGGGACCACCGGACGCCGACGTGCGCCTCCGGCTCGAGGTGCTGCACGGCGATGCCGGCGCCGCGCACGCCGCGCACGGACAGGTGGACCGCGACGCCGTTCGGCGCTCGCGCGCGCAGGCGAGCGCGTGGCGCGAGCAGCTCGCCCTCGCCGCGCCGCCGGCGCCGCCGGAGCGGGCCGGCGTGCTGCTGGCCCTCGCCTACCCCGACCGCGTGGCGCAGCGCCGGCCGGGGCGGGAGCCGCGCTACCTGCTGCGCGGCGGCGGGGGGGCGCTGCTCGCCGGCGCGCAGTCGCTCGCGGCGGAGCGCTACCTCGTGACGGCGGAGCTGGACGGCGCGCGCCCCGAGAGCCGCATCCTGCTCGCCGCTCCGCTCTCCGAGAGCGCGCTCGCGGAGACGTTCGGCGATCAGATCGTCACCGAGCACACCGTGGAGTGGGACGACGCCGAGCGCGCGGTGCGCTCGCGGCGCCGCACGCGGCTCGGCGCGATCGTCCTCGCGGAGTCGGCGACGAGCGATGCCGATCCCACGCTCGTCCAGCGCGCGCTCCTCGACGCCGTCGCGCGCGCCGGCGTGGGGGCGCTGCCGTGGAGCGCCTCGGCCTCCCGGCTCCGCGAGCGCCTCGCCTTTCTCCACGAGTACGATCCGGCGCGGTGGCCCGACGTGTCCGACGCCGCGCTCGCCGCATCACTCGACCGGTGGCTCGCGCCGGCGGCGTGGGGGGTGACGCGACTCGACGCGCTCGCGCGCGCGGACCTCGGCGAGGCGCTCCTCTCGCTCCTGCCGTGGGAGCGGCGCGCGGAGCTCGACGAGCTCGCGCCGACGCACGTGACGGTGCCGAGCGGATCGCGCGTGCCGATCGACTACGGCGACCCGCGCGCGCCGGTGCTCGCCGTGCGGCTGCAGGAGATGTTCGGGCTCTCCGAGGGCCCCCGCATCGCGCGCGGCGCCGTCCCCCTCACGCTGCACCTGCTCTCCCCGGCGCGGCGCCCGGTGCAGGTGACGCGCGACCTGGCGGGGTTCTGGCGCACCACCTACTTCGACGTGCGCAAGGATCTCCGGGGGCGCTACCCCAAGCACCACTGGCCCGACGATCCGATGGCCGCCGTGCCGACCGATCGCGCCCGGCGGCGCGGCGAGTGATCGCCCGCCGCGCCCGCCGGCCGCCCGGCCGCGTCAGCGGCGCGGGGCGGATCGGGCGCGCTTGCGGCGCCCCTCGCGCGTCACGTAGGTGACGAACCAGTAGTAGTCCAGCTCCACCACGTGGACGTCGTCGGCGATCCCGTCGAGCGCGGCGCGCACCTCGTCCGCCTCGGGAAAGTTCTTGAGCACCTCGAACGTGTCGCCGCCGTCGAGCGTGCGGATCTGGTACGTGTTCCCCGCCTCGTCGCGGCGGGCGATCGGCGTGCTGCTCCCCTCCACGTACCGGTTGTCCACGTGCACCACGCGCGCCCCCGGGGCGAGACGCGCGTGCAGCGCGCCGAGAAAGTCGCGGAGCCGCCGCAGCTCCACGTGCGACCACCAGAAGCCGGAGAACGCACCGTCGAACCGCCCCTCGATCTCGTCCAGCGCGAACGCGTCGCCGAGCACGAAGCGCACGCGCGACTCGGGGTGGGGCTTCGCTCGCGCGATCTCCAGCACCTCGGCGTTGATGTCCACCGCCACGATCGAGCGCGCGGACAGGAAGAGCGTCTGCGTCCACCACCCCGTGCCGCACGCGACTTCGAGCACGTCGCGCCCGGTGAAGAACGTCGGAAGGACGCGCCGGAGCGCGGCGAGATCGGTGCGGCGCTCCGGCTTCTCGTAGATGCGCTCGTACTCGCGCGCGCGGCGCGCGTAGTACCCGGCGAGATCATCGCTCATGCGAGCTCCGCTTCGATTTCGATGGTCGGGAGCGGCCGGCCGCCGCGCGCGGCGTCCAGCCATGGCGCTCGAGGTCCACGCGGCCGCGCGCATCGAAGCGCACGCCCTCCACCTCGAGGCGGATGCGTTGCAGGGTGCCGCCCGCCGGGTCGCCCGTGCGCGGGCTCACCCGCCCCGCGGCGTTGATCACGCGGTGCCACGGCACCGGCGTGCCGGCGGGGAGCGCGTGCAGCGCGTATCCGACGAGCCGCGCCTGACGGGGGAGGCCGGCGAGCAGCGCCACCTGTCCGTACGTGGCCACGCGCCCGCGCGGGATGCGGCGGACCACCGCGAAGATGCGTTCGTGCGTGCTCGAAGGATCGCGGTGCCCCCCCGCCGGACGCGAGTCCTTCGGCACGCGCCTCATTCCTGGTCGCTCTCGGGGAGCGCGCCCAGATGGGCGAGCGCGCGCGTCACCCAGTAGCGCGCGTGGTGCGCGGCGAAGGCGCCGAGGTCGAGGCGGCGCTCCTCCGGCGTGGGGTCGCTGCGCGAGAACTGGCGGAAGACGACCGCCGAGTACTCGTCGATCGGGCCACAGGGGAAGTGGCCGCGGTGGTGCAGCACGATGCGGGCGCCGTCGTTCCCGAACGGCGCCCGCCCGTGCAGCATCTCGTTCAGGTTGCGCGTGTCCCACGCGAACGTCCCGGGCTGGCGGTCGCCGATCCACGGATCGTCGCGCCGCCGTACCTCGTACCCCGGATCGATCACCGGCCCCGACTCCGTCCACAGCACGCGAATGCGGCGGACGATGGGGGGAGGGGGGGAGGCGGTCATGACGTGTAAGATAGCGGCGGACTCGGGGCCGGGGGCCGGGGGTCAGGAGCCGGGGGGGAACGGCGGGGCTGGAGTGAAGCGGGACCGCACACCCCGATGGCCCTCTCCCCGCCTGTCCCTGTGGTTGACGTTCCCGATCCCTCTCCCCGTTCCCGCCTCATCCCCTCTGGCCCCTGGCCCCCGGCCCCGAGCCACCATTCACTCCGTCCCCTCGTACTGCTCCTTCAGCTTCGCCACCACCCCCGGGTCGGCGAGCGTGGTCGTGTCTCCCAGGGCGCGACCCTCGGCGATGTCGCGGAGCAGGCGGCGCATGATCTTCCCCGAGCGCGTCTTCGGGAGGTCGGCGGTGAACAGGATGTCGTCGGGGCGGGCGAGCGCGCCGATCTTCTCGGCCACGTGGTCGCGCAGCTCGTCGCGCAGCTCGAGCGACGGGTGAAAGTGCTCGCGCAGCGTGACGAACGCCGCGATCGCCTGCCCCTTCAGCTCGTGCTGCTTCCCGACCACCGCCGCCTCCGCCACGGCCGGGTGGTCCACCAGCGCCGATTCCACCTCCATCGTCCCGATCCGATGCCCGGCGACGTTGAGCACGTCGTCCACGCGCCCGAGGATCCAGAAGTAGCCGTCCTCGTCGCGCTTCGCGCCGTCGCCGGGAAAGTACAGATCGGGGCGTCCGGGCCACTTCGAGAAGTAGGTGCTGACGTAACGGTCGGGGTCGCCCCAGATCGTGCGCAGCATCGACGGCCACGGCTTGGTGATGGCGAGCAGTCCACCGCCCACCGGGATCGGCGTCCCCTGCGCGTCGAGCAGCTCGGCCGAGACGCCGGGGAAGGGGACCGTCGCGCTCCCCGGCTTGGTGGCGGTGACGCCGGGAAGCGGGGTGATCATGATCGCGCCCGTCTCCGTCTGCCACCACGTGTCCACGATCGGGCAGCGCCCCTTCCCGATGTGCTCCTGATACCACATCCACGCCTCGGGATTGATCGGCTCACCGACGGAGCCGAGCAGCCGGAGGCGCGAGAGATCGTGGCGGGCGGGGAAGGCGTCCCCCCACTTCATGAACGCGCGGATCGCCGTGGGCGCCGTGTAGAAGATCGTCACGCCGTACTTCTCGCACAGCGCCCAGAAGCGGTCCTTGTCGGGCCAGTCGGGGGCGCCCTCGTACATCACGCACGTCGCGCCGCACGAGAGCGGGCCGTACACCAGGTACGAGTGCCCCGTCACCCACCCCACATCCGCGGTGCACCAGTAGACGTCCTCCTCCTTGAGGTCGAACACGTACTTGGTGGTGGCGTGGCACCCGGTGAGGTAGCCGCCGGTGGTGTGCACGATCCCCTTCGGCTTGCCGGTCGTGCCGGACGTGTAGAGGATGTACAGGACGTCCTCCGCATCCATCTCCTCGGGGGGACGGGTCCCCTCGGCGTGCTGCATGAGCCGGTGCCACCACTGGTCGCGTCCCTCGACCATCTCGGCGAACGCCTCGTCGCCGCCGGCGCCGGGGCGGCGCTGGACCACGACCACGTGCTCGATGGACGGCGTCTCCTCGAGCGCCTTGTCCGCGTTCCGCTTGAGCGGGACCACCGCGCCGCGGCGGTAGCCGCCGTCGGCGGTGATGAGCACCTTCGCCTGCGCGTCGTTGATGCGGTCGCGCAGCGACTCCGACGAGAACCCGCCGAACACCACGGAGTGCGGCGCGCCGATGCGCGCGCAGGCGAGCATCGCGATCACCACCTCGGGGATCATCGGCAGGTAGATGGCGACGCGGTCCCCCTTCTTCACCCCGAGGTGGTCGAGGACGTTGGCGAACTTGCACACCTCCCGATGGAGATCCCAGTACGTGAGGGTGCGCGTGTCGCCCGGCTCCCCCTCCCAGATGATCGCCGCCTTGTTCCGACGCGGGCCGGCGATGTGCCGGTCGAGGCAGTTCGCCGAGGCGTTGAGCGTGCCGCCGGTGAACCACTTGGCCCACGGGGGATCCCACTCCAGCACCTTGCTCCACGGCGTCATCCAGTCGAGCTCGCGGGCCTGCTCGGCCCAGAACACCTGGGGGTCGCGCGCCGCGCGCTCGTAGATCTCGCGCGACGCGACGTGCGCGGCGCGGGCGAAGCTCGCGGGGGGCGTGAACTTCCGGTCTTCCTGCAGGAGGACGTCGATGTCGGTCATGGTGCCGTGTCGGTTGAGGATGAACGGCCGGGGTTCCCTATGTTACCCGCCGGGGCGAGCGGTGCAAGCACGAGCCGGACACTGCATTTCGTTTGCCTCCGCGATCTGCTACTCTACGGGCATGCGCATCGCCACCCCGCACCTGCCGTGACCGATCCCGTCGATCCCGTCGTTCCCGTCGCGCCGGAGCCCGAGTTCCAGCCCGACTTCGATCCCGTGCACCGCTTCTCGGCGTGGCTCGAGCGGAGCGGCAAGGCGGAGGCGACGATCGATGCGTACCACACCGACGTCGCCGACCTGGTGCGCGCGTACGCGCCGCGCCCGGTGGCGGAGCTGGGCCCCGTGGAGCTGGGCGAGTACCTGCGCGCCCGCGCGAGCTTCGAGTCGTGGGCGCCGCCGACCGTGCGCCGCCACCTGCAGGCGATCAAGTCGTTCTACCGCTACCTGGTGAGCGAGGAGGGGCTGCGCGCGCCGGGGCCGGCGGAGGCGCTGGCCGAGCCGGTGAGCGAACCGAAGGCGCCGCACGTGATCCCCGAGCGGGAGGTGGCGGCGATCTTCGCGTGGCTGGAGGCGCGCGCGCGCGAGCCGGGCGGGGCGGCGGAGCGGATGGACCTCGCCCTCTACGGCCTGTGCTACCACGCGGCGCTTCTCGTGTCGGAGGCGATCGGTCTCACGACGGACGCGGTGCGCGGCGGAGCGGCGGTGATGCACCTGAGCGTGATCGGACGGCGAAAGGAGGAGAGCCAGGTGACGGTCACCGATGCGCCGGCGCGCTGGCTCTCGGGGTGGCTCGCCGAGCGTCCGGCGCCCAAGCGGAAGGTGCACGCGCCCTTCGTGTTCATCCATCCGCGCACGCGGCTCCACACCTCGCGCCAGCGGGCGTGGGACCGGCTGCGCCGGATCGCGCGCGCGGCGGGGCTGAGCGAGGAGACGTGCGAGCACATCGGGCCGCACACGCTCCGCCACTCGTACGCCGCGCACCTCGCGGCGCGCGCGCTGGGGGTGGCGGAGCTGCGCACGGCGCTCCGGCAGCGGTCGCCGCGCCACGCCGCGGTGTACGTGCGGAGCGCCGATGCGTGATCGCCATCGGGGGAGAGACTCGAATGGGTGAGCGCGTGGTGGAGGTGGACGGACTCTCGCGCTCCTTCGGTGGCCGCCGCGCCGTGGATGGGGTGAGCTTCGCGCTCGCCGGGGGGGAGTGCCTGGCGCTCTTCGGCCCGAACGGGGCGGGGAAGACGACGCTGCTCCGCATGCTCGCGGGGCTGCTCAAGCCGAGCGCCGGCTCGGCGCGCATCGGCGGCGTGGCGCTCCCCGGCGGACCGGAGGTGCGTGCCGAGGTCGGGCTCATCTCGCACGCGAGCATGCTGTACGCCGCGCTCACCGCGCGCGAGAACGTCGAGCTGGCCGCGCGCCTGTACGGCGTGACGGCCGCGCGCGCCGCGACGGAGACGGCGCTCGCGCGCATGCGCATCCTCGACCGCGCCGATGCCCCGGTGCGCGCGCTCAGCCGCGGGCTGCAGCAGCGCGTGTCCATCGCCCGCGCGATGGTGCACGAGCCGCGGGTCGTGCTGCTCGACGAGCCGTTCACGGGGCTCGATGCGTCCGGCGCGGCGGCGCTCGGCGGCGCGCTCATGGAGCTGCGCGCGCACGGGGCGGCGCTCGTGCTGGTGACGCACAACATCGACGAGGGGCTGAGCCTGGCGACGCACGCGGCGATCATGCGCGACGGCCGCTTCGTGCGCCTCGAGCCGCGCGCCGGGATCGACCCGGCGGCGTACGCGGCGGCCTACCGCGGCGCGGTGGACGCGGCGTGAGCCTCATCGGCGCCGCGCTCCTCATCGCGCGCAAGGACCTGGCGATCGAGTTCCGCACGCGCACCGCGTTCTTCTCCGCGGTCGTGTTCGCGCTGCTCGGAATCGTGATCTTCTACTTCGCCTGGGACCCCACCGCCGTGGCCGCTCTGGACTTGGCGCCGGGCGTCCTGTGGGTCATCTTCACGTTCTCGGGACTGCTCGGCCTCCACCGCTCGTTCGGGGTCGAGCTCGCCGACCGCGCGATCGACGGGCTCCTCGGCGCGCCGGTGCCGCGCGAATCCATTTACCTGGGAAAGGCGCTGGCGAACCTGGTGTTCGTGTGCGCGGTGCAGGCGGTCGCCATCCCCGCGATCGCGCTGTTCTACAACATGTCGTTCGGCGGACGCGCACTGGCGATCGCGGGGATCGCGTTCCTGGCGGCGGTGGGGCTCGTGGCGGTGGGAACGCTGTTCAGCGCGATGTCGGTGAACACCCGGCTCGCGGAGCTGTTGCTGCCGATGCTCTCGCTCCCGTTCTTCGTCCCGATCGTGATGCCCGCGGCGCAGGCCACCGCGCGCCTCCTCGTCGGGCGGCCGGTGGCGGAGTCGGCGAGCTGGCTCAAGATCCTGCTCGCGTTCGACATCGTCTTCGTCGCCGCGTGCATGCTGGCGTTTCCTCACACCATCGAAGAATGACCCACACGTCACTCCAGTCCGACGCCGCGGCGGGCGCGGCCAGCGCGACGGGCGCCCGCGCCGGCGGGGGCATCGACTGGCTGTTCGTGGTCGCCGCGCTCGCCGTCCTCGGCACGCTCGCGCGGGCGATCTGGTTCACCCCGCTCGAGGCGGTGCAGGGCCCGGCGCAGAAGATCTTCTACGTCCATGCCCCCTCGGCGTGGGTCGCGTTCCTCGCGTTCGGGATCGTCGCCCTCACGAGCATCCTCTATCTCTGGCTCGCCGACCCGCGGCTCGATCGCGTGGCGGAGAGCTCGGCGGAGGTGGGCGTGATCTTCACCACGGTGGTGCTGATCAGCGGGCCGCTGTGGGGGAAACCGATCTGGGGGACGTGGTGGACGTGGGACGCCCGGCTCACGCTCACGCTCTTTCTCTGGTTCATCTACGTCGGCTATCTCGTGCTCCGCGGCGCGATCGAGGATCCCGCGATGCGTGCCCGCTACTCCGCCGTGCTCGGGATTCTCGGCGCGCTGCTCATCCCGTTCATCCACCTGAGCGTGTACCTGTTCCGCACGCTCCACCCGATGCCGATCGTGCTCAAGCCGAGCGCGCCATCGCTCCCCGGGGAGATGCTCGAGACGCTGCTCATCTCGTTCGTCTCGTTCACGCTCCTCTACATCGCGCTGCTGCGGGCGCGCTACCGTCTCGCCACGGAGCGCGCGCTGCTCGAGGCGGAGGACCGCCGCTGATGCCGCACAACGAGGGCTACTATCACGCGGCGTACATCATCGCGGTGACGGTGTACGGCCTGTACGCGGCCAGTGTCTGGGTGCGCCGACGGTCCATCGGCAGGCGAAGGCGGGCGTCGGGCGAAGGGCGGTGAGGAGCGAGTCGGAGCGAAGGGCGGTGAGGCGCGAGTCGGAGCGACGACCGGCCGGTGCGAGGGACGCCGGGGGTGCGGTGCCCGTCCGACTCGCCTCGCTCCGGCCGGTCGTCGCTCTCACTCGCGCCTCACCCCCGACGCCCTTCGCTCCTGCTTCTCCTCGCTCCGCCTCCCGCCTCACCCCCACGCTCCCACGCCCCCGCTCGACCGATTATCCCCCCACCATTTTGAGCCTCGCGTAGTACCCCCATTGCAGTCCCCAGCGGACCCACTCCGCCCATCTTCCCTCGAGAAACACCCCCTTGTACACCACCGCCGCGCGCCGCGGCCCGAGCGAGATCCCGTAGAGGAAGTCGCGGCGCAGGTGGTGCTCCGGTCCCGCGTCGTGAGCCCAGCCGCCCGCGAAGCGGCGGGCGAGGGTCGCTCCCTGCCAGATCGCTTCGATCGCGCGCTCCATCGTCGGCCACTCGTGCTCGCCGTCGATGATCCTCGCGCAGTCGCCGATGGCGTACACCTCGCCGGCGCCAGGGACGGCGAGGCGCGGCGTCACCGCGAGGTGACCTCGCGGGGTGCGGGGGAAGGGGAGTGACCCGAGCAGCGGCGTCGGACGAACGCCGCCCGCCCACACCACCACGTCGTGGTGCACCGCCGCGCCCCCGTCGAGCAGCACGTGGTCCTGCCGCACCGCGCGCACGCCGCGGCCGAGCAGCAGCTCCACGCCGAGCGCCGAGAGCGCGTGGGCGGCGCGGCGCGATGCGACGGGGCGAAAGGTGGGGAGCAGGCGCGGCGCCTTCCCCACCAGCGTGACGGCGAGCCGCGCGCCGTCCACGCGCCCGGCGGCGAGCGCCGCGCTCCACTCCACGCTCGTCACGCCGTCTCCCACCACGACCACGCGCAGCACTCGCGCGCCGCCGGCGCGCAGCACGTGCAGTCGCCGGCGCAGCAGCATCGCGTCGGCGAGGAACTTCGCCGGCACCACCGGCGCGCCGCGCGCCGCGTCGGGCACGTCCACCACGCTCCCGACGGCGATCACCAGCCGGTCGTACGGGATCGTCCGGCCATCCTCGAGCGTCACCAGCCGCGCGCCCGGGTCCACGGCGGCGGCGAGCCCCGACACCCAGCGGGCGCCGACCCGCTCGCAGAACGCCTTCCGGTCGAACTGCAGCGCCTGCGGCTCGCGCGACCCGCTCGCCGCCTCGTGCACGAGCGGGATGTACGGGTGCTGCTCCGGCGCGTCCACGACGGTCATCGCCTCCGGCGCGAACCGCCCGCGCCGGCGCGCGAGCCGGTAGAGCAGCTCCAGCCCGGCGAACGAGCAGCCGAGGAGCACCGTGCGAGTCCCGCCGGCGCCGGTCTCGCGGGTGTCGCTCACGCCCTGGCTCTCGCTCGGTTGAGATCGCGCGCCGCGCGCGGCATCTTTGGCCGATGTCCACGCCACAGTCGTCCGCGGGTATCGTCCATCTCGTCGGTGCCGGGCCGGGGGATCCCGGCCTGCTCACCGTGCGCGCGCGCGAGCTGCTCGCCACCTGTGATGCGGTGGTGTTCGACGCGCTCGTGAATCCGCTCATCCTCGCCGGCGACGCCCTGCCGCCCGGCGCCGAGCGCCACTTCGTGGGGAAGCGCGGCGGCGAGTCGTCCACCCCGCAGGACGAGATCACCGCGCTGCTCGTGCGGCTCGCCCGGGGTGGCAAGCGCGTCGTCAGGCTGAAGGGCGGGGATCCGTTCGTCTTCGGGCGTGGGAGCGAGGAGGCGCAGGCGCTCGCGGAGGCCGGCATCCCCTTCGAGGTCGTGCCGGGGATCACCGCCGGGATCGCCGCGCCCGCGTACGCCGGCATCCCCGTCACCCACCGCGGCCTCGCCACCTCGGTCACCTTCGTGACCGGGCACGAGGATCCCACCAAGGACGAGAGCGGCACCGACTGGAGCGCGCTCGCCCGGGCCGGCGGCACGATCGTGCTCTACATGGGCGTGAAGCGGCTCCCCGGCATCGTCCGCGCGCTCCTCGATGGCGGGCTCCCACCCGATACGCCGGCCGCGATGATCGAGTGGGGGACGCACGCGCGCCAGCGCACGGTCGAGGCGACGCTCGCCACGCTCGTCGAGACCGGTCGGCGCGAGCAGGTGCGCGCGCCGTCGATCACGCTCATCGGGCGCGTGGCCCGGCTGCGCGACGAGATTCGCTGGTTCGACGCCCGGCCGCTCTCCGGCACGCGCGTCGTCGTCACGCGCGCGCGCACGCAGGCGTCGGAGCTCGCCGCGTCGCTCCGCGCCCTCGGTGCCGACGTGATCGAGGCGCCCGCCATTCGCATCGAGCCGCTCGATGCCGCCCCCCTGCGCGCCGCGATCGAGGCGCTCGGGGACTACGACTGGGTGGTGCTCACCAGCCAGAACGCCGTGCAGCTCCTCTGGCGCGAGCTGCGCGCCCTCGGGCGCGATGCGCGCGCGCTCGCGGGAGCGCGCATCGCGGTGGTGGGGCCGGCCACCGCCGAGGCGCTCCGCGCGGTGGGGCTCGAGCCCGACGTCGTGCCGGCCCGCTTCGTCGCCGAGGGGGTGGTGGAGGCGCTCCGCGCCCGCGACGACGTGCGCGGCGCGCGGGCGCTGTTCGTGCGCGCCGAGACCGCGCGCGACGTGCTCCCCGCCGAGCTGCGCGCCATGGGCGCCCGCGTGGACGAGGTGGCCGTGTATCGTACGGTGAGCGATCCCGAGGGCGCGCGGGCGGCGCGCGATGCGCTCGATCGCGGGGAGGTGGACGTGGTGACGTTCACGTCGGGCTCCACCGTGCGCTTCTTCGTGGAGGCGCTGGGTGGGAGCGCGGCGCTCGCCGCTCGCGCGCGCGTGGTGACGATGGGGCCGGTGACGAGCGAGACCGCGCGCGCGCTCGGCGTGCGCGTGGACGTCGAGGCGCGGGAAGCGACGATCCCGGCGCTGGTGGAGGCGGTGGCGAGCGTGGCGCGCGCGGATGCCGGGGAGGCGTCGACCCCCTCTCACCGCGCCTCGTAGTACTCGGCGATCGCCCACTGCACGACGCGCTCGGCGAGCGCGCGGTAGGCGTCCTGCGCCAGGTGGGGCATGGCGTGGCGGCGGAGCTCTTCCTTGAGCGTGACCAGCATCTCCTCGGGACGATGGTCGAGCGCGCGCTCGGCGGCGGCGAAGCGCGCGACTTCCTCCCGGAGCTGCGCGTCGGTGCCCCCGGCGATCACTGCCTCGATCGCTCGTCCCACCGCGCCGAGTGGCGGGGGCGTGCGGGAGCTGTCGATGCCACGCTCGAACGGCATGGAGACCTCCGGGTCGCATCGCACCGGGTCGCCTCGCGCCGGGTCGCGTCGCGGCACTGCCGCCCGGGACACCTCGAGGGTCGGGCCGCAACGGCTACCATACGCCACGAACTGTCGGTGGTCAATGGCGCACCCGCCGCGCCCCCCGCTCGTCCGCATTTCCCCTCTCCCCGAGTTAAATTTCCGGCCATGACAGACCACGATCCGCGTTCCTTCCGGGCGCGCCGGTGACGCCCCGTCGCGCAGCGCGCGCCGCGCCGCGCGCGCCCGGCGGACCCGTGCGCATCGCCACGCGGGCGTCCGAGCTCGCGCTGCGACAGGCGCGCATCGTCCTCGCCGCGCTCGAGGGGCGCGGCGTGAGCGCGGAGCTCGTCACCTTCAAGACGACCGGCGACAAGCGGGTGGATGAGCCGCTCGGCGCGATCGGCGCCAAGGGGCTGTTCACGCGCGAGCTGGAGGAGGCGCTCGCCGCCGGCGGCGTCGACTGCGCCGTGCACTCGCTCAAGGACCTCCCCACCGAGAGCCCGGAGGGGCTCACGCTCCTCGCGCTCCTCGAGCGGGAGGACCCGCGCGACGTGCTGGTGGTGAACGACTCCATCGTGGCCGAGGGGCTGCACGACCTGCCGCGCGGGTCGCGGGTGGGGACGTCGAGCCTGCGCCGCCGCGCCCAGCTCCGGCAGGCGCGCGCCGATCTCGAGATCGTGGAGCTGCGCGGCAACGTCCCCACGCGACTCCGCAAGGTGGACGACGGACAGGTGCACGCCGCCATCCTCGCGGCCGCCGGACTTCACCGGCTCGGCGTGCGCCAGCGCATCGACGCGTGGCTCGAGCCGCCGGAATGGCTTCCGGCGCCGGGGCAGGGAGCGATCGCGGTGCAGGGGCGGGTCGGGGACGAGCGCATCGCCTCCCTCCTCGCGCCGCTGCACCACGAGTCCACCGCGATCGCCGTGCGCGCCGAGCGGGCGTTCCTCGCCGCGCTCGAGGGGGGGTGCCAGGTGCCGATCGGCGCGCTCGCGATGGCCGACGGCGAGGCCCTCGTGCTCCACGGACTCATCGCCGATCCGGCCGGCAAGCGGATGCTGCGCGGCGCCGAGCCGGTGGACGTCGCCCAGCCGGAGCGCGCCGGCGAACGTCTCGCCGCCGACCTCCTCGGCCGCGGCGCGACGTCGATCCTCGACGCGATCCGCGCCGCGGCATCCGTCCCCGCTCCGCAACCCGAATGAGCGGGGCGGGCGGCGGCCGCCAACGATTCCCGATTCCCGATTCCCGGTTCCCGGTTCCCGATTCCCGATTCCCGATATTCGATGACCACGCTCTCGCAGTTTCCCGCCTATCGCCCTCGCCGCCTGCGCGGCACGGAGGCGCTGCGGCGACTCGTCCGCGAGACGCGGCTCGCGAGCGAGCAGCTCGTGCTGCCGTTCTTCGTGCGCTCGGGGCGCAAGCTCCGGCAGCCGGTTGGCTCGATGCCCGGTGTGGCGCAGACCTCGGTGGACGAGATGCTGCGCGACGCCGAGACGGCGGCCAAGGTCGGCGTCGGCGGCGTGCTCCTGTTCGGCGTCCCCGACACCAAGGACGCCGTGGGCTCGTCGGCGTGGGATGACCGCGGGCCGGTGCAGGAGGCGGTGCGCGCCCTCAAGCGCGAGCTGCCGCAGCTCGTGGTGATCACCGACGTGTGCATGTGCGAGTACACCGACCATGGCCACTGCGGCGTGCTCGTCGACGGGAGCGTGGACAACGACGCGACGCTCGAGCTGCTCGTGAAGGAGGCGCTCTCGCACGCGCGCGCCGGCGCCGACATCGTGGCGCCGAGCGACATGATGGACGGGCGCGTGGGCGCGATCCGCCGCGCGCTCGACCACGATGGCCGCTCGGGCACGGCGATCCTCTCGTACGCCGCGAAGTACGCGTCGGCGTTCTACGGGCCGTTTCGCGAGGCGGCCGAGTCCGCGCCGCGCGAGGGCGATCGGCGCGGCTACCAGATGGACCCGGCGAACGCCGACGAGGCGATGCGCGAGGTGTGGCTCGACATCCAGGAGGGCGCGGACGTGGTGATGGTGAAGCCGGCCGGGCCGTACCTCGATCTCGTCGCGCGCGTGAAGCGGGAGACCGGATGGCCGCTCGCCGCCTATCAGGTGAGTGGCGAGTACGCTATGATTAGAGCGGCCGCCGATCGCGGGTGGATCGACGGTGAGCGCGCCATGATGGAGTCGCTCCTCGGCATTCGCCGGGCGGGGGCGGACTTCATCATCACGTATTTCGCGACCGAGGCGGCGCGCATCGTGAGTCGAGACTGACTCCGTGTCTTCCCCCGCCCCTGCTGCTCGAATCGCATAGAGGAGTTCGATCATGCGTTACCGGACGTTCCCCGGCACCGACATCAGCGCCAGCGAGGTCGGGTTCGGGATGTGGACCGTCGCCACCGACTGGTGGGGCGTGAAGACGGACGATGAGGCCATC
>DASUXC010000108.1:0-7231 GCA_036378095.1 Gemmatimonadaceae bacterium | reverse complement strand
TTGCTGTCTGAGCACTTCTGGTTGAAGCACCTGTCTCAAAACTTTTGGCTACCTACTTAGTCTGTACGTGGTACTTGGTCGCAAGCTTCTGCGACGCGGACAGGTGAGCCTGGAATGCCGGCACCGCGTCCCTCACAGCGGACTTCAATTGCGCGTTCTTGATCGCGGGCACCAGCGAATCACGGAGAATCTTGATGGCGCCGTCGTGATACGCGACCTCGTTCGCGATGAAGACGCTGTCGAATTTCTCCCCCGTCGTAGCTTTGAGCTCACGCAGGGCATCGGAGTGAGCCTGTCCCAGGGGAGCTTCCTTCGGCGGCGTCGGGGTCATGTTCAGCCTCTTGGCGAGGTCCCGAGTCTGCTGCAGCAGGCCCTTGTGGCCCTGCACGAACGTGCTGGCAACCGCACGTACGTCCGAATTCGCGGCCTTCGTTGCGGCGATGCCGGCCGTCTCAATGTCGTAGCGGATGAGAGCTTCGAACATGGCCAGGGCGGTGGGATCGTCCAGCGATCGCGAAACGGGTGTGCTCTGCGCGGCGGCGGGGCTCGAAAGGCCCACGACGAGAAGCGTCAGCGAAGCACAGTGGAAGAAGGGGGACATGGTCGTCTGACCTCCGTGGAGATGACCTCCGCGCCATCCGGGTACCAGAGCGCGGAGCGTGAAATTCCGACTCACGAGCGACCGCGACGCGCCCGGGCGATCGGCGGCACGACGGTCGAGCTCCATCACCCGTGCGTTGATTGGCCCCCGTTGCGCCACATTCATGGTAGTCGACCTCGCCAATCCGACTCACGAAGAAGACACATCCGTCTGGCGAGATGCACTCGGTTACATGGGGCTCGCCGCCGTTCTGCAAGTAGTAGGATCCAACCGGCAAGGGAACGTCAGGGCCATCCGGCCTTTTGTCGACCATGGCGCCCGAGACGACGACGGCCCAGCAATCTGAACCGCCCCGGGTTTCCCGGCTCTCCCGCACGCTGCGTGGATCAGGCGGCGAGGAGCACACGGCGACGCGATGGATCGACTTTGGCCCAACCGTATCTCGGATTCAGAGAGACCATCACGCCGCCGGATCAGGAGCCACGCCAGTTGGGTCGGCGACGGCAGGAGAGGAGCCGCGGGCCGTTGTGCTGTCGTGTGGTCCTCTGCACTCGCGTCAGGCGCGCCATCACGCGCACCACCGAGTGCGACCTCCCGTCGATACTGGTGAGGCGTCGTGGGGGCAGGCTGTCGCCGACGCTCCTGCAGCCAGCGCCGCACCTGCTTCGGGGTTCCGGAGTATCCGGGGAAGTGGATCTCTCGCCAGAGCTGCTCGGCGTTCTCGCAGCCCGCGGCGTGGCGGGCCCGGAGATGGGCGAGGTACGGATCGAGAATGCTGCGCTGCCGGCGGTGCGGTGCACGCCCGGGAAACTCCACCGCGTGGGCGTACTTCCGCACCGTACCCTGCGCGATGCCGAGCGTTCGTGGCGACGGGTTTAGCTGCTTTGCGGGGCGCGGCTGAGGGTACGGATTCCTCGCGGACCGGCGCCAGGAGTCGCCGGCTCCCCCTACCCCTCCCGTATCGTGCTCGCCGGATCCACCGACGCCGCCTGCCGCGCCGGGACGAGGCTCGCCACGATCGCGGCGGCCGCGAGAAGCGCGGCGACGGCCGTGTAGGTGGCGGCGTCCACCGCGCTCACCTCGTACAGCAGGCCGCGCATCAGGCGGGTGAGCGCGAGCGCGCCGAGCGATCCCGCCGCGAGCCCGACGACCACGACTCCGCCCGCCTCGCGAAGCACCATGCGGAGCACCACCCCGGGCCGCGCCCCGAGCGCCATGCGGATGCCGATCTCCCGCCGTCGCTGCGTGACGCCGTAGGACAGCACGCCGTAGGTGCCCACTACCGCGAGCACGAGCGCGAGCGCGGCGAAGAGCGACAGGAGCGCGGCGGAAAAGCGGCTGCGCGCCATGGAGTCGTTCAGCGCCTGTTCCATCGTCTGCACGTCGTCGACCGCCAGGTCCGGGTCGAGCTGGGCCACGACGGCTCGCACACTCGGAGCGAGCGACGCCGGGGGGAGCGACGTGCGCACGGTGACGACCATGCTGTGCCACAGGCACTGCGGTAGTGGCACGTAGACCAGCGGACGGATCGAGTCCCCGGCGCTGAAGTAGCGCACGTCCTCGACCACGCCGACGATCTCGCGATAGACGTTCTCGTCGCGCCAGGAGCGGACGCGCTTGCCCAGCGCCTGTCCGTCCGGAAACATCTTCCGGACGAACTCGCGGTTGACGATCATCACGGGCGTCGAGGCCGAGTCGTCCTGCGCCGTGAAGGTGCGACCGGCGAGCAGGGGGATCTCGAGCGTGCCGAAGAGGTCCGGCGATGCGACGACCCATTGGGCGCCGAGGTCCTTGCCGGCGGGCGGCTCTGGGCGCCCCTCGGCGAGGAACGCGCGTCCGAGATAGAAGCCGCCGCCGCCGACGGGGAGCGAGGACGTGATCGCGGCCCGCTCGACCCCCGGCAGCGCACGGAGGCGATCGAGCAGCGTCCGGAACGCTGCCTCGCTGACGGCGTCGCTGTCGTATTTCTCGCCCTGGAGCGACAGCGAGAAGGTGAGCAGGTGGTCGGTGCGCACGCCCGGATCGGTGGCGCGCAGCCGGTCGAAGCTGCGCAGTAGCAGCCCGGCTCCGATGAGGAGCACCATGGACAGCGCCAGCTCCGCCGCGACCAGGAGCTGGCGCCGGTACCGACCGCGCACGCCGGTCGTCGTCCGGCGGTCCGCCTCGTTGAGCACCGCCAGAGCGTCCTCCCGCGAGCCGCGCAGCGCAGGCAGCAGGCCGAACATCACCGCGGCAGCGATCGAAACGCCGGCCGCGAAGAGCAGCACCAGCGGGTCGATGCCGATCTCCGCCGAGCGCGGCAGGTCCGCGGGCGCGAGCGCGACCAGCACGCGCACACCGAGCCACGCGATCCCCAAGCCCAGCGCACCGCCGGCCAGCGCGAGCACGAGGCTCTCCGTCAACAACTGTCTCACGAGGCGCGCGCGCGAGGCGCCGATCGACGCCCGCACTGCGAGCTCGCGCCCACGCGCCGCCGCGCGGCTCATCAGCAGATTCGCCACGTTCACGCAGGCGATGAGCAGGACGAAGAGGACCGCGCCGAAGAAGATCCACAGCGCGCGGGTCATCGTCTCACCCACCATCCACGCGACGAGCGGCGTCGCGGTCACGGAGATGTGCGCGCGCGTCGCCGGCAGCGCGCGCGCGATGCGCGCGGCCAACGTCGCCAGCCGCGAGCGCGTCTGCTCGATCGTTCGCCCCGGTGCCAGCCGTGCGATGCCCTCGAACACGTAGTTGTCCCGCCGCTCGTAGTCCGCGATGTCCTCCGGCGGTATCTTGACCGGGAACCATATTTCCGTCGCGGACGGAAAGCTCATGTCGCGCTGCAAGACGCCGACCACCTCGACCGGCGCGCCCGTCACACGGATCGACCGGCCCACGATGCCCGGATCCCCGCCGAAGCGCCGCTGCCACAACCCGTACGAGATCACCGCCCGCCGCGGAGAGCCGACCGCGAACTCGTCGGGCCGCAGCGTCCGCCCGAGCGTCGGCGCGACGCCCAACGTGGCGAAGAAGTCCTCGGTCACCCGCGCCCCCTCGATGCGCTCCGGGGGGCCCTCCCCGCCCAGATTCACCTCGGTCGGCTGGTACACCGCCACGTGCGAGAAGACGCCGGCCGACCGCCAGTCCTGATAATCGGCGTACGTCACGTCCCATCGATCGCCGCTCGCCAGGTCGATCGAGCGCGGCACCACCAGCCGCTCCGCGGCCGGAAACGGCAGCGGTCGCAGGAGCACGCCGCGAAGGACGGAGAAGATCGCCGTCGTCGCTCCGATCCCGAGCCCGAGCGTGAGGATCGCCACCGCCGCGAATCCGGGCGCGCGGCGCAGCTGCCGCGCGCCGTACCGCACGTCGCTCCCCAGCTCCGACAGGTATTCCGTCCGTCTCATCTCGCGCTCCCGCTCCTCGGCCAGACGCCGACACGCCGACGCAACGCCGGACAGGTCTCCGAAACGGCTCACCGCCTCCGCACGCGCGGCCGCCTCTTCCATTCCGCCGCGCACGAGCTCGCGCGTGCGCATCTCCAGGTGGAACGCCAGCTCCTCCGACACCTCATCGCGCACGCGCGGCCGCAGCACCTGATGGCGTGCGCGACGCTGTCCTTCGTCACGCAACGCGCCACCTCATGTCGCCGGCAGCAGCACGCGCGACACCGCCGTCGCGAAGCGCGCCCACTCCTCCGTCCGCTGCCGCAGCTCCGCGCGCCCCCGCGGCGTCAGCGTGTAGAACTTCGCCCGCCGCCCCAGCTCGGACGTCCCCCACTCCGCTTCGATCACGCGCCGCTTCTCCAGCCGGTACAGCGCCGGGTACAGCGACCCCTCCTCGATCGCCAGCGCGCCATCCGTCGTGTCCTCCAGCCAGCGCGCGATCGCGTAGCCGTGCAGCGGCCCGCGCGACAGCGTCTTCAGGATCAACGCGTCCAGTGTCCCGTGCAGGTGCTCGGTCTTGTCGGGCATTCGGGGATCCTTTAGATAATCTAGGTATTTGCCGAGAATGCACCATCGATGCCTAGATTGTCAAGGTCTCCCGTCGGCCGCCCGCTCCCGGGGCGGCGCGTGCCGGAGGCGGAAGCTGCGATTCCAGTCATGGGCGCGAATTCCCGCGATCCCCTCCTCCGGCGGCGGGAGGCGGGGACGCTGACGTAGCGCGGCCCAGCGCTGATGCTATTTGCGCGAGCCGCGCTTGGCGTGGGGTGGCACCTCTGCGGCAGGCTGGAGCGCCAGATACCGCGCGACGTCATCCGGCATGGAGAGCCCCCAGCCGAAATGCCGGCCAACCCGGGTCGCGTCCCGGAACCTCGGCCAGGAATCGGCGCCGAGCTCGGCGCCGAGCTGCCGCCAGTGGCTGTCCCGCGCGCTCGCGGGGAGCACCTCCGCGATAGGGGTGTCGGGCGTGAGGGTCGTCGGCACCCGGTCGAAGCGCCGCGCCATCGCACCTTGCACCCGATAGAACGCGCGCCGGGTCCGGCATCCGACCGTCTCGACGCTCGGTAGCCGTGTGGCGAGATGGTCGATGACCTGACGGGGCGTCGTGAGCTCGCGCGCGACCGCATCCGGAATGGCCAGTCCGACGGCGGCTTCCGTGGCGATGGTCAACTCGACGAGATCGAGCCCCAGTGGTCCTCCCTGGCTCGGCTGCCATATAACGCCAAGATTCAGCCGCGGGCGGATCAAATGAGAGCGCGGCCGAAGGTTGCGCGATCCGAATCCCGACCGTCAACTGCAAACAACGTTAGATGGCCGCGGCACGATACGCGACGGGTAGCGTGTCGTGGCAGCGAGGCTCGGGCGGCGCCCGGGCCGATCAATTCGGATCCCGAAAGTGGTCTTGGTCCGCCAAGCAGGTGAGATTCGCGCCGCTGCAGAGGTTGCGGTTGCCACTCCCATTTGGATGATGTACCGTTCCGCGGTGACGTGGAATGTCGAAGACCTGAACCGACGGCTGCTGCGCGCGCGCGATACGATGGACCGGGCTTACGCGGAGCCGCTCGACATTCGCGCCGTGGCCGCGGTGGCCTGCCTTTCCGAGGCCCACTTCATCCGCAGCTTCCGCGCCTGTTTCGGCGAGACGCCACACCGCTACCTCCAACGTCGCCGTGTCGAGCGGGCCATGTTCCTGCTGCGCGAGACCGAGCGGAGCGTCACCAACATCTGCTACGACGTCGGCTTCACGAGCCTCGGAACGTTCAGCCGGACGTTCCGAGCCATCGTCGGCGAGACGCCGTCGGAGTACCGACTGGGGCATGAGCCGGTCGAGGCGCCCCACTGCTTCCAGATGGCCGCCATGCGGCTCCGGTCGCGGCGGCGCGACGGTGCGATCAGCAGTTTTGGAGAAGCATCTGCCGTGGCGGCACGTTAACCTTGGTGCGGTTCGCCATCACTCGCCAAGGAGATTCTGTCATGATCACGAAACTCAACGTCGCTTCCATCTACGTCCTAGACAAGGACGAGGCATTCGACTTCTACGTGAACAAGCTCGGCCTGGAGAAGGGCAATGACGTGCGGCAGGGCACATACCGCTGGCTCACCGTGCGCGTGCCCGGCGACGTCACCGAGATCTCACTCGAGGTACCGGGTTCGCCGCTGCACGACGAGGCTACCGCCGCCCAGCTCCGTCAGCTCATCACCAAGGGCGCCATGAACGGCCTCGTCTTCGTTGCCGAGGACGTCCGCGCGCTCTATCAGACCCTCAGGGCGCGCGGGGTGACTGACTTCACTCAGGAGCCCACCGACCACTTCTACGGCACAGACATGAGCGTACGCGACCCATTCGGGAATGCCATCCGCATTCTGCAGCAGGGGGAGGTCGTCCAGAGGGCGAAGGCCTGAGCCGCGCCCTCACCGGTCACATGGCCGCTGACAGCGGCCAATACGCGAGTGTCGGACGCGGCCTAGTTGTACGGCGGGCGCGACAGCCCCGCGGGCGACAAGCAGGAGAGCGGTCGGGTGCTGTTCTGTGTGACCGGCCCCCGGGGACCAGCGAGTCACGGGGTCGAGTGGATCGTCATCCGCCCCCGCAGTCGCATGAATCCGCCTTTCGCGGGGGTGACCGCGGTGTATGCCTCACCGGAGGCATAATCCAGCACGTGGACGATCGTGCTCCCGATGTGCTCCTGCCATGACAGAACGACCAGGTCGTCACGCACCACGACGGCCTCATAGGCGACGGTATCCGAGAATCCGCGATTGTCGCCCGCAACGACGTCCACGGTCAGCTCGCGCTCAGAGTGGAACGTGATCCGCGTGGTGAAGGGCGGGAACCGGATCTCGAGGACTTGGCCTACGCGAAGCGGCGATCGGGGCTGTGAGGCCATCTCACACTCCTACTCACTGACAAGGATTCATCGCCGCCAGGCCCGCTCCGAGTTGCCGACGTGCGGTCCAGACGGCGGCGCTCCCGCCTCTTGGCCCAGCTCGGGTCGATTACGCAAGGCGGAGGCGAGCTCGAATGTTGGGCGCCATGAACTCGCGCCCGAGCCCATTCTCCGGGGATGTTCACACGGCTTCCCGTGCTCTCGCGAGCGAATTCATATTGGGCCGCGTGGCTGTCGAGAGGCCGTCTCGAGGCATCCAGAGCCTGCCGGAGACCGTGTGGCGGTATAACGCCCGAGTCGAGCTGCCAGCGAACCAA
>DASUXC010000107.1:0-2147 GCA_036378095.1 Gemmatimonadaceae bacterium | reverse complement strand
CGCCGCTGCGCGGCGCCGAGCGCGTCGGGGGCAGGGGGACGAAGAGCATCGTGCCGATCCGGGCGAGGAGGCCGAGTCACTGCCGGTTGGACTCCCACGGGATGGCGCTCGTCACGCCGACGCGGTCGGGGCGAGTTTGGTAGAACGCGCCGTGCCGCGCGCCCCGGAACGCGAGAATGTTCATTGCCATCTTACGTATCCGTGGGAAGAGCCGGAGCCTAACTTTCGATCCGGCAATGGGTCGCGGCTCCCGAGGGGGGTGGAGCGGTGGTCAGAGTCGACCTCGACGATCGAATGGAGAGTGCAACCATGCGGAACACCCACGAGGACCAATGACGAGTTCCACGGTAGGCTCACTCGGGCACCAGCTTCGGGATGAAGGTTGGGCGATCACTTCCCCCGTCATCCCTCCCGAGGTGCTCGATATCCTCGCGCGCGAGCTCACGCCGCTGCTCGGCGCGAACGGCGCGCGAGGCGGCGCACGCCATCTGCTCGATGTCCCCATCGTGCAGTCCCTCGCGCGCTCGCGCCCCGTTCGCGAGGTGGCGGAAACCGCGCTCGGGCCGGGCTGCTTCGCCGTCCGCGGCATCCTCTTCGACAAGACGCCCGGCGCCAACTGGAAGGTGGTCTGGCACCAGGACCTCACGATCGCCGTGCGAGAGCGGCGTGACGTGGAGGGGTTCGGGCCGTGGTCGGAGAAGGACGGGGTGCCGCACGTGCAGCCGCCGGCGTCGCTGCTGGAGCGCATGGTCGCGGTGCGCGTGCACCTGGACGACTGCGGGCCGGAGAACGGGCCCGTGCGCGTGATCCCGCGATCGCATCGCGCGGGGCGGCTGTCGCCCGAGGCCGTCGATGCGTGGAAGGCGAACGGCGAGGTGGTGAGCTGTCTGGTGGCGCGCGGCGGCATTCTCGCGTTCCGGCCACTCGTGCTGCACGCGTCGTCCGCAGCGACCGTGCCGGCACACCGGCGCGTGGTGCACCTCGAGTTCGCCGCCGAGCCGCTTCCGGGGGAGCTCGCCTGGTATCACCAGGTCTGAGCCGCGCGCCCGTTCTCCGCCTGATGCGCCTTGCCACCTGGAATCTCGAGCGCCCGCGACGCGGCAGCGTTCGCCGGCTGCCTGGTCTCCGGGCGCGGATCGCCACGATCGACGCCGATGTCTGGGTGCTCACCGAGACGAACGATGAGGCCGTGGACCTGTCGGCCTCGCACCCGCACCGGGTGAGCACGGATCCCATACCTGGGCTCCACACGTCCGGCGAGCGATGGACTACGATCTGGTCGCGCCTCCCCGCGATGCGACTGGAGACGTACGACTCCCAGATCGCGGCCTGTGCGCGTCTGGATGCCCCGGGCGGTCGACTCCTCGTCTACGGCACGGTGCTCCCGTATCACGCGGACGCGGGGAGGTCGGGTCGTGCGAAGCCCTGGAAGGAGTTTCGCCGGATCGTTCCGCGACAGCGCGCGGACTGGGAGCGGCTTCGCGCCGAATTCCCGGACGACCGGCTCTGCGTGGCGGGTGATCTCAATCAGAGCCTCGACGAACGGCGCTGGCACGGCCGTCAGTGGTACGGCGCCGCCAGCACGCGAGCCCTCTTGCTCGACGCGCTTGCCGCCGCGAGGCTCACCTGCGTGACGGCGCACGATCTGGTCGCAACAGGGCACCTTTCCACGCAGTCGACGATCGACCACATCTGTATCGATCTGGCGTTGGCCGATCGCGTGCGAACGGTCGGCGCCTGGGAGGCGGGGTGTGGTGACGGCGTGCGCCTCAGCGATCACAACGGGGTGTATGTCGAGCTCGCGGACTGACATGGTACCCGCGCTCCAAGGTGGTGTAGCGGATCTGCGATCCTACGTCGGTGGCGCGCGACCCACGCTGCGGTCGCTGGGTCTCCTCCGAGGCAATTGTGTCGACGTCACTTCGCGAGCGCCGCAGCCCTATCCGGGGCGATCATCGTGAGCTGCTTCAGCGCGAATGCTCGCACATCGGCGTCCGGGTCGCTGGTCGCCGTGCAGGTCGCTCCGTCAGCTGCAGCGATTCGTCGGGCAGGCCTGCACGCGCCTCACGGAGTCCACTGGAACGTGGACAGGATCGCTGCATAGAGCCGCCGCTGCGCGTCCCGGTCGCCCGGGAAGCTGATGTCGC
>DASUXC010000106.1:0-1598 GCA_036378095.1 Gemmatimonadaceae bacterium | reverse complement strand
CGAAAACCATCAGAGATGGTGGGTCCTTCGGGGCGGGTGACAGGTGGTGCATGGCTGTCGTCAGCTCGTGTCGTGAGATGTTGGGTTAAGTCCCGCAACGAGCGCAACCCTCGTCCCATGTTGCCAGCGGGTTATGCCGGGGACTCATGGGAGACTGCCGGGGTCAACTCGGAGGAAGGTGGGGATGACGTCAAGTCATCATGCCCCTTATGTCTTGGGCTGCAAACATGCTACAATGGCCGGTACAGTGGGTTGCGAGACCGTGAGGTGGAGCGAATCCCTAAAAGCCGGTCTCAGTTCGGATTGGGGTCTGCAACTCGACCCCATGAAGTCGGAGTCGCTAGTAATCGCAGATCAGCAATGCTGCGGTGAATACGTTCCCGGGCCTTGTACACACCGCCCGTCACGTCACGAAAGTCGGCAACACCCGAAGCCCGTGGCCCAACCCGTTGGGGGGGAGCGGTCGAAGGTGGGGCCGGCGATTGGGACGAAGTCGTAACAAGGTAGCCGTACCGGAAGGTGCGGCTGGATCACCTCCTTTCTAAGGAGCATCAGCACCGGCCCTCGTGGTCGCGGTCGTCTCCGGTGCCCCCGTGGTGGGGGTGGCGGGGTGGCCGTGGGCGGGGGTGGGGTGTCCCGCCCGGCGCAGGCGTGTGTTCTGCGGGGTGGGTGCTCATGGGTGTGGAGCGCTGGCTATTCGGATCGTCTGGTTGTGGTCTCTGCTGAGTACTGCTCGTCTGCCGTGGGGTGGGTGGGTTCAGGAAAGGGTGGGGGCTGTGGCCGGGGGGTTCGGGCACACTGTTGGGTCCTGAGGGAACGGGCCTGCCGGTGCCTGCTGCCTGTGGGTGGTGGGTGGTTGGTGGGGTTGTTTCCTGGGTGTGGGGCTGATTGCCTGGCCTGCCGTGGGGTGGGTTGGGGGTTGGTTTCCGGTCGTGTTTTGAGAACTGCATAGTGGGCGCGAGCGTCTTTGTGTGTTCAAGTTTTTTAGGGCGCACGGTGGATGCCTTGGCACCAGGAGCCGATGAAGGACGTGGGAGCCTGCGATATGCCTCGGGGAGCCGGCAACCGGGCTGTGATCCGGGGATTTCCGAATGGGGAAACCTGGCGGGTGTCATGACCCGTCGTCCGCGTCTGAATGTATAGGGCGTGGGAAGGTAACGCGGGGAAGTGAAACATCTCAGTACCCGTAGGAAGAGAAAACAATTGTGATTCCCTGAGTAGTGGTGAGCGAAAGGGGATGAGGCTAAACCATGCGCGTGTGATAGCCGGCGGGTGTTGCGCGTGTGGGGTTGTGGGATGCCTCTGGTCTGGGCCGCCGCCTGGGCGGGGAGTGATAAAACGCTTGGATAGCCGAACGATCTGGGATGGTCGACCGTAGTGGGTGAGAGTCCTGTAGGTGAAATCTGGGTGTCTCCCTTGGGGTGTTCCCGAGTAGCACGGGGCTCGTGGAATCTCGTGTGAATCTGCCAGGACCACCTGGTAAGCCTGAATACTCCCTGGTGACCGATAGTGGACGAGTACCGTGAGGGAAAGGTGAAAAGTGCCCCGGTGAGGGGTTGTGAAAGAGTACCTGAAACCGTGTGCCTACAAGCCGTCAG